>NZ_JACTVA010000099.1 GCF_014490485.1 Teichococcus aerophilus | reverse complement strand
GGCGCAGCGGCCGGCCCAGGCGCCGCAGCGCGCCGTGCAGCCCAACCCCGCGCCGCTGCCGCCGGGCGAGCAGCCGCCGGCCGCCGTTATCGGCATCGTCGACGTGCCGGAAGTGCAGCGCAACTCCACCGCCTTCAACCAGGTGCGGGAAGAGATCGAGAAGCGCCGCGCCAAGCTGAACGAGGACCTCCAGAAGGAGCAGGCCCGCTGGCGGGACGAGCAGCAGGCCCTGGCCGCGCAGCGCGCCACCCTGTCGCCCGAGGACCTGCGCGCCAAGGAGCGTGACCTGCAGGACCGCGTGCAGGATGCCCAGCGCATCTTCCGCGACCGCTCGCGTAATATCGAGCAGGCCGCCCAGGGCGCGCTGATGGAGATCGAGCAGGCACTGGCGGTGGTGATCCGCCAGGTGGCGGCCAGCCGCAAGGTGAACCTGGTGCTGCCGCGCCCGCTGGTGATCTTCAACGAGCCGCCCTTCGACCTGTCCGCCGAAGTGACGGCGCAGCTGAACCGCGTGCTGCGCACCGCGACCATTCCGGCCGAGGATGCGCCCGCCCCGGCGGCGGCGCAGAACCCGTCGGCGCCGCGCGCGCCGGCCCAGGGCGCGCAGCCCCGGCGGAACTGAAGGCGGCCATGGCGGTCGATCCGCGCTTCTACCCGGCCACGGGGCCGCATGATCTGGCGCATCTCGCGGCGGTATCCGGCGCCCGCGCGGTGGGGGACGAAGCGCGGCGGCTGCGTGGCGTGGCACCCCTCGGCTCCGCGGGGCCCGAGGATGTCAGCTTCATCGACAACCGCCGCTGGCTGGCCGCGCTGAAGGCCAGCCAGGCCGGCGCCGTCGTGGTACCGGAGGCCTTGCTGGCCTCGGTGCCGGAAGGCGCCGCCGCGCTGGTCACGGCACAGCCGCACCTCTCCTTCGCGCGCATCGCCGAACTGTTCCACCCGAAGCCGCTGCCCAAGCCCGGCATCCACCCCACCGCCGTGGTGGCGCCGGATGCCCAGATCGGCGAAGGGTGCGAGATCGGCCCCTACGCCGTCATCGGCGCCGGTGTGCGCCTTGGCGCCCGCTGCATCATTGGCCCGCACGCGGTCATCGGCGATGGCTGCAGCTTCGGCGACGACTGCCGGCTCTTCGCCCATTCCAGCGCCAATTTCTGCGTGGCCGGCCATCGCGTCACGCTGCACCAGGGCGCGCGGGTGGGGCAGGAGGGGTTCGGCTTCACCCTGACGCCGGAAGGCCGCTACCACACCATCCCGCAGCTTGGCCGTATCCTGCTGGGCGACGAGGTCGAGGTCGGCGCCAATGCCTGCATCGACCGCGGCGCGATGGACGACACGGTCATCGGCCCGGGCACCCGGCTCGACAATCTGGTCCAGATCGGCCACAACGTAACGACCGGGCGGGGTTGCGTGCTGGTGTCGCAGGTCGGCATCTCGGGCTCCACCACCTTGGGCGACTACGTCACCGTGGCAGGGCAGGCGGGCTTGGCCGGGCATCTCAAGATCGGCTCCAAGGCCCGCATCGGCGCCCAGGCAGGCGTGATGGCGGACGTACCGGCGGGGATGGACGTGATGGGCTCCCCTTCCATGCCCCTGCGTGACTCGCTACGGGCCAACTCTTATCTCCGCAAGATCGGTGCCCACGGCGCGAAGCCGGCACCAGTGCATGACGGCCGGGCACGGCCAGAAGATACGGACTGATTTCCATGGACCAGCAAGAAGAACAGGCATCTCAGGGCGGGGCGGAGGCGCAACGGTTCGAGGTTTGCGACATCGCCCGCATCATGCAGGCGATCCCGCATCGCTACCCCTTCCTGCTGGTCGACCGCATGGTCGACGTGCGGCTTGGCGAGAGCGCCGTCGGCATCAAGAACGTCACGATCAACGAGCCGTTCTTCCAGGGCCACTTCCCCAGCCACCCGGTGATGCCGGGCGTGCTGATCGTCGAAGCCATGGCGCAGACCTCCGGCGTGCTGGTGGTCGAGACGCTGGGCGAGCGCGCGCGCGGCAAGCTGGTCTATTTCATGAGTATCGAGAACTGCAAGTTCCGCCGTCCCGTCGGGCCTGGTGACCAGCTCCGTATCACGGTGACGAAGGAGCGGCAGCGCGGCAATGTCTGGAAGTTCAACTGTGTCGCCCGGGTCGAAGGCGTGACGGTCGCCGAGGCGGTCGTGACCGCCATGATCGTGGGCGTTTGAGGGTGGCCGATCAATTGACGACTCTGTCCCGCGGCATCGACGCGTCCGCCGTGATCCACCCGACCGCCATCGTGGCGGACGGTGCGACCATCGGCGCCGGCTGCCGCATCGGCCCCTATTGCACCGTCAGCGCCGAAGCGGTGCTGGAGGAGGGGGTGACCCTCGTCTCCCACGTGGTGATCGATGGGGATGTGCGGCTGGGCGCCGGGGTGCAGGCGATGTCCTTCGCCACCATCGGCCTGCCGCCGCAGGATCTGAAATACAAGGGTGAGCCGACCCGCGTGGAGATCGGTGCCCGCACCATCATCCGCGAGCATGCGACGATCCATCGCGGCAGCGTCGGCGGCCATGGCCTGACCCAGGTGGGCGCCGACTGCCTGATCATGTGCACCGCCCATATCGGGCATGACTGCGTGCTGGATCACCACGTCATCCTGGCCAACAACGTCATGCTGGGCGGCCATGTGCAGATCGGCGACACGGTGTTCGTCGGCGGCGGCGCGGCCATCCACCAGTTCGTCCGCATCGGCCGGCAGGTCGTCGTCGGCGGCATGACGGGCGTCGAGGCCGATGTCATCCCCTTCGGCGCCGTGATGGGCGATCGGGCGCGGCTGACCGGCCTGAACCTGATCGGCCTGAAGCGCCGTGGCTTCCCGCGCAGCCAGATCAACACGCTCCGCGCCGTCTACCGCGCCCTGTTCCGCGCTCCCGGCGTGTTCGGGGAGCGGTTGGCGAATGTGGAAGCACAGTACGGCGCCGATCCGGTCGTGCAGGAAATCCTCACCTTCGTGCGGGCGGATAGCCATCGCGGTCTGTGCAAGGCGCGCCGGGGCGTGATCGAGGACGACGAGGCGGAGGCTGGCTGAGGCCATGGCCACGGCGGATTCCGGCTCGGCGAAGGCGCGGTTCCTGGCCAATGTCGGCCTGCGGGCGCCGCTGGGTGGCCCGCTGGGCATCATCGCCGGTGGTGGCCTGCTGCCGCAGCGCGCTGCGGCCTCGGCTGCCGCGGCGGGCCGGCCGGTCTACGTGGCCGTGCTGGAAGGCTTTGGCGACGCGGCGGACTATGCCGCCTATCCCCACATCACCTGCCGCCTCGGCGCCGCCGGCCGCATGCTGGACTGGCTGCGCACCTCTGGCGTGAAGGACCTGATCCTGGCCGGCAAGGTGTCCCGGCCCAGCTTCCTCTCGCTGCGGCCGGATGCCGGCGCGGCGCGGCTGCTGCCCAAGATCGGCATGCGGGCCTTTGGCGGCGACGACTCGCTGCTGAGCGCCGTGGTGCGCGTGCTGCGGGAGGAAGGCTTCAACCCCCTCGAAGCTCGCCAGGTGCTATCAGAGGTGATGGTCGACACGCCCGGCGTGTTGACCACCCATCGGCCGGACAAGCAGGCGATGGATGATGTCCGCCGTGGCCTCTATGTGCTGCGCGCCATGGGCGCCGCCGATGTCGGCCAGGGTGCCGTGGTGCAGCAGGGGCTGGTGCTTGCGGTCGAGGCGATCGAGGGCACCGATTCCATGCTGGCGCGGGCTGGCGGGCTGCAGCGGGAAGGCCCGGGCGGCGTGTTCGTCAAGGTCATGAAGCCTGGGCAGGACCGGCGGGCGGACCTGCCCGTCATTGGGCCGGATACCGTCGCCAGGGTGGCCGCCGCCGGCCTGCGCGGCATTGCCATCCAGGTGGACGGCACCATCATCATCGATCGTGCGGCCACGCTTGCCGCGGCCGAGGCCGCCGGGATCTTCCTGCTGGCGCTCGACCCTTTCGCCCCGGAATGGGCGGAAGCCCCAACCTGAGGAGAGTCCTGTCATGAGCAGCTTCCTGCACACCATGATCCGCGTTGGCGACCTGGACCGTAGCGTGGACTTCTACACCCGCCTGCTGGGCATGAAGGAACTGCGCCGCAACGACGTCCCGGACGGCAAGTACACCCTGGCCTTTGTCGGCTTCGCGCCGGAGAGCACGGGCGCCGGCGTGATCGAGCTGACCTACAATTACGGCGTCGAGAAGTACGAGATGGGCAATGCCTTCGGCCACCTGGCCATCGGCGTGCCGGATATCTACGCGACCTGCGACGCGCTGCGCGCCGCCGGGGCCAAGATCACCCGCGAGCCCGGCCCGGTGAAGTTCGGCACCACCGTCATCGCCTTTGTCGAGGACCCGGACGGCTACAAGATCGAGCTGATCGAGCGCAAGCCGGCTTGATCCGCCGGGGCCGGCCCGGCACGTTCGCCGGGTAGGCTCTGGACGATGCGCGGCCCGCGATGGTGGACATCGCGGGCCGCGCTGCGTTTGGGCGGATGCGGAACGGTCAGAGCAGGATGCGTTCACATTCGTTCACACACCATGTTCTCCGCCTTTGGTTGGTCGCGTGGTTCAGGCTTTCGGCGGTTTCACCTCAAGCCATCACGCTCTAACCCACCAGGTCCAGCACGGCGCGGCAAAGCGCCCCGTCCGGCGCCCGCAGCGAATCCAGCAGGCGCGCGGTGCCCTGGCCCGGCAGCCCGATCATCCGGCCGGTGCCGCCGCCCTGCTGGCGGGCGGCGTGCCAGGCAGCGGCCGCCGCGGCCGTCTCGCCCCCGTCATGCGCGATGATGAAAGGCTTGCCGACCACGGGCAGCCGCACCGGGGACAGCGCGATCACCTCCAGCTCCGTGGCGCAGACCGGCGCCGTCTCCAGGTCGTAAAGTCCGCAGATGCCGACGCCGGCCTTCACCAGCGGATGGTCCAGCAGCAGCGCGGCCAGATCGGCGCCGGCGCCCCAGCCGGCCAGCACCACCGGGCCGGAAATGCCGTGCTGCGCGCCATGGGCGCCCAGCCAGTCCAGCGCCTTATGGGTATCGCGGACGATGCGCGTCGGGCTGACGGCGGGGGAGAGGCCACGGCCGGGTAGGGCGGAGGCCCAGCCATGGGCACGCAATCCCTCGGCCAGGGCGGAACAACGGCGCCAGTCCCCGGCCTTCCATTCATGCTCCGGCCGCTCCGCACCATGCAGCAGCACCAGGCAGGGCCGATGCGGATCGGCGGCGGGGAACAGGTCCCACTGGTTCCAGGCGGCGGTGCCGTAGGGCTGGTCCAACTGCCCGGGGCGGGCCTGGCGCAACAGGGCGGAATCGTCTTCCAGCAAGCCCATCCACGCGGCGTCGTCGAAGCTGCTGCCGCGTGGCTGGGTGCGGGTGGCCATGGAAGCGGAGCGTGGAATAGGCGACAGAGGCGTGGTCACGGACGCTCCCCTTTGGTTGTGTCTACCCAGGGGCTTTGCAACCAGCGTGCCGCGAGGCCGCGATGAGGGGATTCCCCGGCCCGGTGCCGCCGCCTGCCCAGGCGTCGGGCGCCGTGTTGCCTCTGGCGGGGGCAGGCTGCGCGGGGAAGCGGCGAATCACTTCACCAGCAGGGTTTCCAGTACCTTATGCATGGCAGGGGGGATCGGCGTGGTCCGCGTCATCTCCCGCCGGTCCACGTGGACATGCACGAAGTGGCCATCGGCACAGGCCGTGTCCTCGTTCTCCCGGAAGACACCGATCTCGTAGCGAACGGAGGTGGTGCCGATATGGCCGATCCGCAGACCAACGCTCAGCACATCCGGGAAATAGGCCGGGGCGTGGTAGCGGCACATCGTCTCCACCGCCACGGCGGTGACGTCGCCATTCAGGTCGTCCATCAGGCCGGTGCCGTGCAGGAAGGCGGCGATGGCGGTATCGAAATAGCTGTAATAGGTGGCGTTGTTGACGTGCTGCAGCGCGTCCTGGTCCGCCCAGCGGGTGGGGATGATGATGAAGCGGCGGTATTCCTGCCGCGTGGGCACATGCTTGGGCATCGGGCTCTTTCTCGCAGATCCGGGGCCGCACCCTGGGCGCGGCAGGCGGTCGGGCCATCGCCGCCGCCGGGTTGGCGTCGGAGATGACAAAGCGGGCAGTCCTGGAAATCCGCCGGGTGACGCGGCGCGCCACCACCGGCGGCGCGGCCGGGCAATACCGGCGGGCTTCCGGGCATAGTCTCTAGGCCCGGTGCGGCGCCGGCACCACAGCGTGACGGGAATACCACGGATTGCAAAAGGTCTGCGCGGACGGGCTTCGCCCCGGCGCCCCGGACCTGTATAGAAGTTGTCATGGCGTTCATGGCGTGGGCGCCGCGTCAGCCCTCCATCAGGATATATTCGGCAACCGATGTCAGCTCCCGCCGCCCAGCCCCGCCTCGAGCCGTTCCGGTTACGGGGCGCCAATTTCAACCTGCTGGTACTGCGGCTGCTGGATGCGCGGCCCGAGATCATCGTCCCCGCCATCGGCGATCAGTTCCGCCGTGCGCCAGGCTTCCTGCGCAATGCCCCCATCGTCATCGGCCTCGATGACCTGGCGATGGCGCCGCACGAGGTGGATTTCGCCACCCTGGCGGCCGAGCTGCGCGCCATCCAGATCGTGCCCATCGGCACTACCGGTGGCACGGCCGAGCTGAAGGCCGCCGCCCAGGCGGCCGGCCTGCCGCCGCTGCGCACCGCCGGTGGGAAGGAGGAGGACGTGCCCCTCGGCGCGCCTGCCGCCCCCGCCGCGCCCGCACCCCAGGCGGCCG
>NZ_JACTVA010000098.1 GCF_014490485.1 Teichococcus aerophilus | reverse complement strand
GCCGCGCCGGCGGCAGGCCGCCCGCGGCCGCCGCCCGGCGCAACGCGATGGCCGCCTTGGCCGACACGTCCGCCCCCGGCGCCCGCAACAGCGCCAGCACCGGTGCGACCTCCGCCCCCTCTGGCGCATCGATCAGCCAGCGGAGAGCGTTCTCCGCATCCTGGAAGGGGCCCGGCCCGGCGGCCGGGGTGCCCGTCACCTCCGCCATCGGCGCATCTCCTGCGGCCCGGCGCGATAGCGGCAAGCATGGCGCGCGCCTCCGGCGGCATCAGCACGGATCGAACTCAGGCTGCGACTGGGGAAAGCGGAACGGGGCACAGCCATCCGCGTCGTGAAGAACCTGCCCAAGGCGCACCACCCTGCGCCTCCGGCCTCTGCGGCCGGCCGGCACGCGACCCGCCCAGCCCGGCGGCCACGGCAGGGCACCCCTGCCACCCGCCACGCCGCTCGCGTCTCTATGAGGATGATCTGCATCGGCCCTTGCCCTATAGAGGAGGCCAGTCGCTCCTGGAAGGCTGGACCAGAGTGCGTCCCCCTCCGCAACAGCCAGGTCGGAATGATGAGAAGCGCTCAAGTTATCGCCGAGATCGGCTGCAACCACAAAGGCGACATGGCGATCGCGCGGGAGATGATCCGCACCGCCGCCCGCTTCTGCCAGGTGGACGCTGTGAAGTTCCAAAAGCGCAACGTTACGGAGCTACTCTCCTCCGAACAGGCCGCGGCCCCGCACGAGAATCCGCGCCACGCCTATGGCGCCACCTATGGCGAGCATCGCGACGCGCTGGAATTCACCGCCGCCCAGCATGCCGAACTGATGCAGGTCTGCGCCGATGAAGGCGTCACCTACAGCACCTCCGTCTGGGACCTGACCTCGGCGCGGGACATGGCCGCCCTGAACCCCGCGTTCCTCAAGATCCCTTCCGCCAGCAACCTGCATTTCGAGATGCAGGCCTGGCTCTGCCAGCACTACGCCGGCCAGATCCATGTCTCCACCGGCATGTCCACCCGGCAGGAGGTGGAGGAGATCGTCCGCTTCTACGAAGCCCAGGGCCGGGCGGCGGACCTCGTGCTCTATGCCTGCACCTCCGGCTACCCGGTGGAGTTCGACCAGCTCTGCCTGCTGGACATCCAGCGGCTGCGGGAAGCCTATGGCCAGCGCGTCGGCGCCATCGGCTTCTCCGGCCACCATCTCGGCATCGCCGCCGACATCGCCGCCCTCGCCCTCGGCGCCAGCTGGATCGAGCGGCACTTCACGCTGGACCGCACCTGGAAGGGCACCGACCACGCCGCCAGCCTGGAACCCGACGGCCTGCGCCGCCTGAAGCGCGACGTGCAGAATATCGGCCTGGCACTGACCCATAAGCCCGATGGGCTGCTGGAGGTCGAGCAGCCCCAGCGCCGCAAGCTCAAGTGGCAGGCGCACTGACGCCTTGCGGACCATCGCTGTCATTCCGGCGCGCGGCGGCTCCCGCGGCGTGCCGGGCAAGAACCTGCTCCGCCTCGGCGGCGTGCCCCTGCTGGGCCGCAGCATCTGGGCCGCACGCCACGCGCACCGCATCGACGCCGTCTTCGTCAGCACCGACGACGCCGCCATCGCCGCCACCGCCGAGCGCTTCGGCGCCCAGGTCATCCACCGCCCCGCCGCCCTCTCCGGCGATGCCGCCTCCTCCGAGGCCGCCCTCCTGCACGCGCTCGATACCTTGCCGGCGCATCCCGGCCCGCCCGAGCGCCTGGTCATGCTTCAATGCACCTCCCCCTTCACCACTGGGGAGGAGATCGACCGCTGCGTCGCCGCGCTGGACAACCCGGCGGTGGCCTGCGCTCTCAGCGTCGTGCCGGACCACAGCTTCCTCTGGGGCATCTCCCCGCAGGGCTTTGCCGTCGGCGTGAACCACGACGAAACCCGCCAACGCCCGATGCGCCAGACCCTGCCGCCACAATATCGCGAGAACGGCGCCATCTACGCCATGCGCGTCGCCGCCTTCCGGAAGGTCGGCCGCCGCTTCTGCGGCCCCGTCGCCGCCATTCCCGTACCACCGACCGGCCCGGAGATCGACGACCTCGCCGACGTCACGCTCTGCGCCGCGCTCGAATCCGCCCGCCCCGCGCCGCCCCTGCCCCCCGGCCTCGCCGCCCTGGCCTTCGACCAGGACGCCGCCACCCTGCCGCCGCAGCAAGCCGCCGTGCTCCGGCAGCACGGCATCCACCCGCTGCCACTCCCCGCCCCGCACGCCCTGCACGATGCCCTGCAAGCCCTCAGCCTGACCCCGGCCCAGCTCTGCTATGTCGGCACCGACCTGGAATGCCTGCGCCTCGCCGGCTGCGCCGTCGCACCCGCCCATGTCGCGCCGGAACTGGCCAATCTTGCCCACCTGCTGTCACCCCAGGACGGCGTGGAACAAACCCTTGCCTGGATTGTGCGGTCACTGATCGGGGCGCGGGAAGCCTCCGGGTCTTGAGGACTGGGGGGATGTGCTGTTGGCCCCGGTGGAGAAGGCCGGGGAAAGAATTCCCCGGGCCCCTTCTTTTTTTCTGCGAGTCTGGGGCTGGGCTTTAGGGTTGGGGTGAAGCCTTGAAGATTTTACAATCGACGCGCTGGCGGAACACGCGTCGCTGGAAGCCTGAGGCGCCTTCAGGAATGCGTCCGCTGCCGAGTGACGCGGCAGATGCATTTAGGATCCAGCTGCGCGATCCACGCCTCAGCCTGATTCAGCCTATGGCGGTCATGCTCCTGAAGCGTGCCCCAGGCCCCACCCGGTAAAACTCGCAAAAAGAAGATGGGGCCCGGGGAATTCCTTCCTCGCCGCCCCCAACCAGAGAACCAACGATCAAGCCGGGGTCATCCCCTCCCCGCACTGCCCCTGCGCCACTTCCAGCGCCAGTTGCGCCACCCTTGCAGCGACCAGGTTGCGCGGCTGGGCGTTATAAGCCGCGTGGATCTCCAGTGGCGGGAAGGGCACCGCCACGTCCAGCCGCCGCAACCGGCCGCCGGAGGCCCCGGCGACCACCACATCCGGCAGGATGGTCACCCCCAGCCCGTCCTGCGCCAGCAGCAACATGGTGGAGATGGAGTTGAGGCTGTACAGCGTCTTGGCCTTGGCCCCTGCCGCCGCGAATTGCCGCAGCACCTCGTGATGGGGTTGGGAGCCGCGGGAGAACGCGAAGACCGGGTGCTCCGCCAGTTCTGCCATCCCCAACCGCCCCGGCGGCAACTCCAGCGCCGGGCTGGCGTACCAGGAGCACGGCATGCGGCACAGCGGGAGGCTCTCCACCTCCGGCGCCAGCACCGGCCCCATGATCAGCGCCAGGTCGATCTCGTTGCGCCCGAACTGCCCGGCGACGGCAAGGCTGGTATCCACCGTCAGGTCCAGTTCCACCCCAGGATACTCTTCCCGGATGCGGCGGATCAGCGGCGGCAGCCAGGCATAGACGACGGAATCGATGGTGCCGATGGCCAGCCGGCCCCGTAGCGTCTCCCGGTCCGCCACTTGGCCGCGGAACTCCTGGGTCAACCGGACGATTTCCTCCGCCCGCACCAGCGCGGCACGGCCTTCCGGCGTGACCCGGACGGAACGCAGGTCCCGCTCGAACAGCCGCACCCCCAGCTCCCGCTCCAGCGCCGCGATGCGGTTGGAGACAGCGGCCTGGGTGGTGTGCATACGTTCCGCCGTGGCGCTGAAGCTGTTCAGCCGGGCGACCCAGAGGAAGGTTTCCAGGAAGCGCAGGTTCATCGGGGGGCCATTCTCCAGCCGCGGCCGCCGGCGTGATGCCGGCGACCCCTTCCCCTCTCACGCCAGCGCTCCGGGGGGAAGGGTTAGCCGCCGGCTCGGGCCAAGAACGGACCCAAGGCAGCACCGGCGCCGCCGCCCTATGTCAGGGCCGGGACGACGCCCCGGCCCCGTCCATCACCGCACCGGCGGCGAGAACTGCAACCCGCCCTGGGTCCACAGCCGGTTGATGCCGCGCTCCAACCCGATCGGCGTCATGTGCCGTGCCCACAGCTCCGCGTAATTGCCGACCTGCGCGACGGCATTGCGCGCCCAGGCATTATCCAACCCCATGGTCTGGCCGATATTACCCTCGACCCCCAGCAGGCGGCGGATATCCGGGCTGTCCCGCTTGGCGGCTTCGTCCAGGTTCTTGCTGGTGACGTCGAACTGCTCGGCCGTCAGCAGCGCGTAATGCGTCCAGCGGACGATGTCGTACCACTTGTCGTCGCCCTTGCGGACCATGGAGCCGGACGGCGCGCTGCTGATGGCTTCCGGCAGGATGGTGAATTCCGCCGCCCGCGCGCCCAGATTCTGCCGGAAGCCCGCCAGCTGCGACGCATCCGTCGCAAAGGCATCGCAACGCCCGGCCAGGAACGCATCCTGGATCTCATTCACACCGGCAATCATCACCGGCGTGAACGCGATCTGGCGAGAGCGGAAGAAATCCGCCACCTCAAGTTCCGTGCTGGTACCAGGGCGGATGCAGATCGCCGCCCCACCCAGCTCCGCCGGCTTTCCGACACCCGCCGAAGCCCGCACGATAAAACCCGTGCCATCCCAGAAATTCGTCGCGCCGAACAACAACCCCAGCGCCGATTCCCGCGTCAACGACCAACCGGTGTTGCGGATCAGCACATCGATCTCGCCCGACTGCAACGCCGTGAACCGCGTCTGCGCGCTGAGATGGATGAAGCGCACCTTGTTCGCATCGCCCAGCGTGGCGGCAGCAATGGCGCGGCAGTAATCCGCATCCATGCCCTGCACCACGCCCCGGCTATCCGCCAGCGAGAACCCGGCAATCTCGCCGGAGACACCGCACAACAGCGCACCCCGGGCGCGCACGGCATCCAGCGTGGCCGAGCCACTGCCCTGCGCCACAGCCTGCCCCGGCCAGGCCGCCAACACGCCAGCCAACAATCCGGCCATACCAGCCAACACCGTCTTCGCCGTCATCATCGCATCCATCCTTCGGGGCTACAGCGTGAACGTCGAAGGCTGAAGCAGCTGCGGACGTGCACCACGCAATCTTTGGAATGCTAAAGCACGCCCGTTGCCGATAGAAGCAAAGATCACCCTTCATGACGTTATCGTTGCATTTTAGGTGGGCCGATCGCGGGGTAGTGGGGTGGGGAGGAAGGCCGGGGAAAGAATTCCCCGGGCCCCTTCCTTTTTCTGCGAGTTTGGCGGAGCGCTACAGGACTGAGAGCGGATGCTGCTGATGATTTTAGTAATGGACCATAGGGGCTGAACCGTCAGCACCGGAGGTCATAGACCTCCGGTGCACCCAGCCGCGATTCAGACCAAACCTCTCAATAACCACAAAGGAAACTCGAAAAAAGAAAAGAAGGGGCCCGGGGAATTCCTTCCCCGGCCTTCCTCCCCGACATCAAGGCATCAATCCCGAAACACCACCGTGCGCGCCCCATTCAACAGCACGCGCCCTTCCAGATGCCACAACAGCGCGCGGGAGAGGACGCGCCGCTCGATATCCCGCCCCTGCCGCACGAGATCATCCGGTGTATCGTGGTGGCTGATCCGCTCCACATCCTGCTCGATGATGGGTCCTTCATCCAGGTCGGCGGTCACGTAATGCGCCGTGGCGCCGATGAGCTTCACGCCGCGCGCATGGGCCTGGTGATACGGGCGTGCGCCCTTGAAGCCGGGCAGGAAGGAATGGTGGATGTTGATGCAGCGCCCAGCCAACTGTCCGGCCAGATCATCGGACAGCACTTGCATGTAGCGCGCCAGCACCACCAGTTCGCTGCCGGTCTCCTCCACCAGTTGCAGCAGCGCGGCTTCCTGCGCCGCCTTGTTGTCCCGGGTTACTGGCAAATGGTGGAAGGGCACGCCGGCGAAGTCCAGCCGCTCATGCGTCTCGCGTGGGTGGTTGGAGACGATAGCGGCAATCTCCATCGGCAGCTCGCCGAGGCGCCAGCGATAGAGGATGTCGGCCAGGCAGTGGTCGAATTTGGACACCATCAGCAACACGCGGTGCCGTTGCGCCCGGTCCCGCAACGCCCAGCGCATATCGAAGCGGGCGGCCACGGCGGCCAGCACCGCGCGCAGCGCCGCCGGGTCCAGCGCATCGCGCGGATGGTCCAGCACGATGCGGGCCAGGAAGCGGTGGCTCTGCGTGTCGTCGTATTGCTGCGCTTCGAGGATGTTGCCGCCCTGCTCGAAGATGGCGGTGGCCACGGCGGCGACGATGCCGGGCCGGTTCGGGCAATCCAGCGTCAGCACGTAGGAGGAATGGGGCATGGCAGGTCCTGACAGGAAGGAGGGAAAGGGAAGGCGCGCCGCGCGCCGCCCTCAACCTCGGGCCAGGACCTCGATGCCATATTCCTCGCCCGCCGCCACGATGGCGGCGGAGAGCGAGCCCGCGAAGCCGCGGAAGGCCAGCAGCCGATAGGCCGGTGCCTCATCCACCTGCCACAGCTGCACGCCGATATGCGCCGCCAGGGTGATGGCGGTATCCCCGGCCCGGAAGGCGCGCGGATGCAGATCCACCGCCACCAGCTTGGCCAACAGGTCCCGCGCGCGCGGGCCGGACAAGTGCAGCAGCACCCGCCCATCACCCTGCTCCGCCACCGAGGCCAGGCCGTCTAACTTTCCGCGTAGCTCCTGCTCCAGCGGCTCCGGCGCATCCGGCGCCAGGGCCAGCCACTGCTCCGGCCCGGCCCAGAGGAAGCCAAGGCGCGCATCGCCGCCATGGCGCGGCACCACGGGCAACTCCACGCCCCAGGCCGCGCGGGCGGCCGCAGCCAGCGCCGCCGCCTGGCCGCGCCGCG
>NZ_JACTVA010000097.1 GCF_014490485.1 Teichococcus aerophilus | reverse complement strand
CTGAACGCGGAGCAGGAGCTGCTGAACGCGCGGGTGTCGCTGGTGCAGGCGCTGTCGAACGTGGTGACGAGCAGCTATTCGCTGGCGGCGGCGGTAGGCCGGCTGACGGCGAAGGACCTGGCGCTGCCGGTGCCGCTCTACGACATGGAAGCCTATTACCGCACCGTGCGTAACAAGTGGTTCGGCACCGGCGACGTCTCGGGCATGGAGGTGCCGCGCTGATGACCGCCCGTGACAACACCCCGCCCGACCCCTCCATGGAGGATATCCTGGCCTCCATCCGGGACATCCTGAATGAGGAGGAGAAGGCCGCCCCGCCGGAAACGCCGCTGGAGCTGACCGAGGCCATGCTGCTGCCGAGCGAGCCGCAGCCCGTGACTCCTTCCACCCCGCAGCCGGACGTGATCGCCATCCATCCGAGCCCGCCGCCCGGCGGGCCGGCGGCGCAGGACCTGCACGCCCTTTTGGCCCCCGCCGCCGCGGCGGCCACGGCGGCGGCGCTGGGGGAGCTGGCCCGCGCCGTCTCTGGCGACCGCGCCGCCCCCGTCAGCCGCGGCGGCGCCAGCATCGAGGACGTGGTGCGGGAGGAGCTGCGGCCGCTGCTGAAGGCCTGGCTGGACCAGCACCTGCCCGGCATGGTGGAGCAGATCGTCAAGTCCGAGATCGCCCGGCTGATGGGACCGCCACGAAGCTAGAGCGTGATCGCCTGAGGGGGAATCACGGGAAGCGCTAATCCGGCGATCGAACACAGGTATAGGGCGTGCTCTGCGGACGCATGGGACAGGTTACGCCGCGGCGCCTGGGGACTAACGCCCCGCCCAAGCCGCAAGCGCAGGCCTGCCCGGCGGAATCGCAGCTGCCTCTTGACGTTGCGCCGCCGGGCCATCAAGCGTCCTGCATGCTCGACAAGACCCTCTCGCCCGCCAGCTTCGAACAACGCATCTATGAAGGGTGGGAGGCATCCGGTGCCTTCGGCGCCCGGCCCGACAGCGCGGCCGAGCCCTTCACCATCATGATCCCGCCGCCCAACGTCACGGGCAGCCTGCATATCGGCCACGCGCTGACCTTCACCATCCAGGACACGCTGGTCCGCTGGCGCCGCATGCAGGGCCGCGATGCCCTGTGGCAGCCGGGCACCGACCATGCCGGCATCGCCACCCAGATGGTGGTGGAGCGGCTGCTGGCCGGGCAGGGGGTCAACCGCCGGGAGATCGGGCGGGAGAAGTTCGTCGAGCATGTGTGGGAGTGGAAGGCGCAATCCGGCGGCACCATCACCCGCCAGCTGCGCCGCCTGGGCGCCAGCCTGGACTGGCCGCGCGAGCGCTTCACCATGGATGCCGGCCTGTCCGAGGCGGTGCGGGAGGTGTTCGTCACCCTGCACAAGCAGGGGCTGATCTACCGCGACCGCCGGCTGGTGAACTGGGACCCGAAGTTCCAGACCGCCATCTCCGACCTCGAGGTCGAGAACAAGGAGATGAAGGGCAGCCTCTGGCATCTGCGTTACCCGGTGGAGGGGGAGGCGGGGCGTTTCCTCGTCGTCGCCACCACGCGGCCGGAAACGATGCTGGGCGATACCGCCGTGGCCGTGCATCCGGATGACGAGCGGTTCAAGGATCTCGTCGGCAAGTTCGTCATCCTGCCGCTGACCGGCCGCCGCATCCCCGTCGTGGCCGATGAGTATTCGGACCCGGAGAAAGGCTCGGGCGCGGTGAAGATCACGCCGGCGCACGACTTCAACGACTTCGCGGTGGGCAAGCGGCATGGCCTCGGCATGCCCTCCATCCTGGACGCCGACGGCGCAATCTGGCTGGACGAGATCGAAGGCGAGCTGCGCGAAGTGGATGGCGTGGCGGAGCCCGGCTTCGTGCGCGGCCTGGCCGGCCAGGACCGCTTCGCTGCCCGCAAGGCGATCGTGGCGGAGCTGGAGCGGCTGGAGCTGCTGGAGAAGATCGAGCCGCACAACAACGCCGTCCCGCATGGCGACCGCTCCGGCGTGCCGATCGAACCGCGGCTGACGCTGCAGTGGTACTGCGACGCCGCGACCCTGGCGAAGCCGGCCATCGAGGCGGTGGAGACCGGCGCGACCGAGTTCGTGCCGAAGCACTTCGAGAACATCTTCTTCTCCTGGATGCGCGACATCCAGCCCTGGTGCGTCAGCCGCCAGCTGTGGTGGGGCCACCAGATCCCGGCCTGGTACGCGCCGGATGGCAGCGTCTTCGTCGCCAAGACCGAGGACGAGGCCTATGCCGAGGCCCGCGCCAAGCTGGGCGCCGACGTCACGCTGACGCGCGACGAGGACGTGCTGGATACGTGGTTCAGCTCTGCTCTTTGGCCGTTCAGCACCCTTGGCTGGCCGCAGAAGACGACGGAACTCGAAAAATATTATCCCGGCGACGTGCTGGTCACGGGCTGGGACATCATCTTCTTCTGGGTCGCCCGGATGATGATGATGGGCCACCACTTCATGGGCGGCGTGCCGTTCAAGACGGTCTACATCCATGGCCTCGTCCGTGACGAGAAGGGCCAGAAGATGTCGAAGTCCAAGGGCAACGTCATCGACCCGCTCGAGCTGATCGAGAATTTCGGCACGGACGCGCTGCGCTTCACCATCGCCTCCCTCGCCACGCCGGGGCGCGACGTGAAGCTGGGCCGCAAGCGCGTGGAAGACTTCCGCAGCTTCGGCACCAAGCTGTGGAACGCCGCGCGGTTCTGCGAGATGAACGGCATCGCCCCCGATGCGTCTTTCGACCCGACGAAGGTGCAGACGCCGCTGGCCCGCTGGATCCTGGACGCCGCCAACAACGCCATCGCCGAGGCCGATGCGGCGCTGGAGGCGTACCGGATGGATGACTACGCCAACGCCTGCTACCGCTTCGTCTGGAACGGCTTCTGCGACTGGTTCCTGGAATTCGCCAAGCCGGCGCTGAACGGGCCCGAGGGGGCGGAGAAGGCGGAAGTGAAGGGCGTGGCGCAGCACGTGCTGGGCACCATCCTGCGCCTGCTGCACCCGGTAATGCCCTACATCACCGAGGAGCTGTGGGACCGCTTCGGCTATGGCCCGGAGTTCAGCCTGATCCGCACCCCCTGGCCGACTCCGGTGGCCGTGCCGGGCGCAGAGGATGCCCGCGCCGAGCTGGACTGGGTGGTGAAGCTGGTCACCGAGGTGCGCGCCGTGCGCAGCGAGATGAACGTGGCGCCGTCCGTGCTGGTGCCGCTGCTGCTCTCCGGTGCGTCCACGGAAACCCTGGCCCGCGCTGGGCGCTGGATCGACGCGATCCGCCGCCTGGGTCGCGCGACCGAGGTGCGGGCGCTGGAAGGCGATGCGCCGAAGGGCGTGGCGCAGGTGGTGGTGGACGAAGCCACGGTGCTGCTGCCGCTGGCCGATGTCATCGACCTCGGCGCCGAACGCGCACGTTTGTTGAAAGAGAAGGCAAAGTCGGAAGTGGAGGCGGAGAAGGTGACCGCCAAGCTCTCCAACCAGGACTTCATCTCCCGCGCCAAGCCGGAAGTGGTGGAGGAGAACCGGGAGCGCCTCGCCGCCGCGCAGGCGGAGACGGCGCGGCTGGATGCGGCGCTTTCCCGCATCAGCGACTGAAACCCGCCAGGAAATCTGGACGGGGTATTGCCGATTGTTCACGCGCACAAAGCCGGTGCGCGTGGAAGAACGTCGCTCCACTGAGAGCGTGCCAGCAACCTGCAGGCACGCTCTCACCTTGTATTGGATCGCGTGGTCGGCGCCCTTGGCTACCTCAGCCTGCGGCGATCACGCTGTGAGGGGTAGCGACAATGGCAATGGCACCGGACACCGCCGCCCCCGTCGATCCCCATGACACGCGCAAACGCGTCATGGCGATCGTCGGGGGGTCTTCCGGCAATCTGGTCGAGTGGTACGACTTCTACGTGTATGCGGCGACGGCGCTGTACTTCGCCCCCGCCTTCTTCCCCAAGGGTGACCCGACCGCGCAATTGCTGAGCACGGCGGCCATCTTCGCCGTCGGCTTCCTGATGCGCCCGGTCGGCGGCTGGCTGTTCGGCCGCATCGCCGACCGCAGCGGCCGCAAGGCCTCGATGGTCATCTCCGTGCTGATGATGTGCTTCGGCTCGTTGATGATCGCGGTGCTGCCGACCTACGACTCCATCGGCGTCGCGGCCCCGGTGCTGCTGCTGGTCGCCCGCCTGTTGCAGGGCCTGTCCGTCGGCGGCGAGTACGGCACCAGCGCCACCTATATGAGCGAGGTGGCCACCGCCCGGCACCGCGGCTTCTTCTCCTCCTTCCAGTACGTCACGCTCATCGGCGGCCAGTTGCTGGCGCTGCTGGTGGTGGTGGTGCTGCAGGCGGTCTACACGGGCGATGAGATCCGTGCCTGGGCCTGGCGGATTCCGTTCTTCATTGGTGCCGGCACGGCCGTGATCGCGCTGTTCCTGCGCCGCGCGCTGCACGAGACGACGACGGCGAAGGACCGGGCTTCCGAAGGGGCAGGGACCATCAGCCTGCTGCTGGCGCACCCGAAGCCGCTGCTGCAGGTCATCGGCCTGACGGCGGGCGGCAGCCTCGCCTTCTATACCTACACGACCTACATGCAGAAATTCCTGGTCAACAGCGCCGGCTTCAGCGTGGAGCGTGCCAGCATCACCATGACGGCGGTGCTGTTCTGCTACATGTGCCTGCAGCCACTGCTGGGCGCGTTGTCGGACCGCATCGGCCGCCGTGCCTGCCTGCTGGTCTTCGGCGTCGGCACCGCGGTCATGACCGTGCCGCTGCTGACGGTGCTGGGCGGCGTCACCACCTCCGGCGCCGCCTTCGCGCTGATCCTGGCGGCGCTGTTCATCGTCAGCTTTTACACGTCCATCAGCGGCGTGGTGAAGGCGGAGCTGTTCCCGCCGCAGATCCGCGCCCTGGGCGTCGGCCTCGGCTATGCCATCTCCAACTCCCTGTTCGGCGGCACGGCCGAGTACGTGGCCCTACAGCTGAAGAGCTGGGGGGTGGAGCATTACTTCTTCTGGTACGTCTCGGCCTTCGCGGTGATCTCGCTTGTCTCCGCCTTCTCCATGAAGGATACGCGTCTGCATGGTCATCTCGACCATCCAGACGCTCCTGCCCGGCGGGTCTGAGGAAAACGCATCGCAGAACCCCGGCCTGAACCATGGCCGGGGTGGTTGCGTGCGAAAGACTGTTGCGCGATACCACGGGCGGGACGCAATGAAGAAAGGTTCGCCCGCATGGCTGAGTACGTTTGGGATAAGTCGCACCTGCCGAGCCGCCATGTGAGTGTCGGCCCGGAGCGTGCGCCGCACCGCTCCTACTACTATGCGATGGGCATGACCGAGGAGGAGATCGCCCAGCCGCTGGTGGGCGTCGCCACCTGCTGGAACGAAGCCGCCCCCTGCAACATCGCGCTGAGCCGGCAGGCGCAGAGCGTGAAGAAGGGCGTGAAGGAAGGCTTCGGCACCCCGCGCGAATTCACCACCATCACGGTGACCGACGGCATCGCCATGGGCCACCAGGGCATGAAGTCTTCGCTCGCCTCGCGCGACGCCATCGCCGACACGGTCGAGCTGACCATGCGCGGCCACTCCTACGATGCCATGGTCACCCTGGCGGGCTGCGACAAGTCGCTGCCCGGCATGATGATGGCCATGCTGCGCCTGAACGTGCCCAGCGTGTTCATCTATGGCGGCTCCATCCTGCCCGGTAAGTTCCAGGGCCGTGACGTGACCGTGGTGGACGTGTTCGAGGCCGTGGGCCAGCACGCCGCCGGCAACATGTCGGACGAGGACCTGCACGCCCTGGAATGCGTGGCCTGCCCGAGCGCCGGCGCCTGCGGCGGCCAGTTCACCGCCAACACCATGGCGACGGTCTCCGAGGCCATCGGCCTGGCGCTGCCCGGCTCCGCCGGCGCGCCCGCGCCGTATGAGGACCGTGACCGCTGGGCCGTCGCCTCCGGCCGCGCGGTGATGGAGCTGCTGAAGAAGAACATCCGCCCGCGGGACATCGTCACGCTGAAGGCGCTGGAGAACGCGGCCGTGGTCGTCGGTGCCACCGGCGGCTCCACCAACGCCGGCCTGCATTTGCCAGCCATGGCACATGAGGCGGGCATCCGCTTCACCATGGACGACGTGGCCGCCATCATGCGCCGCACCCCCTACATCGCCGACCTGAAGCCGGGCGGGAAGTACGTGGCGCTGGACGTGCACAATGTCGGCGGCATCCCGGTCATCATCAAGGCGCTGCTGGATGCCGGCCTGCTGCATGGCGACTGCATGACCGTGACCGGCAAGACCCTGGCCGAGAACCACAAGGACGTGGTGTTTCCGACCGACCAGGACGTCATCTACCCCGTCAGCAAGGCCATCACCCCCACGGGTGGCGTGGTCGGCCTGAAGGGCAACCTGGCGCCGGACGGTGCCATCGTGAAGGTGGCCGGCCTGAAGGTGCAGCGCTTCGAAGGCACCGCGCTGTGCTTCGATTGCGAGGAAGACGCCTTCGCCGCCGTCGAGCAGCGCGCCTACAAGGCGGGCGATGTCATCGTCATCCGCTACGAAGGCCCGAAGGGCGGCCCGGGCATGCGGGAAATGCTCTCCACCACCGCGGCCATCTACGGCCAGGGGATGGGCGAGGCCGTGGCGCTGATCACCGACGGCCGCTTCTCCGGCGGCACGCGCGGCTTCTGCGTCGGCCATGTCGGGCCGGAAGCAGCGGTCGGCGGGCCGATCGGTTTGGTGAAGAACGGTGACAAGATCATCATCGACGCCACGACCGGCACGATCGAGGTAGTGTTGTCCGACGAGGAAATGGCCAAGCGCCGCGCCGAGTGGAAGCCGCGTGGCACCGACTACAATGCCGGTGCCCTGTGGAAGTACGCGCAGTTGGTGGGCCCGGCTCATCTGGGTGCCGTCACGCATCCGGGTGGCGAGGCCGAGACGCATTGCTACGCCGATATCTGAACGACTTCCTTTAACTTCGGCATAGTTCGACACTATTCCGCCCCAGCATTGCCATGCTGGGGCGGAACTCTCTTCCTGAAGGCCGGTTACTGTTCACTCGACCGGCTGGCATCCATGCACCGTGGCGCCCCGCGCGCCATGGGAAGGAGGAAGAGATGCTGAATCGCCGTCGCCTGCTGGGTGGCGCCTTTGCCGCCCTGGCCGCCGCCATCCCGCTGGCCACCGCTGCCAATGCGCAGCCCTATCCGCCACCGGGCTACGGCCCGGGGCCTGGCCCCGGTCCAGGCGGCCCCGGCCGCCCGCCCGGCCCGCCGCCGGGCCGTGGCCCTG
>NZ_JACTVA010000096.1 GCF_014490485.1 Teichococcus aerophilus | reverse complement strand
AGCCGATCGGGCTGGCCTCGGCGGCCCGCCAGGCCTGCGAAGATCCGGTTGAACACGCCCATCCGGCTCCAGCGGATAAAGCGGTTGTAGAGCGTCTTGTGCGGGCCGTACTCGGCAGGCGCGTCGCGCCAGCGCAGGCCGTTGCGGATGACATGGATGAAGCCGCTGACGACACGCTGGTCGTCCACCCGCGGCACGCCGTGCGACAGCGGGAAGAAAGGCGAGATCCGTGCGACCTGCGCCTCCGTCAGCCAGAACAAGTCAGCCATGGCAGCACCTCCGGCCGCCATGGAATCACAGCATCATCAGAGCGCAAGGGCAGATTTAATAGGTCCTGAGCCTAGTTAGCCGCTCGTCACCCAACCTTGCGGCGGGGTATCTGCAGTTCATGGCTGATGATCGAACAATCCTGTACGAGATCGGAAAATCAGCCCCTGCCCGCTTGCAGACAATTCGACAAATACTTGTAAAATACAGAAATTTCCGGGATTAGAATTCCAGCCAACATCCCCGCATAACCTCCATATGGCGTCGACTATTTGAGGCCGTAATCACTGCTGTTCAGATTCGATCCGTGTGGCCCAGATCTTCTGAGTAGGATTCTGCCGCCAGATCTCGGCTGGCCTCAGGTAGCCCATGGCCACCTCGGCCGAGCGGTGCCGGGTCTGCCGCATCACCTGCGCCAGATCCGCCCCCGCCTCCCCAGCGGCTGTCGCCAGCCCCGCCCGCAGGGAATGCCCAGAGAAGCGCTCCCAGCCCTCCAGCCCGGCGTGCTGGGCCGCCAGGCGCACCAGGCGCCAGACCGCCTTGTCGGAGAGCTGGGCGGCGCTGGGGCGGCCCGCCTTGCTCAGCCCGACGAACAGCGGCAGCTCTACATCCGAGGCGCCGCCGCAAACATCCGCGGCATCCCGCCGGAAGCCCATCCAGGCCTGCCACGCCGCCAGCGGGCAGCAGGAGGGCTCGGCCGGGTTGGCCCAGATGGCGACCAGCTGGCCGGCGCCGTGCGGATCAGTCTTGGAGCGGCGGATGGTGACCTGCAGCCCCTTCCCCGCCACAGCCACCACGTCGCCCAGCGCCAGGCTGACCAGCTCGGCCCGGCGCAGCGCCGCGCCAAAGCCGATCAGCAGCAGGGCACGATCACGGGCACCGAGTGGCGTGTCGGCCGCCGGCCGCGTCGCCAGCATCTTGCGCAGCAGGTCCGGGGTGGCGGCGGCGGCCTGCCGGCGCGGCCGGGTGCCAGTGCTGCGGGTGATACCTTCCAGCACCATGCGCAGGCGGGCATCGCCGAGATCCAGCGCCAGGCCGGCCAGGCGGTGGGCGGCCTGGATGGCCGCCAGGTGCACGCGGAGGGTGGCGACGGAGCGGCCGTCATCGGCCAGGCGCACGGCGTACATGGCGATGGTGTCGGGCTCGGCGCTGAGCGGCTCGCGGCCGAGGCTGGTGCACCAGGCGGCATAGGCACGCCAGGCGCTGCGATAGGCGCGGCGGGTGCCCTCCCCCCGTGCCCGGCTGGCATAGACGGCCGCCCGGCCGGAAAGGGCGTGCAGCGCCGCCGCTGGACCCGTATCCGCCGGCAGGTTCAGGTCGCCCAGCAGGGAAGTGGAGAGGATGCGGCTGGTCATGCCATCAGCCTAGACCAGCACGACGCCGCTCCCGCAAGCGAAGGCTTTAACGCGTAGACATCACGCCTGGCGCAGCCAAAGGCGATCATTGGTCGGAAGCGGTTGCCTGAGCCGGCGCTCGAGTGCTCCCACCAGCAGCACACGGATCTCTGGGCCAAGATCCGTCTGCAAATCGGTGGTCGAGGCGGGCAGCGCCACGCCCCGCTGGTGCTTGTTCCAGAGCCGGTCGAGCTGGAGATCTGTGACATGCTGGGGCATGAGGTGGCGGCCCTGCGGCTAAGGAGTGATGGGGCCAGGTAGCGCAACCAGGAGTTGAGTTTCACGGTTGCTTAAGGCGCAGTTCCACAACCTGGCAAGCATTAAATTGCTGCAATGCACAATATTGCATTATGAAAATAAATACCGCTTGGATTAAGCTTTGCGCATGGAGATCATCCCCGTGCTCGATGCTGGCCTTGGTAGCGAGGGCTCTGTGCGGTCCGGCACGAGCTGGATGGCCGACGCTTGCTCTGCTGAACTGCCGATCCGTATCTGGTTCCCTGTCGGCGGTGGCCTAATCCACCAGCCACCTATGGCTGCCAACTGGGACAGTTCGGCGCGGAAAGAGCCGAGGCGCCATCCTGCGAAGGCCTAGCGTCCCTCCTCTTTCGTCCGAAAAGGCCTATCAGCGGGCAGAGCACGCAGCGTGCGAGCCTTCCGCAAATCGGCTTTCATCCTCCATCGCGCCCGGACAGGCTTTGGCGCCGACCGCCCCCAGCTTTCTGGCGCTGGCGCACAGCCTCCATGCTTCCCGCATATGTGATTCGCTTAGCGCAATTAACTTCCATCTAAAGCGAGTAAAGCTTAAGCCTGTCCTTCCTGGGCGGGCTGGTGCAGCATCGATAGGCAGCCCATTCCTATGACCGAGCGACCGCCCTGCCCCATCTGGTCGGATCCGGCCGTATGATATGGGACGCGGATGACCAGCAACCGGGGTCGTCACCAGATCGGCTGCGCCAGCAACTTCTGAAGCTGTGGGATCAACTCTCGCCCGACAGCCAGAATGCTGTTCTGCGCGCGGCTTGCTCTGTTGAAACCCTATGGAGCTGTGACGGGTTGGGATGCCTTTCGACGTGGGCCGGGAGGTGGTGATGAGGCGGATGTCGAAATCGGCAGTGCTGGTGGCGCGGGAGGCTCTGGTGGCGGGCCAGGCGGCGCTGCCGGAGTACGCCAGCCCCTACTCGCGCCAGGACTACACCCAGCCGCAGCTCTTCGCGCTGCTGATGCTGCGGCAGTTCCTGCGGACGGACTACCGGGGTGTGGTGGCGCTGGTCGCCGAGTGGTCGGAACTGAGACGCACCCTCGGACTGGCCAAGGTGCCGCACTATTCGACCCTGGCCCACGCCTCGCGCCGCATTCTGGCAGACGCCGAGGCTGGGGGGCTTTCATTGGCGTCCAGAATGCCGTGGTCCGGCGTGCCCGAGCCCGCGGCCTGATCGACGCCGCACCCGTCGTGGCCGTGGACGCGACCGGGCTCGAAACACGCCACGTCAGCGCTCACTTCGGCCAGAGCCGGGCCAAGGGCAAGGGGCACCGACAGCGGGCCTGGCCGAAGCTGACCGTCGTGCTCCACACCGGCTCGCATCTGATCCTCGGGGCCGTGTCGGGCATCGGCCCGAGCCAGGACTCCCCAGACTTCACTCCAGCCATGCGCCAGGCCGCCGAACTCATCGCGATCGACACCGCCCTCGGTGACGCAGGTTACGACGCCGAGCACAACCACCGTCTCTGCCGCGAAAACCTCGGCGTCCGGCAGACGGTGATCCGCCTCAACCGCCGCAACACATGGCGCCGCTGGCCCAAAACCCCGTACCGGCGTGCCATGCGATACCGCTTTCCCAAGCCCCTCTACCACCAGCGCTGGCACGTCGAGAGCGGGTTCAGCCAGCACAAGCGACGCCTCGGTTCAGCCCTCACTGCCCGCAACGCCGCGTCCCAGAACCGCGAACTCGTCCTCCGCGTCCTTACCCACAACCTCATGCTCCTCGCCGAGGCAACATGAGCATTTCAACAGAGCACGCGCGGCTCTGATCATGGCGCACAGCGAGGGATTGATTTCGGACGAGGAGGCTGCCGGTGATGGTCCTATTCCGTCATCGGCCCCGGAGATCTTCAGCCTCGGTGGACACTGCTACGCCAGCCATTTGCTGAAGCAGATGGACCTCCGGCACGGCGCCGGACCCTTCGACTGGTTGTTCTCTGACCCGCGCATGGTCGCGGACTGCCTCGATGATCGCTTCGAGGCCTTTCTCAATCCTGCCTTCTATACCTACACCGGCAATCCATCCGGCTTGGGGCGGGGCCATCTGCACTACAGCCCGAAATACCAGCGTCCGGTCATTTTCAGTCACCATGACCCGCTGAAAGCGGACGACCATGCGCACTTCCGCCGGGCCGTCGAGCGCATCGAGACGGCTCTCAATGGGGGAAACCGAACGCTGTTTGTCGCTGTGCTAGACACTTACCGAGGTAAGGAGCCGCACATCCGCCTGATGTTCGAGGCCCTCAGGCGCCGCAATAACCAGGCGGAGCTGCTGGTCATGGTCGGCAGCGCCACGGCGTCCGGCCAGCCATCCGCCGCTTCCATGATCCAGGAGGATGGCCTGAACGTCTTTCGCGTGGAGACCACGTCGAGCATGCAGGATGGCCTGTCGCATCAGAATCCTGCCGACGACCAGATCATGATGGGCCTGATCCGTCAGCATTTGCCGCGGAGGCCAGGCTGACCCCGCACGAGGCCACCTAGCAAATCAAAATGGAGCGGTCAGGTCAGGCGCACGTTCCGTCCGAAAAGAGGGATTATCGGACGGAATGACGATGCGCCGGATCCTGCGGCACGGCGGGTTTCTGGACCGGCCGCCGATCCTGAGCGAGATCGGAAAGCTGAGTGCCTGTCTTGTTGCAAACGAAAGCCCAGCCCCTTGCAAGGCCTGACTTTCGTCTAACACTTCAACATGCCTGCATGCAGGAATGTCGGCGTGATGAAGTGTTGGTGTGCCGACATGTCGACATGTCACCATGCCGACATGATGGAGACCTGGGGTGGGAACCCTATCAGCGGCGGCTACTCTCGCCCGAAGCGGACGTGACGACCTGCTGCCGGAGCGCCTACCGCCCAATCCCAGCAATGAGCAGCAGGATGAAGGCGCCCCACGCTCCTACCATCAGGGCAATCGCTGCAAGGATGCGAGCCGCCCAGGGTAGGTTGCTTTGGGCTGCCTTGCTCCACAAACGGAGCAACGAGATGCGTGAACTACCAAGCAGCACACAGGCAGGCAAGCAGAGCAGCACCAAGGGAACGGCAAGATCAGCAGCGTAAATACCGAGGCTGGTACTACGGATTATGGCGGGCAAGGTCCCGTAGAAAGCGCCAAGCGCCAGCGAACCAGCGACCAGTTTCAACCAAGCTCCAGGACGCTGGTTGGTGGCTACCAATAAGGCCGGTGGCAAGACGAAGAAGCTCGCCGCGGTGAGGAAGAGGAGAGTGAACGACCAAGGGTTAGCGTTGGAGAGCAGGATGGGGTTCATGGGGGCCGCTGCTTGAAGCCAGCTTCCCGACTAGCATTAGCGCAGCCTTTATCCGAGCCGTCCCCTCGATAGTCAAAGGTCTGCCGTCCACCCTTCCCGGCCTTTCCTGGTTGGGCTTCCACTCTAGGGCTTCTGATCTGCAATCCTGGCCATGCCACGGGATTGGAAGAGTAGATTGCAGGCTTCGAGCATCAGCGCCTGGAGGTTCCGGTCCTCCTCCAATGCCATGCGGTCCAGCTGTAGCTTTGTCTCGCGGTCGACGAAGAAAGCCACCTGCTTCTTTCCTAGACGGGAAGGCGGGACCGGAGCCTTGCGCTCAATCTCGGGCGCCGTCACGGGCTCCCCTGCACGGCGCGGCATTGCATTCAGCTTCGGGCGGCTGCGAAGTGCCATTACGAGTGGCTCCCTGCCGACATGTTAGCGTGTAGACGTGTCGACATGTCGTCATATAGTTTGGCCACTTCCTGAGAGGCCTTGCCGCCAGGCTCAAACTCGGCGGCCGTGCTGCCGGAGGCCAGGCAGTGACGGAAGGCGACCCGGAAGCTGATGACCGCCGGGGACACTTCGACACCGGCCTCTTTGACCACTGCGATGGCGTCCGCCACCACGCTGCTGTTCTCGCGCGGCGGCGCCGCGTTGATGACCACCACAACCGGCCGCTTCAGGGCAATGCACAGGTCCAGGGTAGCCGTCAGGGCATCCAGGTCGAACTGTGCTGGTTGGCATGGGCTGATGACCAGGTCGGCAGCCTGGGCCACCTGCATGGTGGTGCGATCAGCGTTCGGGGCGGTGTCGATCAGGACCAGGTCGTAGCCCTCGGAGCGAGCGTCCTTCAGGGTCGACGACATATTCGAGGCATGGATGGCTTCCACGTCTGGGGCTGCGTCGCCTCGGCGCTCCGCCCAGCCGGTCAGGTTCCCCTGAGGGTCGAGATCCAGGAGCAGGGTTTTCTTCCCCCTGGAGGTAGCCTCGGTCGCCAGGTGGACGGCCAGAGTCGACTTACCCGCGCCGCCCTTCTGACTCATGAGCGCCACTACGTGCATAGAACCCTCCAACATGTCTACATGCCGACATGACGACATGTTGGGGTCTCAGTCAATTGGAAACGCTGGCTATAGCTATCCAACATGTCGGCATGTAGACATGTCGTCACGCCGACATATTGTGGTTTTGCAGAGACTTAGTTGCATCACCGCAGACTCAACATTACGGTCATCCATCCGATGAGGACGAATCCGTGACGTAGAACTGAAAAGCCCCCGCCGCAAAAGCGACAGGGGCCCAAACAGCCCGAAGGCTGGATGATCAGGTGTGGTAACCGCATCATCTGGCGCCGCGCTTCCGAACGCAAGCCTGTTTTGCGAACGGTGGGTCATGCCCTGATCACAGCTGCGACGGGGGCTTTCCGCTGAAGGAGAGCCCTATGCCTACCTCAACACGCCCGGCTCGTGCCGGGTCTGTGCGCGTTGCCCCATGGCAGCGCCAACGCCTCGGTGACGCTGACCGCAGGCGCATCATGGAAGCTGCCCGCCGGCTGGAGCGGCAGACCCACCAACCGGGGATGCACGGCGGCTGCCTGCGCCGTAGCGGCATCCTAGTGCTGTGGACGCTGCTCTATCGCGGCCCGTCGAAGCACGGCGTCTGCGACCCGTCGCTGGGCCAGCTGGCGGCGTGGTCTGGCTGCGCCCGCTCGACGGTGCAACTCGCCATCAGCCGCCTGGAAGCCGCTGGCATCATGGGCCACGTCCGGCGTGGCCTGGTCGTCGCTGTGCGCGGCGTGGCCCGCTGGTGCCAATGGACCTCTGCCTACCTGTTCGCCACGCCAAGCCTTTGGGCAAGCGATACCGAAAGCCGGTCAGCCGAAGTCTCTGATGAAAAGAACAAGCTTATGGATAAAAGAAAGAGGGGAGGGGGCAGGGAGCTGACACCCGACGAACACCGCTTGCTGGCGGCGAAATGGGGCTTAGGAGATGCTCAGATGAGCTGACAGCGAATTTCTATTTGCCATTATATAAGCTGTCAGCTAATTATCGGTATGCCGCTGATCCTGCTCCGCTCTGCCGCCAAGGAATTCCTCGCGATGCCGAAGCGAGAGCGCGAACAGCTGAAGGGCCGACTGGACGCGATCGCAGCCGAGCCTGCTACGCAGCATCCCAACGTACTCGCCATAAAAGGCGAGCCAGCGGGACGCTTCCGGGTCCGGCAGGGGGACTGGCGCGCCATTTTTACGGTGGTCGACGGCGACGTGTTTGTCATCCGCATCGCTCACCGCAGGGAGGTTTACGAGTGATGGCCTATATTGGACCCATTGCCGAGACGGCAGACACGGTGACGCTGCGTCGCGAGGATTTCGACGCCCTGATCGCCGCGGCCGAAGAAGCCAGTGACCGCCGGGCGCTGGCAGCCTTCGACACCAAGGTTAAACGGCAGGGGTTGGAGGCGGTCCGCGCCGACAGCCTGACGATAGAAGAGGTGATGCAAATCGCGGAAGGGATGAGCCCGATCCGGGTCTGGCGGAAGCGCCGTGGCTTAACAGCCCGAGCACTCTCGGAGACCGCCGGCATCAGTCCTGTCTATCTCTCCGAGATCGAGACCGGGAAGAAGCCAGGAAGCGCCGTGGCTATCGTCGCGTTGGCGAAAGCGCTTGGCGTTGACGCCAGCGACCTCCTGCC
>NZ_JACTVA010000095.1 GCF_014490485.1 Teichococcus aerophilus | reverse complement strand
GGCCGCGCTGGCGGCGCTGCGCCGCGCCGCCACCGCCGGGCAACCCTTCGCCGCCGCCCTGCTGGGCCGGACCGGCGGCGAGGACGAGGACGGCATCGCCCTGGCCCGCGCCATCCGCGCCGAGCCGGAACTGGCGGGCACCGCGCTGATCCTCAGCGCGCATGGCACCACCCTGGCGCGGCAGGCACCGGCGGATGCCGCTGCCGTCGATGCCGTGCTGTTGCGGCCGGTGATGCCCGCCAAGCTGCGCGGCGTCCTGGCGCAGCTATTGGGCGGGCGCGACGCGTCCTTCCCTACCCCAGGGCCGACCGGCGAGCGGGATATGGATGCCCCGCACCCGCGGGTGCTGTTGGTAGAGGACAACGCGACCAACCAGCTGGTGCTGCGGACGGTGCTGCAGAGCGCCGGTTGCCAGGTGGACGTGGCCATGGATGGCGCCGCCGCCGTGGCCCGGGCCCAACAGGTGGCCTACGACGTCGTGCTGATGGACCTGCAGATGCCGGTGATGGACGGGCTGGAAGCGACTCGTGCCATTCGCCGCAGCGGTGGGCCGAACAGCCAGGTCCGCATCATCGGACTGACCGCGGCGCTGGGGCTGCAATTCCAGGAGCAGTGCCTGGCGGCGGGCATGAACGGGTATCTGCCGAAGCCGGTGCAGCGCTCCGCCCTGCTGGCGCTGCTGGGGCACCGGCAGCAGCAGCAGGCCTCAGCCGGCTGAGCCCGGATTCGCGGCACCGCTGGAGAGGGTGAACAACTCGGCCAGCGCCGCCTTCGCTTCCTGGCCCAGCAACACCACTTCCGTCGCCGAGGGTTCGCCGGCCGCGCTCATCGCCCGCCGTGCCAAAGCTTCCAGCCGGCGCGCGCCGATGGCCCCCGCCGCGCCCGCCAGGCCATGGGCGCAGCGGCGGTAGGATTCCATGTCGCCGGCTCTCACCGCGTCCACCATCAGCTGCGCCAATCGGGCCAGATCCGCCTCGAAGGTGCGCACCACGCCGACGAACACGTCCGGCGGAAGGTCCGCAGCAAGTTGCTGAGCGATGAAGGGATCAATGGCGTTCACGGCGGGAACCTCGCAAACCCCGGGGGCCCGGTCAATTCGCGTCATGGTTTCAGGTGATTTTAACTTTGCAACGACCACTTGTGGCGGGCGCACGCTCTAGTTGCGCTCCCGCCCCACCATGGCCAGGCCAATCTGAGCCCCGACGGCGCAGACCGCCATGACGGCGGCGGTGCCAAAGCCGTTGCCGGTCTCCAGCGCGCCGGTCAACAGCGTCATCAATGCGCCGAACGCCATCTGCGTGGCGCCGACGACGCCGGAGGCGGTGCCGGCCAGCTTGGGCTGGATGCTGATGGCGGCCGCCATTGAATTGGGTTGGGAGATGCCGTTGCCGATGCCCACCAGCAGCATCGGCGCGAAGAACAGCGCCAGCGACAGTGGCAGGGTCAGCAGCGTGAGCAGGGAGAGCACGGCACCGAGGGTGGTGACGATCAGCCCGGCATGCAGCATCTGTCGCACGCCCCGCCGCGCCGACAGCCGCCCCGCCAGGAAGGAGCCGACGGCGAAGGAGACGGAGATACCCATGAAGGCGATGGCATAGTCGCGCGGGGTATGCCCCAGCCCTTCCACCAGCACGCGCGGCGCCCCGGCCATGAAGGAGAAGAACACGCCGCTGGAGCAGGCGGTGACCACGCTGTAGCAACGGAAGGCGTGGATGCGGAAAAGCGACGCATAGGCACCGACAACGCCGAACAGGCCCGGCAGCGGCTGCGGCTCGCGCAGCGTTTCCCGCAGGAAGCGCAGCACCAGCAGCGGCAGTGCCAGGCCGAAGGCGGCGCAGGCCAGCATGGTGGCGCGCCAGCCGAACAGCGCCTGCAGCTCGGCGCCGACCAGGGGCGCCATCATCGGCGCCACTGTCATGCCCATCATGACGAAGCCGATCTTGCTGGCGGCCTGGTCGCGCGGGAAGACGTCGCGAATCATCGCCCGGGTCATCACCATGCCGGCGCAGGCACCGGCGGCCTGGATGGCACGCGCCGCCACCAGCAGCCCGATGGAAGGCGCCAGCGCCGCGGCCAGGGACGCGACGAAATAGATGCACAGCCCAGCCAGCAGCAGCGGCCGTCGCCCGAAGCGGTCCGACAACGGCCCGTAAATCAACTGCCCCACCGCGATGCCGACGAGATAGACCGTCAACGTCAGCTGGGCCGAGGCATAGGGCACGGCGAAATGCCCGGCCAGCGCCGGCAGGACCGGGATCAGCACCTGCATGGTGAACGGCCCGGCACCCGTCAGCAGCGTCAGTAGCCAAACCGGCGGCATGGCGGGCTTGGCCGAGCCCGGCGACATCCGGGGGGCAGTGTCTGACGACGGTACCGGGGGGGTGTCACGCGGGCTCATGGAACGTTCTATGACCCAGCCGGGCCATGGATACCAGACGGCCACCCTTCACCTTTGGGCGCTCTTCAACGGCGAAGACGTCGGTGCATGGTCGGGTGGGAAGAAACAAAGCCGGGGAAGAATCCCTGGCCCCATCTTCTTTTTGTCAGTGATGGGGCGAGGGAGCGGAGGGGTGTCGCGGCACGGCCCTGAGCGACGGCCGTGGTTATGCCGCCTGACATCAGGCTCGTAAGAAAAAAGATGGTGTCCGGGGAATCCCTTCCCCGGCCTTCCTGTCCGCTGGCAGCAGCCTGCCCCGCTCAGGCAGCCCAGCGCAGGCTGCGCAATGCCGCCACCGGCGTGACGTGCTGGCGCGCCGCTTCGGATTCCAGCAGCGCGGAGCTGGGGTCGGGGCCGAGGCTGTCGGCGGCCAGGCCGGTCATGGCCCAGACGGCGTCGATGCCGGCGTTCTTGGCGCCCAGCAGGTCGGTATGCGGGGTGTCGCCGATGGCGACGACGCGCGCGGCCGGCACGGCGAGGGTGGAGAGCACCGTCTCGTAGACCATGGCATCAGGCTTGCCGATTTCCATGACGTCGCCACCCAGCTCCAGATAGCGGTCGGCGAAGGCGCCGGCGCAGATCAGCCGCTCACCGCCCACCATCACGGCGCGGTCCGGGTTGACGCACAGCATCGGCAGCTTGAAGCGGGCGCATTCCTCCAGCAGCGGCTGATAGGGTTCAACGCTCTTGGGGCCGCGGTCGGGGTCGGGGCCGGTGTTCAGCAGCCAGTCGGCCTCGGCGGGGGTGGAGACCAGGGTGATGGGCAGATCCTCCACCACCGAAAGGTCACGCTCCGGCCCCAGGTGGAAGGCGCGGTTGCCCAGCTTGGCGAACCAGGGATGCGTGCGGTCCCGCAACAGGGTCCAGGACACTTCGCCGCTGGTGACGATGCCGTCGAACAGCTCGCTGCCCAGGCCCATGCCCTGCAGCGCCTTGGCGACGGTCCAGGACCGGCGCGGGGCGTTGGAGAGCAGGACGATGCGCTTGCCGCGCGCCCGCATCTCGGCCAGAGCCTCCGGAACGCCGGGATAGGGCTTCTGGCCATCGTGGATGACGCCCCAGATATCCAGGACGAAGCCGTCATGGCTGTCGGCCAGTTCGGCCACGCTTTCCATCATCCGCATCAGGCATCGACTCCTACGGCGTCTGCGACCCTGGCGAAGCCGTCTTGCTTGAGCAGCGCCGCCAGTCCGCGCTTCAGGTCCGGGATCAGCCGCGGCCCCGCATAGGCGAAGGCGGCATAAAGCTGCACCAGCGAGGCGCCGGCGCGGATCTTGAGGTAGGCCTGCTCCGGCGTCGCGATGCCGCCGCAGCCGATCAGCGTCAGCCGGCCGGCGGAGAGGCGGTAGACCTGCTTCAGCAACTCCGTGGAGGGCGCGAAGAGCGGTGCGCCGGAGAGGCCGCCGGTCTCGCCCTTATGGGCGCTTTGCAGGCTCGCCGGCCGGGCAATGGTGGTGTTGGAGACGATCAGCCCGGTCACGCCGTTCGCGACGCAGGTCTCGACCAGCGGCGCCACGGCGTCCGGCGCCAGGTCGGGCGCGATCTTGACCAGCACGGGCGGCTGCTTCGGGGCGCCAGCGCGCGCGATGGCGATCTCGGCCAGGATGGCGGCCAGCTTCGCCTCGCCCTGCAGGTCCCGCAGCCCCGGCGTGTTGGGGGAGGAGACGTTGACGGTGACGTAGGCGGCATGCGGCGCAACGCCGAGATACAGCGCGGGGTAGTCCCGCTCCGGCTCCGCGCCTTCCTTGTTGATGCCGATATTGGCGCCGAGCACCGCCGGCAGCGGCCGCGGCAGCGCGGCGAGGCGCGAGGCGAAGGCCTGCAGGCCGAGATTGTTCATGCCCATGCGGTTGATGACCGCCGCATCCTCCTCCAACCGGAACAGGCGTGGCTGGGGGTTGCCATCCTGCGGGCGGGGCGTGGTGGTGCCGGGCTCGACGAAGCCGAACCCGAGGCGCATCAGCGGCAGCACGGCGGCGGCGTTCTTGTCGAAGCCGGCGGCCAGGCCGATGGGGTTCCGGAAGGCCACACCGAAGGCGGAGGTGGCCAGCACGGCGTCATCCGTGCCGCGGTCCGACCCGGCGAGGCCGAGGGCCAGCGCCTTGAGCGCCAGGTTGTGCGCGCGCTCGGGGTCGAAGCCGCGCATCAGGGGCATCAGGGCGGAAGCAATGGCAGGGGTCATGGCCCGCCGCTTGTGCCCTGATGCGGCGCACAAGGGAAGGCCGGAAAGCGCCGGCCGCCCGTGCCACGCGCATGGCGATGCGAGGGGGGATTGCGGCGCGGCGGCGCTTATGGCTGATGCCCTGGCCGGCCGGTTCACCCGATGAGACTGGCCGCGAATGGGAGAGCGCCTTGCAGGGGCCGTTACTGATGCTGGCCGCGCTTGGCCTGTTCGCGGTTCTGGATGCCAACAGCAAGCTGCTGTCCGGCGGCTATCCGGTGGCGCAGGTGCTGGTGATCCGGCAGTTGGTGATGCTGGCGCTGCTGCTGGGCGCGCGGGCGTTGCGGCCGGGGCTGGGCGGCTCGCTGGGCACGGCGCATCCCTGGCTGCACCTGTTGCGCGCGGCGGCGATGATGGGCTCCGGCATCGGCTTCTTCATGGCGCTGCGCGAGATCCCAATGGCCGAGGGCTATCTGGTCTATTTCACCGCGCCGTTCCTGACCATGGCCATGGCCGCCCTGCTGCTGGGTGAGATGCCGCCGCGCGCGGTGTGGCTGTGGAGCGCGGTGGGCTTTCTGGGCGTGCTGGTGGCGATGGCGCCGGGGCTGCAGAGCGGCGGGCCGCTGCGCGCCTATGCCTACGCCATGCTCGGCACCATCAGCTACGCCACCGTGCTGACCATCAACCGCAAACTGCGGCAGGAGGCCGGGGTGGCGCGGCTGATCCTGTGGTCGGCCCTGCCCGGCGTGCTGGTGCTGGCGCCCTTCGCCTGGACCGGCTGGGTGCCGCCGGCAGGGCTGGACTGGGCGGCGCTGGCCGCGAACGGTGTGTTCGCCGGCACCTCGACCATCTGCCTGGCGTTGGCCTTCCGCTACGCCAACGCGGCGCGGTTGGCACCGCTGGAATTCTCCGCGCTGGTCTGGGCGGTGGGGCTGGATGCGGCGATCTGGGGCACCTGGCCGACGCCAGCCACCCTGTTGGGGGCGTCCATCGTCGTCGGTGCCTGCATCATGAGCCAGCGTGCGCTGAAGACCTGAAGGTTCAGGGAATCTCGGGGGGGAAGACGTGCAGCCCATCCCTGCCCAACGGCAGCGGTGCCGCGCTCCGCAAGGCGGCGAGCGGCAGGGGCGCGTAGAGATGCGGGAACAGGCCGGGGCGGCTGCCGCCGGCCGCAGGTTCCCATCGCAGGGTGTCGCCCAGGGCGGCGGCATCGGCGGCCAGCAGCCACAGATCCGCCTGCCCGGCGCGGTGTTTGGCCGCGCTGCCACGCAACTGCGCGGCGGTGGAGAAATGGAGGAAGCCGTCATGGCGGTCCTCCACGCTGCCGGCATAGGCGCCGGCGGCCTGCGCGGCCTGCCAATCGGCATCGCGCACCATGGTGTAGATCACTGCTTCCATGGGCGGGATGGTAGCGCGGATAGCCGGCGGCGTTCAGGGGCATGGCGCCGAACGGCGTGCGGCATGGTGGTCCGTGAACGGCCCGGGATACGAGTGGCAGCGCCGAAATTTGGTGACGCTGCCCAGGGCCGAGGCGGACCAGGCGGGGACGCTTCGGCAGGCCGGGAGCCACGCGGCCTATCGGAAGCCGCGCAGGTCCGCAAGATTGTTCACTTTTTGTTCTTACCCTGGGTCACAGCTTCCGCCGCGTAGAACAGGAAGCCGCCCAGCTCCGCGCAGGGCGTACGGGCCACGGCCCAGCCGGGCAGTTCCTCCTCCGCATGGTGGTGGGTGGCGCCGCGGGTCGGGTCCGCCAGCAGGCCGGCCAGGGCGCGGGCGGCGATGCGGCGGCACATCGCCAGGGCCGGGTCGGCCGCCGGCGGTGCCAGCAGCAGCAGGTGGCGCGGGTGGCGGCTGTTCCAGCAGGAATACTGGAAGGGCGCGCGGCACACACCGGCCACCCCCCTGCCCCAGCGCGCGGCTTCCCCGGCCTCGGCCCGGCGGACGCGGTTCATCACCACGGCGGCTAGCGCTTCGATGGCGCGGACGGAGCGGGTGCCGGCCTCCGCCCACAGGGTCAGGGCAAAGACCTCCAGCGGCGCCAGTTGCGGCGCGGTGGTGGCCTTGGTGGTTTCGATGGAAGCGCTCATGCCCGATCCTCCGGCCGCCAGCGATGCTGGGGCTGTTGCGCCGCGACCGCCGCCGCCGCCGCCGTGGCGGCGCGGGTCGCGGCATCCAGTTTTTCCTCAATCCGCAGCAATTGCTGCGTCAGCCGCTGGTCCACATCGCGGATCAGCGACAGCGGCACGTAGGTCCGCGCCACTTCCAGCTTGAAGGCTGCCAGCTCGTCGCGCGTGCGCGACAGGGCGTCGGCCTCGCAACGCTGCGGCGGCGGTTCCTCCGGCGCGCAGGGGCGCTCGGACAGGCCGCGCCGCAGCCCGTGCATCATCCAGAACAAGGCCGCCATCATTGGCGCCTGCACCGCGGTGGCGAGCACCTGCGGCTCCATCTCTGCGGGGATCATGCGGCCCTCCTTGGCCTGCTTGAACGACGAAAGCGCCGGCGGCTGACCCTGCGAGGCAGGGAGCCACCGGCGCCTTCGGCAACCAGTTGCGATGAAATGACGGCACGAGCGGACGCCTACCCGTGTGGGATAGACGGTCACGGAAGACTGACAGGATAAGGGGGATGCCGCGCCGCAGGCATAGTTCGGCCGCTGACAAGACGAAGGATAAGCGGATTTTTATCCTAGATCAAGCCGATTTTCGCGGCGTTCAAATGCGCCGATAGGCCACCATTCCTTGCGGCAGGGACGCCGAGCCATCCTGCCCCACGACCGCGCGCAGCGTGCCGATGCGGCAGCACCCAATGAAATCCGCCATCACCTCGGCCTCGATTGCGTTGAGGTCGTGCTCGTCCGCGCCACGCGGAGCGCGGTCCAGCACATGGTACAGCGTGGCGGCGCATGCGCGCAGGTCCAGCGCGACCACGGAAAGCGCCAGGGCCTGCGGTGTCTGCCCCTTCAGTGCCCGACGCAACGACCAGGCCAGGTCCGCCTGCCATTCATGCCAGGCCTCCAACCGCCAGGGCGGGGCGGCGAAACCTTCCGGGCGGGCGGGGATGAAGCGCCTTCCCTCCGGCGTGTAGTGAATCAGTGCGCGGGTCGTCGGCGCCTGTCGGCCGCCACGGAAGCGAAAGGTGCCGATAGGGCTGTTGCCGGTGTCGAACCAATCCGGCGACTGGAAGACAGCCTGTGACGTGCAAGGCGAGACCTGAGCCATTGAGCGGCATGCTCCACTGTGCAGTGCAGCATGACATGGTGAGCCTTGCCGTGTGGTAAACAGACATGGCGGTGTTTTAAGATGGCCGCTCCAGCTTTAGCCTTGCTGTTCTGAGCGGCGATAGGCCACACCACCCGGCAGAAAATTCGGCTCCGCACCAGGTGCCAGCACCTCTATCTCCGTCTCAACAAAAGTATCATCAAAATAATAAGAGAATATCTCTGTTTCCGCGCAGAACAAATCTTCCATCTCTTCCTCAGAAGGTTGAGAGGCACAGTGCGCTCTCATTTTAAGGAGATGACGAGGGATATCCACGTCAACCGAATACGCCGCCAGACATTCCGGTGTTTGATCGCGCAGAGCTAGGCGCGCCGCCAAGATCAGATCGGCGCGCATTTTCGGCAGATTAGCCCAGACTACCATTATTCGATCCATCCGTTTGGCCTAGAGGCTGTTATGGACCTGGGGTGAGTAGAGCGGCCTGTTTGAGCATGAGGCAGACGAAGGCGACGAGGTGGAG
>NZ_JACTVA010000094.1 GCF_014490485.1 Teichococcus aerophilus | reverse complement strand
GTCTCGCCGCGGGGAGAAAGGCGCAGCCCAGAGCGGCGATCCTGGACAGCCGGACGCTGCGCTCCTCTCCCGAAAGCAGTGAGCAGTCGGGGTATGACGGTGCCACGCAGAAGAAGGTCTCGAAGCTACACCTGGCGGTCGACACGCTGGGTCACCTGCTGACGCTGCACGTCACGCCCGCCAGCGCCGGTGACCGGGCTGAGGTTCGGCGCCCGGCCCAGGCCGTGCAGACTTCCACCGGGCAAAGCGTCGATCTGGCCTATGTTGATCAGGGCTATACCGGTGCGAGGGCTGCCGAGGCCGCCAGGGCGCATGGTATTGAACTGGAGGTGGTGAAGTTGCCGGAGTCCAAGCACGGCTTCGTATTGCTACCGCGGCGCTGGATCGTCGAGCGGCCCTTTGCCTGGGCGACGCGCTTCCGAAGGCTGGTGAAGGACTACGAGCGCTATGCCAGCACCCTTGCCGATCTCCACCTCATCGCATTTGCCTGCCTCGTGCTCAAACAGGCCGCTCTACTAACCGCAGGTTCATAACAGCCTCTAGGGCCTGTTTGAGCTTGATTGCTGTTCCCATGTGTTGGGTATGGCGGAGAGTAACGGCAATCAGGTTTTCACGGATGCGGCCTGGGCGGTGTGGGAGCCACTGATCGAGGAGCTCAGGCCTCACGGCAAGACACCGCCGAAGGACCTCCGGCGGACCATCTCGGCCATTCTCTGGCGGCACCAGAACGGCGCCAAGTGGCGTAGCATTCCTGACGATCTCGGACCCTGGTGGCTGGCGGCGCAGCTCTTCATCGCTGGGCCAAGGCGGGTGTCTGGGAGCGCCTGCTGGCGCTGGTGCAGCAGCAGGGTGTAGCGCTCGGCATGACCTTCCTCGATGGCACTAACATCCGTGCTCATCACAAGGCGGCGGGCGCGGAAAAAAGGGGGGCCATGGCAGAGAGCGAGATCTACGTGAAGCACTTGGCCGATCTCGCGGCGGCTATGGCACCAAAACTTGCGTAATTGCCGATGGGCGCGGACGGGCCATCGCCTTTGCTCTCGCGCCCGGTCAGGCGCATGAACTGCCGCTTGCACTTGGTCTGCTCAACAGCCTGCCGGACGTACCAGGGTGGATCATCGGTGACCACGGCTATGCCTCCGATGCCTTCCGCGAGCGGATCTGGAACATGGGCGCACGTCCTGCCATCCCACCCAAGCGCACGGATGCGCCGGTCGCCTGTCCCAGCTGGATCTACAACAACCGCTGGCGGGTGGAGAACCTCTGGGCGCGCCTGAAAGAATGGCGCGCCGTTGCTACCCGCTACGAGAAAACCGCTCGATCCTTCCTCAGCATCCTCTGCCTCGCAGCCGCCGCCGATTGGATCAAGATCTAACAGGCCTTAGTGATCGACTGGTGGCACGATCTGGGTTTGCTGCCCCCGCCGTTTCTTGTGGATGAATGATCAGGGTCAGCGGCGCAGGCGTCCATTATGGCAGGATCTATGGCACAATAATTTCCCAATATCATGTTCGACATCTTGCATTGTTGAAGACAAGCAAGAATGTCACGCGCCTGAAAATCTCTACAAATTTCGGCTCAATCGAGCCTTATGCCGCGCGCGCGAATCACGCTGCTCCAGGACTGTGTTTCGGCGGCCAGCCAGCGGCGGAACGATTCGGGACCCTCGGCCCGGGCCCCTGCGCCCAGATCGGCCAGACGCGTCCGGGTTGCCGGCAGGTCCAGTGCGGTTGTGAAGGCGTCATACAGCCGCGCGATGGTGCCGGGCGGCGTGCCGGCGGGGGCCAGCAGGCCCTGCCAGATCCCGGCCTCGGCGGCGGGCCAGCCGAGTTCGGCAAAGGTTGGGACATCTGGCAGGTCCGCCAAGCGTCGTGGCCCGGTCACCGCCAAGGCGCGCAGCCTGCCATCCTTGACAAATGGCAGCGTCGCCGTCGCGCCATTGACGACCATCTGGCTTTCGTTGGTCACCGCCGCCTGGATGCCCAGCATGCCGCCCCGGTAAAAGATCTCGGTGACGGTTCCGCCCCAATGCTGCACGGCGACCAGGGCCGTCAGGTGGTTCAGCGCACCCACGCCCGAATGAGCGAAGTTGATCTTCCCCGGATTGGCCCGCACATAGGCCGCCAGCTCGGCCCCGCTCGCCGCCGGGACCGAGGGATGCACCGCCAGGACATAGGGCGCGTAGATCAGCATGGTGACCGGATCGAGATCCTTCGCGGGATCGTAGGGCAGCTTGGCGAAAAGGCTGGGTCCGGTGGTCAGGATGCCCGGATCGGTCAGCAGCACGGTGGTGCCGTCGGGGGCGCTCTTGGCGACATGGTCGGCGCCCAGATGGCCGGCGGCGCCGCCACGGTTGTCGATCACCACGGCCTGCCCTAGCGCGCGCTGCACGTCCGGCTGGATGATCCGCGCGACCAGGTCCGAGGTGCCGCCCGGTGGGAACGGCACCACGACCTGCAAGGGCCGGTTCTGTGCGCGGGCGCTGCCCGCGGCCAGCAGCGCCGGCAGGGCCAGCACGCCGCGTCGGGTCGCGCCATGGTATTGGGTCATCCGGTCGCCCCTTGTGGTTGGCTCAGCGTGCGCAGCACGCCCGCGATGTAGCCGGTGGCATAGGCGCGGCTGCGATGTCCCCAAACCGTGTCGCCCTCCACATGCGGGACATGGTCGTCGATGACAAAGCCGTCGAACCCGGCTTCCAGCAATTCGCGCAGCACCGCGACCGGATCGACGCTGCCTTCGTCGATGAAGGCTTCCTCGAACCGCGGCAGCGCGCCGTGGACGCTGCGCAGATGGACGTAATGGATGCGGCCCGCCCTTGCGAAGCGCCGCAGCGCCGCCATCATCGGCGCCGCCCCGATCTGTCCAAAGGCACCGGTGCAGAAGGCCAGGCCGTGATACGGGCTGTCAGCGAAGGCCATGGCCCGGGCGAAAGCGGCCTCGCTGCGGAAAATGCGCGCGACGCCGTCCAGCACCGGTACCGGGGGGTCGTCCGGATGGAGCGACAGCCGGACCCCGGCCGCTTCGGCGACCGGCAGCACCTCGGCGATGAACTGCTCCCAATTCGCCCAGATCTGGGCCTCGCTGCGCGTCGGCAGGCCGCCGGTCGCCACGCGCTGGCCCACCGCGTCGTCATAGCCGGTGACCAGCGCCCCGCCCCGGCCATGTGCCGCCTTGGCCGTGCGCCAGACCCCGTCGGGAATCCAGTTGTAGCCGAGCACCGGGATGCCCGCCTGGCCCATGGCACGCAGCGTTGCTTTGAAATCCTCGATCTGCTCCTCCGCGCCCGGCAGCCCCAGCATCGCCTTGTCGAGCAGGTTGCGCGGCACGCCCTCGATGCAGCTCAGCGCCAGCCCATGCGCCTCGACGGCCGCCCGTAACTGGGCCAAATCCAACGCCGACCAGCGCCGTGTCGGGGCGCGTGGGCCCGACGCCGCGGTGAATTCTTTGTTGAGGAAAGCGATCCAAGCCGGACTGTCGAAGTCCGGCTTATTGACCGTGACCCCGCTGCAGCCGATCTGTCGCGCGAACGCGAGATCGGCTTGGCTCAGCTCGCGGAACTGGCCGGCGACGATGCGTGGCAGGCACCTTGGTTGATCCGGCACCTCGAAGCCTCCCCGGTCTCGCTTTAAGCTAGCGAGCATATTTGATAGAATCAGGGTAACGGCAAGATTTGATAGAATCAAGCATGACGACCGAAGACCGCGTAATCGCCAGCATGCGCCGCATGATCGTGGAGGGTGCCCTGGCGCCGGGCGAGAAGCTGACCGTGGCCGCGCTCGCAACCCGCCTGGCCACGGGGGTGACTCCCGTGCGCGCCGCCCTGAAAACCCTCGAAGCCGAGGGGCTGGTCGAGGCGCATCCCAATCGTGGCGCCTGGGTCCGCCGCTTGGCGCCCGACGATATCCGCAACATCTACCGCCTGCGCCGCGCGGTAATACGGCTGCTGATCCCGGACGTGATCCGCTACATTTCCGATGCTGAGCTGGAGGAGCTCGACCTGTTGGAGGCCGGCTTCGAGGCGGCGGTCGTCCAGGACGCCTCCGCCGCCATGGCGGCCAATGAAGACTTCCACATCCACCTATTCTCGATCGCCCGCAATCGCGACGCGGCCGCGGTGATGTCACGCAGTTGGGCCCTGGTCGAGGCCCTGCGCCTGCGCCTGGGGTTTGGCCCGGGGCGCTTGGCGCGATCAGTAGAAAGCCACCGCGCCCTGCTCGTCGCGATCAGGCGGCGCGATGCGGCGGCGGCGACTGCACTAGCCGTCGCATCGTCCGATCAGGCGATGGAGGATTTGTTGCATCGGGCCGGGGAAGACAAGGCAGGAAGCCGCACCGCGCTTGCGCTGCGACATGCGCCGTAAGTCGCTCGACGACGAATATCACGTCGTACCTTTCCAGAAGCACGATAATCCGAGCTTATTGTGCGCAGGAGGTCGCCGCAGCCGCTGCCACGTGGGTCGGTAGTGACGAGGCGAACAGGTGGGCGCTTCGATCCTTCTATTTCAGGTATATCCGAAATGGCCCCAGCGCCGCTCTATGCAGGTGCTCGTAGGTCTTTGCGGTTTCGGCGATACAGGAAGCGATCCATCTCCGGCACGAAGCGCACAACCTCGAAGCCGCCCGTCTCGAGCACGCGCCGAGATCCTGCATTTGCCGGATGGGCGAACGCCCTGACCTCTGGCAACTGAAGCGTATGATCCGCAACTCCCGTGCTGGCGGTGACTAAGGCGTGCTAGAGCTTGAACGCTGATCCTATATTTGGGGCATGGCAGAGAGCAACGGCACTCAGGTTTTCACGGATGCGACCTGGGCGGTGTGGGAGCCGCTGATCGAGGAAGTCAGGCCTCATGGCAAGACACCGCCGGACGATCTCTGGCGGACCATGTCGGCCATTCTCTGGCGGCACCAGAACGGCGCCAAGTGGTGCAGCATCCCAGACGATCTCGGGCCCTGGTGGCTGGCGGCGCAACTCTCCATCCGCTGGGCCAAGGCCGGTGTTTGGGAGCGCCTGCTGGAACTGGTGCAGCAGCAGGGTGTGGCGCTCAGCATGACCTTTCTCGACGGCACCAACAGGCGCGCGATAGTAGACTTCCCGAACCGCTGCGGCCTACCACGGCCAAGCTGCGCCCAGCCGGGATGTCCAAATCGATACCGCCCAGCACCCTACTGCAAATATATCGTGAGGGCATCCTGTCGGCCGCCTACTCAGCGGGGCTGATGGTGCGCGAAGGCCGCTCAGGGCCAGAGATCGCGCGCGCCCTACACCAGCAGGCCTTCCACGAGGATTTTGGACCGCAGCATGGACCGGCGAATGACAGTCGGGTTCGGCATCCATGAGTGCGGCTGCTGCCAAACTCGGGCTATCGACTTCGAAAATGCCTGGGGCAGCCCGCAGAAGCACGCGTTACTGGAAAGGTCTATCGAGATTATCAAGTAGACGCGCCTCCACGCGGATAGGCCTACTTCGGCAAAGATAGTAACCAGCGCACGACATGGTCGCCTGTAGGGCTTGGAGATCAGATACCCCTGGAGATCGGTGCAGCCTTCCGCAATCAGTCGCCGCATCTGCTTGGCGGTCTCAACACCTTCAGCCGTGGAGCGAACACTCAGGCCGCTACATATAAGGCAAATTGCCGAGACAATCGTGGCTGACTGATTATTGTTCGCGATGTCCTGAATAAAGCTTCGGTCAATCTTGTTCCGGGTAAATGGAAGCTGGCGGATCAGACTGAACGAAGAGTACTTGGTCCCGAAATCGTCCAGGGTGATGTGGACACCCATATTACGGATGGCCTCAAGGTAATCCCGTGGCAACGCCGAGATTATGTATCGCGGCGGCCTCTGTGATCTCAAGCTCAAGACAGCTGGCGGGTAGTCGGGTTTCGGCCAGTATCTTCGCAATCCTCTCAATCAATCCCGGGCAGGAAAATTGCGTCGATGGGAGGTTGAATGAAACCATCACGTCTAAGGGCCATGTCTTCGCAGCCAGACAAGCTTCGCGGACGACCCAGTCATCGGTCTCGCTCATGAGACCGACATCTTCTGCAAAAGAGGCGAATTCTGCTGGTGATATCGGGCCGACATTAGGCCGGTCCCAGCGCAACAAAGCCTCGAAGCCGGTGGGCCGATTGCTGCGCACATCCATGATAGGCTGATAGTGAAGGCGGAACTCGCCGCAAGTGATCGCGTCGCGCAGATCTTGCTCAAGGTTTCTGCGTTCCCGGGCCACGGCTTCCAGGTCAGGATTGTAGAGGCAAGATTGGCCACGCCCTTCGCGCTTCGCATGATAGAGTGCCATGTCTGCCTTGCGCAGCAAGCTATCTGGGTCACACCCATCATCACGGCAATGCCGATGCTCGCGCTGACGGAGAGAATCTGCTGCTCATGATGAACAGGAAGTGTGATTTCGCTGATGAGGCGGCGAGCCAGGGTAAGGGCGCTACTGTCTTTGCTGCAGCTCTTGGCAAGGATTACAAATTCGTCGCCGCCTAAACGTGCGGCCACATCGTCGTGGCGCAGGAGGCCACGAATACGCTGTGCGGCGCACCCTAGCGCTGGACGCCGAACGACCTGCCGCCTTGGGCAGTCTATCAGCAGGCGCGGCGCTGGCTGGCGGCAGGCTGCCTCATAGCCCTGGCCGAGGATCTGACCAGGGCTACACCGGCGCGCGGGCTGCCGAGGCTGCGAGGGCGCACAGCATCGAACTGGAGGTCGTGAAGTTGCCGGAGGCCAAGCGCGGCTTCGTGCTTCTACCGCGGCGCTGGGCCGTCGAGCGGCCGTTTGCCTAGGCCACCGCTTTCGGCGGCTGGTGAAGGACTACGAGCGCTACGCCACTATTCTTGCTGATCTCCATCTCTTCGCCTTCGCCTGCCTGAATGCTCAAGCAAGCCGCTCAACTGGCTGCAGGTCCATAACAGCCTCTCGCTCTGCTAGCCCTGAAAGTTGCCGCTCATTATCTGAGGCGACCGGCGGTCGGTGCGCGACCGCGTTAAAAATGGGATCTAATTAACCTTTGATAAATTAATGATATCATCGGCCATAAGAACAGCCCCTTCACTTGAAATACTTACGTCAAAAATTTCAGAATTATTTCCCTCAATCCGGAGGATGATATTCCCCTTGTTTTTTTGTAGTCCAACCTTCCAGCTGTGAGCCTCCATATTGAATGGGGCCTTAGGCATAGAAACAATTTGTGGCCCTTGGCTAGCAATCCAAGAAATTACCACCATCTGAAGGTCAACCAGGAGTCGGTGAGCTTGCTCAAATGTCATGTGAACCTGCACATGAAGTCCAGAACGATCAATTACAGGAATAAAAATTCCATCATTACTGTGCACAATACGAAGAATTTCTTGCAAATTTATATTTGCAACTTTGTCGCCAATAGCTTCTTTTATCATGGTGCGGTATCCTGCGGATCAATGATTCTGTCTATCATTATTATATTGAATTTCTACTAATTATAGGGTGGGGTCGTTGTAAGAAGGTCGACTTGCTTGGGCGGTGTCTGTCGCCTGCTGAAAGTTCCGATATCGGTTTTATCGGCCACCTGACCAGTTATGAAATCCCGAATGTCAATCAGCGTCCAAAATTGACCCCGGATCGGCGTGCAAAAATGACCCCGTCTACAGCGTGGTGATGGCGCTAGTTGCGGTTCCTGAATCGCCAGCTGGCGTTGCCGGTCTCGATGATGTCGCAGTGGTGCGTCAGGCGATCGAGCAGCGCGGTGGTCATCCTGGCGTCGTTGAACACCGTCTCCCAACCTGAGGCCGGTGTGCAAGCCGTCCGCTCGACCAGGTAATGGCTGCACATCTGCAGGAACCGGCGATTGAACTGTCACTCGCGTCCCACACCTACGACGTCCACCGCTGTGCGCATGTTGTCGTAAATGCCGCGCTGGCAGGTGCCGCGGAAAAACGCGAACGCCTTGTCATGCGCATCGAACACCATCTCCTGGCTCTCGCGCGGATAAGCGCGCACGAACAGCATCCGGCTGTGACACAGCCGCATCTGCGCCACCCGCACCGCGACCGTGGCACCGTGCAGCACCACGACCTCCTGCGACCAGTCGAACTGGTAGGCCTCGCCGGGCGCGAAGCTCAGCGGGATATAGGCATCTGAGATGGCAGTGCCGCGCTGCCGCTGCCGCGCCCGGGCGTAGCGACGCACGGTGTCGTAGCCGCCGGTAAACCCCTGCTGCTGCAGGTCCTCGAACATCCGGATCAGATCGAGCCGCTCGCGACTGGGTAGTCGCTCGTTGGCGCTGAGCCGCTGTTCCAGCAGCTGCGTCCAGGCCCCGAGCTTGGGCCGCGGCTGCACCTGACGCTCATAAGTGAACGCCGTCTCGCCCGAGCGCAGCACCCGCCGCACCGTGTTGCGCGCCAGACCCAGCTCGCGCGTGATCTGCTTGATCGACTTGCCGCCCACGAAGTGCGCCCGCCGGACCCGGGCAATCATGTCCACCGCCAGCATCCCCCCGCTCCCCCTCTGAGAGAGGGGCAGCATCTCAAATTCAGGGGGTCAGTTTTGAACGCCGATCACCCCACCAGAGGGGTCAATCTTCCATGCCGATCCACAGCTTGACCACTTCCAGTTCAATGCCGTGCGCCTTGGCGGCGTCGGCCGCCCTTGTTCCGGTATAGCCCTGGTCG
>NZ_JACTVA010000093.1 GCF_014490485.1 Teichococcus aerophilus | reverse complement strand
CGGCGCGGCTCCTCCTCACGGCGGCGGCCACGGCGGGGCGCTTCGTCACCCCGGCCACTGCGCGGGGCTTCGTCACGGCTGCGGGGCGCTTCGTCCCGCGCCGGGCGGGCTTCGGCATCGCGGCGCGGCGCGGCGTCGCGCTGGCCACGGCCACCACGGTCGCCACGGCCGCTGCGCTCTTCCGACTTGCCACGGCTGCGGCCACGGCCACGGCCCTTGGACTCGCGGGCCTCGGTCATCTCCTCCTCGCTCACCGGCTCGACACCCTCGACGCTGATGCGGGGGATCGGGTTGCCGGTCAGCTTCTCGATCGCGTCCAGCAGCTTGGCGTCGTCGGCGGTGGCGATGGAGTAGGCATGGCCTTCCCGCCCGGCGCGGCCGGTGCGGCCGATGCGGTGGACATAGTCCTCCGCATGGAAGGGCAGGTCGAAGTTGAACACGTGGCTCAGGCCGCCGATGTCGATGCCGCGCGCCGCCACGTCCGAGCACACCAGCAGCTGCAGCTCGTTGTTCTTGAACTTCTCCAGCGTGGCGAAGCGGACGGATTGCGCCAGGTCGCCATGCAGGGCGCCGACGGAGAAGCCGTGCTTGGACAGGCTCTTGTAGAGGATGTCCACGTCACGCTTGCGGTTGCAGAAGATCAGCGCGTTCTGCACGTTCTCCGCACGGATCAGCCGGCGCAGGGCGCGGCGCTTGTCCGCCTCCTGCACCAGGGCCAGGCCGGCAGTGATGGTGGTGGCCACGGAAGCCGGGGCGGAGACGGTGATCTCCTTCGGATTCTGCAGGAAGGCATCGGCCAGCTTGCGGATCTCAGGCGCCATGGTGGCGCTGAAGAACAGCGTCTGGCGCAGCGGCGGCAACATGGAGACGATGCGCTCGACATCGGGGATGAACCCCATGTCCAGCATCCGGTCGGCCTCGTCGATCACCAGCACCTTGCAGTCGGCCAGCATGACGCGGCCGCGCTCGAACAGGTCCAGCAACCGGCCGGGGGTGGCGATCAGCACGTCCACGCCCTTGTCCAGCGCATCGCGCTGGTCGTTCATGCTCTCGCCGCCGATCAGCAGGGCATGGGTCAGCTTCATGTGCTGGCCGTACTTGACGAAGTTCTCGGCGACCTGGAGCGCCAGCTCGCGCGTCGGCTCCAGGATCAGGCTGCGCGGCATGCGGGCCTTGGCGCGGGAACCGGCCAGGATGTCCATCATCGGCAGCACGAAGCTGGCGGTCTTGCCGGTGCCGGTCTGGGCACAGCCCAGCACGTCCCGGCCCATCAGCACGATGGGGATGGCCTGTTCCTGGATCGGCGTCGGGTGCAGGTAGCCCACATCCTCCACGCCCTTCAGCAGCAGCTCGGACAGGCCGAGATCGGCGAAGACGGTGCGCGGCGCCTCGTCCTCATGCTGCGCCCAGCTGGCGGCTTCTTCTGCGGCCATCTCATCCTCCGCGCTGTTCCCGGCGGCGTCCTGAGCGTGCTCGTCCGTCACGGGCTGTTCCGGCGGGCCGGCTGCGGCGGCACCGCCGGGCGGGGCGGCCGGCGGGGGCAGGGCGTCGGAATGCTCGTTCTCGGCCGCGATGATCGCGGGCGCTTCAGACTGATCGCTCAAGAGCAGTTGGTCCCTTCGCCGACCATGCGGCGGGCCTCATGTGGGCATGATGGTACCGGCCGGTCACGCGCGAACCGCGCGGCCCTGAACCCGGCATCCGCGCCCCTAATGCGCCCGGCGCCGCCGCTTGGCAAGTTTTTCGACCCGCCCGCGCGTGTTTTGCCGAGGTTTTTGAGCGGTTTTTTGACGAGGTTTCGGGGGAAGGGTAACTGGAAGTCCGTTTCGAACTCTGCAGGGCCGGCCGCATCGGTCCTCTCCGCGCCGGTTACGCCGGCGGCCCGGCCCGATCCCCCTGCCTCGGGCCACCGCCGCCTCTCTGGCCCAATGAGTACCTGCCGTGCCCATCGGCCAACTGACGTCCGCAACAGCGCCTGAACCCACGTCCGCGAAGAGAAGTGCCGCCCCATGACCGCCGCCACCTCCCTGCTGTTGCTGCCAGGCCTGCTGTGCGACGAGCGTCTGTGGCGCGACCAGATGTCCGCCCTCGCCAGTACCACGCCCTGCCGGGTGGCCGACCTGACCCTGGATGCGGATCTCGGCAGCATGGCGCTGCGCACCCTCGCCGCAGCACCGCCGCGCTTCGCCCTGGCCGGGCTTTCCATGGGGGGCTACGTGGCGCTGGAAATCCTTCGCCGGGCGCCGGAGCGGGTGACGCATCTGGCGCTGCTCGACACCTCCGCCCGCCCGGATACCGACGAGCAGGCCCGCCGGCGGCGCGGCCTGATGGCGCTCACCCGCTCCGGCCAGTTCAAGGGGGTGACGCCGCGCCTGCTGCCCAGCCTGCTGCACCCGGACCATGTGGACGGCCCGCTGGGCCACGCGGTGCGCGAGATGGCCGAGCGCGTCGGCCGCGAAGCCTTCCTGCGGCAGCAACAAGCCATCCTGCAACGCCCGGATTCCCGCCCCATGCTGCCCGGCCTCCAACTCCCCACGCTGGTCGTGGTGGGGGAGCAGGACATCCTGACCCCGCCCGAGCTGGCCGAGGAAATGGCCGCCGCCATTCCCGGCGCCCGCCTGGCCCGCATCGCCCAGTCCGGCCACCTGCCGACCATGGAGCAGCCGGACGCGGTGAACGCCCTGTTCCAGGAATGGCTGGCCACCTGAAAAAGGCCGCCGCCGCGGCGTATCCCTGAGGGTCCTTGCCAGAGCCTGGGTGGGCGTCTCTCAAGGCTCAGGCTTGCTGTGGAAACGCCGGGGGTGGCTCGCAATGTCTGTGTGGGATCGAGATGTCTGTGTGGGATCGAGGGGGGCGCTGCCCCCTCGAACTCCCCCGGCAGGAAATACGATCTCCCGCACCTGCGATTCATGGGAGCTTTCAATGAATCGCCACGGCAGACGGTGATCCAACTCGGCTCGTCGATAAATATTTTAATAACAACGACATATTGAAATACCTCTCACCTTTGGCGTGCCGGAACAGACGGGTTTCCAAAGGCCTCAGGCCTTTGGCGGGGAGTGTTTGAGAGGGGCAGAGCCCCTCTCAAGAAGCCTCCTTGGCCCCCAGCAGAATCCCCCTCGGACGACGTCCCGACCAACACACGCGCGCCACCCGCAGCAACGGAACGGCAAGGCTTACCGCGGCATCTTGCCCCACATGATTTCCCCCGGGGCTTCTCTGCCGCGCCTGTCCCGCCGCGCCCTGGTTGCCGGGCTGGGCGCTGCCTGGGCGGCGGCGCCCGCGCGGGCCGTTGCGCCGCCGGACCTGGCGTTGCGCGCGGTGTGGCAGGATTTCCGCGCCCGCTTCCTGTTGCCGGAAGGCCGGATCATCGACACCGGCAACCAGGGCGTCTCGCATTCCGAAGGGCAGGGCTGGGCGCTGCTCTGCGCCGAGCGGTGCGGGGACCGTGCGTCCTTCGACCTGCTGCTGGCCTGGACGCGCGGATTGTTGCGGCGGCCAGGGGACCATTTGCACGCCTGGCGGCATGTGCCGGGGGCGGCGCAGACAGTGTCGGACCGCAACAACGCCACGGATGGGGACGTGTTCATCGCCGCAGCGCTGCTGCTGGCCGCCCGGCGGTGGGATGAGCCTGCTTACGCGGCGGCCGGCACCGCGATTGCGCGGGATATCTTACGCCTGCTGCTGCGCCATGTCGGTGGCCGCACCGTGCTGCTGCCGGGGGCAGGGGGGTTCGAGGAGCAGGAGCATGTGGTGCTCAACCTCTCCTACTACGCCTTTCCGGCACTCCGGCTGCTGGCGCGGGCGGTGCCGGACCCGGCGTGGTTGCGCCTGGTGGCGGATGGGGTGGGGCTGCTGCGCGGCGCCGGCTTCGGCCGGTGGGACTTGCCGCCGGATTGGCTGACGCTGTGGCGCGCCGACGGCGTGGCCAGCCTGCCGTCCCGCTGGCCGCCGCGCTTTTCCTACGACGCGGTGCGCGTGCCGCTCTACCTGGCCTGGGCCGGGTTGCAGGAGGAAGCGCCGGTGCAGCGCGTGCTGCGCTTCTGGGCGGAGCGCACGCATCCCTACCTGCCCGCCTGGGCGGATCTGGAGACCGACCGCATTTCTCCCTATCCGGCGAATGGCGGCGTGGCGGTGTTGCGGCAGTGGTTGCAGGCGCGGGCGGGCGGCGGGGCGTTCCAGATGGAATCCGTGCGCCTCTCCCGCCAGGACGATTATTACGGGAGCATGATCAAAATACTCGTGCTGATCGCCGAGAGCGAATTGTCTTAATTTAGATACATTTTTTCTGAAATGTGCGCGGGATTCAGTATTCCGTTCCTCTCGCGTAAATTGCATTCTGCGCCGCGAAGAGGGCTGGGTAGCAGAGCATGGCACAAGACATCGATGTCGCGCGGGTCGCGGCGGCTCTGCGGGCACCCGTCATACGCTACCGGAACTTTGGCAACGTGCCTGTCCGCGGCACTTTTCAGCCGCCATCGGCCGAATCCGCGCCTGATGCCCCGGATCTCGATGCCGCCCTTGCCGAGGCCGCCGCCTTGCAGCGTGAAGAGGAAGCCCGCGCTACCCCCTTGCCCGCGCCGCAGCCGCCTGTGCTGACGGACCCGCATCTGGGCTTTCCCAACCCGGCCCGGATGGAAGAGGTCGATCAACCCAAGGTTGAGAAACTCGATATCGCCGCCGTTTCCTGGCCTGACTCCGCCCCATCTCTTGCTGCTGTGCAGCCGGAAGTTGTGATGCCTGTGCCAGCAGCGGCGCCACCGCTCCCGCCGCCCCAGGTGGAATGGACCTCGCCCGCGCCCATCTCCGCGCCGAAGCCTGTCATGGCCGCCCCGGACGAGGAACGCCCGCTGCTGGAGGTGCTGCGCGAGGCGTCGTTGCAGCCGGCGACGGCCCAGCACGGGCTGCTGGCCCTGCTGGCCCAGCCCGCAGTCTGGGACCGGCCCGCCGCGCCGCCGGGCATGGTGCCGGGGCCGTTGAGCGGCCAGCCGATCGCCACCGACACTGGCGGGCTGCTCTCCTCCGCCGGCTTTGGCGCCGCCGCGTCGGCCCCGTACCAGGACTTCGTGCCACACCAGGAACTGCCGCAGCCCTTCGTGGCGCCGGCCTTCGTGCCTGCCCAGGAGCCGCCGCAGCCTTTCGTGCCGCAGCCGGCCTACGCGTCGTATCAGGAGCCGCCGCAGTCCGTCGCGCAGCAGCCGGACTTCGTGCCGTACCAGGACCCGCCACAGCCCTTCGTGCAGCAGCCGGCTTACGTGCCGTATCAGGAACCGTCCCAGCCCTTGGTGCAGCAGCAGGATTGCGTGCCGTACCAGGAGCCGGGGCAGCCTTTCGTGCAGCAGCCGGCTTACGTGCCGTATCAGGAACCGTCTCAGCCCTTCGTGCAGCAGCCGGACTTCGTGCCGTACCAGGAGCCGGCGCAGCCTTTCGTGCAGCAGCCGGCTTACGTGCCGTATCAGGAACCGTCCCAGCCCTTCGTGCAGCAGTCGGATGTCGTGCCTTATCATGAGCCGGCGCAGCCCTACACGCCGCAGCCGGAAGCGCCGTTCCAGCCGCAGCCCGCCGTTGCGCCTGCCACCGCCGCCACGCCGCTGGCGGATGTGTTCCGCCGGGTACGGACCTCCGCGGTGCAGCCCGCCGAGGCCAAGCAGACCGTGGCGCTGCACAACGTCCTGCGTGGCCTCCGCGCCGGCCGGCAAGACTGAGGATAGACGCCTGTGCCGCTGATCTGCTTCGCATCGCCCAAGGGCGGCGTCGGTAAGACCACGCTCTCCGCCAATGTGGCGGACCTGCTGCGGCGGGATGGCCGCTCCGTCGTGGCGCTGGACCTCGATCCACAGAACTCCCTCCGGCTGCATTTCGGCATGTCGGTGGCGGAGCAGGACGGCTTCGCCGCCCACCTGCCGCAGCGCCCCCAATGGCGTGGCCACCTGCGCCAGGCGCCCTCCGGCACCCTGCTGCTGCCGCACGGTGCCGTCACGCTGCGCGAGGCGCTGGACAACGCCGTGGCGCTGGAAAACGATCCGGAGCTGCTGGCCGCCCCGCTGCGGGAGATGCTGGCCGACCCCAACGTGCTGGTAGTGGCGGACATGCCGCCCGGCCCGTCCCAGGCGCTGTCCATCCTGACGCCGATGGCCAACCTGATCGTCACGGTGCTGCGCAGCGAGGCCATCAGCGCCGCCATGCTGGCGGAGATCGAGGCCGGGCGCTTCCTCGGCACCGGTACCATGAAGGCGCTGTTCTCCGGCCGGCTGCAATTCGTGCTGAACGCGGTGGATTTGCGGGACCGCCTCTCCCGCGCGGCGGCAGAGGCGGTGGCCCGGCATCTCGGCAGCCGCCTGCTCGGCGCCGTCAGCCAGGATGGCGCGGTGGGGGAGGCCGTGGCCGCCCAGCGCCTGCTGGAACCCGCCAGCCGCGCCGGCGGCGAACTGCGGCAGATCGCCGCCGCCATCGAGGCCCTGCTGGCCTCTCAGGACAGACCGGCCCCCCGGCAGGAGCAGCCGCACGAGGCTGCCGCCTGGGCGGCCCCGCAATGGGAAACACGCTGATGCGGCTCGGCCGTCGCCTGACCGGGCCGCTGATGCGGGTGCCGTTCCTGGGGGGTCTGCTGGTCCTGCTGGGGCTGCTGATCGGCCTCGTGTTCATGATCACGCCGCTGGAGGCGGAGGCGCAGGCCTGGCTCGCCCTCGGCGGCTTCGCGGTGTTCCTGCTGCTCGGCCGCCTGAAGGGCCGCGGCTCGCTGATCTTCCTGGTCGCGCTCTCCTCGCTCATCTCGCTGCGCTACATCTATTGGCGGGTGACGGAGACGCTGGACTACACCAGCTTCCTCTCCACCTTCCTCGGCACCGGCCTGCTGCTGGCCGAGGTCTATGCCGTGCTCTCCCTGCTGCTCTCCTACTTCCAGCAGATCTGGCCGCTGGAGCGCCAGCCGGTGGCGATGCCGGAGGCGGTGGAGGTCTGGCCGGTCGTGGACGTGTTCATCCCGACCTACAATGAGCCGCTGGAAGTGGTGAAGCCGGCCGTGTTCGGCGCCATGTCGATGGACTGGCCGCGCGACCGGATGAATATCTACATCCTCGATGACGGCCGGCGGGATGAGTTCCGCCAGTTCGCCGAGGAAGTCGGCTGCGGCTACATGGTCCGCCCGGACAACAAGGGCGCCAAGGCCGGCAACATCAACCATGCGCTGGAGCGGACGAACGCCGAATACGTCGCGGTGTTCGACTGCGACCACGTGCCGACGCGGGCCTTCCTGCAGATCAGCATGGGCTGGATGCTGAAGGACCCCAAGATCGCGATGCTGCAGACGCCGCATCACTTCTACTCGCCCGATCCGTTCGAGCGGAACCTCGCCTCCGGCAAGCGCGTGCCGAATGAGGGGCTGCTGTTCTACGGCCGCGTGCAGTCCGGCAACGACCTGTGGAACGCCGCCTTCTTCTGCGGCTCCTGCGCCGTGATGCGGCGGACGGCGCTGGAACAGGTCGGCGGCGTGCCGACCGAGACGGTGACCGAGGACTGCCACTGCTCGCTGAAGATGCAGCGGCTGGGCTGGCGCACCGCCTATCTGCGCCTGCCGCTGGCCGCTGGCCTGGCGACGGACCGGCTGATCGCCCATATCGGCCAGCGCATGCGCTGGGCGCGCGGGATGATCCAGATCCTGCGGGTGGACAACCCGATGTTCGGGCCGGGGCTGAAGCTGTACCAGCGGATCTGCTACCTCAGCGCCCAGTGGCACTTCCTGTTCCCGGTGCCGCGCGTGGTGTTCCTCACCGCGCCGCTCGCCTTCCTGCTGCTGGGCGAGAACATCATCGCGGCCTCCCCGCTGGCCATCGTCGCCTATGCCGGGCCGCATATCGTGCACTCGATCGCGACCAACAGCCGCATCCAGGGCCGCGTGCGCCACAGCTTCTGGTCCGAGATCTACGAGACGGTGCTGGCGGTCTATCTGGCGCCCGTCGTCGTCACGACGCTGCTGGACCCCAGCCGCGGCAAGTTCAACGTGACCAGCAAGGGCGGCACGCTGCGCGACGGCTACTTCGACCTGCGCGCCGTGGGCCCCAACCTGGTCATCGGCCTGCTGCTGGTGCTGGGGCTGATGTCCGGCATCCACGGCCTGGTCACCAACCCGCCCTCCAGCCTCGCCTTCCAGGCCAATGCGCTGAACAGCATCTGGGTGCTGCTCTCGCTGATCATGGTGCTGGCCGGGCTGGCTGTGGGGCGTGAGCGGCGGCAGGTGCGCGAGCGTGCCCGCGTGGCCGCCGTGGTGCCCGCAACCCTGCTGCTGGCCGACGGCAGCCGCGTGGTGGGGGAGAGCGTCGATCTCTCCCTCGGCGGCGCGGCGATGGTGATGAAGCAGCCGGCGGTGCTGCCGCAGACGATGATGGGGACGATCGAGTTCGACCTGGGGTCGGACGTCGTCTCGCTCCCCGCCGAATTGCTGCGCTGGCAGGACGACCGCCTGCAGCTGCGTTTCGCCCCGCGCGGGCTGATGGACGAAGGCAACATCGTCCGCGTGGTACTGGGCCGGGCCGATGCCTGGCTGAACTGGGATGACGTGCGTGCGGATAAGCCGCTGCGCTCGATGCTGGAGGTCGCGTTGAGTATCGGTGGTCTTTTCCGTGGTGACAGTCAGATTTCCTTCAAGGGTCGCCGCGCGCGCCGGCTGGAGCGTGAAGCCGCCCGCCGGGGCAATCCGCCGCCCGGCCCTGGCGGAAGGCAGGACCCGCCCGGGCGCCAGGCCCCGTCCGTGACGGCGGAGGCCACGCGCCGCGCCAGCCGTGCCGCCG
>NZ_JACTVA010000092.1 GCF_014490485.1 Teichococcus aerophilus | reverse complement strand
GGCTTGTCGGGGCGATCCGGAAGATAGGACACAACTCTGCACCTGAGCGGAAAGCAGGAGATTTGCTCTCGAGTGGAATATCTGGGAGTGCCTGCTAGAGGGCGTATCTTCCTGCGCTATTCCCAGACACAGAGCAGCCCTTGTCGACTAGCCACCCAAGGTCTGCAGACCTATCTTCCTGTGCATGTCCCGCTCCCCTGCTGCTGACCTGGCTCCCCTCATCAAGCTGCTGCAAGCGGGTGTCCCACCCGAGCGCGCTGCCACCGAACTCTCTCGCGTTCTGGCGATCTGGAAGGCTGAGCTCAAGGATGACGAGGAGCAACTGCAAGAGCGGCTCTCTGGCTTGGCCGAACAGCTGACAACAGGCCTCGAGGACATGCACGAGGGCATCGCCGAAGCCAGCGACAAAGGGAAGCCTACGCTGCGGCGGATCCTGGCGGCGCATGAGGCGGTGCTGGACGGGGTGCAGAAAGCGCAGGGGGCAGAATAGGCGTCCAGCCACTCTGCGGGTACATCTGGCCGCTATCCAAGCAGCCCACCGGCTGGCTGGCCTAGCGCTGGATCTTGGCGATGCCTGCCTACGTATGGCTGGAAGGCATTACCCGCAACACCGGCACCCGGCCGCACCGGCAGGCCGCCGCCGCCACTCCGGATCTGCTGCGCAAGATGCTGGCGACCCGGCCGGCCTCCGACACGCCGCTCGGCGCCCACGACCGCGTCCTGCTGCTGGTCGGCCTGGCGCTGGGCGACGTGGTGGCCGTGGCAGGGAAGGGGCTGCAGGTGGCCATCCGCCGTTCCAAGACCGATCCGCATGGCGCCGGCCAGCTGTCCGACAAGGCGGTGTGGCGCCTGGTGCGCAGCGCGGCCCCGGGACGCTGGTTGAAGGGCTGGAAGCGCTTCTCCGGGCATTCTCTGCAGGCAGGTCTGGCGACGGCCGCCGGCGAGGCGGAGGCGGACCTGGCGCAGGTGATGCGGCAGACCCAGCACCGCTCGGCCGAGGTGGCCATGGGCTGCCTGCGGCCAGCGGAGATCTGGCGACAGAATCTGACAGAGGCAATCTGGCGGCAACCCCACGCAATCGAGCGACATGAGCCATCTCCGACAGAATGAGGGTGCAGCCCGCAAGACCGCCTGCCCTGCAGGGCTTTGGCGGGAGGCTCGCTGGCAACAACAACAGGATGGCGCCCCTGTGGCCGCTCATCTTGCCTTCGAGAGCAGCAGGGCGTGCGGCGGCCATAGCCGTCGCAGGCGGTGTGCAGCTTGAAGTTCAGGCTGAACTTGTTGCGCCCGATACGGCTGGGTACAGCTCCTTTTTGAGCAGGCTGGCGGCTGTGCGATGCGCCTTGAGGTGGGTGGCATCGATCGTCAACTGGTCCGGCAGCACCTCCGCCGCAAGGGAATCACACCACCATCAAATCGCCAGGCTGGATCTAATAGGTCCTGAACCCACGGCGCGTTTGACCCCTGCGGCCCTCACCTGGACCAGAAGGTCGTCAGGGTGCGGGTCCGGCACCGGCGCATTGGCAAGGCGGAGGACGTCCGCCTCACCGAACTCATCGAAAGCAGTTACCCTTACCTCGCAGTGGCCTTGGCAGTCGCCCGACGCGCAATGCTGGCGGCGAAGAGTGGGGTCTCGCGTCGGTTGTGATCGCCGCCAGCTTCTTGACGGGCTGCTGCGGCCTGCTCGAAGGTCTGGCCGTGCGCAGAGATAAAGTCCAGGAATGCATCCGTCGGGTGCGAAGTGACCCGGTTGGTGTAGCGGGTCCGGCCACCCTCAATGGCCTCGGCGATCAGTTCCCAGATGACGTTGACCTGAGTGCGTCCGGCCGGTGTGAAGACGTCGGAAATTGAGTTCATCCGGCAATAGCTCGGCGTTGCCTCGTCGGCGACGTAATGCTGAACCACCAGGGCGGTGCCGATCATCTCAACATTGATGGACATGCGTCGGCCGTCGTCTGTCGTTGTGGTGCCGGCACTGATGTGGTCTGGCGGGCAGCAGCGCAGGTACTCGGCTTCCGGAAGGGTAAAAAGCCAATCGGCGATGTCGACCTTATCCAGCGGGACGTCGATCTCAGCGGAATAGGCGGACTGGGAGAGGATCTGGTCGGTTAGAATTTTCATGATACTTCCTTCGAACGAGACGAACTGGATTGGAATGCTGCTCTCCGCGGTTCACGATACAGCTAGCCCTCCAGGGCGGCTGTCGTGGTCCGTATCGAGCTATGGTCTCAGGCTTTTCAGCTAGGGCGACTAGAAAATAGCACTGTGATTTACAGTGTTCGGCAGCAGGACGTGCCAAGGTTAGACCACCAACTCTGAGCATTTTGGAGCATACAAACGTATGGATTTACGTTTGCTATGTGTCCGTCAAACCGCAGAGGGCCGAGTGATTCTGCCTTGGCTCTGCCGCCTGGACGCTCTTGAGATCGCCAACCTTGTGAGAGGATTGTGTTCCCATCTTCGGAAGCGGATAAGCCACAAGCTGCTAGAAACGGCTTCGCCTGGAGAGCAAAGATGAAGCCTCATTTCGCCGACTTTTTGTCCACCTTTGTCGATGTCGTCCGGGCTGGAAGCTTCTCGGGCGCTGCCCGCCGGCGCGCGGTGACTCCGTCAGCGGTCGTGCGGCAGATCGATATGCTGGAGGCGGATTTGGGGGTCGCCCTACTGATCCGCTCGACGCGTGCTCTCACGCTCACCGATGCTGGTCAGCGGCTGCACGAGCGGGCCCTTCGGCATCTCGACGAACTCGCGGATACCCACGCTGAGGTCTCCGCCTTTGACGGGTCCGTCTCTGGCACGCTCCGGGTCGCGTGCTTTCCGACATTCGGCAAGCGCTACGTCCTGCCGGTTCTTGCCGGGCTGCAGATCGAGCATCCTGCGCTCAATGTCGAGCTCGACTTGACTGAGAGGCTGGCCGATCCGGTGATCGAGCGTCTTGACGTTGTCATCCGCATGGGCGCGTTGACCGACAGCACGCTGATCGCGACAAAGCTTGCGCCCCTGAAGCGGCTGCTGGTGGCCAGCCCGGCCTATCTGGCACGGGCCGGGGTGCCTGGTAGCGCGGCCGATCTCTCTTCACATCGTCTGCTCGACAAACTGCACGGCGCGGATCTGCTCGGCTGGCGGGACGTCCTCGGCTGCACGGCGGGCCACTCTGGGAACGGCATGGCAACGTTCCGATCAGACGATTTTGAGGCCCTACGCGCCGCGGCCGAGGCCGGATTGGGCATCGCGTTCCTGTCGAGCTGGGTGGTCGGACCAGATGTAAGCGCTGGTAAGCTGGTCCGGTTGCTGCCGGGCGATGAGCCCTGGAATGTCGCGCCAGACGGAATCTACCTCCTACGTTCGCTTCGGCAACCAAGCGCGAAGGTGCGAACGTTTACTGCGGCGCTACAGGCCTCGATCGGATGTCCGCCGGTATGGGAAAGTGGATTTGGCACCCCAGATGCCTGACGGTGACCATCCCAGCGCGATGGTAGTCGGGGAGAGTAGCCCAACCTGTGCAGGAAAGGCGGGCAAGACGATCTATGTACGCATCCCGCATGGCCCTATTATCGCGGGTAAGGGGCTGATTGGCGATGGGATGTGCGGCTGGCCCGGGCAGAGGCGTCTGCCGCTGCGCTGTTAAGCGGCCAGTAGCCATGCCCGTCACCCGCCCGATAATCGTGCTTTTCGGACGGAATAAGGACTTGGCTCTGGCGCGTGGTGGCAGAGCCACGCTGAAGTCCTGCTTCTCAGCTGCGCTTGAGAAGGGACGTTGCGAGAGCAGACAGCTGGTCGAGCTTGTAGGGTTTAGCCAGCGTGAAGACGATCAGGAAAAGCTGGTCTAGCCGGTCCTCGACGCCGTCCGCATACCCGGAGGTCATGATCACCGGGATCTCGGGAAACCTGGCTCGGGCATGCACAGCCACATCCACACCGTCGCCCTTTCCAGGCATCCGTACATCGGTGACGACGATATCGACATGGTCCTGGCTCTCCAGCACCTGAATGGCCTCGCTGGCGTTCTGCGCCTCGAGAACCTCAAAGCCGTCTTTCTCCAGCGCTTCCTTGGCCACGAGCCGCACCAGGAATGCGTCCTCAACCAGCAGCAAGCGGGGCACGGTGTTCGGCTTTCATGCGGCCTGGCCAGGGGCGAGGGCGCCATAAGGGTTGTCGTCGAGCATTGGCGTCGCGCGCGAGGCTAAGCGATGTGGCGGCCGGCAGGAAGGTCTGCACGTTGCTCGGCTCAGGCTCGCCGGCTAAAACGGCGCCGATGAACACCGAGTGGTCCGACGCCGAACTGGATGCGTTCTGGGCGGCCCATCTCGAGGGCCGGCCGCTGCCGCCGCGTATGACGGCCCAGGCCACCAGCGACGGCAATCAACTGGTGATCAGCGACCCGCCAGCACGCGCCATCTGGACACGGCGCACGCCGCCGCCTGGGCGACGCGCCTGGGGCAAAATCATCGTGCTGGGTTGACCCAGCCGCCGGTGCGGTGGTCCTGTTCGGAACCGCATCTCGACCGGTCGGTTTCCTCCTGATGGCCCACAGCACGACACATTGGCATGCTGTTTATTGGAAGCGATGGACACCCCGTAGACATCCCAGATGACCATCAAGCTGCTGAGGGTACCGATGGCCGACTGGTCGCCATTCCGCCAAGGCACCTTGCGTGGCAAGGGCGGGACGGCCGCATGGTGGCAGTCCCCCTAGGTCATCTGGCGCAGGAAGGTCCCGATGGCCGCATCGTTGCGGTGGCCCCAGGGGAATTCGGTATGCCCGACCCTAGAGGCCGCATTCGCCTGCTGTAGGCAGGCCTGCATCCGGCCCGCTCGATGGCGTCCACTTTGGGATGGGTGAGGTGGTCGCAGAGCCTCAACCATTGCGATCTCTCGTGCAGAAGACGATCCTAACGGGCTGCAGGAAGGGAGATAATCGCAATGGTGAGAGTGGCGACATGTGCCTGCGGCTCGCTCCGCGTAACCTGCGCCGGAGAGCCAAAAAAGGTGTCGCTGTGCCATTGTCTGGCATGCCAGAAGCGGACAGGCAGCACCTATGGTATCGCTGCCTTTTTTGATCGCCAAGCTGTCCGGGTCAACGGAGCGAAAAGACACTATTCACGTCTGTCCGACAGTGGCTTCCTTGTAGAATTCCACTTTTGCCCCGACTGCGGATCTACGGTGTTCTGGGAGCCGCAGCGCATGCTGGATCTCATCGCTGTCGGCGTCGGTTCGTTCGCTGACCCAGGCTTCCCTCCGCCAACACAGGCCGTATACGACCAGTACCGCCACCCCTGGGTCATCAGCCCCACATCATGAAGCGGCGAGTGGTGTCCACGACGTTGCTCGGCGACCTTCCGGTTCCCGGGGACGTCCCGCTAACAGCGCAGATGCATGCCCTTTCCGGCCGGGCGGCCGTCTATGCCACCCGGGCGCGGGGGGGAGGGCACCCGCCGCGCCTATCGCAGCGCCTGGCGCGGCTATGCGACCTGGTGCACCGGCCTGGGCCGAGAGCCGCTCGGCGCCGATCCCGACACGGTGGCTATGTACGCGGTGCGCCTGGCCGATGACGGCCACTCCGTCGCCACCCTGCGCGTGCACCTGGCTGCCATCCAGGCGGCCCACCGCTTAGCCGGCCTGGCGCTGGATCTCGGCGATGCCCGCTTGCGCATGGTGCTGGAAGGCATCACCCGCAGCACCGGTACCAAACCACGCCGGCGGGCCGCCGCCGCCACCCCGGATCTACTACGCAAGATGCTGGCGACCCGGCCGGCCGCCGACACGCCACTCGGCGCCCGCGACCGCGCGCTGCTGCTGATCGGCTTCGGGGCGGCGCCGCGCCGAGCTGGTCAGCCTGACGATAGGCGACGTGGTGGCCGTGGCGGGGAAGGGGCTGAAGGTGAGCATTCGCCGCTCCAAGACCGACCCGCATGGCGCCGGCCAGCTGGTCGCCATCTGGGCCAACCCGGCCGAGCCCGCCTGCTGCCCGCTGGCGGCGTGGCAGGCCTGGATGGGCTTCCGGCGGGATGCCGCAGATTCTTGCGGCGGCGCCTCGGATGCAGAGCTGCCGCTGTTCGTTAGGCTGAGCAAGGCGGGCCGCCCCAGCGCTGCCCAGCTATCCGACAAGGCGGTCTGGCGCTTGGTGCGCGTGGCGGCCCAGGATGCCGGCCTGGAGGGCTGGGAGCGCTTCTCCGGACATTCCCTGCGGGCGGGGCTGGCGACGGCCGCTGGCGAGGCGGGGGCGGATCTGGCGCAGGTGATGCGGCAGACCCGGCATCGCTCGGCCGAGGTCGCCATGGGCTACCTGCGGCCAGCGGAGATTTGGCGGCAGAATCCGACCGAACAAATCTGGCAGAGAGCCGCCCGATCTCTTCCATAGGAGAGCAGATCTAAAGCCTTTTGAGCCACTGAACCAATGGTGTCGAATCGCCTACTGGCTCAGCCTTCCTTCTGAGCTCCATCCTTAATCCGTTATTCGCTGCTATCCGCACTTCGGTAGGCGTCATGCCGAACTCTCTTCTAAAAGAACGGCTGAAAGTAGAAACGTCCGGAAATCCGCACGCCGCCGCGATGGTCGTGACGCTCACCGCTGCGTCGGCTTCGCAGATCTGAGCAAAGGCCGTACGGAGCCGTATACGAAGAATGTAGTGTGAAACGCCGCCTTCATTCTCGAATATGCGATACAAATGGGTTCGCGAAACTCCCACTTCTCGGCACAGCATCGCAGAGCCCAGTCGTACCGATGCGATGTTTCGCCTGATAGCGGCTCGGACGCGTTCTTTCTGCATGATCCCTGTCAAGTCACGTGCTTCGGCTAACCGGTCGCTTGTCGGGCGGATGCAGGCTCCCAACATTGCCCTCAGCGCGTCGTGAACGCGGGGCATCTCATCCTCATTTATGCTATGAAGATTGCGCTCCAACAGATCCAGAAAATCGACTAGCAGCATGCCCAGCGGCGTACTGATTAGATTTCTGCTGGCGAGATCCAGAGACGCATTGAGATGAGGAAATTGATCGCGGGAGAAATAGAGTTGTAGCCGCTCATCGGCTTGGCGTTCGCTGCTCCAGTTCCGTCCCGAGTGATAGGATAAAGGGTACGCGCGACGGGACAGAAAAATCCCGATGCTCCGCCGAAAGGCCTGTCACAGCGCCACTCAAGCCGATGCCGATATTCCAGTGATCCAGATAATCGTGCCGGATCATAGTAGCCGTCCGAATGACCCTGACGGCCGGCGTCATAACCCGGCAGAGCAAGACGGAACCGAGATCCCAGTTGATGCTGTGGGCAAGAAAGCCGTTGTCCTCTTGCCCGTCTGGCACAACAGCGAAGGCCGGCTGAAACCAAGACCGCCAAGCGTCGAACTGCTCACCTGTGGCGACCGTTTCAGTCGAAAATATTGAAGGCCGCATGCAATTCGCCATGATAGACGGATGCCCCTAAGCCACATTCATTATAATTCTTATAAGGACACTATCTCGTAACTTTATCGGGATGGTAGTTTGTTTTCACCGTTTCAGGCGATACTAGCTACCTCTATCTACGCTATTATCGTTGGAGGCATCCGGGATCGGCCCGAAAAGCGGGCAGGCGCGGCTGGCCTGGCGGCGAAGGGCCAGGGCGACGTCCCGCGCGCCCATATCGAGAGCGATGTAGCTCCCGGTGATCAGCGCTTCACGATACAAGCGCGACTGGTCATCCAGGCGTCGAGCATCGGCATCCATGCTGTTCACTCCCAGTCCTGTCGGTGACGGCGATACGCGGCGCTGGACGTCGGCCCTTCATGCCGGCGGTCACGCCAGAAATCGGGGTGGCGTAGCCTCCATGGCGAGGCGCTGGCCTGAAAGCGTATCTGGAAGCCATCTTCAGTTCATGAAAACGTCCAGTGAAGAACAGCTAACCTACTGCATTGGAGGACTGCGGGTTCGACGTTCGTGAACCTCTGGCAATTCTTCAGGGTCCTCAGGATCGGCTGGCTTGCAGAAGCTCCTGGTATATCCTGTCGAATTCGGCGGCCAGTAGGGCACGGTAGCGCATATCGCTCACGGCCTCATCCTGCGATTGTGCCGTCTCGAGCATGCGAACGAACGATGCGCGCAGCTGGGCCAACGCCTCAGGATTCACTGGGTCGGGGCCGACTTGTTCCCGAATCGCCTGGATTAGTGCGTCGCGCATCGCGTAGGCCCGTTCATCCAACAAACTCACCATCTCCTACTTAAGCGAGCGTACCTTATGCTGAAATGGCGGGCGCAACACGCGTTAACGCGAAGGATTCTTAACTCAAGGTTGATGAACAATTTTTAATCTAAACTTCCAATTGCTGGTGCATCGTGTCTTTACAGCGGTTTATGCGTCGAAGCGCGTTTTCACACTTTAAGAAAATCTCATGCCACTAGATTTGTCGTGTAAAAATGGGATTGCTCATCGGTACCAATCTGTAAGTATGCCCTTACTCACGAAGTCGTGAGTTTCGTAACACCGCAGCCAGAGACAAGAAGTCCCATGACCGCCACCTTGCCCGTCGCGTGCACGCTTCACGACCAGATTGAAGGTGCCGTCATTACTTTGGAGCATTTGGCAGTCCAGGCCGCTTATGCCCAGGAACCCTGCGCCCAGATCCTGCTGCGGACGGCGGAGCTGCTTCGTGTCACCGTGCTGACACGTCGCTAACCTATCGACCCTGTTGATGTTGGGAGCGGGGCGATGCCCGATCCTCATGGATGGCCGTTGTTTTCCTCATGGGCTGTTCGCTGCTCGATCATCTGAACGAGCCAAGGTCTTACTTTAGGACGCCATGGCGACGTGAGGCTCTGTCCTGTTGTCTTGCTTACCGTCTGGTAAGGCTATGATGCATAAACATCCTCATACCTGCTCGCTCTTTTGGGCATTGAGGATGTCGCACCATGCTCCAAAATATCAGCATTCGCTCGAAGGTGATCTCGGCCTTTGCCGTTGTCCTGTGCTTTGGAGCAGCTCTGGGCGTGTTTGCTGTGATCGAAGTCCAGCGGCTCAATCAGGCCACGTCCGCGATTAATGACAACGTAAGCGACATCCGGCGGCTTTCCGTCATGGGCGTACAGCTTGAGCGGATCCGCTCCACGGATGGGCTCCTGCTGCTGGC
>NZ_JACTVA010000091.1 GCF_014490485.1 Teichococcus aerophilus | reverse complement strand
GAGCGCACCACCGCGCCCAAGCCGCGCGCCGCCACCAAGCCCGCCGCTGCCCGCAAGGCACCGGCCAGCCGTGCGGCTGCCCCGGCCCGCGGCGCCAAGGCCCCCACGGCCCGGACTGCCCCCAAGGCGGCGAAGGTGGCGGCGAAGAAGCCCGTCCCCGCCGTGAAGAAGCCGGCCAGCCAGACGGCCAGGCCGGTGGCCAAGCCGGCCGCGCCGAAGGTGAAGCGCGTGAAGCTCTCCCCGCCCGAGGTCGACCGCCTGGTGCAGGCCGCCGTCGCCAGCCTGGAGGACGACAAGGCCGAGGACATCGTGGTGCTGGACATCGCCACCCGCGCCACCTTCGCCGACCGCATGATCGTCGCCACCGGCTTCGTCGAGCGGCAGATCCAGGCGATGGCCACGCATATCGAGAAGGCGCTGGCCGAGTTCGGCATCAAGCGCATCCGCACCGAGGCCTCGCCCGACTGGGTGCTGCTCGATGCCGGCGACCTGATCGTCCACCTGTTCAAGCCGGAGACCCGCGCCAACTACCGCATCGAGAAGATGTGGGGCCCGGACAGCCCGGTGCCCGAGGGGGACGTGACCGATGAAGAGGCCATCATGGCCGGCATCGGCACGCGCGAGCTGGGCGAGGAGGACGGCGTCGACGACGAGGCCACCGACCCTGACACCGCCGAGATCGCCGCCGAATTCGCCGATGACGAGGTGATCGACCTCGACGACGACTTCATCCACATCGAATCGGATGGCGAGGACGAGAAAGACGAGGAGGAGGAAGGCTGAGCCGCGCGCCCCTGCTGCTGGCCGTCGGCCGGCTGAAGCCGGGGCCGGAGGCCGCGCTGTTCGCCCAGCACAATGCCCGCCTGCGCCCGCCCCTGGTGGTGAAGGAAATTCCTGAAGCCAAGGGCTCCGCCGCCGAGATCCGGCGGCGGGAGGGCGCGGCGCTGCTGGCGGCATTGCCGGAGGCCGCGCTGGCCGTGGCTCTGGACCTTGGCGGCCTCTCCCCGGATAGCGAGGAGCTGGCCGCCCTGACAGCGAAGTGGGAGGAAAGCGGCAAGGCCGTCGCTTTCCTCATCGGCGGCGCGGAGGGGCTGGACCCCGCCGTGCAGGCCCGGGCAGACCTCCGCATCTCGCTCGGCCGCATGACCTGGCCGCACTTCCTGGTCCGCGGCATGCTGGCGGAACAGCTCTACCGTGCCCAGGCCATTCGCGCCGGGCACCCCTACCACCGGACCTGGCGGCCCTGAGGCAGGATTGAAGGCCGGGGAAAGAATTCCCCGAACCCCTTCTTTTCTTTCTGCGAGTCTTTTGGATGTGGCTGTGTGATGCGCAGCCTCCGTGCCAAAGCCGGGGTCAGCGGGAGGTCTCCGGCGACTGACCCATCAGCTTGCGTGGCCTTCAAATCATCAAAGCGCGACCTCTCAGTTCGGCGACGCAAACCCCAACTGACAGAAAAAAGAAGGGGTCCAGGGGAATTCCTTCCCCTGGCCTTTCCCTTGTTCTCACGCCTATCGATTGGTCCTAAATCACCGCCGACCGAGTGCCAGAGGGACCAAGCAAGATCATGCAGAACACCGAAGCCGTCTGGCGCATCGTCGAGGACAAGCAGCCCCGCTATGCCGAGCTCAGCGACCGCGTGTGGGGCACGCCGGAACTGAACTATGCCGAGCACCGCTCCGCCGCCGCGCATGCCGAGATGCTGCAGGCCGAGGGCTTCAAAGTTTCCACCGGCATCGCCGGCATCCCTACCGCCGTGATGGGCGAGGCGGGCGAGGACGGCCCGGTCATCGCCATCCTCGGCGAATATGACGCGCTGCCCGGCCTTTCCCAGGAAGCCGGCGTGGCCGAGCACCGGCCCATCGAGGCCGGTGGCACCGGCCATGGCTGCGGCCACAACCTGCTCGGCTCCGCCTCCCTGCTCGCCGCTGCGGCGGTGAAGGACTACCTGGCCGCCAACGGCCTGAAGGGCCGCGTGCGCTACTATGGCTGCCCGGCCGAAGAAGGCGGTTCCGCCAAGGGCTTCATGGTGCGGGATGGCGCCTTCGATGACGTGGACATCGCCATCTGCTGGCACCCGGCCGCTTTCTCCGGCGTCAACAAGCCGCGTTCCCTGGCCTGCATGGAGGTGGACTTTTCCTTCACCGGCCGCAGCAGCCACGCCGCCGCCGCGCCGCATCTCGGCCGCTCCGCCCTCGATGCGGTGGAGCTGATGAATGTCGGCGTGAACTACATGCGGGAGCATATGCCCAGCCACGCCCGCATCCACTACGCGTTGCAGGATGCCGGCGGCATCGCCCCCAACGTGGTGCAGGGCCGGGCGCGGGTGCGCTACCTTGTCCGCTCCCTCACCATGGCCGAAGTGCTCGCGCTGCTGGAGCGGGTGAAGAAGATTGCCGAGGGCGCCAGCCTGATGACCGAGACCAGCGTGGTCCACCGTGTCCTCTCCGCCGATGCGGAGCTGGTGGGCAACGTGCCGCTGGAGCAGGCGATGGAGGATAATTTCCTTCGCCTCGGCCCGCCGCGCTTCGACGACGCGGACAAGGCATTCGCCGCCCAGATCCAGGCAACGCTGACCAAGGACGAGATCGACGCCGCCTATCGCCGCGCCGGCATGCCACCGCAGCCGGGCGAGGCCCTGGCCGAGCGGCTGGTCCCCCTTTCCGCGCCTGAACCCGCGGGCATCGGTTCCACCGATGTCGGCACCGTTTCCTGGAAGGTACCGACCGTGCAGGCGCGCGGCGCCACCTATGCCATCGGCACGCCGGGCCATTCCTGGCAGCTGGTGGCCCAGGGCAAGGCCCCCGCAGCCCATAAGGGGTTGGAACACGTGGCCAAGGTCATGGCCGGCACCGCGCTGGATCTGCTGCAGAACCCCGAACTGCTGGCCCGCGCGAAGGCCGACCACGCCGCCCGCACCGCCGACATGCCGGACGTCTTCCCGATCCCCAAGGACGTCCCTCCCCCGCTCGACATGGCCGCTGGCCACTGACCGGAACCCGCATCATGAACGCCTTCCGCCCCATGTCCGCCTGGGCAGCCGCCGCCTGGCTGGCTGCCCTGCCGATGCTGGCCAGCCCCGCCATCGCGGCGGATCTCCGCATCGGTCTCTCCGCGCCGGTCACCTCCATCGACCCGCATTTCGCCAATGCGGCCCCGAACTCCTCCTTCGCCCGGCATGTGTTCGACACGCTGGTGATGCGCGGGCCGGATGGCCGGCCCACGCCGCATCTCGCCCTCTCCTGGACCCCGGTCGAGGAGAATCTGTGGGAGTTCAAGCTGCGCCCGGGCGTCACCTGGCATGACGGCAAGCCCTTCACCGCGGACGACGTGATCTTCACCTTCGGCCGCGCCCCCAGCGTGCCGAACAGCCCGGCCAGCTTCGGCGGCAGCCTGCGGACCGTGACGAAGGTGGAGGCGGTGGACCCGCTGACGCTGCGCATCACCACCTCCGCCCCCACGCCGAACCTGCCGATCGACCTCGCCGCCATCGCCATCATCTCCCGCCACGTGGGCGAAAGCGCGACGACGGCGGACTACAATTCCGGCAAGGCGGCCATCGGCACCGGCCCCTACCGCTTCTCCAGCTACAGCTCCGGCTCCTCCATCGCGGTGGAGCGGAACGCGGCCTGGTGGGGCCCGAAGCAGGAGTGGGACCGCGTCGACTTCCGCATCATCCCCAGCCCCGCCGCCCGCACCGCCGCGCTGCTCTCCGGCGATGTCGACCTGATCGCCAACCCCTCCGCCAGCGACCTGCCGCGCCTGCGCGGCGAGGCCAACCTACGGATCTTCGAGCGCCCGAGCGCCCGCTCCCTCTTCCTGTCCCTGGACATGGAGCGCACCGGTGCCACCCCCTTCATCACGGATAACGACGGCAAGCCGCTACCGAAGAACCCGCTGCTGGACCTGCGGGTGCGGCAGGCGCTCTCCCTCGCCATCGCTCGCCAGGGCCTGGCCGAGCGCGTGATGCAGGGCATGGCCGAGCCGACCGGCCAGTGGATGCCGCCCGGCGCCTTCGGCTACAACGCCAACGTGGCGGTGCCGACGCAGGACCTGGCCCGCGCCCGTGCCCTGCTGGCCGAGGCCGGCTACCCGCAGGGCTTCAAGGTCACCATCCACGCCAGCAACGACCGCTACCCGAACGACGCACAGACCGCCCAGGCCGTGGCGCAGATGTGGACGCGCATCGGCGTCGCCACCACCGTGGAGGCGATGCCCTTCTCCACCTACCTGACGCGGCTGTCCCGCCAGGAATTCTCTGTCGTGCAGAATTCGTGGGGCTCCACCACGGCCGAGGCCGGCAGTGTGCTGCTGAACATCATCCACAGCTTCGACGCACCCCGCCGCCTGGGCGCCAGCAACGACACCCGCTACCACAACCCGGCGCTGGATACGCAGATCGAGGAAGCCCTCTCCACCATGGATGCCGGGCAGCGCGAACAGCGCCTGGCCGCCGCCGTGGCCGTGTCCATGCAGGACGTCGCCTTCATTCCGATGATTATGTACAAGAATGCCTGGGCCGTGCGCCGCCCGCTGACCTACGAGCCGCGCATGGACGAAGCCACGCTGGCCATGGGCGTCGGCCGCTCCGAGTAACGCCGCTCGGGAGGGGGTCTTTTGGGACCCCTTTTCCGTGGCTTCCTTGATGACGGGGAAGGCCGGGGAAAGAATTCCCCGGACCCCTTCTTTTTTTCTTCGGGCTTTCCGGGCCTGGCCGTTGATGGGTCGGTCTCGGACCTCCGGCGACTGACGGTTCAGCCCGCGTGGCCCATTCCAAATATCATCGAAGAGCGTCAGCTCTCAGTCCGGCAGCGCCCCGCCAAACTCGCAGAAAAAAGAAGGGGTCCGGGGAATTCCTTCCCCGGCCTTCTCTTTCCCCGCCAAGGCGATGCTGGCCGGCCAAGGCAGAAGCCGAGCCTCAGTTCCGGTCCCGCTGAGGGGCAGCCCTCCAAGCTTCCCGTTTCCGACATGGCGCCCGGCGTGCTACGGCGCCGTCACAATGTCGCATGTTCCATGTTCCGCTCGCTGATCCGCCATCCCAGGACCCAGGCTTTGCTGGCCGGGTTGATCGGCCGATACCTGGGGTTTTGCTACCGCACCACGCGGTGGTCCCTGGTGGGCGAGGCCAATATCCTGCCGTTCGCGCGTGACACGAAACCGCTGATCGTCGCCTTCTGGCATGAACGGCTGCCGATGATGCCGATGCTGTGGACCGTGGTGCACGACCAGTATCCGGAGACGGCGCATTGGATGCCGCATGTCCTGGTCTCCCAGCACCGGGATGGGCGGTTCATCGGCAATATCGTCTCCCGCTTCCGGCTGGTCATGGTGCATGGCTCCACCTCCCGCGGCGGGGCCGCTGCCATGCGCTCCCTGCTGAAGGTGCTGCGGGAGGGGAACCCGGTCGCCATTACGCCGGACGGCCCGCGCGGCCCGCGGCGAGAAGCGAATGAGGGTGTGGCGCAGATCGCCGGGCTGGGCCGATTTCCGGTGATGGCGACCGCCGCCGCCACCCGCCGCCACCGCCTGCTGCCGAGCTGGGACCGCATGATGCTGCCGCTGCCTTTTACCCGCGGCGTGCTGGTCTGCCGCCCGCCGATCACGGTGGAGGCCGGCGATACCGCCGCCGGGGCCGCCTTGATCGCGCAGGCGCTGAACGAAGCCTGCGACCTGGCGGATTCCTGGATTGCCGGCGGCGCCCAGGATACGGAGAGCCGCCGCGTATGAGGATGGCCCCTTGAGCCTGGCACGCCGGGCCAGCCGGGCCGTCGGCCATGCCGCGGCGCCGCTGCTGCCGTTGCTACTGCGCCGGCGCGCTGCCCAGGGCAAGGAAATCCCCGAACGGATCGGGGAGCGCCAGGGGCATGGGGCGGCGCGGCCGGAGGGGCCTCTGGTCTGGCTGCATGCGGCCAGCGTGGGGGAAAGCCTCTCCCTGCTGCCGTTGTTCTCAGCCCTGCTGGAACAACGGCCAGACCTGCATCTGCTGGTCACGACGGGTACCGTCACCTCTGCTTCCCTGCTGACGCAGCGCCTGCCGCCGGCGGTGGCGGCGCGGCTGATCCATCGCTTCGCGCCGATGGACGTGCCGGGTTGGGTCGACCGCTTCCTGGATGGCTGGCGCCCCGATGCCGTGGCCATCGCCGAGAGCGAGCTGTGGCCCAACCGCACCTATGCGCTGGCGGCGCGCGGCATCCCGAGCGTCATGGTGAATGCCCGCATCTCCCCCCGCTCGGCCGCGCTGTGGCAGCGCTGGGCGCCCGGGCTGGCAGCGGATCTGCTGCGCCACTTCGCGCTGGTGCTGGCGCAGAGCGAGGACGATGCCGCCCGCCTGCGCGCCCTGGGCGCCGCCGACGCCACCTGCTGGGGTAACCTGAAAGCCGCCGCCGAGCCGCTGCCGGTGGAGGAGGCCAAGCTGGCAGCGCTGCGGGCGCGCATCGGCGGCCGGCCGGTCTTCCTCGCCTCCAGCACCCATCCTGGGGAGGATGAGGTGGTGCTCGCCGCGCATCGCAGCCTGGCGGCGCGGCTGCCGGAGCTGCTGACCATCATCGCCCCCCGCCACCCGCATCGTGGGCCGGACGTGGCCGCCCTGGCCGCCCCCCTGCGCGTTCGCCGCCGGGCAGAGGGCGCCGAGCCGGATGCGGAGACCGAGATCTATGTCGCCGACACGCTGGGAGAGCTGGGGCTGTTCTTCCGCGTCGCCGGCGTCGCGCTGGTCGGGGCCTCGCTGGTCCCGAAGGGCGGGCACAACCCGCTGGAGCCGGCGCGTCTGGGCTGCCCCGTGCTGCTCGGCCCCCATACCGAACATTTCCGCGAGGTGGCGGACGACCTGCTGCAAGCTGGCGGCGCCGCCCGGGTGAGCGATGCGGCGACGCTGGCCGAAACCGTTGATGACGTGCTAACGAATCCCTCGCGCGGGCAGTCGATGACGCGCGCAGCGGCGACGATCGCCGATAACGCAGCGCATCTGCCGGAAAAGCTGGCGGACGCGATCCTGGGTTTGCTGCCCACCGCCACCGGCCTTCCGCCGGCGGTCTAGACGAGAAGGACTGGTTCGCCGCCAATGCGTGCCCCCGGCTTCTGGAGCGGGGGCAGCGGGGGAATTGCGCCCCTGCTGCTATCCCCGATCGCCGCTCTCTACGGCGCAGCGACCGCACGCCGGGTGGCGAAACCTGGCTGGCAGGCTCCTGTTCCGGTCATCTGTTGTGGAAACGCAACGGCTGGCGGGGCGGGCAAGACCACGGTGGCGCTGGATATCGGCCAGCGCCTGTCCAACCGCGGCGTGGCGGCGCATTTCCTCACGCGCGGCTATGGCGGCACCCTGAAGGGCCCGGTCCAGGTGGACCCGGACCAGCATGACAGCCAGGCGGTGGGCGACGAAGCCCTGCTGCTGGCCGGCATCCGCCCCACCTGGGTGGCGGCGGACCGCCAGGCCGGCGGCCGTGCCGCCATCGAGGCCGGCGCCCGCGCCATTGTCATGGATGACGGCCTGCAGAACCCCGGCCTGGTGAAGGACCTCTCCCTGCTGGTGGTGGACGGCAATTACGGCTTCGGCAATGGCCGCATCATCCCCGCCGGCCCGTTGCGGGAGCCTGTCTACGCCGCCGCCGCCCGCTGCCGCGCCGCCGTGCTGATCGGCGATGACGAAAGCGGCGCCGCTGCCCAGTTGCCGCCGGACCTGCCCATCCTGCGCGCCCGCCTGGTGCCTGGGCCGGAGGCCGAGCTGTTGGCCGGCCAGCCGGTCTTCGCCTTCTGCGGCATCGCCAACCCGCGTAAGTTCTTCAACAGCCTGCAGGAGGTGGGCGCCGTGGTCGCCGGCCGCGTGCCCTATGCCGACCACTACCCCTACGATGCCGGCGACCTGCGCGAACTGCTGGAAGAAGCCGACCGCCTGCGCGCCACGCCCATCACCACCGCAAAGGACTATGTCCGCATTCCTCCCGCCTTCCGCAGCCGGGTGAAGGTGCTGACGGTGCGGCTGAAGTGGGAAGAGCCGCTGGCCATCGAGAGCCTGCTGGACCCGCTGGCGCAACAGGTGCCCATTCCGGCCTGACGGGACCTGGATGGCCGGGCCTGCATGCGGGGCGCAAGCCGTAGCTATCCCGGCGCCTCGATGGCCGGGCTGACCGGCCTGACCCGCCGCAGGCCGCGCCACGGTCCAGAAGCCCAACGCTCACTCAACGAACCCCAAAAGGGGTCCGGGGAATGGGCGTTCTCTGCGCCCCCGGACAGCACGGCCGCAGCCCAGACCTGCCCACTCCCGACCGGCTGGCCGAAAAGCGCGAAGCCGTGCTTGGTTTCCAGGCAGGATTACACGAAGAAACGATTGGACAGCCTCGCCTTCGCCTCAAAAAATGACACCCCTGTCATTGAGTAGCGGCGAGAGACATGCCTTTGTCTGGACCGGACGTCCTGCTTCGTTTCTTCCCCTCCACGGCACGTGCCTTGTTGCTGGCATCGGCCCTCGCCGCCCCGCTGATGCCGCTTCCGGCGCTGGCGCAGGCCCCGCAGGCCCAGGCGCCGCAGATGCGGGACCTGGCCCGTTCCGGCGCCTGGACCGCCTATGGCGGCGGGTCCGAGAGCGGCAAGGCGGTCTGCGGCGTCATGGTGCGCGGGTCCGATCGCTCGATGCACGTGAAGTACTTCCAGGGCGGGACCAGCCTGGTCATCCATGTGTTCAAGAACAGCTGGAACATCCCGGGCGGGATCGAGATCCCGGTGGACCTGACCATCGACCAGTCCCCCGGCTGGACCGCCCGAGCGGTGGCGCTGAACAACGGGCGCGGCATCCAGTTCCAGATTGGGCGGGAGAACCTGGCGCGGTTCGAGGCGCTGTTCCGTGCCGGAGACGCCATGCGGCTGCGCTTCATGGAAGGCAACGAACAGCCCTGGGTGGCGCAGCTGCGCGGCTCCAACCAGATCATGGACGCCTTCGTCCGCTGCATGCGCATCATCAACCAGAACAGCGAGACGCGCCGCCCGACCGAGCCGACGCAGCCCTATTCAGGCGGCCCCAACCCTTCCGGGCCGACCCAGCCCTTCGCTGCCCCGCCGCCACGCTCGCAGGCGCCGACGCAGCCCTTCGCGCCCAGCGGCGGCGCGCCTGCGGCGCCGGGGGTCAAACTCTAGAGGCTGTTATGGACCTGGGGTGAGTAGAGCGGCCTGTTTGAGCATGAGGCAGACGAAGGCGACGAGGTGGAGA
>NZ_JACTVA010000090.1 GCF_014490485.1 Teichococcus aerophilus | reverse complement strand
GCGCCCCAGGCGCCCGCACCGGCTCCAGCCCCGGCCCCGGCGCCGGACGCCACGCCGGCCCCAGCCCCCGCGCCCTGAGGCGCGGGCGGCCCGACGACCAGCGCCACGCGCGAAAGGCCGATCAGCTTTTCGCGCGTGGGCACATTCCTGCCGGTCTGGCGATACCGCGGCGCCGCAAATCGCTCTAGGCTTTCCTCCCGCGCGAATGGCGTGACCTTTGCAGCTTTGTTTCACCATGTGGTTTTTGGTGAGGCAGCAGGGTTACGCCCTTTGCCATCCGGGACGGTGGCCCCATTTCCATTGTCCCTCTCGATCCCCCACGCGGCCCCTTTCGGTCGCCAGCGAGGTTCTGCCTATGCGTCTCGCCTCCATGATGCTCGCCGCCGCGGTCGCCGCGGCCCCGTTGGCCGCGACGCCAGCCTGGGCACAGCAACCTGCCCAGCAGCCCGCCCAACAGCCTACCCCCGGGCCGAGCACCACGCCGCTGGTCACTCCCCCGCCAGCCGGCGCCCCCGCCAGCTTCGCGCCGCTCGCCCGCCGCCTGCTGCCGTCCGTGGTCAATATCCAGACCACGCAGACGATCGGCGGCGGCAACCGGGCCGGCCGGCCGGACGCGCCCGAAGTGCCGCAGGCACCGCCGGGCAGCCCGTTCGAAGAGCTGTTCCGGGACTTCATGGACCGTAACCGTGGCGGTGGGGCCCGTCCCGGCCAGCCGCCGCGCCGCGCTCAGAGCCAGGGCTCGGGCTTCATCATCGACGCCTCCGGCATCATCGTGACGAACAACCACGTCGTCGATGGCGCGGACGAAATCAACGTCGTGCTGCACGACAACACCATCCTGAAGGCCGAGCTGGTGGGCGTCGACACGCGCACCGACCTGGCCGTGCTGCGCGTGAAGTCCGAGACGCCGCTGCCCGTGGTGCCCTTCGGCGACTCCGACCGCGCCGAGGTGGGCGACTGGGTGCTGGCCATCGGCAACCCGCTGGGCTTCGGCGGCAGCGTCACCTCGGGCATCGTCTCCGCCCGCGGCCGTAACATCAACGCCGGCCCGTATGACGACTTCATCCAGACCGACGCCGCCATCAATCGCGGCAATTCCGGTGGCCCGCTGTTCAACCTGAACGGCGAGGTGATCGGCATCAACACCGCCATCGTCTCCCCCTCCGGCGGTTCCATCGGCATCGGCTTCGCCATTCCGTCCAACCTGGCCAAGAGCATCGTGGCGCAGCTGCGGGACGGCGGCCGGGTGCGGCGCGGCTGGATCGGCGTGAACATCCAGCAGGTGAACGAAGAGATCGCCGAGAGCCTGAGCGTGCCCGGCGGCGCCCGTGGCGCCCTGGTGGCCCGCGCGGACGAGAACGGCCCGGCCGCCAAGGCCGGCGTGCAGAACGGCGACGTGATCCTGCGCTTCAATGGCCAGGAAGTGCGGGAGATGCGCAACCTGCCGCGCATCGTCGCCGAGACCGCCGTGGGCTCCGAGGTCCCGCTGACCGTGTGGCGCGGCGGCCGCGAGCATGAGCTGAAGATCACGGTGGCCGAGCTGCCGGCCGACCAGACCGCCGAGGCCGGCAATACCCCGCAGCCGGCCCGCCCCGGCGCGGCGCTGGAACTCTCCGGCCTGGGCCTGCGCGTCTCGCCCATCAACCCGGAGCTGAAGGAGCGCTTCAGCCTGCGCGACAACGCCCGTGGCGTCGTCGTCACTGAAGTGACCCCCGGCAGCAACGCGGCGGAGCGTGGCATCACCGCCGGCGACCTGATCGTGGAAGTGCAGCAGACCCGCGTGACCACGCCGACGGAGGTGCGCGACCAGCTGGAGCGCCTGCGCAAGCAGAACCGCCCCACCGCGCTGCTGCTGATCGAGAACAACCAGGGTCAGCGCTTCGTGCCGCTGCGCCTGCGCCCCGCCGAAGGCCGCAGCCCCGGCTAAGGGCTGTCTTCCGGGTGCTACGCTAACGCAGGGGGGCTTCGGCTCCCCTGTTTGCGTTTTCGGGGCGGTGAAGGCTGGGGGAAGGAATTCCCCCAGGCCCCATCTTTTTTCTCTCAGTTGGGTGGTGGCCTGGGCGGGCTAAGCCCTCTGCGCTCCGCCTTGGTCGGGCGGAGGTCCGAGGTCTCCGACCGCAGTGCAGCCCGTATTGCCTGCAAATCCATGATGGCTTCGCCACTCAGCGCAGACCTGCGGCCTTGGCGCCTGAATCGTCACTCGCAAAAAAAAGAAGGGGTTCGGGGAATTCCTTCCCCGACCTTCCTCTCAGCCGACCAATTCGCTCGCCCGGTACCCCTGGGCATAGAGGAGGGCCCGCAGGTCGGCATGCTCCACCTTGGCCCGGGCGCTGGCGGCCACTACCGGCTTGGCGTGGTAGGCGACGCCCAACCCCGCCGCGCCCAGCATCGCCAGGTCGTTGGCGCCGTCGCCCACGGCGGCGGTGGCGGCCAGGGGCAGGCCCAGCTCGGCGGCCAGCTTCTTCAGGATGACCAGCTTGGCGTCCCGGTCAAACACCGGCTCCTCCACCTTGCCGGTCAGGGCCTTGCCGTCATCCAGCAGGATGTTGGCATGGTGGCTCTGGAAGCCGACGCGCTCCGCCACCCGGGCGGTGAACCAGGTGAAGCCGCCGGAGGCGATGGCGCAGTGGGCGCCGTTGGCCGCCATGGTGCGTACCAGCGCCTCGGCGCCCGGCATCACCTCGATCTCCGCCCAGGTGGCTTCCAGCGCATCGAGGGAGAGGCCCTTGATCATCGCCACCCGCTCCCGCAGAGAGGTGGCGAAGTCGATCTCGCCATTCATGCTGCGCTGGGTGATGGCGGCGATCTGGTCCTGCACGCCGGCATAGGCGGCCAGCTCGTCCAGGGTCTCAGCGGTAATGATGGTGCTGTCCATGTCGGCGACGAGCAGTTGTTTCTGCCTTCCCTCGGCGGGTTGGGCGATGCAGTCCACCGGCGCGCCTTCCAGCGCACCGCGGGCGATCGCGTCCGCCTGCTCCGGCGCCAGCATGGAGAAGGGCAGGTCGGCGGCCTCGCCCTCCGCCAGCCAGTCCGGCGTGCCGGCCTGGCCGCCGAGGTCAAGGAGGGCCGCGCGCACTCGTGCGACAATGGGCGCCTGCAGGATACCGGCCGGCGCGATCAGGGTGAGGATATGGGACATCGGGGCGGGACCATGCCCGCGCGGCCATGAGTGATCAACCTTTCGCGCTGCTGCTGGCCGGGCCGACCGCCAGCGGCAAGTCGGCGCTGGCGCTCGCCCTGGCGGAGCAACTGGGCGGCACCATCATCAACACCGATTCCATGCAGGTGTATGACCGCCTGCGGGTACTGACCGCCCGCCCGAGCGCGGCGGAGGAAGCCCGCGTGCCGCACCGCCTGTATGGCGTGCACTCCCCGGCCGAGGCTGCCAGCGTGGCCTGGTGGCGCGAGCGGGCATTGGAGGAAATGGCGGCGGCGAAGCTGCCCATCCTGTGCGGCGGCACCGGCCTGTACTTCCGCGCGCTGACCGATGGGCTGAGCGAGGTGCCGCCCATCCTGCCCGAGACCCGCGCCGAAGCCCGTGCCCTGCTGGACGCCGAGGGCCCCGCCGCCCTGCACGCCCGCCTGGCGGCGGAGGACCCGGAGACCGCTGCCGGGCTGCGCCCCAGCGACAGCCAGCGGCTGGCGCGCGCCTGGGAAGTCTGGCGCGGGACGGGCAGGGGGCTAGCCTCCTGGCAGAAAGCCCCCGGCACCGGGCCGGCGCTGAAAGACGGTGTGCCCTGGCGCTTCGCCGCCCTGCGGCTGGACCCGCCGCGCGACATCCTGCGCGCTGCCATCAGCACCCGCTGGCAGGCCATGATGCAGGCCGGCGCGGTGGAGGAGGTGCGGGAGTTGCTGGCCCTCGGCCTGGACCCCAGCTTGCCGGCGATGCGCGCGCATGGCGTGCCGGAGATCGGCGCGGCCCTGCGCGGCGAGATCGACCTGGCGGAAGCGGGGCGGCGCGCCTGCCTCGCCATCGGCCAGTACACCAAGCGGCAGGCGACCTGGTTCCGGCACCAACCGCTCGCGGATGTGACCCGCGCGCATACGATCCATGCGCGAGTGGTGGGTCTAGAGCAATTTTCAGAAAGTGAATGGGTGGAAATTATCGCTTTTATTGATCGCTGTCGTTGACGGGGGGTGCCGGCGCGCGTTAGACGGACGTTGCCCGCGGCGTGCCGCGCGCCAACCCTGTCAGGAAGCCCATAATCATTATGTCTCCCCAGACCCTTCCCGCCGCATCCGCCACCACGTCCCTGACGGGTGCCGAGATCGTACTGCGCGCGCTGAAGGAGCAGGGCGTAGACGTTATCTTCGGCTATCCTGGCGGCGCCGTCCTTCCTATCTACGACGCCATCTTCCAGCAGAACGCCATCCGCCACATCCTGGTGCGGCATGAGCAGGCGGCGGTGCATGCCGCCGAGGGCTATGCCCGCTCCACCGGCAAGGTGGGTTGCGTGCTGGTCACCTCCGGCCCCGGTGCCACCAATGCGGTGACCGGGCTGGTGGATGCGCTGATGGACAGCATCCCCATCGTCTGCCTGACCGGGCAGGTGGCGACGCACCTGATCGGCAACGACGCATTCCAGGAAGCCGACACCACCGGCATCACCCGCCCGGCGACCAAGCACAACTACCTGGTCAAGGACATCCGCAAGCTGGCGGAGACGGTGCATGATGCCTTCTACGTGGCGCGCAGCGGCCGCCCCGGCCCGGTGGTGATCGACCTGCCGAAGGATATCCTGGTCGGCAAGGGCCCCTATACGGAAGCGCCGAAGCGCGAGCACCGCAGCTACCGCCCGCAGGTGGAGCCGGATGCGGGGCAGATCCGCAAGGCCGTGGCCATGCTGAAGGCGGCCAAGCGCCCGGTGGTCTATGCCGGCGGTGGCGTCATCAACGCCGGTCCGGAAGCCGCGGCGCTGCTGGGCAAGCTGGTCCGCATGGCCTCGCTGCCCTGCACCAACACGCTGATGGGCCTGGGCGCCTTCCCAGCCAGCGACCCGCAGTTCCTGGGCATGCTGGGCATGCACGGCACCTACGAGGCCAATCTGGCCATGCACGGGTGCGACGTGATGTTCAACATCGGCGCCCGCTTCGATGACCGCGTGACGGGGCGGCTGAACGCCTTCTCCCCCGGCTCGCTGAAGATCCACGCCGATATCGACCCGTCCTCGATCAACAAGAACGTCAAGGTCGAGGTGCCGGTGGTCGGCGACGCCGCCGCCGTGCTGCGCGCCATGATCGCCGCGTGGGACGAGGAGCCGGCGCAGCAGGACCGCGAGGCCATCGCCGCCTGGTGGCGCCAGATCGACCTGTGGCGCGGCAAGAAGTGCCTGGACTACGTGCAGACCGGCAAAATCATCAAGCCGCAGCATGCGGTGAAGCGCCTGTACGAGCTGACCAAGGAAAGCGGCCGGGAGACCTTCATCTCCACCGAGGTTGGCCAGCACCAGATGTGGGCGGCGCAGTATTTCGGCTTCGAGAAGCCGAACCGCTGGATGACCTCGGGCGGCCTCGGCACCATGGGCTACGGCCTGCCGGCGGCGATGGGCGTGCAGGTGGCGCACCCGGATGCGCTGTGCATCGACATCGCCGGCGAAGCCTCGATCCTGATGAACATTCAGGAGATGGCGACCCTCGCCCAGTACCGCCTGCCCGTGAAGGTCTTCATCCTCAATAACCAGTATATGGGCATGGTGCGGCAGTGGCAGGAATTGCTGCACGGCAGCCGCTACTCGGAAAGCTACAGCGAGGCGCTGCCTGATTTCGTGAAGCTGGCGGAAAGCTTCCACGGCGTCGGCATGCGCATCGAGGGTGCGGACGACCTGGACCGCGTCATCCGCGAGATGATCGCCATCGACCGTCCGGTGATCGTCGACTGCGCGGTGGACGAGAAGGAAAACGTCATGCCGATGATCCCGTCCGGCGCCGCGCATAACGAGATGCTGCTGGCCAGCGGGCAGGAGAGCGGCGGCGGCGCCAGCGTCACGGATCAGGGGATGGGGCTGGTCTGAAACCAAGGCCGAAGTCTTCGCGACCCCTCCTTATCTCCTGACGACCGGAACGACCCTGATGGCCGACCTGAACGACAACGTGCAACGCGCGGCGACCATCGCCGTGCTGGTGGAGAACGAGGCCGGCGTGCTGGCCCGCGTCATCGGCCTATTCTCCGGCCGCGGCTACAACATCGATAGCCTGACCGTGGCACCGGTGGACGAGCACGGGCGCCTCTCCCGCATCACCGTCGTTACCACCGGGACGGAGATGGTGATCGAGCAGATCAAGGCGCAGCTCGACCGGCTGGTGCCGGTGCACAAAGTGTCCGACCTGACGCTGGAGGGCCCGCATCTGACACGGGAACTGGCGTTGATCAAGGTGGTCGGCACCGGCTCCGCCCGGCAGGAGGCGCTGCGCCTGGCGGACGCCTTCCGCGCCCGCGTGGTGGACGCTACCACCGAGAGCTTCGTCTTCGAGATGACGGGAAGCGGCGAGAAGCTCGACGCTTTTATCAGCCTGATGCGGCCGATCGGGCTTGCGGAAGTATCCCGGACAGGTGCTGTTGCCATCGTGCGCGGCACGTCCAGCCTGACCGCCTGAATCTTCTTCTTTCTGACCTGGGGAGTGCGCCAGAGATGCGCGTTTACTACGACCGTGATGCGGATGTGAACCTGATCAAGGCCAAGAAGGTCGCGATCATCGGCTTCGGCAGCCAGGGCCATGCCCATGCCCAGAACATCCGCGATTCCGGTGCGACGGACGTCGTCATCGGCCTGCGCCCGGGTGGGTCCGCCAAGAAGGCCGAAGCGGCCGGTTTCAAGGTTCTCTCCCCGGCCGAGGCCGCGAAGTGGGCCGACGTCGTCATGGTGCTGACGCCGGACGAGGGCCAGGGCGACCTGTACCGCGACCACCTGCACGAGAACATGAAGGAAGGCGCCGCGCTGGCCTTCGCGCACGGCCTGAACGTGCACTTCAACCTGATCGAGCCGCGCGCCGACATCGACGTGTTCATGATCGCGCCGAAGGGCCCCGGCCACACCGTGCGCGGCGAGTACCAGAAGGGCGGCGGCGTGCCCTGCCTGGTGGCCGTGCACCAGAACCCCTCGGGCAACGCGCTGGAAATCGCGCTGTCCTACGCCTCCGCCGTCGGCGGCGGCCGTTCCGGCATCATCGAGACCACCTTCAAGGAAGAGTGCGAGACCGACCTGTTCGGCGAGCAGGTCGTCCTGTGCGGTGGCCTCGTCGAGCTGATCAAGGCGGGCTACGAGACGCTGGTCGAGGGCGGCTACGCCCCCGAGATGGCCTATTTCGAGTGCCTGCACGAAGTGAAGCTGATCGTCGACCTCATCTATGAGGGCGGCATCGCCAACATGAACTACTCCATCAGCAACACCGCGGAATACGGCGAGTACGTCACCGGCCCCCGCATCATCACGTCCGAGACCAAGGCCGAGATGAAGCGCGTGCTGACCGACATCCAGACCGGCAAGTTCACGCGCGACTGGATGCTGGAGAACAAGGTGAACCAGGCCTCCTTCAAGGCCACCCGCCGCAAGCTGGCCGAGCACTCCATCGAGGAAGTCGGCACCAAGCTGCGCGGCATGATGCCCTGGATCACCAAGGGCGCGCTGGTCGACAAGGCCAAGAACTAACCTTCGGCGCCTTGCCACGAAAGAACGCGCCGGTCGCAAGACCGGCGCGTTTTTTATTGGCGGCGTGGAAGAAGGTCGGGGGAAAGAATTCCCCCGACCTTCCTCTTCTCTCCTTCGTCACCCCCGCCGAACATTCCAGAAGACAGGCGCGCCCTTCACCATCCCGGTCAGGTCGCTGCGATACGCCGTGCTCTGGTAGAACAGCCCGGCCGGGATGAAGGGCACGTCCTGGAACGCCGCCGCCTGCATCGCCCGCCCCAGCGCCGCCTGTCCCTCCGCCGGGGTTTCGAACCAGCGGTCGCGCAGGGTTTCCAGCCGCTCGCTCACCGGCCAGCCGACGATGCTGCTCTTACCGTTGCCGCGCAGGTAATTGTGCGCGGCCGGGTTCACCCAGCTGGCGCCCGCGGTGCTGACGCAGACGCTGTTCCAGCCGCCGCGCTCCGGCGCTTCCTGGTTGGCGATGCGGCGGATGAAGGTGCCGAAGTCGCTGGCCTGCAATTCCACGTTGATGCCGCAGCGGCGCATCATGTCCGCCGCCACCACGTTCATGGCGCTGACGGAGGGGTAGTCGGTCGGCTGCAGGTGCACCACCTTCTCGCCCTTGTAGCCGGCGGCCTCCAGCGCCCGCTTCACCGCATCCAGGTCGCGCGGGCCGGTCAGGACGGACATGCCCTCATCGCTCGCCATGGGGGAGCCGGGCAGGAAGTAGCCAAGGTCGTCACGCCACAGGGTCCGGTCGTCGCCGGCCACCGCCTGCATGAAATCCGCCTGGGCCACGGCACCCAGCAGCGCCCGCCGCATCTCCGGCTTGTCGAAAGGCGGGTGCAACTGGTTGAAGCGCAGGAAGCCGGGGGAGCCGAAGGTGTCCAGCACCTCCTGCCTGATGTTGCGGTTGCGCTTCAGCGCCTGCGCCAGGTCGGCCGGCGGCTGTTCCCACCAATCGATCTCGCCTTGCTGCAAGGCCGCTGCCGCGGTGCCCGGGTCTGGGACCGAGACCCACTCCACGCGATCCAGATGCACCACCTTCGGCCCCGCCAGCAGGCTGGGCGTGCCGCCTTCGCGCGGTACGTAGCCGGCGAATTTCTCATAGACGGTGCGGGCGCCGACTACGTGTTCGTTGGCGATGAAACGGAACGGCCCGCTGCCGACCATCTCGGTCACCTGCGTGCTGGCATCCGTCAGCGCCAGCCGCTCCGGCATGATGAAGGCGTTCATGGTGCCGGGCTTGCCCAGCGCGTCGGCCAGCATGGGGAAGGGGCGCTTCAGGCGGAACACCAGGCGCGTGTCGTCCAGCGCCGCGATCTCGTCGGTGATGGCCATCAGCGCAATGCCGAACGTGTCCCGCTTGCCCCAGCGGCGGATGCTGGCCACCACGTCCCGTGCGCGCACCGGTTCCCCATCATGGAAGCGCAGCCCCGGGCGCAGCGTGATGGTCCAGCGCTTGCCGTCGTCGTCGATCTGGTGGCCGGCGGCCATCTGCGGCTGCGGCCGCAGGTCAGTGTCCACGCCGTAGAGCGTGTCGAACACCATCAGCCCGTGGTTGCGGCTGACGATGCCGGGGGTCCAGATCGGGTCCAGGATCGTCAGGTCGGCCTGGGCGACGAAGCGCAGCGGCCGGGCCGCCTGGGCGCGCCCCAGGCGCGGCGCGGCCAGCAGGCCCCCGCCGGTGGCCAGCGCGGCGG
>NZ_JACTVA010000009.1 GCF_014490485.1 Teichococcus aerophilus | reverse complement strand
GGCCGGCGGGCGGGCCTGCACGGGCGGGGGTGGCGGCGCGGGCGGCGGCGGCGGGATGTCGGCGGCTTCCAGCGGAATCGAGTCCGGCTCGACGGCCTGCTGCATCTCGGGCTCCACCGCCTGCACGGCGTCGGGCGGCGGCGGTGCGGCTTCCATCGGCGGCGTGGCGGCCACGGTGTCGGGCGGCGGCGGTTCGCTCGTGGTCACCGGCTCGGGCGCCGTCATCGCCATGGGGGGCGGCGGTACATTGGTGGCGCTGGTGGCCTCCGGCGCTATCACCTGGGTCTGCTCCATCACCTCGCCCGTCTCCTCCTCCGGCGCGGCGGGCGCCGCGGGGATGGAGGCGACTTCCAGCGGGATGACGGCGTCGGGCACCGGCGGCGGTTCCGACATCATCGGGCCGTAGAGCAGCACAGCGAGGACCCCGCCATGCACCAGGGCAGAGGCACCCCAGCCGAGCATCCGGTAGCCGGAGACGCGGCCTTCCCCCTGCAACGCAATGGAGCTGCTCATGCGATGCGCCTTCTCAGCGGGCCTGCACGGCCGGGGCGCCGGGCTCCACCTCGGCGATCAGCGAGACGCGGGTGATGCCGGCCTGGGTGACGCGGCCCATCACGCGCAGCACCTCGCCATACGGCGCGGCGCGGTCGCCACGCACATAGATCGGCGCTTCCGGGTCGGCCGTGTGCAGCTCGTTCAGCTTGGCGGAGAGCTGGTCGGCGGGGATCTCTTCCTTGGCCAGGAAGACGCGGCCATCGGCGGCCACGGTCAACACCACCGGCGGGCGCGGCGCGGCGGCGCGCGGCGCGGCGGTGCGCGGCAGTTCCACCGGCACGCCGACCACCATCATCGGCGCGGCGACCATGAAGATGATCAGCAGCACCAGCATGACGTCCACCAGCGGCGTGACGTTCATGTCGGCCATCGGCATGCCGCCATCGTCATCGTCGAAACCGCCGCCGAGGCTGGGGCCGGTCATTGCCATCGGGCTTACTCCGCCGCCGCGTGGGCGCGGGCGTGCACCGGGGCACCGTGGGAAGTGGCGGGCGGGCGGCGGGACAGGCCAGAGGCGAGGTCCGACGCCGCGCCATTCGCCACCTGCCGCATCTTGGAGAGGCGCACCGTCAGGCGGTTATAGGCGATGACGGCAGGGATGGCGGCGGCGAGGCCGATGGCCGTGGCGAACAGCGCCTCGGCAATGCCGGGGGCGACGACGGCCAGGCTGGTATCGTTGCTCTGCGCGATGCTGGCGAAGCTGCGCATGATGCCCCAGACCGTGCCGAACAGGCCGACGAAGGGCGCCACGGCGCCGGTGGTGGCCAGGAACGGCAGGCCCGGCTCGGCCCGGCGCATCAGGGCGGCGATGGTGCCGCGCATGGTGTGCTCGATGCGGTAGCGGTATTCCGCCCGGCTTTCGTCATGGTCCCGGCCCTCGCGCCACTCGCGGGCCCCGGCGCGCAGCACCTGGGCCGCCAGTTCCTCGCCCTGCGGCGTCGCGGCGGCGGCGGGGCCGGCACCCGGGGCGGCGGCGGAGACCAAGTGCTTCACCTGGGCGCCCAGGCGGCGGAACAGCACCGCCTTCTCGATCACGATGGCCCAGCAGATGACGGAGGCCAGGACCAGCAGGATGATCACCAGCTTGCCGACCCAGTCGGCATGCAGGAACAACCCGACGGCGGACAGGTCTGGCCCGGCGGCCATGGCGTTCAGCGCCGCGTCGGTGCCATTGGTGGCAGCCTGGGTCGTGGCATCGGTCGGGTTCATCGCGACCTCCTTACTTATCGAACGAGACGCCGCTCACGCGCGAGGCGAGAGCGAGACGCGGCAGGCACGCCGCACGGGTTTCCGCAGTCGGCCCGCAGGCCAGGACGTCATTCAGCAGCACGGAGCCGATGCTGTCGCAGGACTGGCCGGCGAGGTCGAAGATACGCGCCAGGGTCTTCTGCTCAGGCACGGGCCCTACATCCAGCGCCAGCCGGCGGGCGATGACGCCATCCTTGCCGAACATCAGCAGGTCCAGGCGCAGCGGGTCCACCGCCTCCTGCCCCGGGTTCCGCAACAGCATCCAGACGCGGCAGTTGTTGCCCTGCGCCTCCAGCCGGTTCAGCTCGATGGAGATCCGCGGCGTTTCCTGCGCGATGGCCGGCGTGGCGGCGCAGAACGCGGCCAGACCCAGAACGGACAACAGACGGCGCATGACAACTCCCCGACGGCGGCTTCGGATATCGGTTGGCTTATGGCCTCATTGCGACGCACACGCAATGCGAATGACTCGCAATATTGGGATGTGAAGGGGGAATGCCGGCCGAGGATGGAGGCCGGTGCAGCCCCAGGCAGCCCAGCCCGGATTGGCCCACACAGGCTGGGGCGGGAGTGTTGGTGGCCAGATGACCTCTCGGCATTGCGCTCACCCGCCGTAATGCGGCGGGCCTGGCGTCATGCCGGCCGGCGAAGCACTCGCTCTAGTGGCGCGCGATATTGGCCAGGGAGGACAGCCGCGCCATCACGTCCGGCCGCGGGAATTCCTCAGCCTCCGCCAATCGTCGGGGGAAGACTTCCAGCAAGCGGGACGGATCGTAGTCGATCGGCTGCCAATGCCGGTCGATAAAGGCCATGGCCGCGTCCCAGTCGGTCTCCATGTGCCGCTCCGTGCGATAGACCAGGACGTCCTGGCGGCCGCTGCCGGCGTAGTAGTCGCGGATGCGGTGGTCGATCGGCGTGCTGGGATCCTCGACGCCGAACAGGCCCGAGGGGGCGGAATGGATGTCGAAGGTGGCGCAGGGAATGCCGTAGGCCTCGGCCACCGCCAAAGCGTGCAGGCTGGTACTGAGAATGCGGCGGCAGGAGAGGATGTCCTCCACCCGCGCCCGCACCTGGCCGATATCGCGCTCCACCACCGTGTTCATCACCCGGATGGAGTCGGTCAGCCCTTCCGGAATGCGGTAGCGGTTGAATTCCGCCTTGGCTCCAGCGAAGGGCGTACGCTCTTCCAGCTCCGAGATATGCAACACGACGCCGAGGTCCCAGCGCTTCTGCACGCCCTCCCCCGGCCAGAGGCGTGGCAGCAGCCAGGCCGGGTCGCCCATGACGCCGGAGGTGGCGTAGCCGGCATCGCGCAGCAGCGCGGCGCTGAAGGGGCCACGCACGGCATGCGGGTTGAAGCGGGTCAGGCGTGGGTTGCGGAACCGCCGCTGCACCTCGAACGAGCCTTCCTCCCCGCCGAAGCCGGAACCCCAGACATCGACATGGCCGAAGCGCTGCTTCTGGCCGATCGTCCCGATGGCGATCAACCGGCTGCGCGGCGAGACTGGCCGGGTGTACCGCAAGGCCTGGCCCGTATGCGCGGCCACGATGATGGGACTGAGCAGATCGCCCATATTCCCCACCTTGCCGCCACGCATCCAATTCATCCGCACTATGCCATTGCTCCTGGCCACCGATGGCGGGCTTTAGCACCCATCCCGGCGCATGAACCCATACGGAGAAGCCCGGCCTGTTCGCATTGCAGCAAAAAGCCGTGATTTGGTAGCGGGAAGCGTGCGGCGGACGGCCTTTAGTGGTTCAGCAGCAGCGTCAGCTCCGCCATGTCACCGCGCTGGGTAGCCCGTACCCGGTCCGCCAGCTTCAGGATCAGGTGGGTGGAGAGCTGGCGCACCGCGTCGTCCATCGCGTCGTCATCCTCCGCGTCCAGCATGGCGGTCAGGTCCGGTGCCGCCTGGGGGCCCAGATGCAGGGCGTGGCCTTGGTAGGACAGGGTGTTGACCAAGGTGAACTCGTCGAAGCTGGTGGTAAGGGTGATGGCGCCCTCGATGCCGGTGGTACGCAGGGCTTCCACCGCCTCGCCCACCGCGTGTCCGGCGCGCAGCACGGTGTCCTGCCGCACGCCCCACAGCTTGCCGCAGAAATCCAGGGCATCCTGCGCATCCTCCCCCTCGCTGCCCGATGTCAGGCGGCGGCGCTGGATGCGGCGGGTGCCGATGCGGAACATGGCGTTCAGGCCCACCGCCGCCAGGGACGCCACCGTCAGGCCGGAAGCGACGACGATGCGGCTCCATTCCGGTGCATCCTGGCTCAGCCGCGGCACCAGCATCACCGCGGTGCCGAGCACAATGGAAAGCCCCACGGTGAAGCTGCGGCGCGCATTCATCATGCGCGACATGATCAGGTCCATGCCGGCGGTGATCATGTAGGCGGCGGTGTAGAGCAGGATGCCGCCCACCACCGGCGGCGGCGTCAGCGCCAGCAGCGCCGCCACGGGCGGAAAGAACGCCGCCGCCACCAGGAACGCCCCGGCGACGAAGCCGACCCGCCGGGCGGCGATGCCGGTGGCATGCACCAGGCCGATATTGGCGGAGGACGACCCACCCGCCAGCGTGCCGAACAGGCCGTGCAGCATCTGCGTCACGCCCAGGCCGGTGATGGAGCGGGCGACCATCGGCATGTCCGCCCGGCGCCAGTTGGCATCCGTCATCCGGTCCAGCGACAGGGTGCTGGCGAACTGGTCCATCATGGTGATGAACTGGGACAGCAGGATCACCGCGATCGGTACGAGGTGGAATTCCGGCGCCGGCAGGCCCAGCCCCAGGCCGGGCACCGCCACCAGCGGCACCTCCAGGCTTGCCAGCGGCAGCGTGCCCGTCAGGGCCGTGACGGCCGTGCCGGCCACGGCGCCCATCAACATGGCGACGCGGCGCCAGACGGCGGAGCCCCAGATGGCGATGCCGACCATGCAGGCCACCGTGGGCACCGCCGCCAGCACCGCGGGGGCGGAGATCCCGCCCTCGTCAGCCGTGAAGCCGACACTGCGGTTGACCGCGCCGGTGACCAGCGTGATCCCCAGCATCAACACGACGACGCCGATGACCTCCGGCGGAAACACCGGCCGCAGGCGCGGGATGATGCGTGCCATGGCGATGGTCGCCACCCCCGCCACCAGCGTGGCGCCCATGACGGCGCCGATGCCGTAATGGGCCGCGACCGCGATATGCACCGGCAGCCGCCCTGGCCCGGGGATGCTGACCAGCAGCAGGCCAGCGCCGAAGCGCGTCGGCAGCGATTGCAGCATGGTGCCAAGCCCCATCACCAGCACGGTGGCGCTGACGAAGGCGGCGGTGCGGGTGGCGTCGAACCCCAGGCTCTGCGCGCAGATGACGGCGTAGAGGGCGAAGATCATCGCCAACAGGCCGTGCTGCAGCCCCATGCTCAGCAGCACGGACAGCGGCGGCACCTCGTCGATGGAATGGACGAATTCGTCGGGGCGCTTGCGCCGGCTGGGCACGGGGCGGGGGAAGGCATGCTCCAGCCAGGCCTTCATGCCGTGGAGCGCCTGCTGGGGCAGAACCCGCTGGGTGAGCGGGAGGCCGGGCGGGTTGGTGGATGTTCAGCCAGTGTCCCGCCCTCCTCCGGCAGCATGAAGCGCGAGCGCAGACGGGCCCGTGCTCCGTCCCGGCACTCTGCCGCCTTGTCAGGCAACCGACAAGGCGGCGGGCGGCGGCTGATGGAGAAGCAGGCAGAAGCGGCAGGATGGAGGCGATGCCCCACCCTGCCCTGCCGCCGCCATCGGCCTCAGGCGGCCGTCCAGACGTCCCCAAGCGTGGAGAGATCGCCGAACAGCCCGGCGAAGTGCTGCTCCCGGAACTCGTTGGAGGCGATGAAGCCGAGCGCCGCCGTGCCGCGATCGAGGCCGGCCTCCAGCGCATCCATCCAGAATTGCAGCCCACCGGCCTCGGCCGAGCGGCTGAGCAGGTTGCCGTAGAGACCGGCCACGAAATCCTGCGTCGTGGCGTTGCCAAGCCCGTTGGCGAATTCGCTGGAATTCACCATGCTGCGCGCCACGCTGCCGACATCGGCCGTCTCGGCATGCTCGGTCCAGAACCGGAAGCCATCCGCTTCCGCCGAACGGCCGAGCAGGCCGCGATACAGGCCGCCGACGGAAAGCCCGTCATCCGTCGCCGCGCGCGTCAGCAACGTGCCCTCGGTGAAGCGCAGTTGCTCGACCTGCACCAGCGTGTCGCTGGAACCGCCCGCCAGTGCCCGCACCTGGAAGAGCCCATCGACGACATCGACGCTGTAGCCGGCACGGGATTGCAGATAAGCGGCGGTATCGATGCCCACGCCGCCATCCAGGCGGTTGTTGCCGCCGAAGCCCATCAGCACGTCATTGCCAGCGCCGCCCTGCAGGTGGTTATCCACGTCATTGCCGGTCAGCGTATCGTTGCCGGCGCCGCCAGTGGCGTTCTCGATCACCACGCCATGGGCGATGGTGAAGCCGCCGAATACGCCGAGAGCGTGCGACATGTAGCCGCCGCCGCCGACGGCATATTCCAGGCTGGCCGGCCGCAGGTCGATCGTCGTGTCCCGCGTGCCGGCATAGGCCAGCGTGTCAGTGCCGCCGGCATCCCAGATGCAGGCATAGAAGGTGCCGGATGCGTTGACGTCCGGCAGCAGGTAGGTGTCGTCGCCGGTGCGGTGCTCCATGTTGGCGCCGTATTTCTGCTGGAGCGCCGCGATGTCGAACGCCATCGGCGTGCCGACAAAGCCGTGGGCCTTGTCGGGCGATACGCCCTCGGGAGCCGTCGCCCACCCGTCCACATAGGACATCATGGTGTAGATGCTCTGCTTCAGGTCAAAGTAGCCGCTGCTGTCGAACGGGTCCGTGACGCCGGGGAAGATCGGTGAATTACCACCGCCGGTATCGTGCGGATGCGCCAGGCCCAGCCCGTGGCCCAGCTCATGGATCAGCGTATCGAAGCCATAGCCGCCCTGCTCCAGCGCCTGGCCCGGCGTGTCGGACCAGGAGGGCCCGGCGGTGTTGAAGACGCCCTGGCCGGACACGTCCCCGGTGTGTGGCGCGCCAAACGCGCCCAGGACGCTCAGGTTATCAAGAAACGTCCCCTGGGCGAGTACCAGGATGGAGGCGTCGGAAGACGCCTCGGCGAATTGCAGGTTAGTGATGTCGCTGAAGGTCTGGAACGCGAGGCCCGCCTGGGCCTTCTGATAGGTGCTCCAGGCTTCCGGATTGAAGGAGATGCCGTGCAGTTGCGTCACCGGGTCCATGTCGTCGCCGACCGGATCGGCGAAGTGGTAGGTAATCCAGTAGCCCGGAAGTTTCGTCCCCCAGTCCACGCCTTCGACCGGGTTGAATGGCTGCGCCACGGCGCTCTCCCTCAGAACATTTCGAGGGCTTAATTTAATTGCGCGGAGCGAAAATCGTCAATCGGGATGAAATTTTCGCGAGGACGAGTGGTGCCCCAGCGCAACATTATCCACCCTGGCCGGAGCGTGCGGCCATCAGAACAGCATCCAGCCTCAAGCCTGCGGGTCAGCCGCAGCCAGCCTGGGCGTTCGGATATGGAAGCAAGGGGGAGAATGGTGCCGACGCCCGGGATTGAACCGGGGACCTACTGATTACGAATCAGTTGCTCTACCGCTGAGCTACGTCGGCTGGCGGCGGGTATCTAGCGGCCTCCGTGGCGGAGGGCAACTCCCCTTCGTGGCCTCAATGCGCAGAAAGCGAGGGTGCTCGGCCGCTGCCCCACGCGCGCGCGTAGCGGTGGCTATTGTAACAGCGACTATTTCGGTCGTGTAATCTGTTATGGAACAAGGTTAAGGCCCAGGCCCGGGCTGCGGACATGTGCGCCGCGTCATCATTCCTCCATCGCATCGCGACACATGGAGGATAGACGAACATGCGCCTGAAACTGCCGTCCCGCTTCAGTCACCGCGCCCTGGCCCTGGCCCTGTTGGCCACCACCGCCATCGGTGCGGCCGAGATGCTGCCCTATCAGGCGCAGGCGGCCCTTTCGCCCGCCGTGGCGGCCAGCCATCCGCAGGGCTTCGCCGACCTGGTGGAGCAGGTGAGCCCCGCCGTGGTCCGTATCAGCGTGATGGAAGGTGGCCCGGAAGCGGTGCAGGACGGCGCGCTGCCCAGCAAGCGGCAGGCGCCGCCGCGCCAGCGGGACCAGAGCCAGCGGGAACAGGGCCGGCCGCGCGCCATGGGTCAGGGTTCCGGCTTCGTCATCGACGCCTCCGGTTACATCGTCACCAATTTCCACGTCGCCGGCCAGGCCACGCAGATCAAGGTGACGCTGTCCGATGGCACGGAGCTGCCGGCCAGGCTGGTGGGCGGCGACCAGCGCACCGACCTCGCCTTGCTGAAGGTGGAGTCGCCCAAGCCGCTGCCGACCGTCAACTTCGCCACCGGGGCGGAACCGCGGGTGGGTGACGTGGTCATCGCCGTCGGCAACCCGTTCGGTCTCAGCGCCACTGTCACCTCCGGCATCATCTCCGCCCATGGGCGGGATCTGGGCGCAGGGCCGTATGACGACTTCCTGCAGACGGACGCGGCCATCAACCCGGGCAATTCCGGCGGCCCGCTGTTCGACATGGCGGGCAACGTGGTGGGGGTGAACACCGCTATCGTCTCGCCCACCGGCGGCTCGGTCGGCATCGGCTTCGCCATTCCGGCGGAACTGGCCTCCAAGGTCGTGGCGCAGCTGAAGGATGGCGGCCAGGTGCAGCGTGGCTGGCTGGGCGTCGAGCTCGGCCCGAATGGCGAGGAGCGGACCGGCGCCAAGGTCGTGGCGGTGCAGCGGGAGAGCCCGGCGGCCCGGGCCGGCCTGCGCCCCGGCGACGTGATCGTCGAGGCCGATGGCGGGCAGATCGCCGATGGCCGCAGCCTGGCGCGCCAGGTGGCCAACCATGCCCCCGGCAGCGCACTGAAGCTGGCCGTGAAGCGCAGCGCCGCGACGCTGGACATGCAGGTCACCCTCGGCACGCTGCCAACGGAGGGCTAAAATGCGAAGCCCCGGCCGGTATGAACCGGCCGGGGCTTGATCCCGTCAAAAGGCCGCTGCCAGTGATGGCAGCGGCCTTTCGTCTCAGTGCACCAGCAGCGGCACCATCTCGTGCTGCAGAATGGCGGCGGTTGCCAGGGAGGCATCGGGCGCGGCGCCGATCTGCGTGCCATCGGCCGAGTGGATGGCGACGACATGGGCGCCGTCGATCACCACGGGGCGGATATAGGCCATCTGCTCAGCCCCGAAGCGTGCCCAGTCCGCGGCGGTCAGGTGCCGCAGGGCAGTGGCGGCATCGAACGGACGGGGCGAAAGGTCCTTGTTCATCTCTGTGACTCCTGTTGCCGGCCCGTCTGGGCCCGGCTTGCGGCCGGCTGGTCTGCCGCACCGCGGTGAAGCTCTGTCAGGCGTCGCTTACCAAAGCCAACGCGGCAGGGCCGTCATGTTTGCAGGCACGTCGTCGTCTCGGCCTCACTCGCCGCCGGCGGTATCGTCCAGCGTGGTGCCGTTCACCAGTGGCCGGCCGCCCTGGGCGCCCTTGGTGCCGATGCGGATGGCCTTCACCCGCACTTCCGGCAACGGCCGCTTCAGGTCGATATGCAGCAGGCCGTTATCCAGCCAGGCGCCCTCGACATCGATGCCCTCGGCCAGCACGAAAGCGCGCTGGAACTGCCGGGCGGCGATGCCACGGTGCAGGAAGATCCGGCCTTCCGAATCATCCTTCTGCTTGCCGCGTACCACCAACTGGTTGTCCTCCTGCGTCAGCTGGAGGTCATCCATGCTGAAGCCGGCGACGGCCAGGGTGATGCGCAGGCGGCTCTCACCGGTCTGCTCGATATTATAAGGGGGATAGCCGTCCGAACTCTTCGCGACACGGTCGAGCATCTGCTCGAGATGATCGAAGCCGAGAAACAAAGGCGAGCCGAAAAGCGAAGAGCGTGACATGGGCGGTTTGGCCTCCTCATTTGAGAGCGAGACATCGATGGAGCCCGAAGCACTCCATCGTGCAGGGAAATCTTGTGCGCTTTGGCCCGCATTGCAAGAGGAGCCCACTGTTGCACCCGGCGGCCACAGGGGGCTACAGCACGGCTTCCATGCCCGACGAAACCCTCCTCCCCATCCTGCTGGTCCCCGATTCCCGCCTGCGCGCCAAGGCCCGCCCCGTAGGCCCCGGCGACCTGGACACCGTGCGGGAGCTCGCGCCCCGCATGCTGGCCACCATGTACAAGGCCCCGGGCATCGGCCTGGCCGCGCCGCAGGTGGGCGTCATGCTCCGCATGGCGGTGGTAGACATCCAGAAAGATGACCAGCAGGACCCCATGGTCCTGATCAACCCGCAGATCGTCGCCGAGAGCAACGAGCTGGCGACGCGGGAGGAAGGCTGCCTCTCCCTGCCCAACCAGTATGCGGACGTCACCCGCCCGGCGCGCATCAAGCTGCGCTGGATGGCGCTGGACGGCAGCAAGCAGGAGATGGAAGCGGACGACCTGCTCGCCACCTGCATCCAGCATGAGCTGGATCACCTGGATGGCGTGCTGTTCGTGGACCACATCTCCGCCCTCAAGCGGAACATGCTGCTGCGCAAGCTGGCCAAGGAATTGAAGAACAAGTCGCGGGACGGCGAGTGAGCCGCCTGCGCCTCGCCTTCATGGGCAGCCCGGACTTCTCCGTCCCGGCGCTGCGGGCGCTGCATGCGGCGGGGCATGAGATCGTCATGGTCTATTGCCAGCCGCCCCGGCCGGCCGGGCGCGGGCAGAAGGAAACCCCCTGCCCCGTGCACCGCGCCGCGCTGGACCTCGGCCTGCCGGTCCGCACCCCCGCCCGCGTCCGCCGCGATGCCACCGAGCACGCGGCCTTCGCGGCGCTGCGGCTGGATGCCGCGATCGTCGCCGCCTACGGCCTGATCCTGCCGCGTGAGATGCTGGAGGCGCCCCGGATGGGCTGCCTCAACATCCATGCCTCCCTGCTACCGCGCTGGCGCGGCGCCGGGCCGATCCAGGCGGCGATCCTGGCCGGCGACGCGGAAAGCGGCATCACCATCATGCAGATGGATGAAGGGCTGGATACCGGCCCGATGCTTCTGCGCGGCAGCGTACCCATCGGCCCCCGCGCCACCACGCCGGAACTGCACGACGCCCTGGCGGCGATCGGCGGCCCACTGGTGTTGCGCGCCCTGGCGGAACGGCCCGCCGCGGTGCCGCAGCCGGAGGACGGCATCACCTACGCCCCCAAGCTGGGCAAGGAGGATGGCCGCCTGAACTGGGCCGAGAGTGCCGTGGCGCTGGACCGCCGCGTGCGCGCCCTGAATCCCTGGCCCGGCACCTATTTCCGCCATGGCGAGGACACGCTGCGTGTGCTGGAAGCCGAGCCCGCCGCCGGCCAGGGTGCCCCCGGCACGGTGCTGGACGATGCCGCGCTGGTGGCCTGCGGCGACGGCGCGCTGCGCCTGTTGAAGCTGCAACGCGCCGGCCGCGCCGCTATGCCCGCCGAGGCCTTCCTGCGCGGCTACGCCCTGGCCCCAGGCGACGTGCTGGGCTGAATGCCGCGCTACGCCCTCCTGCTGGAATATGACGGCACGCCCTTCGTCGGCTGGCAGCGGCAGATCAACGGCCTGTCCATCCAGCAGGTGCTGGAGGAAGCCGGCGCGCCGCTGAATGGCGGCGAGTTGCCCGAGACTGTGGCCTCCGGCCGCACCGATGCCGGCGTGCATGCCGAGGGCCAGGTGGTCCATATCGACCTGGCGCTGGACCTGCCGCCGGAGCGGTTGCGGGAGGCGCTGAATACCCGCAGCCGGCCGCACCCCGTCTCGGTCGTCAGCGTCGCGCGGGCGCCGGCGGAATGGTCGGCGCGCTTCTCCGCCCAGGGCCGTGCCTATCGCTACCGCATCCTCAACCGCCGCGCCCGCCCGGCGCTGGATCTCGGCCGGGTGTGGCATGTGCCGCAGGCGCTGGACGCGGGCGCGATGCATGCGGCGGCGCAGATGCTGCTCGGCCGGCATGATTTCTCTGCCTACCGCGCCGCCACCTGCCAGGCCAAGCACGCGCTGCGGACGCTGGACCAGCTGGACGTGGCCCGGCTGGGGGATGAGGTGGTGATCCACACCGCCGCCCGCAGCTTCCTGCACCACCAGGTGCGCAACATGGTCGGGACGCTGGTGGAGGTCGGGCTTGGGCGCAAGCCGGTCACCTGGCCCCGCCAGGTGCTGGAGGGCGGCGACCGTACCCGCGCCGGCCAGACCGCCCCGGCCGATGGCCTGACCTTCCTGCGGGCGGAATATCCGGAAGCGCTGGACTGGTGCTGAGCCGCGCCGGTGCCCGGCCCTTGCGCCGCGCCGGCCTAAGCCGCAAGCTCAAGCTTGAACAGTAACGCTGCATCGCGGGCAGCAACCACGCGGCCGGGCGAACGGGGCATGGCCTTAGGCGCCCCACCGCAGCGTCCGGGCATGTCGGTCCGGTGCGCGAACCTGCAGATCTTGACTTCAGGAGGTTGGTTGGATGGCGCACTCCCCGCTGGTCGATAGTTTCTACGACGAACGCACCGGCAGCATCCAATATGTGGTGGCGGACCCGCGGAGCGGCCAATGCGCCATCATCGACCCCGTGCTGGACTACGACGAGAAATCCGGCTCCACCGCCACCACCTCGGCCGACGCGCTGCTGGCGCATGTCGCGGCGCGGGGCTGGACGGTGCGCTGGGTGCTGGATACCCACCCGCATGCGGACCACTTCTCCGCCGCCGGCTACCTGAAGCGGCGCACCGGGGCGCCCACCGGCATCGGCGAGAAGATCGTCGAGGTGCAGAAGCTGTGGAAGGACCTGTACAACCTGCCGGCGGACTTCGCCACCAACGGCTCCCAGTGGGACCGCCGCTTCGCGGATGGCGAAGTGTTCTCGATCGGCGATTTGCCAGTGGAGGTGATGTTCTGCCCGGGGCACACCCTGGCCTCCGCCACCTACCGCATCAACGATGCCGCCTTTATCCACGACACGCTGTTCATGCCGGATTCCGGCACGGCGCGGGCGGATTTCCCGGGTGGCAGCGCCAGCGCGTTGTGGGGCAGCATCCAGCGCGTGCTGGCCTTGCCGGACGAGACACGGCTGTTCACCGGCCACGACTACCGCCCCAAGGGCCGCCCGCCAGCGTGGGAGAGCACGGTGGCCGAACAGCGCGCCACCAACATCCACGTCATCCAGGCCAAGGACGAAGCCGCCTATGTGGCGATGCGCAATGCGCGGGACCGCACCCTGCCGATGCCCAAGCTGATCCTGCACGCCCTGCAGGTGAACATCGCGGGTGGGGAACTGCCGCCGGCCGAGGCGAATGGCCGGCGGTACCTCAAAATCCCGCTGGATGCCCTGGGCGATTGCGCCTGGGGCTGACCCTTTCTCAGCTCACCCGCCGGATCGCCGGCGGCGCCCAGCTCTGGATGAAGGACACTTCCGGCCCGGGCGCGTAGACGCGCAGGATCAGGTACCAGCTTGCGGTGGTCGGGTCGGCAGGGTCCGGGGTCTGCAGCCAGTAGGTGCCGTCCGGCAAAGGGTCGGGCGGCTGCTCGCGCTGGATCAGGACGGTCATGTTGCCGTCCGGGCCGAGGGTCTGGAAGCGCGGGTAGTAGCCGTTGACGAAGTAATTGTCCGTGCCCTTCACCAGGTTGTAGTCGGCGCCGTACATGGTGACGGACCAGAAGCCGTGGAATTCCTTCTGGTAAGGCGGGAAGCCACCTGCCGCCGGGTCGAAGGCCATGACGTAGGCGCCGTCCGAGGCCAGCGCGTTGCCGTCCGAATCCTTCGCCGTGTTGACGTAGACCGCCTGTTCCGGGTCATGCGCGGAAATGCCCGCCAGGGCCTGCATGGCGGCGCGGGTGACGAAGTCGCTCGCCTGCCCTGCCCGGCCGATGATGGGGGGCGGGTAGTGCCAGGAGTTGATGCTCTTGCCTCGGCCCTTGGCCATCTGCCGCAACAGCCGCAATCCATGCTTGGCCGCGCGCTGCAACCCGGCCCGCGTGGCGGGGGAGCGATCCTCCAGCCTCTGGCCAGGGCCGATGCCGATGGTGGCGAACAGGCGCAGCAGCTCCGCCTGATCGATGCCGGGGGCGGCGCCGGGCGGGTTCTCCGTCATCGCCCGGTTCATGGTGATCCAACTGCCCAGCGCATTCTCGTAATCGATGCCGGCCGGCACCTGCGCGTGCGGCGGACGCGACGGGTGGCGCGGCTGCCCGGCCCAGACGGAGAGTGGCGTGATGCGGTATTGCAGCTGCAGCGCACGGGCCTTTTGCAGATCGGCACCGCCATCGGCATCGTCGTTCACACCGGTCCGGCCGAAGATCAGCACGGCGGGCGTACGTGCGCGCGGCAGGACGTCCAGCACATCCGCCGGCACCGCGCCGTGCCAGCCGGGGCCGCCGACCAGGTAATTGGCCGCGGCGTTGCCGGTCGCCTTGCTGCCGATATAGGTGAAGTTGTCAGAATCGATGCAGCACATCTGCATGCACCAGAAGCGGTCGGTGATCGCCGGTGCCGAGATGACCATCGGCTCCGCCGCCAGGTCCAGCCACGCGACCGAGTAGAGCGTGTCATGGTTGGGGGAGCCGCCGGTCTGGTCCTCCGGCGTCGCCAGATGATCCACGTTGAAGAAATTATTGAGCGGCGCCCAGGGCATGCTCCTGTGCTGCGCCTCCGCCACCTTCCTGCCGGCCTCGCTGGTCCAAAGCCAGCGGAGCTGCGCCAGGTACATCCAGGGGAAGCCATAGATGTAGGCCTGCAGGCCCAGCGTGTAGGCGTAGTGGGATTCCCATTCCTCCGCGCCCGCCGGTGGTGAGTCCTCCATGTCTGGTAAGGAAAAGCCCCAAGGCGTTGCCGGAAGCGGGTCCGCAGATAAGCTCTCCGCCATCGTGTCCTCCCCGTTTGCCGGCGTGAGGGGGCGACGGCCGGCCGCGCGAGCGGACCAGCGGCCTGGACGCCGGAAGCGGAGCCTAGGCGCCCTAATAACGATATCGCAACGTAAATGCCCCGACAGGAAAGCTGCTGGATTGTCCGCGGGCTTTGCAGAGCAAACCGCGCCAAGATACCCGGCTTGGCCGAGGGCGCAGGCTGCGAATGTCGAGGAAGAGGGGGAGGTTTGGTAGCGGCGGGCGGACTTGAACCGCCGACCCCAGCATTATGAGTGCTGTGCTCTAACCAGCTGAGCTACACCGCCAAACCAAGCTGCCGGGGTGGTCCGTGAGGATCGTTCCCGTCAGGTGGCGCGAATTAGGCCGCCTTTCCGCCGCTGTCAACAGCCCGGACGGCGCTGCGGATAAACCCGCCGCCAAGCACGCGGTCACCATCGTACAACACGCAGCCCTGGCCGGGGGCTGCGATGGCCGGCACGTCCAGCCGCACGCGCATCAGGCGGGCGGCGGCATCCCAGGCCACGGTTGCCGGCTGCGGATTCTCGCGCGCCCGCAGCTTCACTGTGCAGGCAAAAGGGGCGGCGCCGGGCTCGATCAGCCAGTTCACCTCGCCCACCACCACCTCCGGCACCGCCAGGGCGGCGCGGGGGCCTACCACCACGCGGCGGCGCGGCGCATCCAGCGTGGCGACGTAGAGCGGCTCCTCGCCATCCCGCGACGCCTGGCCAAGGCCACGCCCCTGCCCCACCGTGTAGCGGGCAATGCCCTGGTGCGTGCCCAGCACCCGGCCATCGACATGCTCGATCGTGCCGGGCTGCGCCGCGTCCGGGCGGATGCCGGCCACGACCTCGTGGTAATTGCCACGGGGCACGAAGCAGATGTCCTGGCTGTCCGCCTTGGCCGCCACGTCCAAGCCCAGCCGCGCCGCCTGGACGCGGACATCGGCCTTGGAGGCATAGTCGCCCAACGGGAAGTGGCTGAAGGCCAGCTGCGCCGGCGTGGTAGCGAACAGGAAGTAGGACTGGTCCCGCGCCGGGTCCACCGCCTGCCGCAGTTCCGGCCCGTTCGGGCCTTCCACGCGGCGGACATAGTGGCCGGTGGCCAGGGCTTCGCAGCCGAGGTCCTTCGCCAGTTCCACCAGGTCGGTGAACTTCACGGTCTGGTTGCAGCGGATGCAGGGCACCGGCGTCTCGCCGCGCGCATAGGCGTCGGCGAAATCCTCGATCACCGCCTTGCGGAAGCGGCTCTCCCGGTCCAGCACGTAATGGGGAATGTCCAGCCGGTCGGCCACGTTGCGGGCATCGTGGATGTCCTGGCCGGCGCAGCAGGCGCCCTTTTTCTGCACCGCTTCGCCATGGTCGTAGAGCTGCAACGTGGCGCCGATCACATCGTGCCCCGCCTCCTTCATCAGCCCCGCGACGACGGAGGAATCCACCCCGCCGGACATGGCGACCAGTACCCTCATGATGCTGCGTTCAACCCCATCTGCCAGAAAGCGATTTCCAGCCGCGCCGCTTCCCCGAAGGTGGCGGAGAGGCTGGGGAAGCGGGCATCGCCCCCATGGCTGATGCCCAGCGCGTCCAGCCGCTCGGCCGCGCTCTTGGCCAGGGCCTGGTAGCCCAGGGAGCCATAGGTCTCGATCCAGCTCTCATATGGGTTGCCGTCCCGCTTGCGGCCAGGATGCGCCATGATCCGCAGCGCGATCTCCCCATAGCCGATCGTGCACGGCGCCAGCGCGACTTCCAGGTCCAGGATATCGCCCGCCATGCCCCGATCCAGCACCCAGCGGGTGTAGGAGACGGTCTCCGGTGCCTCGGTATGCGCGACCACGTCGGCTTCCAGCAGGCCCCACTCGGCGCAATAGGTCAGGTGCATCTGCATCTCGGACAGCAGGGCATTCAAGCCGGAGGCCTTGGTGCGCAGCGCCGCCAGGCTTTCCGCCTTGAAGGCGGCCAGCGCCTTGGCGCGGGCGAACTGGATGAGGAACAGCCAGTCCTGCACCAGGTAGCGCTGGAAGCAGGCCAGGGGCAGCGTGCCCTCGGCCAGTCCCTGCACGAAGGGGTGCCAGCAATAGGCATCCCACCGTTCCAGGGAGGCTTCCCGCAGCCGCCGCGCGAGCCCGCCCGGGGCGCCGTAGGGCGCGGGAAAGCTCATCTCAGCCCGCGTTCCGCGTGCCGGCCGGCAGCTTCACCACCAGCCCGTCCAGTTCCTCGCTCATGATGAGCTGGCAGCCGAGGCGGGAGGTCTCCTGCAGGTCGAAGGCGAGGTCGAGCATGTCCTCCTCATCCTCGGTCGGGTCCTCCAGCTTGGTGAACCAGCTGGAATCGACGATGACGTGGCAGGTGGAGCAGGCCAAGCTGCCCTCGCAGGCACCCTCGATGTCCACATCATTGCGGTGCGCGATTTCCAGCACGGAGAGGCCGAGCGGGGCCTCCACTTCGCGCCGCGTACCGTCGCGCTCGATGAACGTCATCTTCGGCATCGCCGTCTCTCTACTCCGCCGCATCTCTGGTTTCGGAAAGGGCCTGGCGCCAGGCGCGGCCCAGGGCGGCCGCGGCAAGGTCCACATCGGCGGGCGAGGTAAAGCGTCCGATGCCGATCCGCAAGCACGACCTCGCCGCCGCGTCCGGCACGCCGATGGCCCGCAGCACGTAGGAGGGCTCCACCTCGGCCGAGGAACAGGCCGAACCGGTGGAGACGCAGAGCTCCTCCGCCGCCGCCGCCATGATGGCCTGGGCGGTGGCGCCGCCGGGAAACAACAGACTGAGATTGCCCGGCACGCGGGGGGCCTGCGGCGCGTTCTGCGCCACCCCGGGCACTTCGGCCCGCAAGCCGGCCCATAGCCGGTCCCGCAGCCCGCCGATGCGCCCGGCATCCAGCTGCCGCTCCGCCTGGGCCAAGCGCGCGGCCTCCCCCAGCCCGACCAGCAGGGGCGCCGGCAGGGTGCCGGAGCGCAGCCCCCGCTCCTGTCCGCCACCGGAGAACAAGGGCAGCAGCCGCACGCGCGGCCGGCGGCGGACATAGAGCGCGCCGATCCCCTTGGGCCCGTAGATCTTGTGCCCGGAGAACGAAATCAGGTCCGCCGGCAAGGTCCGCACATCCAGCGCTACACGGCCGGCGCCCTGGGCGGCATCGGTATGGAACAGGGCGCCGGCTTCCTTGGCGAGCGCGGCCAGGGCCGGCAGGTCCTGCACCACGCCGATCTCGTTGTTCACCGCCATGACGGAGACCAGCAGCGTCGGCACGGCCAGGGCCGCGCGTAGGGTCTCCGGCGCCAGCAAACCGTCGGGGCCGACCGGCAGGACCACGGGCTCGAACCCCTCGGCGGCGAGGTCACGGACGCTCTCCAGCACGCATTTGTGCTCGGTGGCGACGGTGATGACGCGGCGGCGGGCATCGCCCTGGCTGGCGGCGAAGCGGGCGGCGCCCTTGATGGCCAGGTTATTCGACTCGGTGGCGCCGGAGGTGAAGATGATCTCCCTCGCCTCGGCACCCATCAGCGCGGCGACATGCGCGCGCGCATCCTCGACCGCAGCCTCGGCCGCCCGGCCCAGCACATGCTCGACACTGTGCGGGTTGGCAAAATTCTCTTCCCACCACGGGCGCATGGCTGCCAACACCCTGGGGTCCAGCGGCGTGGTGGCGTGGTTGTCGAGATAGACCGGACGGTTCGCGGGCAATGCGCGGCTCCCTCAGGCGGCGTTGCGGCTCAGGCGGGCGCGCAGGGCAGCATAGGCCTCCAGGAAGCGCTCCGCCGCATCGTCGGGCGCATTCCAGGGCAGCGAGACACGGATGGCGGCGGCGGCCTCGGTTCTCCCCAGCCCCATGGCCAGCAGCACATGGCTGGCGGCGACCTTGCCGGAGGAACAGGCGGAGCCGGCCGAAACCCGCATCCCGCCCAGGTCCAGCGCGATCACCTGGGTCTCGGCCGGGGTGCCGGGCAGCAGCAGGCAGGTGGTGTTGGGGACGCGAGGCGCCCCTGCGCCCAGGATTCCGATTTCTGGGCCCACCCCGGCCTCGATGGCGTCGCGCAGCGTGGCGAGGCGCGCGCTCTGGGCCGGGTCGGCCGCCTCCGCCGCCGCGCCGAAGCCGGCGATGGCGGGCAAGGCCTCGGTACCGCCGCGGCGGCCACGCTCCTGCCCGCCGCCGGGCAGCAGGGCGGCGAGATCCAGCCCCGGGCGCAGCAGCAGCGCGCCGACGCCCTTTGGCCCACCCATCTTGTGGGCGGAAAGCGCCATGGAGTCGGCACCCAGCCCGGCCAGCGAGACCGGCACCCGGCCGGCGGCCTGGACGGCATCGACATGCAGCAGCGCCCCGTGCCGCTGGCACAGCAGCATCACGTCTTCCAGCGGATGCAACACGCCCGTCTCGTTATTCGCGGCCATGACGCAGACCAGCGCCGGACCGCCCGAGGCCAGCGCGGCCTCCAGCGCGGCGAGGTCCAGTTGCCCGTCTGCCTGCACCGGCAACTGCTCGATACCCGGCATGGCGCGCAGGATGGCGGGGTGTTCGGTGGCGCCGGCCAGGATGCGCCGCCCGGCCCCCAGGCCGTGCAGCGCCATCGCATTGGCCTCGGTGGCGCCGGAGGTGAAGACGACATCGCGCGGGCGGCTGCCGAACCGCGCCGCCACCCGGGCACGCGCCTGTTCCAGCACCCGCCGCGCCGCCCGGCCATCGCCATGGACGGAGGAGGGGTTGCCCGGCAGGTCAAGCGCCGCGAGCAGGGCCGCACGGGCCTCTGGCCGCAGCGGCTCAGAGGCATTGGCATCCAGGTACAGGGCACTCATGGAGTGTCGTCCCCCCGCGTAATGTCCCCCTTCGCATAATCCGGCGCGACCGGTGCGTGCAGCCCCAGCGCGGCGGCCGCCGGTGGCAAGGCGCGGCCAAGCACGCGGCCGGCCAGCACGTCCGCCAGCGACATATGAAGAAGGAACAGCCGGATCTGCTCGCCCAATTCGTGCCAGAGGTCGTGGGTCAGGCAACGCTGGCCGGCCAGGCAGCCGGGCGCCACGCTCTCGCAGCGCGTGGCGGTGATCGGCTCATCCACTGCATCGATGATGGCGCCGATCGGGATGTACTGCGCCGGTCTCGCCAGGCGATACCCACCACCAGGGCCCCGCGCCGACTCCACCAGACCGGCGCGGCGCAGGCGGGCGAAGATCTGTTCCAGGTAGGCCACCGAGAGCATCTGCGCGGCCGCGATCTCGGTCAGGCTGACAGGGCGCTCGTCGAGGGAGTCGGTGCCAACACCTGCGTCAGGCGCATGGCTGTCATTCAGTCGGCAGGAGGGGTCCGTCCGGGCCGCGAGCTCGACCAGGGCCATCACGGCATATCGACCACGTGTAGACAGCCGCATGGCTGGTTTTTCTTCCTCATGGCGCCCGGAACGGGGCGCGAAGCTTGGTAACGAATGGTTTCGGCGTCTCAGGCACCGAAGAGGCCATGAATCTGTTATGAAATTGCGTACCGCATGCGTATATTGGGGCTGTCCGGGGGAGGAGGAAGCCTGCCCCGCGGCGCCAAGGCCATTTCAGGTACGGGTCCCTGCGTTCTCGCCGCCTTAGGGAACGCTATTGATCCTGACTTACGCAGTCAACCATTCGGCCCGCATGATGTGCAGGCCCGATGACTGACTGTGACGCTGGAGTGGCCCCGGTTCTGTCGATGGGACGCATGACGCGCCCCGGGCACATGGCTTCCCAAACGGGCGCTGCCGCGCCCACCGCACTGGATGCAAGGGAACGATGCCTGAAGTAATGTTCGCCGGGCCTGATGGCCGGCTTGAGGGTCGTTACCACCACTCGAAGCAGCCCAACGCTCCGGTTGCCCTGGTTCTTCATCCCCACCCGCTGCACGGCGGCACGATGAACAACCGCGTGGTGCACGCGCTGTATTCCCGTTTCCAGGATATGGGTTTTTCCGCCCTCCGCTTTAATTTCCGCGGTGTCGGGCGTAGCCAGGGCCGTTACGACGGCGGCATCGGGGAAATCTCGGACGCTGCGGCGGCACTGGACTTCATCCAGGCCGTGAACCCCAATGCTTCCATGCTGTGGGTCGCCGGCTATTCCTTCGGTGCCTATGTCGGCATGCAGTTGCTGATGCGGCGGCCGGAAATGGGCGGTTTCGTCTCCATCTCCGCCCCTGCCAGCCACTACGATTTCGGCTTCCTGGCGCCCTGCCCCTGCTCCGGCCTGATCATGCACGGCCAGGATGACGAGCTGGTGCCCGAGCCGTCCGTCCGCAAGCTGGTGGACAAGCTGAACACCCAGCGCGGCATCGCCATCGACTACCGCGTGCTGGAAGGCGCCGGCCACGTCTTCACGCCCGAGCAGACCGTGAAGGTGGCGGACGCCGCCGAGGACCACGTGCAGACCATGCTGAACCGCGCCCGGATGGCCATGGCCGCCGACTGATCGGCAGCGGTTTCACACAATGAACCGGGTGGCGCAGGCCACCCGGTTTTTTTGTGCCTCGGCCCGTCGCATGGTTCCCGCTTTCGCCGTCGGCCTCAGGCCGGGACCAGCGGGCCGTTCGCGCCCGTCAGTTGGCCGCCCCTCAGTGGCTGCGGCGCACCGGTCGTGCCAGGGAAGGTCAGCGGCAGGCCCTGCCAGACGCGGGCGGCCAGCACGCCGAAGGCCTGGGCCTCCAGCGCATCGCCATCCCAGCCCACGACTTCCACCGGCCGCACCAGTTCCGGCAGCACGCCCGCCAGGGCGCGCATCAGCGCCGGGTTGCGCCGGCCGCCACCAGCCACCAGCCATTGCTTTGGCGGCACCGGGAAATGCCGCTCCGCTGCCGCCACGGCGCAGGCACAGAAGGTGGCCAGCGTTGCCGCGCCATCGGCCGGTGACAGTTCGCCCGCCCCTGCCTCCCGCAACGCCCGGTCGAAATCCAGCCGGTCGAGCGATTTGGGCGGCGGTGCCGTCAGGTAGGGGTGGGCCAGCAGCCGGCCCAGCACCGCACCATCCGGCTGGCCGGACAGCGCCAGCCGGCCATCGCGGTCGTAGTCCTCGCCGGTGGAGCGGCGGGCCCAGTCATCCAGCGGGCCGTTGGCGGGGCCGGTATCGAAGGCCACCAGCCGCCCATCCTCACCGATCCAGGTGACGTTGCCGACGCCGCCGAGGTTCAGGATGGCCAGCGGCTTCGGCAAGTCGGCCGCCAGAACGGCATGGAATACCGGCACCAGCGGCGCGCCCTGCCCGCCCGCCGCGACATCCGCGCTGCGGAAATCATGCGCGACGGCCATGCCGGTGCGCCGCGCCAGCGCTGTGGCATCGCCGATCTGCCAGGTCCGCCCCTCGCCCGGCCGGCCGGCACGCGGGCGGTGCAGGATGGTCTGGCCATGGAAGCCGATCAGGTCGGCCTGCAATCCCAGCTTCAGCACGGCCTCGGCGTGCCGCTCGGTAATTCGTGCTTCGCAGTCCAGCAGGAAGGGGTCGTCGGCCGGCACGTCGCCCGCCATGTCCAGCAAACGGCGCAGGTCCCGCCGCAAGGCGGGCTCATACGGCAGGGTCAGGCTGGGGCCCAACCGGCCGATCCTCTCTCCATCCGTCTCGACCCAGGCGGCATCGACGCCGTCCAGGGAGGTTCCACTCATCAGCCCAATGGTTCGCAGCATGGCCACACTGTGCTAGGGCCGCGTGCCCGGTGGAAGTCCCACCGGCGAAAAGAATGGGTCTAGGCAGCGATGGAAGAGTTCCTGCACGTCGCGCGTGAGCGCGGCTACATCCACCAGGTGACGGACGAAGCGGCGATGGCCGCCCGGATGAAGCAGGGTCCTCTGCCGGCCTATGTGGGCTTCGACTGCACGGCGGACAGCCTGCATGTCGGCCACCTGCTCTCCATCATGATGCTGCGGCTGCTGCAGAAGACCGGCCACAAGCCGGTGGCGCTGCTGGGCGGCGGCACCACCCGCATCGGCGACCCATCCTTCCGCGACGACGCCCGCCCGCTGCTGACGGACGAGCAGATCGACGTCAACAAGGCCGGCATCCGCAAGACCTTCGCCTCCTTCCTGAATTTCGGGGAAGGCAGGTCGGACGCGGTGATGGTCGATAACGCGGACTGGCTGGACAAGCTGATGTACATCCCGTTCCTGCGGGATGTCGGCCGCCACTTCAGCGTCAACCGCATGCTGACGATGGACAGCGTCCGCCTGCGGCTCGACCGCGAGCAGCCGCTTAGCTTCCTCGAATTCAATTACATGCTGCTGCAGTCCTACGACTTCCTGGAATTGCAGCGCCGCCACGGCGTCGGCCTGCAGATGGGCGGCTCCGACCAGTGGGGCAATATCATCATGGGCGTGGAACTGAACCGGCGCATCGACAGCGCCGAGGTGTTCGGCCTGACCACGCCGCTGCTGACCACCGCATCCGGCACCAAGATGGGCAAGACGGCGGGCGGCGCGGTGTGGCTGAACCCGGACCGCCTGGCGCCCTACGGCTACTGGCAGTTCTGGCGCAACACGGAGGATGCCGATGTCGGCCGCTTCCTGGCGCTGTTCACCGAGATGCCGATGGACGAGGTGAAGCGCCTCGGCGCCCTCGGCGGCGCCGAGATCAACGAGGCCAAGAAGATCCTGGCCACCGAGGCGACGGCGATGCTGCATGGCCGCGCCGCCGCCGAGGAAGCCGCCGAGACCGCCCGCCGCGCCTTCGAGGAAGGCCAGGCCGCTGACACCCTGCCAAGCATCGAAGCCGCGCTGCCGGCCGCGGTGATCGACCTGGCGGTGCAGGCCGGTTTCGCCGCCAGCAAGGGCGAGGCCCGCCGCCTGATCCGCGGCAACGGCCTGCGCCTGAATGACGAGGCCATCACCGACGAAGCGGCGATAGTGACGGAGGCCGAGCTGCGCGACGGCGCTGCCAAGCTCTCCGCCGGCAAGAAGCGCCACGTGCTAGTGCGCCCCCAGGGCTGACACGACCGGCCGGGGGGGGTGGAGTGTTTCCCCCCGGCCGTCCGCCTCCATTGATGCGCGTGCCGTTCAGCCGGGTGGTTGCGGAGCCTGATCGGTGGTGCCGCCCCTGCTTTCGGTGGGGACGACTCTGAAGCGCCGGACCTGCGGCACCGGTGGCTCTCCCACGACGACTTGATCCAACGGCGGCCGGTCCAGCTCGATAGCCGGACCGCTTGGCCGGCGCTCGCCAAATCTCGGCAGGTCGGGGTGGAAGCCGAGGCCTGCGAACAGAAGTTCGATGATCGTCGCGACGACGTTCCAGGCCTTCTTCATCGGCCTCAGTTCGCCGGCATCAACGGGAGGGGCACCACGTTAACGCGGCGCCTCCCCCGGCTGCGGTTCCGGTGCGCCGCTGCCGCCGAACAGATTGCGCAGGAAGCCCGGCGTCAGCATCGAGAGCGGGTTTACCGAGACGTTCGGGTTATCAAGCGGGCCGTTCACCCGGTAGGTGGCAGCAAACAACCCACCGCCCTGCTCCGGGCTGAACAGCCTGCCGATCAGCGGAATGCGGCCCAGCAGCGTGTTCAGCGCGTAGGCGGGCACGATGGTGCCGTTCAGATCCAGCGTCTTGGCCTGGCGGTTGAGCTGCCCCTGAACCGTCAGCCCCAGCGAGGCGGAGAAGGCACGCGCATCGCGTAGCACCAGCTGCTGCGGCGTCAGCGTGAAGGGCGCGACCATGCTGGAGAAGGTCAGCCCCGGCCCCTGCACCGCCTCGAACACCCCGTACACCGTCAACGCCTGCAACAGCTTGCCAATGCCGGGCGCGTTCACCACCGAGAAATCGTGCAGCTCCGCCGTGCCGGACAGGGGCGAGGTGCGGCTGTTGGTCGACCAATGCGCGTTCACTGAAAGCCGGCCGCCGCGCAGGGTCTTCAACACATCGAAGGCGGAGAGCAATGCGCCGGCATCCTCGGAGGTCAGCCGCAGGTCCCGCCCGGCGCCGCGCGGTGCCACGGCGATGTCGAAGGGTCCGGTGCCGTTGGCGCGGCCGGTGACGCGCGCCTCCCGCAGCACGCCACCGCCATCGGCGCGGATCTGGCCGCGCACGGCGGTCAGCGTACCCTGTTCGCCCAGCAGCACCCGGTCGAACCGCGCATCCACCACGCTGTCCGGGTCGGCGGAGGGGCGGCTGGTGCCGGCGGGCTCCGGCGCGTCCGGCGCCTCCAGCGCCGGGGCCAGGTCCAGCACCGGGCCGCTGACCTGGAACTGCCAGGCGCCGCCGGTGCCGCGCGGCGGCCGGATGTTGCCGGATAGCCGGGTGCGGCCGATGGAGGCGCTGGCGATCTCCAGCCGCTCCAGCCGGTTGCCGGCGGCGAAGGTGCCGCTGCCACGCAGGCTGAGCTCCGGTGCCTCGACCTGCAAATTCTCCACGCCGCGCAAGGCGTTGCCGGCCACCCGCAACTCGGCACGGGCGGTGGCCGGCTGGCCCGGGGGCTTGCGCCAGGCCAGGGGCGTGACCGTCATTTCCGCCCCGCGCAGATCGCCCCTGATCGAGACGCGCGCCTCGCCGGAGCGCCGGGTCTCCATGGTCACGTCGGCGGCGACGGGGCCGGCGGCCAGCCCGTCCAGGTCCAGCCCGAAGCGCTGCAGGTTGCTGATCTCGGTCTGGGCGGTGGCTTGGATACGCTCCACCACCTGGCTGGCGGGGCCGGGGCGGAAATCCAGGTCGACCGCCAGCCGGGTTGGGATGCCGCCGAGCTGGGCGTTGCCGGCGGCCCGCAGGCGGGAGGTATCCACCGTCAGGTCGGCGGTGCCGCGGTCCAGCCGCTGCCCGGCCACCACGTCGTCCAGCCGCAGCCCGGTCAGTTTCAACTGGGCGCTGACGCGGATGGCCTCGTTGGGAATGTCCTGCAACAGCGGCAGGGCGAGGCGTAGCGTGCCCTCCAACTGCCCGCCGGGGTTGGTCAGCTCCAACGGCCGCTTCTCGAACAGCTTGAGACGCGGGTGGCGGATGACGGAGACCGCGTCCGCCACCGGGCCGCGCAGGCGCGCCGTCAGCTCCATCTGCTCGCTATCGGTATCCAGGTCGTAGAAGCGCAGGGTGGTTTCGGGCGAGGTCAGGCCGGTGCCGGATTGCTGGCCGGAATCGGCCCGGATGGTGATCTCCTTCAGGCCGAAGGAGGCGGTGGCCGCGACGCCTTGCAGCGGCGGGATGGGCCGCAGCCAATGAATGGTCGCCTGCTCCACCCGCAGCGTCCCGGTCAGGTCGGTCAGCCGGAAGCCGGAGAGGTCGTCGGCCGACTCCGCCTTCAGGGTGAAGCGGCCGCCGCTGAACACGCCGGCGGTCAGGTTCTCCAGCGCCCAGGCGCGGGCGTGCCGGGCGACCTCTGCTGGCCAGTAGGCAGGAAGCTCGGATGATTCCAGCCGGTCGAGGCCGATATCCACCTGGCCGCGCCAGCGCCCGTCCCGCAGGGCTGCCTGGCCGGAGGCGGAGATCACTGGGTTGATGGGCGCCGCGCCACGGCTGGCGCGGGCGGGTGTGGGCAGCGTGATACGCAGCGCATCCAGGCGTAAATCCTGTGGCGTGCCGCTGGCGTCCAGCGCGATGCCGGCGAAGGCCATCTGCCGGTTGGGTTGCAGGCTGACATTCCCCGGCCCGGCCCGCAGGCCGAGCCGAAGCGACGGCGGCTCCTGCGCGCTGCTGTCGAACTTGCCCGATACGTCGAGCGAGACGGAGGCCTGCACCAGGCCCAGCGGCGCCAGCGCCGGCATCAGGCGAGCGATCCGCGCCGGCTCCAGCATCGGCAGGATCAAATGGCCTTCCATCTTGCCGGACAGGTTGGCACGGCCGCTCAGGCGCACCGGGACCATGTTGCCATGGTCCGGCAACAGCAGGGACGCGGTGCCCTCGGCGGCGGCCTCGCTGCGCCCCTGCCGGTTCAGCCGGATGCCGACGTCGCGCAGATCCCAGGTCAGCTGCAGCTGGCGGTCCAGCACGATCAGGTTGCCGCCGGTGATGACGACATCCTGCAAGGCGCTCAGCGGCCCGGCTTCCTCGGCGTCGCTCAGCAATTCCTGCAACACGTCGCCGCCCTGGCTGTCGGTGGGCTGCGCGTCGGCGATGCGCCCCATGGCGAGGGAGACGCTGCCATCCTGCAACCGCTCCATGACGATGCGCGGGTTGCGCAAGGTCACGTCCCGTACCGCGATCTCGCCCCGCAAAAGGCGGGTAAAAGCCAGGGAGACGCCGATCTCCGGCAGTTCCTGCCGCATCGCCCCGGTCTCGTCGAACACGCGGACACCGGTGGCACGGATTTCCAGCGGGGAGCCGCCGCCTTTGCGGAAGCCGTCCCAGGCCAGGACGATGTCGGCCACCTTCACCGTGCGTTCCAGCCCGCTGCGGTCCAGCGCTTCCTCGACCAGCCGGGTCAGCGCCGGGATGTGCAGCGGGCCTTCCGCCAGCCGCCAGGCCAGGGCGCTGACGCCGAGGCCGGCGAGCAGGAACAGCGCCATCGCCGCCCGCAGCACCAGCCCGCAAGTACGGCCGCCGATACGAAGGGCTTGACCGCTCACGCCCGGCATGGATTGGCTCCCTGGCCATGCCCGATGCAATGCCCGACCTGACCCGGTTGCCCCGCCCCTACGATGCGGAGGCCGCCGCGCGAACGCTGGACGCCTTCGCCGCCAAGGGGGCGCCGGAACGCGCCTTCGCGGAGAGTGCCGGCGGCGCCGCGCTGCTCGGCGCGCTGGGCGGCCACAGCCCCTACCTGGCCGACCTGGCGGAGCGGGAGAGCCCGACCCTGCTGCGCTTCGCCGAACGTGGGGCGGATGCGGCGCTGGCCCTGGCGCTGGACCCGCTGGGCCGCGCTGATCCGGACGCGGCGCGCCCGGCGGTCGCGGCGCTGCTGCGGCAGGCCAAGCGGCAGGCGGCGCTGATCATCGCCGCGGCGGACCTCACCCAGCAATGGAAGCTGGACCGGGTGACGGGTGCGTTGTCGGAACTGGCGGAAACGGCAATCGATTACGCCTGCGCGCACTTGCTGCGGGAAGCCGCCGTGCGTGGTGAATTGAAGCTGCCGCGCGCCGGGGCGCGCGATCCGCGGCAGGTCGCCAAGGGGTCGGGTCTCATCATTCTCGGCATGGGCAAGCTGGGGGCACGCGAACTCAACTACTCCTCCGACATCGACCTGATGGTCCTCTACGACCCTGAGGCGGCAGCCTACCACACCGAGCGCGCCGGCGCCCTGTATGTTCGGATCGCGCGTGACCTCGTTCGGTTGATGGAGGAACGGACGGCCGGCGGCTACGTCTTCCGCACCGACCTGCGCCTGCGGCCGGACCCGGCGGCCACGCCGCTGGCGGTCAGCATCAACACCGCCATCACCTATTACGAGTCGACCGGGCAGAACTGGGAACGCGCGGCGATGATCAAGGCCCGTCCGGTGGGCGGCGACCACGCGGCCGGCGACGCCTTCCTGGCCGAGATCCGCCCCTTCATCTGGCGCCGCCATCTGGACTTCGCGATGATGGCGGACATCCACGCCATCAAGCGGCAGATCCACGCCGCGCACGGTGCGTCCCGTGGCGCCAATGCCGAAGTGCAGGTGCCCGGCCATAACGTGAAGCTCGGCCGGGGTGGCATCCGCGAGATCGAGTTCACCGTGCAGGTGCTGCAGTTGATCTGGGCCGGGCGCGACCCCGGCCTGCGGGACCCGACCACGCTGGGCGCACTGGCCGCCCTGGCCGCCGCCGGGCGGATCGAGCGGCGGGCGGCGGCCGACCTGGCCGATGCCTATGTGTTCCTGCGCGATGTCGAGCACCGGCTGCAGATGGTGGCCGATCGGCAGACCCAGCAATTGCCGGAGGACGAGGCCGGGCTGGCGCGAATCGCCAGCTTCATGGGCTTCCCGGACCTGGCCGCCTTCAGCGCCGTGCTGCTGCAGCACCTGTTGCGGGTGGAGCGCCATTACACCCAACTCTTCGAGGCCGGCATGCCCCCGCAACAGGAACGTGGCGAAGACGCACCGGAAAGCCGGCTGAACTTCGAGGGCCCGCGCGACGATCCGGAGACGCTGACGGCGCTGGGCGCCATGGGCTTCGGCAACCCTGCCCATATCGCCAGCGTCATTCGCGGCTGGTACCAGGGGCAGACCCGCGCCACCCGGTCCGAACGCGCGCGGATGCTGCTACGCGCGCTGATGCCGCTGGTGCTGGCCGCCTTTGCCCGGCAGCGGGAGCCCGATGCCGCCTTCGCACGCTTCGATGTCGTGCTCTCCCGCATGCAGGCGGGCGTGCAGGTACTGTCGTTGTTCCAACGCAATCCGGCGCTGCTGGCACGCGTAGCCGGCATTCTGGGTGCGGCTCCTGCCCTGGCGAATCACCTCGCTCACAACCCCGCATCGCTGGACGGGTTGCTGGCTGGTGATGCGTTGGATGGAGCGAGCGCCTGCCTGCCCGCCCTGGTCAAGGAATCCCGCCATTTCGAGGAAGCGCTGGAAGGCGCCCGCCGGATGGTGACCGAGGGGAAGTTCGAGATCGACGCCGCCGCGCTGGAAGGGATCGTCGATGCCGACACCGCCGGGCAGGCGCGTTCCGACCTCGCGGACGGCGCCATCCATGCCCTGTTGCCGCATGTGCAGGCCGAGTTCGCCACCCGCTTCGGCAAGGTGAAGGGCGGTGCGCTGGCGGTGGTGGCGCTGGGCAAGCTCGGTGGGCGGGAGATGCTGCCCGGTTCCGACCTCGACCTGATCCTGATCTATGACCATCCCGAGGCCACCGCGGAAAGCCATGGTGGTCCGCGCGCCCTGCCCGTCAGCACCTATTTCGGCCGGCTGGCGCAGCAGGTGGTCGGCGCCATCACCTCCCCAGGCGCGGAGGGCAAGATGTACGAGGTGGACATGCGGCTGCGGCCGACCGGCAACAAGGGTCCGGTCGCCACCTCCCTCTCCTCCTTCGAGCGCTACCACGCCGAGAATGCCTGGACGTGGGAACGCATGGCGCTGACCCGGGCCCGCTGCGTCGCCGGCCCCGCCAGCCTGCGCAAGCGGATCAACACGGCGGTGAAGACCGCGTTGATCGAGCACGCGGGTCCGGGCGCGGTCACCGACGCGCTCTCCATGCGCGCGCGGATGTTGCGGGAGCTGCCGGCGGAAGGGCCGTTCGACGTGAAGGCGATGCCGGGCGGGTTGATCGAGGTGGAGTTCATCGCCCAGGCGCTGCAACTGGTGCATTGCCGCCGCAAGCCGGCCATCCTGGCACCGACGACCCATGTGGCGCTGGCCAACCTGGCGCGCGCCGGCATCCTGCCGAAGGAGGATGCGGAGGCGCTGATCGGCGCCGACCGGCTGTGGCGCACCACCATCGGCCTGCTGCGCCTGACGGTGGGCCGTTGGAAGGAAGCCACCCTGCCCGCCGCCACCGGCGCCGCGCTGATGCGCGTGACCGGGCCGTTGCTGGACCGCCCGGCGGTTGACCTCCCCGACTTCCACGCACAGATGCAGGAGAAGGCCGCCCTGGTACGCCGGTTGTTCGAACGCCATCTCGGCCGGCCGGACAGCGGCGGCACACCCCAGGCGCCGGGCTGATCGAAGAACCGCGCGGCATCGCACACGGTAATTCCACCGCCAGCGACCGCGCCTTGCGGAGCGACAGGATGAGCATCGAGGAAGGCGCGCCGGCACCGGCGTTCGACATGCCGGCCAGCGGCGGGCGCAGCGTTTCGCTGGAGGCGATGAAGGGCAAGCCCTTCGTGCTGTACTTCTACCCGAAGGCCGATACCTCCGGCTGCACCAAGGAAGCCTGCGATTTCCAGGAGGCGCTGCCGGCGCTTGGCGGCCTGGGGCTCGACGTCATCGGCGTCTCGCCCGACCCGATGAAGCCGATCGAGAAGTTCGCCGAGAAGTACAACCTGACCTTCCCGCTGGCCTCCGACGCGGAAAAGACGGTCGCCGAGGCCTATGGCACCTGGGTCGAGAAATCCATGTATGGACGCAAGTACATGGGCATGGACCGCGCGACCTTCCTGCTCGACAAGGACGGCAAGGTGGCAAAGATCTGGCGCAAGGTGAAGGTGCCGGGCCATGCGAAGGATGTGATGGCGGCGGCGCAGGCGCTGGGGTGACCGGAGCGGCGCAGCCGGAAGCAGGGCTCGTCGTCCTCTCCGGCTGCTCCGGCGGCGGCAAGTCGACCTTGCTGGAAGAACTGCGCCGACGCGGCCATGCGGTGGTGCAAGAACCCGGGCGGCGCATCGTCGCCCGGGAACTGGCGATGGGCGGTGGCGCCCTGCCCTGGGTCGACCTGGCCGCCTTCGCCCGCCGTGCCATCGAGGTCGCGCTGGCGGACCGCGAGGTGGCCGCCAGCCAACGCGGCTGGGTGTTCTTCGACCGTGGCGTGCTGGATGCCGCCGCCGCGCTCCACCATGCCGGCGAACCCAGCGTGCCCGGCCTGACCCTGCCCGGCCTTTACCACCCCATGGTGTTCATGACGCCGCCCTGGCCGGAGATCTACGCGACCGATCCGCAGCGGCCGCACGGGTTCGCGGAAGCGGTGGCGGAGTATGAACGTCTCCACGCCTTCTTCCCACGCCACGGCTACCGGCTTCGCACCCTGCCGAAGCTGCCGGTACGGCAGCGGGCGGACTGGCTGCTGGCGGCGTTGACCGATGCGGCGCCGCCGTCCACCACATCTGATGAACGGTAGAAGCAGACAGGCTGCGTCATCTTGCAGCGCGAACGCTCACACGAAGCGCAGCGCCACGAAGCCACCGATGATGGCCACCGCCACGACGGTGGTGATCAGCGTCAGCCGCTTCTCGATGAAGTCGCGGATCGGCGCGCCGTAGCGGCGCAGCAACCCGGCCAGCAGGAAGAAGCGGGCGCCGCGGGTAATGGCGGCGGTCAGCAGGAACATCCATGGGTCGAACGCAGCCGCGCCGGCACCGATGGTGACGATCTTGAACGGGATCGGCGTCAGGCCCTTGATGAGGATGACCGCCGCGCCCCAGCGGGCGAACCAGCCACGGAAGCTCTGCAGCGCCTCGGCATGGCCATAGGCGGCCAGGATGGGCTGGGCCACCGCCTCGAACAGATAGTAACCGATGGCGTAGCCCAGTATGCCACCGAGCACGGAGGAGGCGGTGCAGATGGCGGCGTAGCGCCACGCCCGCTCCGGCCGCGCCAGGCACATCGGCACCAGCATGGCATCGGGCGGGATGGGGAAGAAGCTGCTCTCCGCGAAGGAGACCACGGCGAGCCAGAGCCCGGCCAGGCGGTGGGCCGCCAGGCGCAGGATCCATTGGTAGAGCGCGAACAGCATCAGAGGGCATCCATCAGGCCGCCCCCGTCAGGGCAGGATTACACTGCGCGCAATTTACTCGGGATTGCCGGTATCTGCCACGAGTCCCGTCGCCTCGATGCCCGCCACCGCGCAGATCTCGTCCTTGTCCGACATGTCGCCGGAGATGCCGACGGCGCCCAGCACCGTGCCGGCGGCATCGCGCACCAGCACGCCACCCTGCACCGGTACGGCACGGCCGCCCGTCAGGTCCGACAACGCGTTCATGAAGGCGGGCATCTTCACGGCGCGGCGGGCCAGCTCCGCCCCGCCGAAGCCCATGGCCATGGCGCCGTACGCCTTGCCGTGGGCGATATCCGGCCGCAGCAGGCTGGCGCCGTCTTCCCGCGCCGCGGCCTTCATCTGCGCCGCCTGGTCCAGCACCACCACGGTCAGCGGCGCGAGGCCGAGCTCGCGCCCCTTGGCGAGCGCGACCTCCACGATGCGCTGGGCGGTGGCAAGGTTCAGGCCGGGGGCGAAGCCGATCGGCGGATTGGGCATGCTGTGTCGTTCCTCAACGGTTCTGCTGGATGGCGCGCCAGACGACTTCGGGCGTCGCCGGCATGTCGATATGCGTCACGCCATACTCGCTCAGGGCATCGACCAGCGCGTTCATCACGGCGGGCAGCGAGCCGGCGCAACCGGCCTCCCCGCAGCCCTTCACGCCCAGCGCGTTGGTCTTGGCGGGCACGCTGTGGCTGATGAACTCGAAGCTCGGCACGTCCACGGCGCGCGGCACGGCGTAGTCGGAATAGGAGCCGGAGAGGAACTGGCCGTCCTCGCTGTAGTTGGTCCGCTCCATCAGCGCCTGGCCGATGCCCTGGGCGATGCCGCCATGCGCCTGGCCCTGCACCATCAGCGGGTTCACGATGGTGCCGAAGTCGTTGACGGTGACGTAGCGGTCGATGTGGACGACGCCCGTCTCCGGGTCCACCTCCAGCTCCACGACGTGGCAGCCATTCGGGTAGGCCATCGGCGCTTGGTCGAAGATGTGGTCCACATCCAGCGTGTCGGGCACTTCCGGCGGCAGGTCCTTGGCCTGGCGCAGCTGGGCGGCCAGTTGCAGCAAGCCGATGCCACGGTCGGTGCCGGCGATGCTGAAGCGGGCACCGCCCTCCGCATGCGGCTCGAACTCGATATCGGCCTCGGCGGCTTCCAGCATGTGGGCGGCGGCGATGCGCGCCTTGTCCACCACCTTGGCCGAGGCCTCGATGATCGCACTGCCCGAAGCCATCAGGGACTTAGAGCCGCCGGTGCCGCCACCGGCGATCAGCTTGTCCGAGTCCCCTTGCAGCAGCTTGATCTTCTCGAACGGCACGCCCAGCGTCTGGTGCAGCACCTGGGCGAAGGGCGTCCAGTGCCCCTGCCCGTAATCCAGCGTGCCGGTGACGATGGTGACGCTGCCATCCTCGTTGAACCGCAGCCCGCCCATCTCCTTGGAAGGCGGCGCGGTGCATTCCAGGAAGTTGCCGATGCCGTGGCCGCGCAGCTTGCCGCGCGCCTTGCTCTCCGCCTTACGGGCCGCGAAGCCCTTCCAGTCGGCGGCTTCCAGCGCCTGTTCCATCAGCGCGGTGAAGTCGCCGCCGTCATACTTGTTGCCGGAAGCGGCGGCGTAGGGGAATTGCTCGGGCCGGATGTGGTTGCGGCGGCGCAGTTCCACCGCGTCCACCCCCATCTCCACCGCGGCGGCCTCGATCAGCCGCTCCATGAAGTAGTTGCCTTCCGGCCGACCGGCGCCGCGATAGGCCGTGACCGGCGGCGTGTTGGTGACGAAGCTGCGCGTGGCAATCTCGATCAGCGGCGTCGTGTAATTGCTTTGCACGTTCCGCATGAAACCGGACGTGCCCATCAGCGGCCCGACGCTGCTGATATAGGCGCCCATATTGGCCATGGCGGTCAGCCGCACCGCCAGGAACTTGCCTTCGGCGTCCAGCGCCAGCTCCGCCGTCACCTCATGGTCGCGGCCATGATAGTCGGAGAGGAAGCTCCCCGTGCGCTCATCCGTCCATTTCACCGGGCGGCCCAGCACCTTGGCGGCGTGCAGCAGGCAGAGATACTCGGGGTAGGCGCCGGCCTTCATGCCGAAGCTGCCACCGACATGGCCGGTCAGGATGCGCAGCTTTTCCACCGGCACTTTCAGCAACTCATTGGCGATGCCGGCCCGCATGCCGAACACGCCCTGGCTGCCGACGTGCAGCGTGTACCGCTCGCTGGCCGCATCGTACTCGCCGATGGCGCTGCGCGGCTCCATCGCGCAGACCACGATGCGGTTGTTGCGGATGTCCAGCTTCGTGACATGCGCGGCGCCAGCGAAGGCCTCGGCCACCTTGGCGGCGTCGCCGAAGTGGAAATCCTGCACCTGGTTGCCGGGGATGTGGTCGTACAGCAGCGGCGCGCCGGGCGCGGCGGCGGCAGAGGCCTCGGTCACGGCATTCAGCGTGTCGATATCGGCGTACACCGCCTCGGCGCCGTCCTTGGCCGCTTCCTTCGTCTCGGCCACCACGAAGGCGATCGGGTCACCGACGAAGCGGACCTTGTCCATGGCCAGCACGGGGCGCTGGATGTCGGTCAGGCCCGGTGCCGGCATCATGCAATGCAGGGTGCCGTATTCGGCCAGGTCCGCGCCGGTATAGACGCCGACGACGCCCGGCACCTCCAGCGCCGCCGAGGTGTCGATGCCGTTCAGCGTGCCGTGGCCGTAGGGGCTGCGGACCATGACGCACCAGAGCTGACCGGGCAGTTGCAGGTCATCGGTATAGCGGCCGCGGCCTTGCAGAAGGATCGGGTCCTCGTTGCGCGGCACCGGCTGGCCAATGCCGAATTTCAGGCGGCTGGCGTCGGGGGGCAGGGAATCCGGCATGGGGACCTCTCCGTGGCAGGGGGAGAACAGGGGGTTGGGCAAAGCGTAGAAGCATATGGCGCCGGAGGCGACCCCCCTCCCGGCTTTGCGATGCGGCCTTTTCGCACTGCGAAGGCCAAGTATGACCCTTGCGGGCAGGCAGCATCAGGGCGTACTGTGTTTTCAGTAATTACTGAACGAACTGTATCCCATGGACATCCCGCCCCTCGCCCGCACCTTCGTCCTCCATTTCGGTGAGATGGGCAGCCGGTGGGGCGTCAACCGCACCGTGGGGCAGATCTACGCCCTGTTGTTCCTCAGCAACCGGCCCCTGAACGCGGAGGACATCACCGGCGCGCTCGGCCTTTCCCGCTCCAATATCTCGATGGGGCTGAAGGAACTGGAAAGCTGGCGGCTGGTGCGGCTGCAGCACATTCCGGGCGACCGGCGGGAGTATTTCTCCACCCCTGAGGATGTCTGGGAGATCGTCCGCATCCTGGCCGAGGAGCGCCGCAAGCGGGAGGTGGACCCCACGCTCAGCCTGCTGCGCAGCGTACTGATGGAAACCCCCGACAGCCCCGAGGAACGCCATGCGCAGGAGCGGATGCGCGAGTTGCACGGCCTGATCGAACTGCTGACCGGCTGGGCCGACGACGTGCAGAAGCTGGAGACGGAGCGGCTGGTGCAGCTCATGAAGCTGGGCAGCCGCATCACCCGCCTGCTGGATATGAAGGACCGGCTGACCCTGCTGCCCGGCGGCAAGGGCCGGCGCCGCAAGGCCGCCAATACCGAAGACAGCGGCGAATAGGGATTTGATGCGTCATGTCCGCCGCCGCCTTGAAGCTGGAGACGCGCTTCCCGCGTGAGATGGCCCGCATCCGCCAGGCGGGGCTGCTGCAAGCGGCCTCCGGCCTGGTCTGGATCGGCCAGGCGGCGCTGCTGGCTGGCACCGTGCATGGCATGGCCACAGGCGCACCCGGTTCGGATGCCGTGCTGCCCGCCATCGGCATTCTCGTGCTGGCGTTGCTGCGGGCGGGGCTGGATGCGGCAGCCAACCGGCGCGGCTTCCTGGCGGCGCGGGCCATCGTCAGCCAGCTGCGGCGCGCGGCGGTGGACAACCTGCCCCGCTTCTCGCCCTTCGACCGTGCCCGCCCCGCATCCGGCCAGGTCGCCAGCGTGCTGGCGGAACAGGCCGACGCGCTGCTGCCCTGGCTGACCCGCTGGCATCCGGCGCGGCTGCGCATGGCTATCGTGCCGACGGTCATTCTGCTGGTGGTACTGGCGCAAAGCTGGGTGGCGGCGCTGGCGCTGCTGATCGCGGCACCGCTGATCCCGATTTTCATGGCGCTGATCGGCCTGCGCGCCCGCGATGCGAGCGACCGGCAGATGGCCGAGCTCGGAGGCATGAACGGCTTCCTGCTGGACCGGCTGCGCGGGCTGGACACGCTGCGCGCCTTCGGCGCCGTCGATGCCACCGCCCGGCAATTGCGCGCCTCGGCCGAGCGGCTGCGGCGGCAGACCATGGCGGTGCTGCGGATCGCCTTCCTCTCCTCCGCGGTGCTGGAATTGTTCGCAGCGCTGGGCGTGGCGATGGTCGCCACCTTCATCGGCCTGCACCTGCTGGGGCAGCTGCCGTTCGGCGCCTGGGGCAGCAACCTGACCCTGGCATCCGGGCTGTTCATGCTGCTGCTGGCGCCGGAATTCTTCCAGCCGCTGCGCGACTTCGCTGCCGCCTATCATGACCGTGCCGCCGGCGAGGCCGCGCTGGCTGGCCTGGCCAGGCTGCTGGAACCCCCCGCCGCCCCGATCCTGCTGGGCGAAGCCGCGCCGGATGCCGCCGCCTCCCCCATCCCGATGCGGCTGGCGCTGGCCGGCATCGGCTTCCGCTACCCTGGTGAGGCGCGGGACGTGGTAGCCGGCTTCAGCCTGGACGTCGCACCGGGCGAGCATGTGGCGCTGCTGGGCCCCAGCGGGGCCGGCAAGTCCACCCTGCTTGCCCTGGTGGCCGGGCTGCTGGTGCCGCATGAAGGCGCCGTTCGGTTGGACGGCATTCCGCTGGACGAAAGCAGCGCCGCCGCCGCCCGTGCCCGCATGGCGTGGCTGGGTGCCCGGCCGCATCTGTTCGCCGGTTCCTTCCATGCCAACCTGTTGCTCGGCCGCAGGTTCGGCCAGGCGGAATTGCTGGCGGCGCTGGACTTAGCCTCGGCCGGGGATGTCGTCGCCCGCCGCCCGGGTGGGCTGAAGGGCGGCATCGGCGAAGGCGGGCTTGGCCTTTCCGGTGGCGAGGCACGCCGCATCGCCCTCGCCCGCGCCGCGCTGAACGACGCCGCCGGCCTGATCCTGGCCGACGAGCCGACCGCGCATCTGGACCGGCAAAGCGCCGCCGCCGTCGCCGAAGGCCTGCTGCGGCTGGCGAAAGGCCGCACCCTGCTGGTGACGACGCATGACCCGGCGCTTGCGGCCCGGATGGACCGGGTGGTGCGGCTATGATGCGGGACCTCTCTCCCCTGCTGCGCCTGTTCTGGCAGGAACGCCGCCGCGCCCTGCTGGGCGGGGCCGCGCTGATGGCGGCCACGTTGCTGGCCGGCGTGGCGCTGCTGGGCCTGTCCGGCTGGTTCATCACCGCGACCGCTGCCGCGGCCATGGCGGGTGCGGCCGCCACCTTCGACATCTTCGCCCCCGGCGCCGGCATCCGACTGCTCGCCCTGGTGCGCACCGGTGCGCGCTACGGCGAACGGCTGGTGACGCACGACGCCACGCTCCGCATGCTGGCCCGGCTGCGGGAGCGGCTGTTCCGTGGCTACGCCACCCCCAACGCCGCCGGGGCGCTGCGCCTGCGCCCCGCTCGCCTGCTGTTCCGCCTGACCGCCGAGGTCGATGCGCTGGACAGCCTGTATCTGCGCGTCCTGGCGCCGATCGGTGCCGCGCTCGCGGTGGCCCTGCTGCTTTCCCTGGGGCTGTGGCTGGCGCATCCGTCCCTGGCCTGGCCGGTGATGCTGCTGCTGGTGCCGGCCGGCGGACTGCTGCCCTGGTGGGTCGCGCGCGCCGCGCTACGGCCCAACCGCCGCCGCGCCCTGGCGCTGGAAGCGTTGCGGGCCCGCGCTGTGGACCTCGCCCAGGGCCAGACCGAATGGGTGATGGCCGGCCGCGCCGCCGCCCAGGCCGACGCCGTCCTGGCCGCCGATACCAGGCTGGCGCAGGCGGAGGATGCGCTGAACCGGCTGGATGCCCGGAGCGGCGCCCTGCTGTTCATGGCCGGGCAGGCCGCGCTGGTGGTGACGCTGCTGGTCTCGGCCACGCTGGTGGAGCAACGGGCGATCTCGGCCCCCATCGCCGCGCTGGCACTGCTGGCGGCGCTGGCCGGGCTGGAAGCCTTCACGCCACTGCGGCGCGGAGCGCTGGAACTGGGCCGGGCCTGGCTGGCCGCCCGCCGCCTGGGGCCGAGGCTGCGTGCCCCCGACGCCACGCCGCCACGTGCGACCGCGCCACAGGGCGTGGCGCTGCGGATGGCAGGAGTGAGCCTGCACTACCCCGGCGCCGGCGCCCCGGTGCTGAACGGGCTGGACCTGCAGATCGCCGAGGGCGAATGCGTCGCCCTGGTAGGCGAGAGCGGGGCCGGCAAGTCCAGCATCCTGGCGTTGATCGCGGGCGAAGCCGAACCGGCCGAGGGCAGCATCGCCCTGCCCGACGGCCGCCCCCGCACCGTCTGGATGAGCCAGCATCCGGCGCTGTTCCAGGACAGCCTGCGCGACAACCTGCTGCTGGCGGCACCGGAGGCGGAGGATGCCGCCCTTCTCGCCGCCCTGGACGCCGCCGGCTTCACCCCGGTGCTCGCGGCGATGCCGGAGGGGCTGGATACGCGCCTGGGCGAAGGCGGCTTCGGCCTCTCCTCCGGCCAGACGCGGCGGCTGGCCCTGGCGCGCGCGCTGCTGCGCCCGGCACCACTCTGGCTGCTGGACGAACCGACCGAGGGCCTGGACCGCGCTACCGCCCAGGACCTGCTGCGAAGCCTTCACCCACGCCTGTCCGGCCACGCCACCCTGATCGTCACGCATCTGCGGCGGGAGGCGGTCCTGGCGGACCGCGTCGTGCTGCTGCGGGACGGCCGGGTGCAAGCTGAAGCACGACAAGGTGACCCCACACATGCCGGCCTGTTGGACATTCTGCGACCGGACTGATCGTACGCCCCAAGGTGCCGCCCTGTCCCGGATGGCACCGCAACCGAAAGGACGCCGGAGACGGCGTAAATCGGATGGAACTCGACGTCGTCTCACTCTCGCGATTCCAGTTCGCGATGACAGCGCTCTACCACTTTCTATTCGTGCCATTGACGCTGGGGCTCTCGATGCTCCTGGCGATCATGGAAACCGTCTACGTCACCACCGGCCGTGCCATCTGGCGGCAGATGACGCAGTTCTGGGGCGTGCTGTTCGGCATCAACTTCGTGCTCGGCGTCGCCACCGGGCTGACCATGGAATTCCAGTTCGGCATGAACTGGAGCTACTACAGCCACTATGTGGGTGACATCTTCGGCGCCCCGCTGGCGGTGGAAGGCCTGATGGCCTTCTTCCTGGAAGCCACCTTCGTCGGCCTGTTCTTCTTTGGCTGGGACAAGCTGTCCAAGCTGGGGCACCTGGCGGCGACATGGGCGGTCGCCATCGGCTCCAATTTCTCGGCGCTGTGGATTCTCATCGCCAATGGCTGGATGCAGAACCCGGTGGGTGCCGCTTTCAACCCGCAGACGATGCGGATGGAGATGGTCGACTTCTTCGAAGTCGTGTTCAACCCGGTGGCGCAGGCCAAGTTCGTCCACACCGTCTCCGCCGGCTATGTCGCGGCGTCCTTCTTCGTGCTGGGCGTCTCTGCCTGGTACATGCTGAAGGGGCGGCACATCGCGCTGGCCAAGCGGTCGATGACCGTCGCGGCGTCCTTCGGCCTCGCGGCCTCCCTCTCCGTCGTCGTGCTGGGGGATGAGAGCGGCTACCTGGCGACCGAGCACCAGAAGATGAAGCTCGCCGCCATCGAGAGCATGTGGGAGACGGAGCCCGCCCCCGCCGCCTTCACCGCCTTCGGCTTCCCCGACCAGGCGGCGCGGGAGACCCATTTCGCCATCCATATCCCCTGGCTGACCGGGCTGGTCTCCACCCGCTCCCTCAACACCGAGGTGCCGGGCATCCGGGACCTGGTGGACCTGGCCAAGCTACGCATCCGCCAGGGCATCGTCGCCTACGACGCGCTGCAGGGCATCCGCGCCGCCGGCGGCAGCGGCGAACCGATCCCCGCCGCTGCGCAGGAGAACTTCGAGGCGAATGGCCGGCAGCTCGGCTACGCCTACCTGCTGCGCCGCTACGTGGACGACCCGCGCCAGGCGACTGACGCGCAGATCGACCAGGCGGCGTGGGACACGGTGCCGCAGGTTGCGCCGCTGTTCTGGACCTTCCGCATCATGGTGGGCCTCGGCGTCTTCTTCATCGTCATGATGGTGACGTTCTTCTACCTCGCCTCCCGCCGCCGGCTGGACCGGTACCGCTGGCTGCTGTGGGTGGCGGTGTTCTCCATTCCGTTGCCATGGGTCGCCATCGAGAGCGGCTGGTTCGTCGCCGAGTTCGGCCGGCAGCCCTGGATTATCGAGGGTGTGCTGCCGACCGCTGCCGCGGTCTCCCATCTCGGCATCTGGGACGTGTTGTTCACCATCTGCGGCTTCGTCGTGATCTACACGACGCTGGCGATCATCGAGGTCAAGCTGATGCTGAAGGCCATCCGCAAAGGCCCTGCATTCGATAACGCGCACCCCAAGCCCAATGCCAGCCTGCCGAGCCCTGGCATGCACGGCGCCAAGCCGGTTCCGGCGGAGTAAGCCGTCATGATCCTTCATGAACTGATCGACTACCCGACCCTCCGCATCATCTGGTGGGCGCTGATCGGCGTGCTGCTGATTGGCTTCGCCATGACCGATGGGTTCGACCTCGGCGTCGGCGTGCTCTCGCCCTTCGTCGCCCGCACGGATATGGAGCGGCGGATCGCGCTGAACGCCATCGGTCCGGTGTGGGAAGGCAACCAGGTCTGGTTGATCCTGGGCGGCGGCGCCATCTTCGCCGCCTGGCCGCCGCTCTACGCGGTGTCCTTCTCCGGCTTCTACCTGGCGATGTTTCTGGTGCTGGCGGCGCTGATCCTGCGCCCCGTCGGCATGAAGTACCGCAGCAAGCGGCCGGAAGCGGCCTGGCGCGCGCGGTGGGACGCGGCGCTGTTCGTCGCCGGCTTCGTGCCATCGCTGATCTTCGGCGTGGCAGTGGGCAATGCGCTGGTGGGCGCGCCCTTCTACTTCACGACGGAGATGGTGCCGCGCTACGCCGGCTCCTTCCTCGGCCTGCTCGGGCCCTTCCCGCTGCTGTGCGGCGTGCTGGCCGTCAGCATGGTCGTCATGCATGGCGGGGCCTGGCTGACGCTGAAGACCGATGGCCCGATCGCCGAGCGCAGCCGCCGCTACGGCAGCATGGCGGCGCTGGCGGTGATGGTGCTGTTCGCGCTGGGCGGCCTGGTGGTCTGGCTGCTGCTGGATGGCTACCGCATCACCAGCCCGATCGTCACCGACGGCCCTTCCAACCCCCTGCTGAAGAGCGTGGTGCGGGAGCCCGGTGCCTGGATGACCAACTACCGCACCTATCCGTGGATGCTGATCGCGCCCGCCGCCGGCTTCATCGGCGCGGCCGGCGCCTGGCTGGGCATGCGGGCCCGCAGCGAGGTCGGCACGCTGCTGCTGAGCAAGCTGTCGATCTTCGGCGTCATCTCGACGGTCGGCGTCTCGATGTTTCCCTTCCTGCTGCCATCGTCCCACGCGCCGGACGCCAGCCTGACGGTGTGGGACAGCTCCTCCTCCCACCTCACCCTGTTCATCATGCTGGTCTCTACCGCGATCTTCCTGCCGATCATCCTGGCCTATACCAGCTGGGTGTACCGGGTGCTGTGGGGGAAGGTGACCGAGGAAGAGATCCGCCGCACCACCGACAGCGCGTACTGACCGAAAGGAACCGGAACATGTGGTATTTCGCCTGGATGCTGGGCCTGCCCCTGGCCTGTGCCTTCGCCGTGCTGAACGCGATGTGGTTCGAGCTGATGGAAGAAGGCGAGCTGAAGCCGGAGGAATGAGCCCAGGCCCGCGCCACGCTGCTGGCCCACCGCCGGCGCGTGGAGGCTGCTTCATCCGCCCATCAAAAAAGCGGCCCGGACATCCCGGGCCGCTTTTCAATGTTCTGGCGGCCCCGAAAGGCGCCGCCTTCAGAGCTTGTCCGTGGCCGGTGTCAGCCAGCGCGGCGGGCGGCGCTCTCGGTATTGGCGGGCAGCGCGGGCGCCACGGCGGTGCGGGCGGTCGCGTCCGCTTCCACCATCACGCCACGAATGTCACGCAGGAAGGCGGAGCCCTTCACGGTCCGCTGCACCAGCACGGAGCGGCGGTCCTGCGGATCGGTCTTGCGGCGGGCCAGGTCGAGCTCGCCGAGCCGGTCCAGCGCACGGGTAATGGCGGGCTTGGAGACGTTCAGGGCGGCGGCAAGCCCCCGCACCGTGTGCGGCCCCTCGCTCAGATAGACAGTCAGGAACACACCGAGCTGACGGGCCGAGAGATCATGTCCATCCCGACGCACCAAGGCGACCACAGTGTCCCGCAGGATGCCGACCAGCTGGTCCGGGGCATGTTGAACGGCCATTGAAGAAATTCCTCAGCAAATCATAACCCAGCCGCATACTGCCTGCGGGGAAATGAATATTTCCGAAACCAGCCAATCTCATTGAAAAGAAAGGCTTTCTATACACGACATCCAAATCACAGTTCCGACACATTCCGAAGCCTGAACGAAGGGCCTGTGGGCGCACCCACATTTACGCGGAACGATCGAAAACTACGCGGAATGCACTTGCAAGCATAGCCCACATTATCAACCGGGTAAGGCAAAAAGATGTTATAAGGTCTTAACATCGGCCCCGATAAATCGGGCTTTACCCGGCTGGCGCATCCGCCTTCGCAGATGCGGTATTGCGGAACTCGCAGTGGCAAAGTCCAGCGACAAATCGTAACTATTACAAAATATCCCAGTTTGTAACGCCGCTAACAAGGCCGTTTCTCTATCATTTCGACCAATTTATCACATTGTTTATATTGGGCGAATCGGCGGGGTTTCCACCCCTTTCGGGCCCGAATGTGGCCTTACACGGGCGTAACACTCAATATTGAAGAACGCTTCGCCCGCGGATCGTTGCCCGGCGCCTCCTGCCACCTCCCAGCCGCAGTGCCAAGTTGACGCCGACCCGCGCTCAGCGCATTGCTTTCGTTCCATCATCGACCGGAGTGCGCACATGCGCCGCCTGCTTGTTTCGACCATCGTCGCGCTGCCCCTGCTCGCGGGCTGCGGCCTTCTGCCTGGGAATCTGGCCGATGAACCCACCCGCGTCGTCTTCTTCACCGAGGACAGCTCCGCCCTGGACGAGTCCGCGCGCGGCGTCGTGACCAACGCGGCCACCCTGGCCAAGGAGAACCCGACCGCGCCGGTGGTGGTGCTGGGCTTCGCCGACCCGGATGGCGGCCGCGCCTATAACCGCGCCCTCTCCGATGCCCGCGCCCAGGCGGTGGCCGAGCAGTTGCGGCAGGATGGCGTCGACCAGCAGCGCATCGTCGTCTCCCCGCGCGGCGCCGTGCCGTTCGAGATGATGCCGCTGGAAAGCCGCCGTGTGGAAATTCGCGTGGGCGGCGGCTCTCCTCCGCGCTAATACCCGGCCGTATGAACGGATACGGCGACCCACTGGAAATCCTGCACCGAGTCTTTGGCCATACAGGCTTCAGGGGTGAGCAGGAAACGGTGGTTCAGCATGCAGTCGGCGGCGGCTCAGGTCTGATCCTGATGCCGACCGGCGGCGGCAAAAGCCTCTGCTTCCAGATCCCGGCCCTGTGCCGGCCCGGCCTCGGCGTCGTGGTCTCCCCGCTGATCGCGCTGATGGAAGATCAGGTGGCTGCCCTGCGCCAGCAGGACGTCCCGGCCGCCGCCCTGCATTCCGAATTGCCGCCGGACGAGGCCCGCGCTGTGTGGCGGGACCTGAACAACGGTACGCTCAAGCTGCTCTATGTCTCGCCGGAACGGCTGACGGCGGAGGGCACCCTCGCCCGGCTGGATGAGATGGAGATCGCCCTCTTCGCGATCGACGAAGCACATTGCGTCAGCCAGTGGGGCCACCACTTCCGGCCGGAATACCGCGCGCTGCCCATCCTGGCCCAGCGCTTCCCCCGCGTGCCGCGCCTAGCGCTGACCGCGACGGCGGACCCGCGCACGGTGCAGGACATCCAGCGCCAGCTGGGGCTGGAGGATTGCCCGGTCTTCCGCTCCAGCTTCGACCGGCCGAACATCATGATCAGCGCCCAGCCGCGCGAGCAGGAGCGCGCCCAGCTGCGCCGCTTCATCAAGGGCGCGGCGGACGGTACCGGTGCCGGGCTGATCTATTGTGGCACGCGCCGCAAGGCGGAGCAGACCGCCGACTGGCTGCGGCAGGACGGCCTGGACGGGCTGGTGTTCCACGCCGGCATGGACCCGCTGGCCAAGCGCGAAGCCCATAAGCGCTTCGCTGGCGGCGACCCCGTGGTGATGGCGGCGACCATCGCCTTCGGCATGGGTATCGACCGGCCGGATGTGCGCTTCGTCGCCCATACCGATCTGCCGAAGAGCCCGGAGAGCTGGTACCAGGAAATCGGCCGCGCCGGGCGCGACGGCCTGCCGGCCCAGGCTCTGCTGTTGTATGGCGCTGGCGACATCGCCCTGGCGCGCCACCGCATCCAGGAAAGCGGCGCGTCGGACGAGCAGAAGCGGGTGGAACGGCAGCGCCTGGAGGCGATGGTCGGCATCGCCGAGGCCTCCACCTGCCGGCGCCAAATCCTGCTGCGCTGCTTCGGCGAGGAAGCGCCAGAGCCCTGCGGCGCCTGCGATATCTGCCTGACGCCGCCCAAGCTGTTCGACGGCACTGTGGCGGCGCAGAAGCTGCTGTCCGCCGTGCTGCGCACCGGGCGGCGGTTCGGGCTTGGCCATGTGGTGGACGTGCTGCAGGGCAAGACCACGGAGAAGGTCGCCCAGTTCGGCCACGACCAGCTGCCCACCTTCGGCGTGGGGCGCGACCTGCCGGAAGCCGCCTGGCGCGGCGTGGCCCGCCAGCTGGTGGCGCAGGGCGCGTTGGACGTGGCGGTGGAGAACCACGGCGAACTGGTGCCGACCGACGCCGCCCGCCCCATCCTGAAGGGCGAGCAATCGGTGATGCTGCGGGAGGAATTGGTGACAGTGCCCGCCAGGGGCAGCCTGCGCACCCGCGGCAATATCGAGGCACCCTCCGACCCCCGCTTCGCCGCGTTGCGTGAGTGGCGCAAGCGGACGGCGCTGGCCCAGGGCGTGCCGGCTTATGTCATCTTTCAGGACCGCACCCTGGCCGAGATCGCCACCGAGCAGCCGGAGACGCTGGAAAGCCTCTCCACCATCCCCGGCGTCGGCAACACCAAGCTGGAGCGCTACGGGCAGGACGTACTGCGGGTGCTGCGGGAATTCGCCTGAAGCGCGTTCACCGCGGACTTGGCCGCGCGGCGTGATTCTCAACGCCAGCTGAATGGCCCTGCTGCGGGCATTCTCAACAGACAGACGTCGCTGGGCCGTCCGCCCCCCTTTGCGGGCGCGCCAACACGCACACCATCGCTGTTACTAAGAACCAGTTGCAACTGATTCTGCGAGCGGTTATCAGTCGCATCCCGATCAGCGATGCGGCTCAAACGACATGTATGTCTGCCTCTGCAATGCCCTGACCGATACCCAGATCCGCGACGCCATCGCGGGTGGGGCGCAGCGACCCAAGGACGTTTACGCCGCTTGCAATTGCAACGCGCAATGCGGCTGCTGCACCGGCACCATGCTTTCCATCATCCGGGACCAGCCGGCGGGTGCGGAGCAGGCTTCCGCCGGCGATTGAGACCGTCTCGCAGTCGCATTCTCATGCAAAAACAATGACTTGACGGAGAGCTCACGCTTCTCCACTTTCCGCTCCAGACAGAGACGGAGAGCATGTCATGCTGCGCGACCCCAAGGTCATCGAATACCTGAACATTCAGCTCACTAATGAGCTGACTGCGATCAACCAGTATTTCCTGCATGCCCGCATGCTGGACGACTGGGGCGTGACCAAGCTTGGCAAGCATGAATACGCCGAATCGATCGAGGAAATGAAGCATGCGGATGAGCTGATCTCCCGCATCCTGTTCCTCGGCGGCCTGCCCAATGTGCAGCGCCTCAACCAGATCCTGATCGGCCAGGATGTGGGCGAGATTCTCAAGTGCGATCAGAAGCTGGAAGAAAAGGCGATCAACGACCTGCGCGATGGCATCGCCCATTGCGAGGCGGTGCGCGACTTCGTCTCCCGCGACCTGATGATGCGCATCCTGGTGGATGAGGAGCATCACGCCGACTTCGTGGACACGCAGTTCAAGCTGATCGAGCAGATCGGCCTGTCCGACTACATTCGCCTGAACAGCGACGCCGCGCCGGACCAGGGCAAGGCCTGAACCCACCCAGCCCCGGCCGCCTCGCGCGGCCGGGGCTAGCTTCTAACCTTCGATCGCCTTCGGCTCCGCCGCCGCGGGTAGGATGGCCGCGTCATCCTTCAGGTCCACGCCGGTCAGCCGGCGCTGGCGGGCTTCCGTCATCAGCCAGGCCAGCTTGGTCGCCGCCATCTCGTAGGTCAGGCCGCCGGAGGGATGGATGTTGGAGATGCAGTTCCGCTCGGAATCCCGCCGCCCGGTTCGCGGCCCGTAGGTCAGGTACACGCCGAGGCTATCGGCGACGCTGAGGCCCGGCCGCTCGCCAATCAGCATGGCGCAGAGCGTGGCCCCCAGCGCACCGCCGATATCGTCTCCCAGCGCGACGCGGGCCTGGCTGGCCAGCACCACAGGGGCAATCCGCCAGCCCGGTAGCTTTACTAAAACGGAGCGCAGCAGCGGTACGGCATGAAGCTGCACGGCCTTGGCCGAGAGCCCATCCGCTAGCACGAACACCGCATCCCACCCGCCAGCCGGCAGGTCCACCGCGCAGGCGGGGTCCAGCCGCCGGCCCAGGTCCGGGCGACGCAGATAGGTGCCACGATCGGCTGCCTGGCTGCGGACCGAGACGTGGTCCAGCCCCTCCAGCCCGTCGGCCAGCGCGGCGAGGTCCAGCGGCGTGTGCACCGCATCCCGCGCGCGGGCATGCGCCAGTTGGAAATCCAGCACCGCCTCCAGCGGCAGGGCATCCCCTGCCCGACCCAGGCCGATCCGCGCGGGGGTGGAGCGGCGTAGTCCGCGCCAGGGGTCGTTCTGCGGCAGGTCAGAGGGCAAGGGATTCATCCTGGCCCGACAGCAGCCGCCGCATTGCGCCTTCCTGCGGTGCGAACTGGCGGATGCGGCCCACACGGTCGGTCATGTCCATCCGCTCCAGCCATGCCTCGAACTCCGGCGTGGCGCGACGGCCGAGGACGGAGCGCAGGTACAGCGCGTCGTGGAAGGAACCGCTCTGGTAGTTCAACATCACGTCGTCGGCGCCTGGCACGGTGATGATGAAGCTGGTGCCGGCAACGGCCAGCAGCGTCATCAGCGTATCCATGTCGTCCTGGTCGGCCTCGGCATGGTTGGTGTAGCAGACGTCCACGCCCATCGGCACGCCGAGCAGCTTGGCGCAGCAATGGTCCTCCAGCCCGGCACGGATGATCTGCTTGCCGTCATACAAATATTCCGGCCCGATGAAGCCGACCACCGTGTTCACCAGCAGGGGCGAGAAGGCGCGCGCCACCGCATAGGCCCGGGTTTCCACTGTCTGCTGGTCCAGCCCATGATGCGCGTCGGCGGAGAGCGCCGCACCCTGCCCCGTCTCGAAATACATGACGTCCTGCCCCACCGTGCCGCGCTTCAGCGCAAGCGCGGCTTCCCGCGCTTCCCGCAGCACCGCCAGGTCGACGCCGAAGCCGCGATTGGCCGCCTCCGTCCCCGCGATGGACTGGAAGACGAGGTCGACCGGCGCGCCTCGCTCCATGATGCGGATGGCGTTGGTCACATGCGTCAGCACGCAGGTCTGGGTCGGGATGTCGTGGCGCTCCCGCAGCCCGTCCAGCATTTCCAGCAACGCGATGCAGTTGGGCACGCTGTCCGTCGCCGGGTTGATGCCGATCACCGCATCCCCCGTACCGTAAAGCAGCCCGTCCAGTGTGGCGGCGGCGATGCCGCGCAAATCGTCCGTCGGGTGGTTGGGCTGCAGGCGGGTGGAGAGCCGCCCGGGCAGGCCGATGGTGCTACGGAATGCGGTGGTGACGCGGCAGCGGCTGGCGACCGAGATCAGGTCCTGGTTCCGCATCAGCTTGGACACGGCGGCGACCATTTCCGGCGTCAGGCCGGGCGCCAGCGCCGCCAGGACCCCCGGCGTGGCGTCGTAGGAGAGCAGCCAGTCCCGCAGGCCGCCCACCGTCAGGTGGCGCACCGGGGCGAAGGCGGCTGCGTCGTGGCTGTCATGGATCAGCCGCGTCACCTCATCCTCCTCGTAAGGGATGAGGGGCTCTTCCAGAAAGCGCGTCAGCGGCAGGTCGGCCAGCACCGCGCGGGCGGCGACGCGTTGGGCGTCACTCTCCGCCGCCAGCCCGGCCAGTTCGTCGCCGGAGCGGCGGGGCGACGCCTTGGCCAGCAGCTCGGCCAAGTCGCGGAAGACGTGGCGTTCTCCCCGGAAGTCGCTGGCATACCGGCCCATCGCGTCGCTCCGTTCCTTCGTCCGGTGGAAGCCTAACAGCCGCCACCGGCACCGCAACGGCGCGATGCGCCCTACGGCATGAACTGGCCGCCATTCACGTTGAGAATCTGCCCAGTCATGTAGCCACTGCACGCATGGGAGGCGAGAAACAGGAAGGCGGGCGCGCATTCCTCCGGCCGCCCCAGCCGCCCCAGCGGAATGCCGGCACCGATCTTCGCTTTCACCTCCTCCGACTTGTCGGCATGGAAGGCGGTATCGATGGTGCCGGGGGAGACGGTGTTGAAGCGGATGCCGTCGGCGCTGTGGAAGTTCACCCAGTTCTTCTGCACGTTGTGCAACCAGGCCTTGGCCGCGCCGTAGAGCGCCGCGCCCGGCCCGCCACCGACATCACCGGCAACCGAGCCCACCAGGATGACCGAGCTGCTCTGCCCGCCCTGCGCCGAGGCCTTCAGATGCGGCAACGCCTCCCGCGTCACCATCACCGCCGAGAGGGCATTGACGTCCAGCACCGCATGGAAGAAATCCGTGTCGATGTCCGGCAGCTTCTTGCGCGCCACCAGCCCGCCGGCATTATTGACCAGCACATCGATGCCGCCGAACCGCGCGACGAAATCGGCGACAAGGGCGGTGGCCCCCTGCTCCGTCCCCACATCGGCCTGGAAGAAGGCGGCCTCCCCTTCCAGCGCGTTCAGGCGGGCCAGCGTGGCCTCGATATCTGCCGGCACGCGGCGGCCGTTCAGCCCCACCTTCGCCCCCATCCGCACGAAGGCTTCCGCCGCCGCCAGGCCGATGCCGAGCGTGGAGCCGGTGATGAGGACGCGGCGGCCCTTCAGGTCTTGGAACATGGCGATGTCTCCTTCCCGCCGGCCGGGCCGTTCAGACGCCACGGGCCTTGAGCGCTGCGGCCCATTCTGCGGCATCCGGACTGATTGTGAAGGTCCGTTCATGCGGGGCGGCAGCGGCGGCGCTCAAGGCGCAGCCCTGGCCTGAAACACGCAGGCCGGCAAACCACGACAAGCCCGCCGAGCGGGGCGGCTTGGCGACTTCGCAGCAAAAAGAAGGAAAGTGGCGGAGGGGATGGGATTCGAACCCACGAAAGGGATTATCTCCCTTTAACGGTTTAGCAAACCGCCGCCTTCGGCCACTCGGCCACCCCTCCGCAGGGCTTTGAAGTTACACGACGTATGCAGGCGTGCTTCTAGCGGCGGCGGAGGGGTTCGTCAAATGCGAATGGCGACGATTCAGGCGAGCTTGACCTCAAGGCCTTTCGCGACCGCCGGCCGGGCCAGCATCCGGGCATACCAGGCGCCGACGGCGGGGAAATCTGCCAGGTCCACCTTGTGCCGCTCGTGCCGCCAGGCCCAGCCCAGGATGGCGAAATCGGCGATGCTGGGCTCGCCCTTCGTCGCCACGAAGTCCTGGCCGGCCAGCTGTTTGTCCAGCACACCGTACAGGCGGCGGGTTTCCTTGCTGTAGCGCTCCAGCCCGAAATCGCGGGCGGGCCCCTCCGGCTGGCCCAGGAAGAAATGCACCTGCCCCGGCATCGGCCCGAAGCCCGCCATCTGCCACATCAGCCATTCCATGACGGGCACGCGGCCGCGCATATCGGCTGGCAGGAACTTGCCGGTCTTCTCGGCCAGGTAGATGAGGATGGCGCCCGATTCGAACACGCTGATCTGCTGCCCATCCGGCCCATCGGAATCGACGATGGCCGGGATCTTGTTGTTGGGAGCGATCTTCAGGAAATCAGGGGAGAATTGCTCGCCCTTGGTGATGTCAATGACCTTGACCTCGTAGGGCAGGCCCATCTCCTCCAACGCCACGCTGATCTTGCGGCCGTTGGGCGTGTTGTAGGTGTAGAGCGTGATCATGCCGTGGCGCTTCCGTTCCGGATTATCCAGGAACGGAAGCGTCGCACGGTCTCTGGCCTCAGGCCAGCTTCTGCTTCAGCCCCTGGCCTCAGGCCAGCTTCTGCTTCAGCCCCTGGCCTCAGGCCAGCTTCTGCTTCAGCAGGTCGTTCACCAGGGTGGGGTTACCCTTGCCCTGCATCGCCTTCATCGTCTGGCCGACAAAGAAGCCGAACAGCTTGTCCTTGCCGCTGCGGTACTCAGCCACCTTGTCCGCGTTCTTGGCCATCACCTCGTCGATGATCGCCTCGATCGCGCCGGTATCTGTCACCTGCTTCAGGCCACGCTCCTCGACCAGCACGGACGGCGCCTTGCCGGTCTCGAACATCGCCTCCAGCACCTCCTTCGCCAGCTTGCCGGAAAGGGTGTTGTCCTTGATCAGGTCCAGCAGCTCGCCAAGATGCGCGGCGCTGACGGGCGAATCGCCGATGCTGTGGCCGGTCCGGTTGAGTCCGGCGAAGAAATCGCCGGTCAGCCAGTTGGCCGCCATCTTCGGGTCACGCCCCTCGGCCACGCTCTCGTAAAAGGCGGCGGTCTCCTTCTCCAGCGTCAGCACATGCGCGTCATAGGGCGTCAGCCCGTAATCGCCGACATAGCGGGCGCGGCGGGCGTCCGGCAGCTCCGGCAGGCCGGCCTTCAGCTGCTCCACCCAGGCGGCATCCAGCACCAGCGGCGGCAGGTCCGGGTCGGGGAAGTAGCGGTAGTCATGCGCATCTTCCTTCGAGCGCATGGAGCGGGTGACGCCGCGCGACGTGTCGAACAGGCGGGTTTCCTGCACGACTTCCTCGCCGGCTTCCCAGACCTCGATCTGCCGGCGCGCCTCGGCTTCCACCGCCTGCATGACGAAGCGGATGGAATTGACGTTCTTCACCTCGCACCGCGTGCGGAACCCCTCGCCCGCCTTGCGGACCGAGACGTTCACGTCCGCGCGCAGCGAGCCCTGCTCCATGTTGCCATCGCAGGTGCCAAGGTAGCGCAGGATCTGCCGCAGCTTCGTCAGATACGCGCCGGCTTCCTCCGGCGAACGCAGGTCGGGCTCGGAGACGATCTCCATCAGCGCCACGCCGGACCGGTTCAGGTCGATGTAGCTCTTGGTCGGATGCTGGTCGTGCAGCGACTTGCCGGCATCCTGTTCCAGGTGCAGGCGCGTGATGCCGATATTCTTGACGCTACCGTCGGCCAGCTGAATCTCGATCTCGCCAGTCCCGATAATAGGGAACTCGAACTGGCTGATCTGGTAGCCTTGTGGCAGGTCGGCGTAGAAGTAGTTCTTGCGGTCGAAGCGCGACCACAGATTGATCTGCGCGTTCAGCCCCAGCCCCGTGCGCACGGCCTGCGCCACGCACTCGCCATTGATGACAGGCAGCATGCCAGGAAAGCCGGCATCGACGAAGCTGACCTGGCTGTTCGGCTCGGCGCCGAACTCGGTCGCCGCCCCGCTGAACAACTTGGCGTTCGACGTCACCTGGGCGTGCACTTCCAGCCCGATGACGACTTCCCAAGTGCCGGTGGCACCTTCCAGCGTGTAGCTCATGCCGCGGCCCTCACGGACGGGGTGGCGGTGAAGTTGGCGGCGCGCTCCAGCGCACTGCCGACGGCGAAGACGGTTTCCTCATCGAACGGCTTGCCGAGGATCTGCAACCCCAGCGGCAGGCCCTTGGAATCCAGCCCGGTCGGCACCGTCAGGCCGGGAATGCCAGCCAGGTTGGCCGTCACCGTGAACACATCGATCAGATACATCGCCACAGGATCGTCCTGCATCTCGCCCTGCCCGAAGGCGGCGGAGGGCGTGGCCGGCGCCAGGATGGCGTCCACCTTGCCCCAGGCCTCGTCGAAATCGCGCTTGATCAGCGCCCGCACCTTCTGCGCCTTCAGGTAGTAGGCGTCGTAGTAGCCAGCGCTGAGCACGTAGGTGCCGATCAGGATGCGGCGGCGCACTTCGTCGCCGAAGCCGGCCCGGCGGGTCCGCTCATACAGGTCCTTCAAATCGGACCCTTCCTCGCGCAGTCCGAACCGCACGCCGTCATAGCGGGCGAGGTTGGAGGACGCCTCGGCCGGCGCCACGATATAATAGGTCGGCAGCGCGTACTGGGTGTGCGGCAGGCTGATCTCCACCGGCTCGGCGCCGGCATCCTTCAGCATGGCGATGCCCTGCTGCCACAGTGCCTCGATCTCGGCTGGCATGCCCGGCACCCGGTATTCCTTGGGGATGCCGATGCGCAGCCCCTTCACGCCCCGCGCGCAGGCGGCGGCGAAATCCGGTACCGCCATCTGGGCGCTGGTGGAATCCTTCGGGTCGAAGCCGGCCATGGAACCGAGCAGGATGGCGCAATCCTCCACCGTGCGGGCCATCGGCCCCGCCTGGTCCAGCGAGGAGGCGAAGGCCACCGTACCGAAGCGGGAGACACGGCCATAGGTCGGCTTGATGCCGGCAATGCCGCAGAACGCCGCCGGCTGGCGGATGGAACCGCCGGTATCGGTCGCCGTCGCGCCCAGCGCCAGCCGCGCGGCCACCGCCGCGGCCGAGCCGCCGGAGGAACCGCCAGGCACCAGCACGGTGTCGTCGCCCGTACGCTTCCAGGGGTTCTCGACGCCGCCGAAGGCTGAGGTGGCGTTGGAGGAACCCATGGCGAACTCGTCCAGGTTCGCCTTGCCCAGGAACACGGCGCCATCCCGCAGCAGGTTGGCGGTCACGGTGCTCTCATAGGGCGGCACGAAATTGCCCAGGATCTTGCTGGCCGCCGTGGTGCGGGTGCCGGCGGTGCAGAACAGGTCCTTGATGGCCAGCGGAATGCCGGTCAGCGGTCCGGCCTCGCCCTTCGCCAACGCGGCGTCGGCGGCCTTGGCCTGCTGCAGCGCCACCTCGGGCGTCACGGTGATGTAGGCGTTCAGGCGCGGGTTCAGCGCCTCGATGGTCAAGAGATGGGCCTGGGTCAGCTCGGTGGCGCTCAGCTCGCGCTTGGCCAGCGCGGTCCGGGCCTCGGCAATGGTGAAATCGGTCGGGGCGGTCATGCGGCTTACTCCACCACCTTCGGGACGCTGAAAAAGACGGCCGCCCCCTCGGGCCCAGCATCGGGCGCATTGGCCAGCACCTGCTGCTGGATGCCGCCATCGGTCACGCGGTCCTCCCGCAGGCGCAGCGCCTGGGTGCCGCCACCGGCCATCGGCTCCACGCCGTCGGTATTGACCGCTTGCAACTGCTCGATCCAGCCAAGGATGCCATTCAGTTCGGACTGGAGGCGCGGCAGCTCGTCTTCCTCGACCCTGATGCGGGCAAGGGACGCGACGCGCCGGACAGTGGCGGTGTCGAGCGACATTCTGTGTTCTTCTTCCGGTAGTGGATGATCGGTCGTGTTGGCACGCGAACGGGGGCGGACCATAAAGGCCGCCATGCCCTTGTTCAACCTGAGCGACCTTCGTGCCGGCCTGACCCGCGACCAGCGGCTGATCGGGCTGGACCCCGGCAAGCGCACCGTGGGCATCGCGCTCTCCGACGTGCTGCTGATGCTGGCCAGCCCGTACAAGGGCATGGCCCGGGCCAAGCTGGCCGTCAACGCGGCCGAAATCATGGCCATCGCGAAGAAGGAAGGCGCCGGCGGCCTGGTGGTCGGCCTGCCGCTGGGCATGGATGGCAGCTTCGGCCCCGCCGCGCAGGCGGCCAAGGACTGGGCCATCGCGCTCTCGGACGCCACCGGCCTGCCGGCGGCACTGTGGGATGAACGCCTCTCCTCCTCCGCCGTCAACCGCATGCTGATCCAGGAAGCGGACATGACCCGCGCCAAGCGCGCCCAGGTCGTGGACGCGGCGGCCGCCGCCTACATGCTGCAGGCGGCGCTGGACGCCACGGCCGCGGGCCGCGAGGGCAAAGCCCCCTGAGGGGCCGCACCGAGGGAGCACGACGATGCGGCAGTACAGGATCTTCGCGGACTACCACCAGTTCTACCTCTGGGACCACGGCACCTCCCCCGAAGCGCCGACCGACTACAGCGAGGAGGACACCACACGCCGCATCAAGGCCGCGCCCTTCGTGGTGGTGATCCAGCCGGAGCGCGACATGGACGTGCCGGTGCAGCTGGACCTTTGTGACGCGCCGCCCGATGAGCCGCTGGACGGCTGGGACCATGTCGCGGAGGCCAGCCTGGAACTGCCCTCGGGGCAGCTGGAAATCCACGAATGCACGGGCGGTTCGGTCGACATCATCCCGCTTCCGCCGGGGACCTACCGGGTCCGGGCCTGTTTCGGCCGGCTGGGCACGCTGAGCGAGGACGGCCTGGAAGGCGACGACCACTACCGCCTCCTCCTCTGGCCCGCCCCCTTCGCCCCGGTCGCGCTGTTGAAGCAGTACGCCGGCGAACAGGCTGGATAGGCACAGGCGACGCCGGCGGTTCAGACAGCCCCTTCCGGCGCGGCGGCACCCCCGTTATGGTCCCCCGCCTCTAGCCGGACTGGTCCCACATGATCGCATATCCGCACCGGCATCTCCTCGCCCTTCAGGGGCTGGAGCCGCCATACATCGCCGATCTGCTGGATCTGGCTGAATCCTATGCCCTCCTGAACCGCAGCGGAAAGACGCAGCGGGACCAGCTCAAGGGCCGGACGCTCATCAACCTGTTCTTCGAGGACAGCACCCGCACCCGCACCAGCTTCGAACTGGCCGGCAAGCGCCTGGGCGCGGACGTGATCAACATGTCCGTCAGCCAGTCCAGCGTGAACAAGGGGGAGACGCTGCTCGACACCGCCTCCACCCTCAATGCCATGCATTGCGATCTGCTGGTGGTGCGCCACGCCCAGTCCGGAGCGCCCGCCCTGCTGAGCCAGAAGGTGGATGCGGCGGTCATCAATGCCGGTGACGGCACGCACGAGCACCCGACCCAGGCGCTGCTGGATGCGCTGACCATCCGCCGCCACAAGGGCAGCCTGGAGAATCTGGTGGTCGCCATCTGCGGCGACGTGCTGCACAGCCGGGTGGCGCGCAGCAACATCCACCTGCTCTCCGCGATGAACTGCCGGGTGCGCGTCGTCGCCCCGCCGACCCTGCTGCCCGCCGAGGTGGAGCGCATGGGCGTGGAAGTGTTCCACGACATGAAGACCGGCCTGCGCGACGCCGACGTGGTGATGATGCTGCGCCTGCAGAAGGAACGGATGGCCGGCGGCCTCGTCCCCTCCGCCCGCGAGTATTTCCGCTTCTTCGGGCTGGATGCCGCCAAGCTCGCCGTCGCCAAGCCGGATGCCATTGTCATGCATCCGGGCCCGATGAACCGTGGCGTCGAGATCGACAGCGCCGTGGCGGACGACCCGGTCCGCAGCGTCATCGGCGAACAGGTGGAAATGGGGGTCGCCGTCCGCATGGCGGTGCTCGACATCCTCTCCCGCAACCTGCGGCGGAACGCCCGGCCATGATGCCCTTTTCCTCCCCCGACATCCTGTTCACCAATGCCCGGTTGCTGGACCCGGCCTCCGGTCTCGACTCGCCCGGTAGCCTGCTGGTCAGCCGGGGGCTGATCGCGGACCATGGCGGCTCGCTCGGCGTGCCGGATGGCGCCACGGTGGTGGATTGCGGCGGCGCCGTGCTGGCCCCCGGGCTGATCGACCTGCGTGCCAGCCTGGGCGAGCCCGGCAACGAGTACCGCGAGACTATCGACAGCGCGGCGGAAGCGGCGGCGGCGGGCGGCATCACCACCCTCTGCGCCCTGCCGGATACTGAGACGCCGCTCGATGACCCCGCCCTGCTGCAATATGTGTGGCGGCGGGGGGAGGCGCTGGGCAGCCTTTCCATCCTGCCCTATGGCGCCGCCACCCGCGCCTGCGCCGGCAAGGACCTGTCCGAGTTCGGCCTGCTGAAGGAGGCCGGTGCCATCGCCTTCACCGATGGCACCCACGCCATCGGCAATGCCCGCGTCATGCGGCTGGCGCTCTCCTACGCCCGCGCCTTCGGCAGCTTCATCGTGCAGCATCCGGAGGAGCCGGATCTTGCCCGCGGCGGCGTCGCCACCGAGGGCGAGATGGCCAGCCGCATGGGCCTGGCCGGCATCCACCCCGCCGCCGAATCCATGATGGTGGCGCGGGACATCGCCCTCGCCCGCATCACCAAGGGCCATGTGCATTTCGCCCATGTCTCCACCGGCGCGGCGCTGGATCTCATCCGGCAGGCGAAGGATGAAGGGCTGCGCGTCACCTGCGATACCGCGCCCCCGTATTTCGACCTGAACGAGACGGCGATCGGCGATTTCCGCACCTATGCCAAGCTCTCCCCGCCGCTGCGGCGGGAGGAGGACCGGCTGGCCGTGGTCGCGGCGCTGCAGAATGGCACGATCGACGCCATCGCCTCCGACCACCAGCCGCGCGATGCGGATGATAAGCGCCTGCCCTTCGCCCAGGCCGCCGCCGGCGGCGCCGGATTGGCCACGGTGCTGGGGGTCACGCTGGCGCGGGTGCATGGCGGCGACCTCTCGCTGCTGGACGCGCTGGCGCTGCTGACCTGCAAGCCCGCCACGCTGCTGGGGCTGGAGACCGGCCGCCTGACCCGCGGCGCCCCTGCCGACCTGGTGATGTTCGACCTGGAGCGCGGCTGGAAGGTCGAGGCAGGCAAGCTGCCCGGCAAGGCGCAGAACTCGCCCTTCGACGGCCGGCCACTGGAAGGCCGCGTGATGGGCACCTGGAAGGCCGGCAAGCGGGTGTTCGGGTGATCCCGCTTCTGGCCGCCGTCATCGGCTATCTGTCCGGCTCGGTGCCCTATGGGCTGCTGCTGACGCGTGCGGCAGGGCTGGGCGATATCCGCAGCATTGGCAGCGGCAATATCGGCGCCACCAACGTTCTGCGCACCGGCAATAAGAAGGTGGCCGCCGCCACCCTGTTGCTGGATGCGCTGAAGGGCGCCATCCCCGTGCTCCTGCTGGGCTGGCTGTGGGGCCGGGATGCCGGGCTCATTGCCGGCATCGCCGCGCTGCTGGGCCACATTTTCCCGGTCTGGCTGGGTTTCAAGGGCGGCAAGGGTGTCGCCACCGGCGCCGGCGTGCTGCTGGCCGCCAGCTGGTGGATCGGCCTGATCTGCGCGCTGATCTGGGTGGTGATGGCCAAGGTCACGCGCATCTCCTCCGCCTCCGCGCTGACGGCCTGCGCCTGCGCGCCGGTCATCGCACTGATCTCCGGCGATCTGCGGCTGGCCGGCTTCGCCCTGGTGCTGGTGCTGCTGATCATCTGGCGCCACCAGGACAATATCCGCCGCCTGCTGGCCGGCACCGAGCCAAGGATCGGCAAGAGCAAGTGACCAGGGTGGGCAAGTGAGCCAGGCCGAGACCCTCGCCCTGCTGCGCCTGACGCGGACCGAGGGGATCGGCCCGCTCACCTGGCGCCGCCTGCTGGGCCAGTACGGCACCGCCTCCGCCGCGCTCGCGGCGCTGCCGGGCCATGCTTCCCGCCGTGGCGCCCCCTTCACCCCCTTCCCGGCCGCCGCCGCCGAGGCGGAGCTGGAGAAGCTGGACGCCATGGGCGGCCGCTTCCTGGTCTGGGGCGAGGACGACTACCCGCCCTTGCTGGCCCTGCTGGAGGATGCGCCGCCATTACTGGCCGTGGTGGGCGACGCCGATTGCCTGCATGAGCGCCAGGTCGCCATCGTCGGCGCCCGCAACGCCTCCGCCCTCGGGCGTCGCATGGCGGCGGAACTGGCGGAGGCGCTGGCGGCGCAGGGCATCGTCGTCACCTCCGGCCTCGCGCGCGGCATCGATGGCGCGGCGCATGAAGGCGCGCTGCGCGCCGGGCAGAGCGTCGGCGTGGTGCCGGGTGGCATCGACGTCGCCTACCCGCCCGAGCATGCCGGGCTGCAATCCGCACTGGCCGAGGCCGGCGCCGTGGTGGCGGAAGCGCCGCTGGGCACCGCGCCCATCGCCCGCCACTTCCCCCGCCGCAACCGCATCATCGCCGGTCTCAGCCTGGGCGTGGTGGTGGTGGAGGCCGCCTACCGGTCCGGCACGCTGATGACCGCCCGCCTGGCGCTGGAAGCGGGGCGCGAGGTGTTCGCCGTGCCCGGCAGCCCGCTGGACCCACGCTGCGCCGGCTCCAACGACCTCATCCGCCAGGGCGCGCACCTCGCGGGCGGGGTGGAGGACATCCTCCAGCACCTGCCGGATGCGCCGCGCGAGCCGGTTCTGTACCGCCCGAAACCCCTCCCCACAGCGCCCGAAAAGCCGGAAACGCCGCGGGGGGCCGTATCCGACGCCGCGCAACTGCTTGATTTAATAGGCAACAGTCCAGTCACTGTTGACGAGTTGCTCCGGCGCTGCCACCTCTCCGCTGCTGCGGTGCAGGGTATCCTGCTGGATTTGGAGCTGGAGGGGCGAATCGAAACCCTCACCGGCAACCGGGTCGTCCGCAGCGATTGAACGTGATCGTCGGAGGCTGTCCGGGCCTGGGGCGAGAATCACGTGAGTAGAAATAGGCTTGGGTTCTGACCGCTGCCCATGGGGGACGCGGAAGGGGCCGAAGCGTTATCCCGCCTGGGTCCGGCCCGCCCTCATCGTGGCCAGAGAGAGCACGCGACACCTGCCATGACCGACGTCGTCGTCGTCGAATCGCCGGCCAAGGCGAAGACCATCAACAAGTATCTGGGCCAGGACTTCACCGTCCTCGCCAGCTTCGGCCATGTGCGGGACCTCCCTGCCAAGGACGGCAGCGTGCGCCCGGATGAGGACTTCGCCATGGACTGGTCCAGCGAGGACCGGGGCGAGAAACAGGTGGCCGCCATCGCCAAGGCGATGAAGGGGGCCAAGCGCCTGTTCCTCGCCACCGATCCGGATCGCGAGGGCGAGGCCATCTCCTGGCACGTGCAGGAGATGCTGCGGGCGAAGGGCGCGCTGAAGGGCGTCGAGGTCCACCGGATCACCTTCAACGAGATCACCAAGCGCGCCGTGCAGTACGCCCTGGCGCATCCGCGCGACCTGGATACGCCGCTGATCGAGGCCTATCTGGCCCGCCGCGCGCTGGACTACCTGGTGGGCTTCACCCTCTCCCCCGTGTTGTGGCGCAAGCTGCCGGGCAGCCGCTCCGCCGGCCGCGTGCAGTCCGTCGCGCTGCGGCTGATCTGCGAGCGGGAAGCCGAGATCGAGGTCTTCAAAGCGCGCGAGTACTGGACGGTCGAGGGCAAGTTCCTCACCGTCAACGGCGCGCCGTTCCATGCCCGGCTGACGCATCTCGAAGGCAAGAAGCTCGACCAGTTCGACCTGTCGAACGAGGCCGCGGCCCAGCATGCGAAGAAGACGGTCGAGGGTGGCAGTTTCTCCGTCGCCACGGTCGAGAAGAAGCGCGTCCGCCGCAATCCGCCGCCGCCCTTCACCACCTCCACCCTGCAGCAGGAATCCTCGCGCAAGCTGGGCTTCGGCGCGCAGCAGACCATGCGCCTGGCGCAACAGCTGTACGAGGGCGTGGACATCCAGGGCGAGACGGTCGGCCTGATCACCTACATGCGTACGGACGGCGTGCAGATGGCGCGGGAGGCGATGTTCGCCATCCGCGACCATGTGAAGGAGAGCTTCGGCCCCGACTACATCCCGGCCGCGCCGCGCGAATATTCCTCCAAGGCCAAGAACGCCCAGGAGGCGCACGAGGCCGTACGCCCGACCGATGTCAGCCGCCGGCCGGAGGACGTCGCCCGCTTCCTCTCGCCCGAGCAGCGCCGGCTGTACGAGCTGGTCTGGAAGCGCGCCGTCGCCAGCCAGATGCAGTCCGCCGAGCTGGACCAGACCGCCGTGGACCTCGCCGATGCCGCCGGCAAGTCCAAGCTGCGCGCCACCGGCAGCGTCATCGCCTTCGACGGCTTCCTGAAGCTGTACCGCGAGGATGTGGATGACAGCGCCGGTGACGACGAGGAAGGCCGCACCCTGCCGCCGATGCGCCAGGACGACCCAGCGAAGCTGACCGCCGCCCAGGCCGACCAGCACTTCACCCAGCCGCCGCCGCGCTATTCGGAAGCGTCGCTGGTGAAGAAGATGGAGGAGCTCGGCATCGGCCGCCCCTCCACCTACGCCTCCATCCTGCAGACCTTGCAGGACCGCGACTACGTGAAGATCGACAAGCGGCGCTTCGTGCCGGAGGACCGTGGCCGGCTGGTCACGACCTTCCTCGTCTCGTTCTTCGAGCGCTACGTGGACCCGCACTTCACCGCGGGGCTTGAGGAGCAGCTGGACGACATCTCCGGCGGCCGGGCCGACTGGCGCGCGGTGATGCGCGCCTTCTGGGAAGAGTTCAACGCCGCCGTCGGCGCCACCAAGGACCTGACCATCAGCGCCGTCATCGACGCGCTGGACGAGGAGCTGGGCCCGCACTTCTTCCCGCAGCAGGAAGATGGCGGCAACCCGCGCGCCTGCCCCTCCTGCGCCAATGGCCGGCTGGGCCTGCGGCTGGGGCGGAACGGCGCCTTCATCGGCTGCTCCAACTACCCCGAGTGCCGCTACACCCGCCCGCTGACGGTACCGGGTGGTGAGGGCGAGGCGGAAGCCGGCGGCCTGGCCGGCGGCATGAAGGAACTGGGCGTGGACCCGGTCAGCGGCCAGGATGTCACGCTGCGGCGCGGCCCCTACGGCGTCTATGTGCAGCTCGGCGAGGGCGGCACCGATGCCAAGGGCAAGCCGACCAAGCCCAAGCGCACCAGCCTGGCGCGCGGCATGGATGCGGAGACGCTGACCCTGGAACGGGCGCTCGCCCTGCTCTCCCTGCCGCGGGTCATCGGCCTGCATCCGGAAAGCGGCGACGAGATCACCGCCGCCATCGGCCGCTTCGGCCCCTACGTGAAGATGGGCAGCATCTTCAAGTCGATCGACAAGGACGATGACGTCCTCAGCATCGGCATCAACCGTGCCGTCTCCCTGCTGGCGGATGCGGCGGCGCGCGTGCGCTCCATGGGCCCCCACCCGAAGGACGGGGAGCCGGTGGAGGTCAAGAAGGGTCGCTTCGGTCCCTTCGCGCAGCATAATGGCTTCGTGGCCAGCCTGCCGCGCAACCTGACGATGGAGGAGATCACCCTCGATCAGGCCGTGGCGCTGCTGGCCGAGAAGGGCAAGAAGCTGCCGCCGAAGGGTGCCAAGAAGGGCGCGGCGAAGAAGGCGGCCCCGCGTAAGGCGGCCGCGACGCCGGCCGCCGACGGCGCCGAGGCCAAGCCGAAGAAGGCCGCAGCGCCGAAGAAGGCGGCAGCCGCCACCGCCAAGAAGCCGGCGGCGAAGAAGCCCGCCGCCAAGAAGGCCGCCGCACCCAAGGCGGCGGCCAAGGCCCCGGCCGCGAAGGCCAAGGCCTGAGCGGCGAGCCCGACAACGGCAGCGGCCCCTCGCCGCTGCCGACACGCGACCAGCTTCGCCGCTTCCTGCGCGATGCCAAGGGCGATGTCGGCAAGAGCGACATCGTCCGGCATTTCGGCCTGAGCGTTGAGCAGCGCCCGGCCCTGCGGGAATTGCTGCGGCAGTTGCAGGCGGAAGGCGTCGTCGCCCGCTCCGGCAGCCGCCGCGCCCGCGACATCCAGAAGCTGCCGGAAGTGGCGGTGGTCGAGGTCTTCGGCATCGACCCCGATGGTGACCCCCTCGCCCGCCCGGTCGAGTGGCTGGGCGAAGGCCGCCCGCCGCTGGTCTATATGCGCCCGGAACGCCCCGGCCAGCCCGCCCTGGCGCCGGGCGAGCGGGTGATGGCCCGGCTGCGCTCCATGGGCGGCGGCAAGTATGACGGCCGCACCTTCAAGCGCCTGGGCGCCGCAGCCGCGCCGCGCGTGCTGGGGCTGTACCAGGACGGCCGCGTGCAGCCGGTGGACAAGCGCCAGAAGGCCGAATGGACCGTGCCTGCCGGCCAGGATGGCGGCGCCGAGCCGGGCGAGCTGGTGCTGGCCGAACCCATCAACCATGTCGGGCCCGGCCTGCGCCCCGTCCGCATCGTTGAGCGGCTGGGGCGGATGGATGCGCCGCGCGCCATTTCCATCCTTTGCGTCCACCAGCATGGCATCCCGGACACCTTCCCGCCCGCCGCGCTGGCCGAGGCGAACGCCGCCGGTGCCGTGGACCTGCAGGGGCGTGAGGATCTTCGCCCCATCCCCCTCGTCACCATCGATGGCGAGGATGCGCGGGATTTCGACGACTCCGTCTGGGCGGAAGCGACGGCGGATGGCTGGCGCGTCATCGTCGCCATCGCCGACGTGGCGCATTACGTCCGCACCGGCAGCGCGCTGGATGACGAGGCGCGGCTGCGCGGCAACAGCGTCTACTTCCCCGACCGCGTCGTGCCGATGCTGCCGGAAGCGCTTTCCAACGAATGGTGCAGCCTGAAGCCGGGCGAGAACCGCGGCTGCCTGTTCGTGGACATGCGGTTCGATGCCGGCGGCACCAAGACCACCCACCGCTTCGGCCGTGGCCTGATGCGCTCCGCCGCCCGCCTGACCTACGAGCAGGTGCAGGAAGCGCATCTGCGTGGCGAAATGGTGGAGACCATAGCACCGCTGTTCGGCGCCTATGCCGCGCTCCAGAAGGCGCGGGACGCGCGTGGCACGCTGGACCTGGACCTGCCCGAGCGCCGCGTGCTGCTGGACGAGAACGGCCAGGTGCGGGACGTGGTGCCGCGCCTCCGCCTCGACTCGCACCGGCTGATCGAGGAATTCATGGTCGCCGCCAATGTCTGCGCGGCGGAGACGCTGGAAAAGCAGGGCCAGCCCTGCATGTACCGGGTGCATGAGCGGCCCTCCGACGAGAAGTTGGAAGGGCTGCGCCAGTTCCTGGACAGTTTCGAACTGGACCTGCCCGCCGCCGGCGAGCTGCGCCCCGCCCACTTCGCCGCGTTGCTGGACCGTACCAAGGACCTGCCCGAGGCGCGGCTGATCCATGAGGCGGTGCTGCGCGGCCAATCCCAGGCCGCCTACAGCCCGGAGAATCTGGGGCATTTCGGCCTGGCGCTGCCCCGCTACGCGCACTTCACCAGCCCCATCCGCCGCTATGCCGACCTGCTGGTGCACCGCGCGCTGATCGGTGGGCTGAAACTGGGGCCGGAATCGATTCCGCCAGCCGACGCCGCCGAATTCGCCGAGATCGGCGAGCGCATCACCCGCGCCGAGCGCCGCGCCGCCGCCGCGGAGCGGGATGCGGTGGACCGCTACCTGACTGGCCTTATGGCAACACGCATTGGCAACATATTCGCCGCGCGTATTTCGGGGGTGACACGGTTCGGACTGTTCGTCACCGTGGAGGAGAACGGCGCGAGCGGAATCGTGCCGTTGTCATCCCTGCCGGACGATCGATGGATTCACGAGGAGGCCGAACGCCGGCTTTCAGGCCGAAACACCCGATTGGTGTTCAGCCTGGGCCAAGCGGTCGATGTGCGGCTATCCGACGCCGCTCCGCTGACCGGCGGCCTGGTGTTTCATCTCATGCAGGGCGCACCGCCCGCGCGCGGAGCAAGGCGGCGCTAGGCGTCCTGCGCCTTCCCCTGACACGCGCCGCCTTCCTCCGGCTGGCCGTGGCGATACTGCTGTCCCTGGTAGCGGGCCTGCCGGCGCGTGCGCAGGACGGTCCCTTCCCGCGCAACATGGTGCAGCCAGCCTTGCAGCAGGCCTTCACCGCCATCCTGGAACGCCACCTGGAGCCCGCCGCACCCGCCGACCTGGCCCTGTGGTCCCTGCGCGGCCTGGGCGCCGTGGATACTCGGCTGAGCGCCGAAGTCGTCAGTGGCCTGCTGCGGCTGACCCTGGGGGACCGGCTGCTGGCCGAGTTGCTGGCCCCCGCCCAGCCGCTGCAGCCCGGGACGCCACCAGGCGCCGCGCGCCCGGAGGCAAGGCCACCGGCGGACGTGCTGGCGAGCACGCTGACGGAATTCTACGCGGCCGCCTGGGCGGCCTCCCCCGTGCTGCGCCATGCGGGGGCCGAGCGGATGCTGCAGGCCGGGTTCGACGAGTTGTTCAACCACCTGGACCCCTACAGCCGCTACGTCACCGCACAGGATGCGCTGGAGGCACGGGAACGCCGGGTCGGCCAGTCGTCGCTGGGGCTGCGGCTGGCCGGCGGGCGGCGAAACGTCGTCATCATCGCCTCCGTCGTGCCGGATGGCCCGGCGGCGCGGGCCGGGCTGCGGGAGGGCGACCAGTTGCTCTCCATCGACGGCTACCCGGTCTCCGCCCGCCGCATCACCGAGGCCGCCGAGTTGCTGGAAGGCTACACCGATACCGAGGTGTCGCTGGGGCTGCGGCGCGGCAACCGGCGCCTGACCATCTCGCTCCGCCGCAGCAGCCAGCCGAGCCAGACGGTCCGGGCCGAGCGGTCGGACGGGCTGCTGTGGCTGCGCGTGTCCCATTTCTCCGCCCAGACCACGGACGACCTCTCCACCGCCCTGCTGGATGCCTTCTCTGGCCCACAGGCGCCGCGTGGCGTGGTGCTGGACCTGCGTGGCAACCGGGGCGGCGTGCTGATGCAGGCGATGTCGGTAGCCGACCTGTTTCTGACCGATGGCCCGGTGGCCAGCAGCCTGGGCCGCCACCCGGATTCGGTGCGCAACTGGCGCGCCGCGGGGCGGGACCAGGCGCAGGGCCGCCCGGTGGTGGTGCTGGTGGACGGGCGCACCGCATCCTCCGCCGAGATCGTCACCGCCGCCCTGTCCGACCGTGGACGGGCCGTGGTAGTCGGCAGCTCCACGCTGGGCAAAGGGCTGATCCAGATCGTCGTGCCGCTTTCGAACGGCGCGGAGGTACTGATCTCCTGGTCCCGCGTGCTGGCGCCGCTGGGCTGGCCGGTACAGGGGCTGGGCGTGCAGCCGGCGCTGTGCACCAGCCTGGGGCTGGATGCGGTGCAGGCGGAGCTGGCGCAGCTCTTCGCCGGCCAGGCCCCCAGGGCAGCGGTACTGGCCCGCCTGCGGGCCGCCCGGGCCCCCGTGCCGGCCAGCGAGGTCTCCGCCCTGCGCAACACCTGCCCGCCCGCCGAGGGCCGGGAACTGGATGCCGAGGTGGCGAAGGTGCTGATGGACCGCCCCGGCGCCTACGGCACCGCCCTCGCCCGTTAAAAACAGCCTGAAAACACACGGGAATCGAGGATGTGCTTGACTACGGCCGTGGGCGGTATAGTTTCCGCGGCCTCAAGCTAGCCGGGAATGCGGAGTCTAGTATCGCCCGGTCCAGAGCAGCGCAGTTTGCGTCGCACCACGGCGACTACGGAAGAATGTCATGGCCAAGTCCAACACGATCCTGATCAAGCTCGTCAGCACGGCTGACACCGGCTACTTCTACGTCACGAAGAAGAACACCCGGTCCACGACCAACAAGCTGGAATTCAAGAAGTACGACCCGGTCGCCCGGAAGCACGTCGTCTTCCGCGAATCCAAGATCAAGTAAGCCGCTTCGCCCGCCCCGCGCGGGCGAGGACTGGCTACGGAACAGGGCCGTCCCTTTGGGAGCGGCCCTTTTTCCGTTTCGGTTGCCTGGGTGCGGGCGGGCCGTCAGACGGTCGCGGTGCCGGTGCTGCGGGCCTGCCAGTCCTCCGGCTCCGCCAGTTCCACGCGGTTCCGGCCCTTGGCCTTGGCGCGGTACAGGGCCGCATCGGCGGCCGAGGTCAGGTCGTTCAACGTATCTCCCGGGCGGCTGACCGCCACGCCGATGCTGGCGGTGATGAACAGCGGTGCCATCCGGTCCAGCTCCACCGGCGTCTCCACCAGCGATTCCCGCAGCCGCTCGGCCACCTGCATGGCTTCCGCCGCGTCCGCGGCGGCCATGGCGACGACGAATTCCTCGCCACCGAAGCGGGCCACCACGTCCATGGCGCGCAGGTGGTGCTTCAGGCGCTGCGCCACCTCCCGCAGCACCTCGTCCCCCGCCGCGTGGCCATGGGTGTCGTTGACGGCCTTGAAGCGGTCCACGTCCACCATCAGCAGGGCGGCGCCACCGGCGCGCAGCAGCCCTTCCAGGTGGCTGGTGATGTAGCGGCGGTTGCGCAGGCCGGTCAGCCCATCCGTCACCGCCATCTCCAGCGAGCGGTCCAGCTCGGCCCGCAGCCGCTCCTGGTAGCGCTTGCGACGGATCTGGTTGCGGACGCGGGCGCGCAGTTCATTCGGGTCCACCGGGCGCTGCACGTGGTCGTTGGCGCCAAGGTCGAAGCCGCGCAGGATCATCGGGCGCTGGTCCTCGTCGGCGATCAGCAGCACCGGCAGGTCCCGCGTATGCGCCTGGGCCCGCAGGCGGGAGGCGAAGCGGAGCCCACCCACCCCATCCAGGGAGAGGCTGAGCAGCGCCAGGTCGAAATTGCTTTCGGCCAGCATGGTCCAGGCCGTGGCGCTATCCGCCGCCAGATGCACCTGGACGCCGTCGCCGGAGAGCACGCTGCTCAGCAGCTCGGCCTCATTGATATCCTCGGTCACCACCAGAGCCTCGGCGCCGGCGACGCTGTTGGAAGGCTGCGGCTCCGGCGCGAAGCCCAGGTCGCGCGCCGTCTCCGCCCGCAGGCGGAAGGCGTCCAGCACCTGCTTCATCCGCAGCAGGGCCCGCAGCCGGGCAAACAGCGTCGGGTGGTCCACCGGCTTGGAGAGGAAATCGTCGGCGCCGGCTTCCAGCCCGCGCACCCGCTCGGCCGGGTCCACCAGCGCCGTGATCATGACGACGGCAATGGAGGATGTCAGCGGATTGGCCTTCAGGCGGCGGCAGACCTCGTAGCCATCCATCCCCGGCATCATGACGTCCAGCAGGATGACGTCCGGCGCCCATTCGGCCGCTTTCGCCAGGGCCTCGGGTCCCGACGCGGCCAGGGCCACCTCGTAATATTCAGCGTTCAGGCGTGCTTCCAGCAGGCGAAGATTGGCGGCGATATCATCCACCACCAGGATACGCGCACTCATACCGCCAGATCCTCCGCCGGAGAGGGTGTGGAACAGACCGAGGCTCCAGACCCTCGAGGCCCATTGCCTCAGCTCCTCCCTCCACCTGCCCCACCGCCCTGGGGCAAGCAAGCGAGGACGCTGCTTGCAAGCCTTCAATATATATCGAACAACACGATAGCCTGGCGGCGGCGCATTCAACGATATCACCAAACCCTTAATGCGGCCGGGTTTCAGCCACCGATCCCCGCATAGCATGAAACGGCCGGGACCACCGCGAAATCAGCGGCGCTGGTACTGCGTCTTGCCGAACAGCAGCTCCCGCTCCGCCTCGCTCATCGGCCCGCTGCGCTGGTTCCCGGATAATACGGCGACGCCGCGCTGCACCGCCGGCCGCGCCGCGATGGCGTCGTGCCAGCGCCGCACTGCCGGATACTCGCCCAGGTCGATCCCGCGCCGGTCGGGGTTGCGGACCCAGGGGAAAGTGGCGATGTCGGCGATGGAATATTCATCGCCCGCCAGGTAGGCGCTTTCGGCCAGGCGCTTCTCAAGCACATTGTGCAGGCGCTTCACCTCGTTGCCGTAGCGGTCGATGGCGTAGGGGATCTTCTCCGGCGCATAGGCGGCGAAGTGGTTGTACTGGCCGAACATCGGGCCGACGCCGCCCATCTGGAACATCAGCCACTGCAGGGCGGTGTAGCGGTCCACCGGGTCCGCCGGCAGCAGGCGCCCGGCCTTCTCGGCCAGATAGATCAGGATCGCGCCGCTCTCGAACAACGATACGGTACGGCCATCCGGGCCTTCCGGGTCGACGATCGCGGGGATGCGGTGGTTGGGGTTGATGGCCAGGAATTCCGGCCGGAACTGCTCGCCCTTGCCAATATTGACCGGGACGATCCTGTAGGGAAGCTCGAGCTCCTCCAGGGTGATATGAACCTTGTGGCCGTTCGGGGTCGGCCAGCTCCAGACTTCGATCGTCATCACGTCACTCCGGGAGTGTCTGGTCGCGCGTTCTCCCGCCGGGCGGCGGTCGCGCTTCAGCAGCCCAGATGGGGCGTGATGCGCGAAGCGGCAACCGGCCTCAGCCGCCGGCGAGGCCGGTGACGAAGCCGGACATCAGGAAGCCGATCATCAGGTCCAGCAACACCAGCCCGGCAGCCGCGCCGCCGCCCACCCGCAGCGCCAGGCCGGTGGAAAACCATTGCAGCCACAGCAGGTAGCCCAGCCCGGCCAGGTTGATCCCCTGCCCCAGCCAGCCCGGCAGCAGCGAGGCGACCAGGGAGATCACGACGATGGCGCAGTACTGGAACAGGCTGACCCAGTTCCAGGTCGCCAGGAAGCGGGGCCAGAAGGCGGCCTGGCCGGAGGCGATGGCCATCGGCAGCGTCGCCAGTCCATAGCCGGCCCAGCCGACGACAAAGCCGATCATCTCCGCCGACACGCCCCGCCCGGTCAGCGGCACGGTGCCGGAGATCACGCGGATCAGCATGAACAGCGGCAGGCAGAAGGCGGCCGCCCAGTAGGACCGCGCGGCGGCATCGGGCGCCAGCGGCATCAGCATGATGCCCTCCGGCCGCCCACGCGCCAGCATCAGCGCGCCGCGCAGCCCGGCCAGCATCTCGGCCTTGCGCGGCTTCTCGGGCAGGAGCGTGCTCAGGCGAAGGCCCTGGCCGGCAGCAGCGCGGCAATGACGGCGGCGTAGAGGCGGGACAGCGCCCGCAGCTCCTCCACCGGGGTCGATTCATCGGATTTGTGCATGGTGGCGCCGACCGCGCCCAGCTCCGCCACCGGGCAGTAGCGGGCAATGAAGCGGGCGTCGGAAGTGCCGCCGCCGGTATCCAGCTTCGGCTCCACCCCGGCCGCCTGCCGCGTGGCCGCCTGCAGGGCCGCGACGAACGCGCCCGGCTGGGTCAGGAAACTCTCGCCGGAGCAGGAGACATCCAGCTCGTAGCGTGCGCCCTCTTCCTCCAGCACATCGCGGATGTGCCGGGTGAGCGAGACGCTGGAATGTAGGTCGTTGAAGCGGATGTTCAGCCGTGCCCGTGCCACGGGCGGGATGACGTTGGTGGCCGGGTTGCCGACGTCGAAGCTGCTGACCTGCAGCGTCGTCGCCTCGAACCACTCGCTGCCCTGGTCCAGCGGCGTCGCGGTCAGGGTATGCAGCACGCGCACCAGGCGGTGGATGGGGTTATCGGCGCGCTGCGGGTAGGCGGTGTGACCCTGCACGCCATGGATGGCGATGGCGACATTCATGCTGCCGCGCCGGCCGATCTTGATGGTATCGCCCAGCACGGCCTTGCTGGTCGGCTCCCCCACCACGCACATGTCGGGGATCTGGCCGTTGGCCTGCATCCACTCCAGCACCTTTACGGTGCCATCGGTGGCCGGGCCTTCCTCATCGCCGGTGATCAGCAAAGAAAGGCTGCCGGGCAGGTCCCGCGGCAGGCTGGCGATGGCCGCGATCCAGGCGGCGACGCCGCCCTTCATGTCCGTCGCGCCGCGGCCATAGACCACGCCGTCGCGCACGTCCGCACCGAAAGGGTCGGCTGTCCAGCCGCCGAGGTCGCCTGGCGGCACCACGTCGGTATGGCCGGCGAAGCAGAGATGCGGCCCTTCGCTGCCCCGGCGGGCGAACAGGTTCTCGATCTCGCCGAAGCGCAGCCGGGTGAAGGTGAAGCCCAGGGGTTCCAATGCCGCCTCCAGCACCGCCATCGCCCCCGCATCGGCGGGGGTCACGCTGGGGCAGCGGATGAGGTTCTGGAGCAGCGGCAAGGGATCCATGGCGGCGCTCAGTCCCGCAGCAGCTCGTTGATGCTGGTCTTGCTGCGGGTCTGCGCGTCCACGCGCTTGACGATGACGGCGCAGTACAGGCTGGGGCCCGGCGTGCCGTCCGGCAACGGCTTGCCCGGCAGGCTGCCCGGCACCACCACGGAATAGGGCGGCACCTTGCCGATGAACACTTCGCCCGTCGCGCGGTCGATGATCTTGGTGGAAGCGCCGAGGAACACGCCCATGGAGAGGACGCTGCCCTCACCCACGATCACGCCTTCCGCCACTTCGGAGCGGGCGCCGACGAAGCAATTATCGCCGATGACGACCGGGTTGGCTTGCAGCGGCTCCAACACGCCGCCGATGCCGGCGCCGCCGGAGATGTGGCAATTCTTGCCGATCTGGGCGCAGGAACCGATCGTGGCCCAGGTATCCACCATCGTGTTCTCATCGACATAGGCGCCGAGATTGACGAAGGAGGGCATCAGCACGACGCCCTTGCCGATGAAGGCGGAGCGGCGGACGACGGCGCCCGGCACGGCGCGGAAGCCGGCCTCACGGAAGCGGTTCTCGCCCCAGTCCTTGAACTTCAGCGGCACCTTGTCATAGGCGCCGAGGCCGACATCCATCGGCGCGCTGTCTTCCAGGCGGAAGGAGAGCAGCACGGCCTGCTTCAGCCACTGGTTGACCTTCCAGCCGCCCTGCCCATCCGGCTCCGCCACGCGGGCCTTGCCGGAGTCCAGCAGCTCCAACGCCGCCTCGATCGCCTCACGCTCCGCGCCCTGGGTGGCGGGCGAGATCTCGGCGCGGCGGGCCCACAGGCCCTCGATGGTGGAGGAAAGGCTGGCGAGGTCCATGCAGGTCATTCCCGATCGGCGCGTAGCGGTAAAAAAGGGTCGCGCCGGTATCGGGTGGGGCCGGGCCGCTGTCAACAACGGCGGGGAAGCCGCCCCAGCCGGAGTGCCACGACTACTACAGCACGGCCCTACCGTACTGAGGCCGCCAACGCGGCCCGCCGCCTATGCGGCGCAGCCAAGCCGCCGGAGGCGGCGCCCGGCGCCTGAGGGCACCACCGAACCCGCAGCACGGCCCTCGCCGTGCTGAGGCCGCGAACGCGGCCCGCCGCTTATGCGGCGCAGCCAAGCCGCCCGAGGCGGCGCCCGGCGCCTGAAGGCACCACCGAACCCGCAGCACGGCCCCCGCCGTGCTGAGGCCGCGAACGCGGCCCGCCGCTTATGCGGCGCAGCCAAGCCGCCGGAGGCGGCGCCCGGCGCCTGAGGGCAATATCAAGGCCTGATCAGCGTGCCCGCGCCGCCATCGGTGAACAGCTCGATCAGCACGGCATGCGGCACGCGGCCATCGACGATGACGGCGCCCTTCACCCCCTGCTCGATCGCGTAGATGCAGGTCTCGATCTTCGGGATCATGCCGCCCGAGATCCAGCCGGCGGCGATGCCGGCGCGGGCCTGGGCTACCGTCATCTCCGGGATCAGCTTCTTGTCGGCGTCCAGCACGCCAGGCACATCCGTCAGCATCAGCAGGCGGGACGCGTTCAGGGCACCGGCGATGGCACCCGCCGCCGTATCCGCATTGATGTTGTAGGTCTGGCCATCGGCGCCCACGCCCACCGGTGCCACCACCGGCACGATGTCGGCGCCGATCAGCAGTTCCAGCACATGCGGGTCCACGCGGTCCGGCTCACCCACGAAGCCGAGGTCCAGCACCTTCTCGATGTTGCTCTCGGGGTCGCGGTAGGTGCGCTCCAGCTTCCGGGCGCGGATCAGCCCGCCATCCTTGCCGGAGATACCCACGGCGAGCGCGCCGGCGCGGGTGATGCAATCGGCCACCTGCTTATTAACGGTGCCGGAGAGCACCATCTCCACCACGTCCACCACATTGGCGTCCGTCACGCGCAGGCCGTTGACGAACTGCGACTGGACGTTCAGCCGCTTCAGCATGGCGTTGATCTGCGGACCGCCGCCATGGACCACGACGGGGTTCACGCCCACCTGCTCCAGCAACGCGATGTCGCGGCCGAAGCGGTTGGCGGCTTCCTCCTCGCCCATGGCGTGGCCGCCATACTTCACGACGATGATCTGGTCGTCGTATCGCTTCAGGAACGGCAGCGCCACGGCAAGAAGTTCCATCTGGCTGCGTGCTTCTTCGGTCATGGCCGTTCCTTCCCGGCAGGGGCGTCAGTCTCCGCGCCGCGTCTAGGGGCGCAGGGCAAAGGGGTCAAGGCCGCGCTGCCGGGGTGACGGCTTCGGCATGATCCTTTAACAGCAATGCCAAATCACGCTTCCCGGACTATCCGTGGAAAGACGTCTCATTCTGGGAAACATCGGTCATGACCACCCGCCCCCGTCTGCGAACCGCCCTCGGCCTTTTCCTGCTCGCGCCGCTCGCGGCGGTGCCGGCACTGGCGCAGGATTCCACCCTGCGCGTCGGGCTTGGGGCCAACATCACCTCGCTGGACCCGCATTTCCACGTCATCGGCTCCAACAGCGCCCTCGCCCGCAACATGTTCGACGGGCTGGTGAACCAGGATGACCGGCAGCAGCTGGTGGCCGGCCTGGCCAGCGCCTGGCGCGCGGTGGACGACACCACCTGGGAATTCGCCCTGCGCCCCGACGCCCGCTTCCACAACGGCGCGCCGGTGGAGGCGGAGGACGTCGCCGCCAGCCTGCGCCGCGTGCCCAATGTGCGGAACAGCCCGTCCTCCTTCCTGCCCTTCGTGCGGGCGATCGCGGCGGTGGAGGTGGTGGACGCCCGCACCCTGCGCATCCGCACGCGAGAGCCCTTCCCGCTGCTACCCAACTCGCTGAGCCGCATCGCCATCCTGCCCCGCACACTGGAACAGGCCGAGACCGCCGACTTCAACAGCGGCAAGGCGATGATCGGCACCGGCCCCTACCGCTTTGCCGCCTACACCCCGGGCGACCGGGTGGAGATGGAAGCGGCGCAGCCCGGCCAGAGCGGCGCGACCTGGGCGAAGGTCAGCTTCCGCTTCCTGCCCAACAACCCCGGCCGCGTCGCCGCGCTGCTCGCCAACGATGTGGACGTGATCGAGAACGTGCCGACCACGGACGTGGAACGGCTGCGGAAGGACAGCCGCGTCCAGTTGGCCTCCATCGCCTCCAACCGCGTCATGTACCTGCACCTGGACCATGAGCGGGAGCAGTCGCCCTTCGTGCGCGGGCGGGACGGTGCCGCCATTCCCAATGCGCTGCGCGATGCGCGCGTGCGGCAGGCGCTCTCCCTCGCCATCGACCGTCGGGCGCTGGTGGCGCGGGTGATGGATGGCGAAGGCACCGCCGCCGGCCAGCTGGTGCCGGAAGGCTATTTCGGCCACGTCCCCGGTCTGGCGGCGCCTGCCGCCGACCTGAACGCCGCCCGCCGCCTGCTGGGTGAGGCCGGCCTGCCCAACGGCTTCCAGCTGACCCTGCACGCACCGAACGACCGCTACCCGAATGACGAGAAGGTGGCCCAGGTACTGGCGCAGATGTGGACGCGCGCCGGCATCCCCACCAAGGTCGAGGCCCAGCCCGGCAACATCTACTTCACCCGCGCCAGCAACCGCGAATACAGCCTGATCATGGGCGGCGCCGCGGCCGAGACCGGCGAGGCGTCCTCTGTCCTCCGCCCGCTGCTGGCCAGCTTCAATGCCGAGCGCGGCGACGGTTCCGGCAATCGCGGCCGCTATTCCAACCCGGAGTTCGACCGCCTGCTGGGCGAGGCGCTGCGCACCGTGGACGATGCGAAGCGCGAGGCCCTGCTGCGCCAGGCGACCGAGCTGGCCATTCGCGAGAACGGCGTCATCCCGGTGCTGTTCTTCGCCAATAGCTGGGCCACCCGCCCCGGCTTCACCTACCGCCCGCGTACCGATGGCTGGACCCTCGCCATCAACGCCACCCGCTGAGAAGGCCGCTGCCCATGACCACCAAGCTGCCCATCATCATCGACTGCGACCCCGGGGTGGACGACGCCATCGCCCTACTGCTGGCCCTGGCCTCGCCGGAGCTGGAGGTGCGCGCCATCACCACCGTCGCCGGCAACGTGCCGGGGGAGCGGACACTGGATAACGGCCGGCGCGTCGTCGCCCTCTCCGGCCGCACGGAGGTGCCGGTGCATGCCGGCTGCGTCGGGCCGCTGCTGGGGCCGGTGATGCGCGGCAAGTACAGCGGCGCCGGGGGGCTGGGCGGCACGCTGCTGCCGGAGGCGACCGTGCCGCTCGCGGCCGGCCATGCGGTGGACGTGCTGACCGCCGAGCTGTCGGCCGCCGCCGCTGCCGGCAAGCCGATCACCCTCTGCACGCTCGGCCCACTGACCAACGTGGCGGTGGCCCTGGCGCGCGACCCCTCCCTGGTGCGGGGCATCGCCCAGGTCGTGTGCATGGCCGGGGCCTTCGTGGCCGGCGGCAACCGCACCCCCACCGCCGAATTCAACGTGCTGGCGGACCCGCATGCGGCGGAGATCGTCTTCCGCAGCGGCGCACCGATCGTGCTGGCGCCGCTGGATGTCACCTTCCAGGCGCTGGCCACGCCCGCCCGCGTCGCCGCCCTGCGCGGCATGGGCGGCCGCATCACCCAACTGGCGGCCGAACTGATCACCTTCTATGACCGCAACGACCCCGCCCGCTACGGCGAGCCCGGCGGGCCGCTGCATGACCCCTGCGTCATCGCCTACCTGCTGAAGCCGGACCTCTTCGGCTTCCGCGAGGCCAATGTGAGCGTCGAGCTGACCCAGGGCCTCTGCTACGGCCAGACGGTGGGCGATTTCTTCAACACCACGGACCGCCCGCGCAACGCCAAGGTGCTGTCAAAGCTGGATGCCCAGGGGTTCTTCGACTTGCTGTGGGAACGGCTGGCTTCCTACTGAAGCGGGCGTGAAGGCCGGGGGAACGAGTTCCCCCGGGCCGCATCTCTATTTTCGAGTTTGGGTATGCGCCGGTAGCGACGGGATTTGCGCCGCTGCGCGATGCTTGAGATCTGCACTGAACAGTGCGGACAACCTGCCGGCGGAGCGAATGACTCATCGGGCTGCGAGGGCAGACCCTGAAACCGCCGTGGCCCATGTCCCGCCGCGTCCAAAGCCGGGCAAGAAAAAAGGCGCCCCCATCCCAGGGGCGCCCAAACCAAACACTGCAAAACGAAGATTAGGTCCCGAGGGAATTCCTTCCCCCGGCCCTCTCCTTCAGCCTTCCGGCACTTCCTCCGCCGGGATGGCCAGCGCGGCCAGCTCCGCGCGCAGTTCCGGGATGCCGAAGCCCGTTTCGCTGCTGGTGGTGATCACCATCGGGTGGGCGGCGGTGTACTTCTTCACCAGCGCCGCCGCTTCGGCTTCCCGCTTCGCCAGGGGGCCCGGCTTCACGTCATCGGCCTTGGTCAGCACGATCTGGAAGGTGACGGCGGCTTCCGTCAGCAGCTTCATGGCGGCGTGGTCGGACGCCTTGGTCTCGATCCGCGCATCCAGCAGCAGGATGACCCGCCGCAGCGTGGGACGACCGCGGAGGAAGTTGAACATCAACCCCTGCCAGTCTTCCTTCACGCTCTTGGCCGCCTTGGCGTAGCCGTAGCCAGGCATGTCCACCAGCACCAGGCGGTCGCCCAGGTTGAAGAAGTTCAGCTGCTTGGTGCGCCCCGGGGTGTGGGAGACGCGCGCAAGGCTGTTCTGCCCCGTCAGTGCGTTGGTGATGGACGACTTGCCGACATTGGAGCGGCCGCAGAACGCCACTTCCGGCAGGCCGGGGTCCGGCAGGTGGTCCAGCGCCTGGGCGGCGTAGAAGAAGTTGCAGGGGCGGCAGAACAGCAGCCGCCCCTCCTCCAACGCCGCAGCGCGTTCGTCGTCGTCGCGTGCGTCGGCGAGACTGGTCATCGCTTGACCTTGGCCAGCTTCTTGGCCGTGGCGCGGGCCTGCAGCTCATGCCGGCTGATATAGGCCTGCTGGCCGATGGAGAGCAGGTTGTTCCAGGACCAGTAGATCACCAGCCCGGCCGGGAAGCTCGCCAGCATGAAGGTAAAGATCACCGGCATCCAGGTGAAGATCTTGGCCTGGATCGGGTCCGGCGGCGCCGGGTTCAGCTTCTGCTGGAAGAACATCGTCAGGCCCATGATGATCGCCCACACCGGCATGTGCAGCATGGCGGGCGCGTCCCACGGGATCAGGCCGAACAGGGTGAACAGGTTGGTCGGGTCGGGCGCCGAGAGATCGCGGATCCAGCCGAAGAACGGCGCGTGCCGCATTTCGATGGTGACGAACAGCACCTTGTACAGCGCGAAGAACACCGGGATCTGGATCAGGATGGGCAGACAGCCGGAGGCGGGGTTCACCTTCTCCGTCTTGTACAGCGCCATCATCTCCTGCTGGGCCTTGCCCGGCTCGTCCTTATAGCGCTCCTTGATCTCGGTCATCTTGGGCGCGAGCAGCTTCATCCGCGCCATGGACTTGTAGGCCTTGGAGGCCAGCGGGAAGAACAGCGCCTTCAGGGCAACCGTGAAGATCAGGATGGCAATGCCGAAATTGCCGATGTGGTGGAACAGCCAGTCCAGCGCGTAGAAGAACGGCTTGGTCAGGAAGTAGAACATGCCGAAGTCGACAGCCTTGTCGAAATCGGTGATGCCCAGATTGTCGCGGTAGCCATCCAGCAGCCGCACTTCCTTGGCGCCGGCGAAGACGCGGGTGCCGACATGCGCGGTGGCACCGGGGGCGACGGATTGCGGCGCGGGCGTGGCGAAATCCACCTGCCAGCGGTCCTGCCCGCCCTCCACCACATGGCGCCACGTCGCGCGCATCGGCTGCGCGGGGTCCACGGGGTTGATGGCGGTCAGCCAGTACTTGTCGGTGAAGCCGGCCCAGCCACCGCTGGTCTCCTGCTCCAGCGCGACGCCACGGCGTTCGCCGCCGTCGCTCTTGGCGGTCTTGTAAGTCGTCTCGTGCAAGCGGCCGCCGAGCACGCCGACGAAGCCTTCATGCAGGATGTAAAAGCCGGCCACGTGCGGCGTCGTCTCGCGGCGGATGCGGACCCACGGCAGGACGGATGCGGCCTCGGTGCCGTTGTTCACCACGCGCTGATCGGCCTGGACCATGAAGTTGGCGTCCAGCGTCAGCACGATCTGGAACACCTGGCCCTGGCCGTTGTCCCAGGACAGCGTGACGGGCGTGGAGGGCGAGAGCGGGCCGCCCTGCGCGGTCCAGTCCGTATCGGCATCCGGCACGCGGGTGCGGCCATCGCCGGAGGACCAGCCCCACTGGGCGAAATAGGGCTGCTGCTCTTCCCGCGGCGCCAGCAGGCGCACGTTGGGGGAAAGCGGGTCCACCGTGTCGCGGTAGTCCTTCAGCACCACGTCGTCCAGGCGGGCGCCACGCAGGTTCACGCTGCCGGAGATGCGCGGGCTCTCGATGCGCAGGCGCTCAGGCGCCGGGCGGCTGGTGGCGGCGGCCTGGGCGGACTCGGCGGAGCCAGGGCTGGAGGGCAGCACGGCGGGCGTGCTGACGCCGGGCGTCGCCGTGACGGGCGAAGCCGGCTCGGTCACGGCGGCGGCGGGGGAGGTTTCCGGCGCGGGGGTGGTTTCCCGCTTCCAGAGGTCGAAGGCGAGCAGGATACCGATCGAGATCGCGATCGCCGCAAGAAGTCGCTTCTGGTCCATCGGAGCTGTGCCGTCAGGCCTTCTGGTGGGCCGCTGCTTCCCCGGGACGGGATTGCGGCGGGCAGTTCGGGTTCGCTTCCTCGGCGCCCGGAGTGGGCGTGGGGAGCGGGACGGGGTCGTATCCCCCAGGATGCCAAGGATGGCAACGGAGCAACCGCTTCGCGGCTAACAGAGAGCCACGCGCCGCACCGTGGGTATCCAGTGCCTCTATCGCGTAGGCGCTGCAATGGGGGTAAAATCGGCAGTGGCTGCCAATGATGCCGCGGAGCGTCAGTTGGTAGGTGCGAACGGCGCCTTTCAGCACCATCACCCCCGGCCGGCTGAGCGCCACGGCCACAGGGCCACGGCCCTTCAGCCGGTTCACGGCTTCACGCCAAGCTGCTTCAGCAGACCGCGCAGGTCGCCCATCAACTGGGTGAATTTCCGGCTGCCGGTCGCTTCGCGGCCGATCAGGACCAGGTCCCAACCCTCCGGCGCGTCCTGCTGGCCGAGCATGATCCGGGCTGCCTCGCGCAGGCGCCGCTTGGCGCGGTTGCGCGCCACGGCGTTGCCCAGCTTCTTGGTCGCGGTGAAGCCAACGCGCAAAGGGGCACCCGTGGCGGGCAGGGCCTGGAGAACCAGACCCGGCCGTGCGCCACGGCTACCCTTTCCAGCGACGCGCAGAAACTCGCGCCGCCGCTTCAGACGAGGCGGTGATTGGGCCAAGGGCCGTTCTCCCACCCGGCGTCCGAAGAAATCAGGCGGACAGCTTCTTCCGGCCCTTGGCGCGGCGGTTGTTCAGGATGTTGCGGCCACCGACCGTCTCCATCCGGTGGCGGAAACCATGCCGGCGCTTCCGGACGAGCTTCGAAGGCTGATACGTACGCTTCACGAGCGCTACTCCGTCTTAAGAACATAAAAACCGGGACCGTGCCGACCTGGTAAACCCCGGCGCGCCACAGCAAAGCCGGACCACCCCTGTCAGGAGCCGCCCGGCGAAGGTGGGGACGTATAGGAAGCCGGCCACCGCCCCGTCAACCGCCGTGACCGTTTCAGGGGCTTCCACCGGGGTTTTCGCCCCCCATTTCTGCCATGCGCGGCGGCGAAGCGGGCGGAAAACCGCACGAATCGGCACGCGGCGCGGTGGCCGCCAACCCCGTGCGGGCGTCATAACCCCCAACCCTGCCCCATGGAGGATGTCGAATCGCATGCCTGACCCCACGACGCCCCGCACTGCCACGCCGCCCGCAGGCCGCCCGCCCGGCCAGGGCTGGGACGTGGCGATCATCGGCGCCGGCGGGGCCGGCCTCGCCATTGCCGCCGCCTGCCTGCAGGCGAAGCGCCGCGTCGTGATGTTCGAACGCGCGGGCAGCCCTGGTGGCAGCCGGCAAGGCCACGCCGCGCTGCTGGCCGCGGCGCAGCGCGCGGCGGATGGGCGGCAGGTGCCATGGGGCAGCTGGCATGCCGGGCCGGCGAAGGCTCCGGCCGCCCTTGCCCCCTTCGTGTCGCGGGGGATGGAGGTCGTAGCCGCCAGCGCGCATTTCATCGCACCCGACTGCATCGAGGCAGCGGGCCGTACCTATACGTTCCAGCAGGCCGTCATCGCCGCCGGCACCACGCCGCTGGTGCCGGACCTGCACGGCCTGGCCGGCATCCCCTGGCTGACGCCCGAGACCCTGGAGACGCTGGAGGAGGCGCCGGACCACCTTCTGGTGCTCGGCGGTGGGGCGGAGGCGGTCGAGCTGGCCCTGGCCCACGCCCAGCTCGGCTGCCGCGTCAGCCTGGTGCAGCAGGCGCCCAACATTCTGCCCGGCCAGGACCTGGAATTGGTGGACCCGCTGCGCCACCACCTGCGCCGCGCCGGTATCGCGGTGCATGAGAATGCCGCGGTGCTGACGGTGGAACATGCCGGCGGCGGCGCCGCGCTGCGGCTGGAAGGCGGTGCGCGGGTCGAGGGGTCTCACCTCCTGCTGGCCATGGGGCGGGCGCCCAACCTCTCGCCGCTGGATTTGCCGGCAGCGCGCATCGGCAGCACACCGCGCGGCGTGGCGGTGCGGCGGGACCTGCGCTGCCCGGACAATGCGCGGGTCTGGGCCGTCGGCTCCATCGCCGATACCGGCTGGGCGGAGGCCGCGCATGGCCAGCACGCGGCGGTGGTGGCCGATGCCATGCTGCGCGGCCTGCGCGCCAGCCTGGGCGACATCGCCCCGCCACAACTCGTCCGCACCCAGCCCGCCCTCGCCCAGCTTGGCCCGACCGAGGCGGAGGCGCGCGCTTCCGGGCAGGACCCTCAGGCGCTGCGCCTGCCGCTGGATGGCACGCCGCACGGCCCCGGCCTGGTGAAGCTGCTGGCGGATAAGAACGGCCACCTGCTGGGCGCCAGCCTGTTGGCCCCCGGTGCCGCGGAGGCCGCCGCCCTGCTCGCCCTGGCGCTGAACAACGGCCTCTCTGCCCGCGCGCTGGCCGCCCAGCCCATGCCACGCGGTACGCTGGCGGCAGCCATCGCCCAGGCGGCCAGCGGCTTGGGCGGAACCGAATTCCCTTCGCCGCCGATGCGGCGCATCCTCGGTGCACTGGATCGCTGGCGCTGAGCGCGGTCCTGGAGTGACCCCCCGGCCTCCCGGCGCATTCCGCCGGGGCCGCGGCACGCCAGGCCAAGCCAGGCCAGTCCCGCTCTATCCTCTTGCCAGCACGCGTGATTCAGATGTTCCGGTGATCCCACCTCAAGTCATCACGCTCTAGGAAACGCGACGACCATGGAAAAGACACTGACCGGCCGGACCGCCGTCATCACCGGTTCCACCAGCGGCATCGGGCTGGGCATCGCACGCCTGCTGGCGGAGGCCGGCGCCAAGGTCATGCTGAACGGCTTCGGCAAGCCGGAGGACATCGCCGCCGCCAAGCGCCACATCGCCGAGGTGATGGGTGAAGAGCCGCATCATTCCGCCGCCGACCTCTCCAAGCCTGAGGAAGTGCGGGCGATGGTCACGGAAGCGCAGGGCGTGCTCGGCTCGGTGGACATCCTGGTCAACAATGCCGGCATCCAGTTCACCAGCCCGGTGGCCGATTTCCCGGAGGAGAAGTGGAACGCCATCATCGCCATTAACCTCTCGGCGGTGTTCCACGGCACCAAGGCGGTGCTGCCGGGCATGAAGGCGCGTGGCTGGGGCCGCATCATCAACATCGCCTCCGCGCATGGCCTGGTCGGCTCGCCGGAGAAGGTGGCCTATGTCGCCGCCAAGCACGGCGTCGTCGGCATGACCAAGGTGACGGCGATCGAGTGGGCGCAGACCGGCATCACCTGCAACGCCATCTGCCCCGGCTTCGTCCGCACCCCACTGGCCGAGGTGCAGGTCGGCGCCATCGCCAAGGAGAAGGGCGTGTCCGAGGACGTGGCGCTGAGGGACTACCTGCTGGCCAAGCAGCCCAGCAAGCGTTGGGTGGAGGTCGAGGAAGTGGCGCGCATGGCCCTTTATATGTGTGGCCCGGATACCGGCAGCCTGACCGGCGCGGCACTCTCCCTCGACGGTGGATGGGTGGCGTCCTGATCGGAGGCGAGGCCATGGCCGGCAACCCGAGTTGGAACCCCACCCAATACCTGCGCTTCGGCGCCGAGCGGCTGCAGCCGGCGATCGACCTGATCGGCCGGCTGACGCATCCGGCACCGCGGCGGGTGGTGGATCTCGGCTGCGGTGCCGGCAATGCGCTGCCGCTGCTGGCCGCCCGCTTCCCGGGGGCCGAGGTGGTCGGCGTCGACGGTTCGCCGGAGATGCTGGCCAAGGCAGCCTCCAGCGGCTTCGCGACCGAGCAGGCCGACATCGCCACCTGGGAACCGGCGGAGAAGGTGGACGTCATCTTCTCCAACGCCGCGCTGCAGTGGCTGCCGGACCATGTGAGGCTGTTCCCACGCCTGCTCTCCTGCCTCGCGCCCGGCGGGATGCTGGCGGTGCAGATGCCGGCGATGGACGACACCCCTGCCCGCCGGTTGCAGCTGGAGACGGCGCGGAGCGGCCCGTGGGCAGCATCCGTGGCCAGCGTCGCCACGGTGCGGCCGGTCCCGGTGGCAGGGGTTTACTACGAGTTGCTGCGGCCGCTGGCGCCCCGGCTGGAGCTGTGGGTTACCGAATACGTGCACCAGCTTCAGGGGCCGGACCCGGTGATGCAATGGTTCAAGGGCAGCAGCTTGCAGCCCTATCTTGATGCGATGCCGGAGCCGATGCGGCCGGACTTCCTGGCCGCCTATGCCGAGGCAATCCGGCCACACTACCCGCCGCAGCACGATGGCGTGACCCTGCTGTCATTCCGGCGGCTATTCCTGATCGCATCGCCTGAAGAATAGCAAATAACCAGTTGTTTTTTAAACATTTATCCAGATGAGACGCGCCATCCCGTCCCGGCCTAGGGCGAGGATGGCGCGCTGGCGGAAGCGGCGTGCGAACCTCTTCGAAACCGGCATTGGTGCCGCCAGCAGCCACTGGGCTTCCCGCCAGCCCGCATGCAGGCGGCGCAGCGGCCGGCTCTGCCCCGGCAGCGCCGGCCAGCGATGTGCGGCTTGACGCAAGCGGTGCTGGGCACGGGCGTTCCAGCCAGGCGGTTGCCGCTTCGCCAGCGGGTTGCAGGCGGTGACGAAGGCCCCTTCCCGCGCGCCCAGCCGTTGCAGCAGCGCCAGTGCCTTGGGGCAGCGGCGCCCGGGCCACAGGGTCAGGCCGCCTGCCTCGTAGGCCGTCTCGCGGAAGGCGCGGGCCAGCCGTCCCATTACGCCGGTAGGTGCAGCAGCAAGCCCTTGAGGTAGGCGCTCTCGGGCAGCAGCGGGTGCACGGGGTGGTCCATGCCGGCGCCGGTGGTGGCCAGCAGCCTGGCATGGCGGCGCGTGCGGGCAATGCCCTGCGCCACCGCATCGGTGAAATCCCCCGGCGAGACGTGGTGGGAGCAGGAGGCCATGAACAGGAAGCCGCCCGGCGCCACCAGCATCGCCGCCAGCCGCGCCAGCTTGGCATAGCCGCGCATCGCCGCCGGGTGGTCCTTGCGGCTCTTGGCGAAGGCCGGTGGGTCGGCCACCACGATGTCATAGGTCTCGCCGGCGCCGACCATGCGCTCCAGCGTCTCCAGCGCCTCGCCCCGCCGGGCGGTGACGATGTCGCCGAAGCCGTGGCGGCGCGCGGTGTCCATCGCAAGCCCAAGGGCGGGCTCGCTGCGGTCCAGCAGCGTCACCTGCCGGGCGCCGGCCTGGGCCGCCAGCAGGCCGAAGCCGCCGGTGTGGCAGAAGGCATCCAGTACGCTGGCCCCCTGCGCCAGGGCGGCGACCTTGGCGCGGTTGTCCCGCTGGTCGAAGAACCAGCCGGTCTTCTGGCCGGAGAGCAGGTCGATGGAGAATTCCAGCCCGCCCTCCCGCACCCGCGCCGTGGCATCCTCGCCCAGCAGCAGGCCGCTTTCCTCCTTCAGCCCTTCCAGGCCGCGCACGGCGGAATCGTTGCGGGCGACAATGACGCGCGCCGCCATCAGGTGCCGCAGGGCAGCGACGATCAGCGGCGTCGCCCGTTCCATGCCTGCGGTGTTGGCCTGCAGGGCCAGTGCGTCGCCATAGCGGTCGATGACCAGGCCAGGCAGGCCATCGGCCTCGGCATGCACCAGGCGGTAATAGGGTGCGCCGACCAAGCGGTCCCGCAACGCCATGCATTCACCCAGGCGGGTGCGGAAGAACGCCTCCCCCATCACCATGCCAGGGTCGGGCGAGACCCGGCGGGCGGCGATCAGGCTGTGTGGGTTGAACAGCCAGGTGCCGTATTTCTGCCCGTCATCGCCTTCCAGCCGCACCGGGCTGCCGGGCGGCAGGGCCCGCATGGCCGGGCTCATCGCCACCTCGTTGGAGAAGGCCCAGGGGTGCCCGGCCTTCACCCGCCGGTCGCGGCCCGGGGTCAGCCGTAGCACGGGGCGGTTGGCGGCGTCGTCGAGGGGGGAGAGGTCGGTGTCCATGGGCCGCTATGGCGCCTTGGCCACGCCGCCGCCAGGAGTTGACGCGCTTATGAAAGCAACGAACGCAATCGCTTTCATGTCTTGCTGCACTGCGGAAACTTTCCCGCTATACGCCGGTTAGGGCCATGCTGCGTCGCAGCATACGCGTGGCCGCGAAAGGACCGCTCATGTATCCCCGCACCTTCGGTCTGGCCGAATTGGCCCGTTACCAGCGGCGCTGGCAGCGCATGTTCGGCGCCACCCAACGTAAGGCGGCGGAGCGCCCGCGCGGCCGCCTGCAGGAAGTCGAGGATTTCGGCCCGAACCCGGGCAATCTGCGCATGCTGGCCTATGTGCCGCCCGGCCTGCCCGCGGGCGCGCCGTTGGTAGTGGTGCTGCATGGCTGCCAGCAGAACGCGCATCTCTACGATGCTGGCACCGGCTGGTCCGCCCTGGCCATCAAGCGTCGCTTCGCCGTGCTCTACCCCGAGCAGCGCGAGGCCAATAACGAGCGCATGTGCTTCAACTGGTTCCAGCCCGCCGATGTGGCGCGGACCGGCGGCGAGCTTGCTTCGATCGACAGCATGATCGGCTGGATGCTGTCCCGCCACCAACTGAACCCGGAGAAGGTGTTCGCCACCGGGCTTTCGGCCGGCGGGGCGATGACGGCGGCTCTGCTGGCGGTGTTGCCGCACCGCTTCGCCGCCGGCGCCATCGTCGCGGGCGTGCCCTACGGCGCGGCGCAATCGGTGGGCGAGGCGCTGCACGCCATGTTCCACGCCCGGCGCCGCACCGCCGATTCCTGGGCCAAGCTGGCCAGGGCGGCGTCCGGCCACGAGGGGACGTGGCCGCGTGTCTCCATCTGGCAGGGCGACGCGGACGAGACGGTAGTGCCCGGCAATGCGCAGGAGATGGAGAAGCAGTGGCTGGCGCTGCATGGGTTGGAAGGCCAGGCGCCGTTGCTGGACGTGGCGGACGGCCATCCGCGTCGCCGCTGGAAGGACCCGCGCGGCCGCGTGGTGGTGGAGACACGGCAGATTGCCGGGCTGGGCCATGGCACGCCGATCGCCGCCCGGCATGCGGGCCCGGGCGGCCAGTTGGCCATGCGCTTCGGCAAGCCCTCCGCTTACGTGCTGGATGCCAATTTGCCCTCCACCTGGCGGATCGCGCAGTTCTGGGGGCTGCTGCCGCAGGGGCAGAGCCAGTTGCCGGCACCCGCGCCACGCCCCATGACCAAGCCGGCCGCCAAGGCGGTGAAGCGGATCTCCGCCAAGCCGACGCCACGCGTCCTGGCCGCGCCGATAGCCAAGCCTGCCAAGGCGTTGGGCAAGCCGCGCCGGAAGGCGGCGCGCACCGCCGCCTCGGCGCTGTTCGACCCCGGCATCGGCCTGCGGCTGGCCATGTCCACCTTGCGGGGCATGCTGCGCCCGAGGCGGCGCCGCTAGAGCATCTCTACCCGCATGCGGCGGAAGGCCCGGCCTTCATGTATTGGCGTGGTCCGAGCCCTGAGAGGCTCCTTGCAAACCCTGGTGGCTGAGGGCACGGCCGGGATTCTTCGTGCCAGCGCGGAGGCGGCGTGGGCCAAATGCATGGACATTGGGCCAAGCCGCCTCCGCGCTGCGCGTGACAAGCCCGCCGTGACCGACCCACCAGCGTTTCCAAACGGTCTCTTAAGACGTACCACCCAGGCGATCACGCTCCGCCGGCCCCTGGCCGGGCGCGCCGACCTGCCGCAGAATAAGGCCGCGACCACGCCAGCAGGAGGGCCTTCCGCGTATGTCCGGCACCAATCAGCGTATCGACCCGAAGCGGCTGTGGGACAGCCTGATGTCCATGGCCGAGATTGGCGCCACGGCCAAGGGCGGCGTGAAGCGCCTCACGCTGACGAAAGTAGACAAGGCCGGGCGAGAGCGCTTCACCAATTGGTGCGAAGCGGTGGGGCTGACGGTGCGCGTGGATTCCATCGGCAACATGTTCGCCCGCCGCGAAGGCCGGGACCCGTCCCGCCCGCCGGTGCTGCTGGGCAGTCACCTGGACAGCCAGCCCACCGGCGGCAAGTTCGACGGCGCCCTGGGCGTCATCGCCGGGCTGGAGGTGATGCGCACGCTGCACGACCTCAACATCGTCACCGAGGCGCCGATCGAGCTGGTGAACTGGACGGATGAGGAAGGCAGCCGCTTCGGCCATTCCCTGATGGGCAGCGGCGTCTGGGCCGGTGTGTACCAGCAGGACAAGGTCTACGCGCTGAAGGATGTGGAAGGCACCAGCGTCGGCGATGCGCTGGATGCCATTGGCTACAAGGGTACCATCCCGGCCAGGCTCTTCCCCGCCGATGCCTATTTCGAACTGCATATCGAGCAGGGCCCGATTTTGGAGCGGGAAGGCAAGCAGATCGGCATCGTTACCGGCGCGCAGGCACAGGTCTGGTACGACGCCGTCATCACCGGCCAGGACGCCCATGCCGGCACCACGCCGCCTTCCGCCCGCCGCGACGCGCTGGTGGCGGCGGCACGGTTGATCGATCGGGTGGATGCGCTGATGCGGCAGCGTGGTGAGGACGGGCGCGGTACCGTCGGCCAGTTGCACGTGCTGCCCAACAGCCGCAACGTGGTGCCGGGCGAAGTGCGCTTCTCCATCGAGTTCCGGCACCCGGAGGATGCGCAGATCCAGGGCCTGGCCGACAGCTTCCCGGCCGAGGCGAAGGCGCTGGTGGAAGCCACCGGCTGCACGCTGGAACTGACCGAGCTGTTCCGCATCCCCGCCCAGCCCTTCGATGCCGCCTGCGTGGACCTGGTCCGCCAGGGCGCCGCGCGGCTGGGCTACTCGGCGCGGGAGATCATCTCCGGCGCCGGGCATGATGCGGTCTATGTCGCCCGCAGCGTGCCGACGGCGATGATCTTCACGCCCTGCAAGGACGGCCTTTCCCACAACGAGGCCGAAAGCATCCTGCCGGAGGAGGCGGCCGCGGGCTGCCAGGTGCTGTTCGAGGCCGTGGTGGCCCGCGCCAACCGCGCGATCTGACCGGGCGGACCCGGGGCGGCGGCCCTGGGCCAACCCATGCAGCGGGCTGGCGTTGCGCGAAGTCCGGGCCAGGCGGACAGCCTGGCCGACCTTCGCCTCAATGGTTGGTGAGGGGCGGGACCAGTTCGTCGGCCGGCATCGGGCGGCCGTAGAGGAAGCCCTGCATGGTGGTGCAGCCCTGGCCGCGCAGCGCGACGGTCTGGGCCTCGTTCTCCACCCCCTCGCCCAGCAGCTCGATCTCCAGGCTGCCGGCCACCGCCGCCACCGCGCGCAGGATGGCGCTTTCCCGCGCCCCATTCGGCAGGCCGCGCACGATGGAGCGGTCCAGCTTCACCCGGTCCACCGGCAACTGCACCAGATGCGCCATGGAGGAGGCGCCGCCGCCGAAATCATCCAGGGAAAGCCGCACCCCCTGGGTAGAGAGCGTCTCCAGCGTCTGGGCCAGCGCATCCAGGTCCCGCGCCGGCACATCCTCGGGGATCTCGATCTCCAGTTCCTCCGGCTTCAGGCCGTGGTGGCGCAGCGCTTCGGTCACCAGGTCGGCGAAACCCTGCTCCCGCAGGGAGGACGCACTGATGTTGATAGCGATCACGGCGGGCGCGTCGTCCCGGCCGCTCCAGCGGCGCTTGGTGGCCAGCGCCTCTTCCAGCACCCAGAGGTCAATCTCGCCCAGCAGGCCGACATCGGCGGCAGCGGGAAACAGCTCGGCCGGGGAGACTTCCCGACCCAGCGCGGCGCAGCGCCAGCGCAACAGCGCCTCGGCGCCGACCAGCTTGTGGCTCTCGGCATCCACTTGTGGCTGCCAGTGCAGGCGGAACTCGCCGGCCGCGATGGCGCCGGCCAGGGCTTCCCGCAACCGGTGGCTGTGCTCGGCTTCGTCGCCCAGCGCTTCCTCGTAGACGACGACGGTGCCTTCCAAGGCGCTGCGCTGCCGGGCCAGATCCCCGGCGCGGCGGATCGCGTCCACATCGCCGGACAAGGGCGGACTGCGGGAGACGCCGATCGCGGGCGTCAGCCCCACTTCCAGCCCACCATGCCGGAAAGCGTTCAGCAGGATCTGGAACAGCCGGTCCGCCAGCCAGCGGGCGGCCTTCTGGTCCAGCCCGCTGGCCAGCACGCAGAACTTGTTGCCGCCGATGCGGAAGACGGCGTCGTCCGCCCGTACCGCCTGGCTCAACCGCACCGCCGCGGCGCGCAGCAGCGCATCGCCCACGCCATGGCCGTGCCGCTCGTTCAGCCGGCCCAGGCCGCCGAGCTCGATGGAGAGCAGCGTCAACCCGCCCCCGGCCGTCAGCCGTTCCTCCAGCACCCGCAGGAACTGCACGCGGTTGCCGAGGCCGGTGAGCGAATCCTGCCAGGCCAACCGCTCGGCCTCGGCCTGGGCGGCGCGGCGCTCGGTGATGTCCAGCAAGGTCACCAGCCGCGTGTGCGGCGCCTCGTTCTCCGCGCTGTCGGTGTTCCGCGCCTCCGGCAGGTGGCCGGAGGCGGACATCAGCAGGCGCCGGGGCTGCCCGCCCGCCTCGCCCGCGTGCTCCACCTCGATGGCGCTGCGCTGCAGGCGCTGCTGTTGCAGGATCTCGGGCTGCGCGCGGCCGCCCAGCACCTGGTGCAGCTGCGCTTCCGCGAGGCTATTGGGCATCTTGCCGCCCAGCAGCGTGCCGGCCTGCGGGTTGGCGAACACGGTCCGCCCCGCGTCATCCAGTTCCCAGATGCCGACCGGCGCCATGTTGAGCATGACGCGCTGGCGTGCTTCCCGCACCGCCAGCTTCTCCTCCTGCCGCTTCAGCGGGGTGACGTCCACGGCGCTGAGGGTGAAGCCGCCTTCGGCCAGGGGCTGGCGCGTCAGCCGGTACCAGCTGCCATTCTCCAGGTAATGGTCCAGGCCGCCATCGGTGATCTGGGCGGGGTCCGGCAACGACGTGCCGAGCGCGCTGCCCGGGCTGGCGGCGGGAAAGATCTTGGCGAAGCGGCTGTTGGCGATGACCAGCCGGTTCTGCGCGTCGTACAGCGCGAAGCCGCCTGGCATCGTCTCCATGACCTGGGAGACGCGTTGCCGCAGCTCCGTGGCCTGGGTCTCCGCGGCCAGCGAGCGGCGGTGCAGGATGAATAGGGCCACGGCCGTCGCGACCCAGATGGCGATGAGCGCACCGGCCAGGATCCAGACGAGCAGGCTGGGCGGCGATGCCGCAAGCACGACAACACCAGCGACGAGCGCGGCGGCGCCGACCCATCCGACCAGCTCGATGGAACGATTGGCCCTGAACAGACGCTGGCTCTTTCCTGCGAAGAAGCGATATCGGACCATAAGCTGAGGCGAGGCGTAAAGGGCCTTTACAGCACATCAACGCCTTGTGGCGAGCCTGTTGGACGATTTGTCACCTGGGTTTGGCGACGCCTATGCTGCTCTGCGGTACGGGCCTGGGTTGCCGCCCGGCGGCGGGCCCTTTATAGCCGCCACAGCCGCAGTTGAGGATTTGATCCGTTGGCCAGCATCGCACCGACCATTGATCCCTCTGGCAATCCGGCCATCGCGGCGCAACAGCGCATCCTGGCCCTGCCCGTCACCGAAACCCGCCGCCTGGCCGACGCCATCCGCGTCCTGGCCATCGACGCGGTCGAGAAGGCCAATTCCGGCCACCCCGGCATGCCGATGGGCATGGCCGACGCCGCCACCGTGCTGTTCACCAAGTATCTGAAGTACGACGCCGCCGACCCCCGCTGGGCGGACCGCGATCGCTTCGTGCTCTCGGCCGGCCATGGCTCGATGCTACTCTACGCCTGGCTGTACCTGTCCGGGCACGCAGGCATCGGCACCGACGACCTGAAGAATTTCCGCAAGCTGCACTCGGTGGCCGCCGGCCACCCCGAGTTCGGCGAGCACCCCGCGATCGAGACCACGACCGGCCCGCTCGGCCAGGGCCTGGCCAACGCGGTGGGCATGGCGATGGCGGAGCGGCACCTCTCCGCCCGCTTCGGCAAGTCCCTCGTCGACCATCGCACCTGGGTGATCGCCGGCGATGGCTGCCTGATGGAAGGGATCAGCCACGAGGCTGCCTCCATCGCCGGGCACTTCAAGCTGAACAAGCTGACGGTGCTGTGGGACGACAACGGCATCAGCATCGATGGCGACGTCTCCATCACCAGCTCGGACGACGTGCTGAAGCGCTTCCAGTCCTATGGCTGGGCGGTGAAGCGCGTGGACGGCCATGACCATGAGGCCGTGGCCAAGGCGCTGGACGCGGCGACGCGCAGCAGCCGGCCGACCATCATCGCCTGCAAGACCATCATCGGCTTCGCGGCGCCGACCAAGGCCGGCACCGCCGGCAGCCATGGCAGCGCCCTGGGCAAGGCCGAGGCGCAGGCCGCCAAGGACGCCCTGGGCTGGACCGCCGCGCCCTTCGAGATCCCCGAGGATATCAAGGCGTCCTGGGAAGCAGCGGGCCGCCGCTCCGCCGGCAGCCGCCGCTCCTGGCTGAAGCGTCTGGCCAAGCATGCCCAGAAGGCCGATTTCGAGCGCGCCATGGCCGGCAAGCTGCCGGATGGCTGGCACGAATCCGCCGCCGCCTATCGTGCCGAGCTCGCCGAGAGCAAGCCGAAGCTGGCGACCCGCGTGTCCAGCCAGAAGGCGCTGCACACCCTGGTGCCCGCCATTCCGGAACTGATCGGCGGTTCCGCCGATCTTACCGGCTCCAACAACACCAACGTGCAGGGCATCCCGGTCTTCACCGTGCCCAACCCGGCTGGCCGCTACATCCACTGGGGCATCCGCGAGCACGGCATGGCCGCCGCGATGAACGGGCTGGCGCTGCATGGCGGCGTCATCCCCTATTCCGGCACGTTCCTGGTGTTCGCCGACTACATGCGGCCCGCCATCCGCCTCGCCGCGCTGATGCGGCAGCGGGTGATCCATGTGCTGACGCATGACAGCATCGGCCTGGGCGAGGACGGCCCAACCCACCAGCCGGTCGAGACCCTGCCCGGCCTGCGCGTCATTCCCAACCTCTACGTCTACCGCCCCGCGGACGCGATGGAGACGGCGGAGTGCTGGGAACTGGCCGTGCAGCGCGCCGATGGCCCCGCAGTGCTGGCGCTCTCCCGCCAGAACCTGCCGGCGCTGCGCTTCGAAGCCGGTGAGAACAAGTCCGCCCGCGGCGGCTACGTGCTGGCCGAGGCGTCCGGCGAGCGCCGCGCCACGCTGATCGCCACCGGGTCCGAAGTGCACCTCGCCATGCAGGCGCGGGAGACGCTGGAGGCTGAGGGCATCCCCACCGCCGTCGTCTCCCTGCCCTGCTGGGAGCTGTTCGGCCTGCAGGACGAGAGCTACCGCGCCCAGGTGCTGGGCGAGGCGCCGCGCTTCGGCATCGAGGCCGCGCTGGGCTTCGGCTGGGACCGCTGGCTGGGCCAGGATGGAACTTTCATCGGCATGACGGGGTTTGGTGCCTCGGCCCCTGCCGAAGATCTCTACAAGCACTTCGGCATCACCGCCGAGGCAACAGTCGCTGCGGTTCGCCGCAAGCTGGGCTGAGCAGAGCAACAATCACTCAAGACGGGAAAGACGATACCATGGCTGTGAAAGTCGCGATCAACGGGTTCGGTCGTATCGGGCGCCTGGTGCTGCGCGCCGCGTGCGAAAGCGCGCGGGACGATGTCGAGTTCGTCGCCATCAACGACCTTGGCTCCGTCGAGGCCAATGCGCACCTGTTCCGCTTCGACAGCGTCCATGGCCGCTTCCCCGGCGAAGTGATCGTCAATGGTGACAGCATCACCATCAAGGCCCACGGCAAGACCTGGGGCCCCATCAAGATCACCGCCGAGCGCGACCCCACCAAGCTGAAGTGGGATGGCGTGGACATCGCCGCCGAGTGCACCGGCATCTTCACGGCGCGCGAGAAGGCTTCCGTCCTGCTCGGCACCGGCGCCAAGCGCGTACTGATCTCCGCCCCCGGCGAGGGCGCGGACAAGACCATCGTGTACGGCGTCAACCACAAGACGCTGACGGCCGAGGACAAGATCGTCTCCAACGCCTCCTGCACCACCAACTGCCTCGCCCCGGTGGCGAAGGTGCTGCACGAGAAGTTCGGCATCGAGCGCGGCTACATGGTCACCATCCACGCCTATACGGGTGACCAGAACACCGTGGACACGCTGCACAAGGACCTGCACCGCGCCCGCGCCGCCGCCGTCTCCGCCATCCCGACCTCCACGGGCGCCGCCAAGGCCGTTGGCCTGGTGCTGCCGGAGCTGAAGGGCAAGCTGGACGGCACCGCCATCCGCATCCCGACGCCGAATGTCTCCCTCGTGTCGCTCGACTTCGTGCCGAAGAAGACGGGCATCACCAAGGAAGAGATCAACGCGGCGCTGAAGGAAGCGGCCGAGGGCGAGCTGAAGGGCATCCTGGGCTACAACACCGCCCCGCTGGTCAGCATCGACTTCAACCATGACCCGCACTCCTCCACCTTCGATGCCACGCAGACCCAGGTGGTCGATGGCGCCCTGGTGCGCGTGATGTCCTGGTACGACAACGAGTGGGGCTTCTCGAACCGCATGAGCGACACTGCCGCTTACCTCGGCAAGCTCTGAGACGGGGAGCGCATCAGCATGGCCGCTTTCCGGACGCTGGATCAACTCGAGCCCGCCGGAAAGCGGGTTCTGGTGCGCGCCGACCTCAATGTGCCGGTGCGCGACGGTCAGATCTCTGACCGCACGCGCATCGAGCGCCTCGTGCCCACCCTGCGGGAGTTGGCCGACAAGGGTGCGCGCGTCGTCGTGTGCAGCCATTTCGACCGCCCGAAGGGCAAGCGCGTGCCCGAGATGTCGCTGAAGCCGCTGGCCGAAGCGCTCTCCCACGCACTCGGCAAGCCCGTCGCCTTCGCCGATGACTGCATCGGGCCCGTGGCCGAAGATGCAGTTGCCGCCTTGAAGGATGGCGACGTGCTGCTGCTGGAGAACACCCGCTTCCACGCCGGCGAGGAAAAGAACGACCCCGCCATGGTCGACGGCCTGGCGAAGCTGGCCGACGCCTATGTCAACGACGCCTTCTCCGCCGCCCACCGCGCCCATGCCAGCACTGAAGGTGTGGCGCACAAGCTGCCCGCCTATGCCGGGCGGCTGATGCAGGCGGAGCTGGAGGCGCTGGACGCGGCGCTGGGCAATCCGTCCCGCCCCGTCGTCGCCATCGTCGGCGGCGCCAAGGTGTCCACCAAGCTGGACCTGCTGGGCAACCTCTCCAAGAAGGTGGATGTGCTGGTCATCGGCGGCGCCATGGCCAACACCTTCCTGGCGGCGCAGGGCAAGGATGTCGGCAAGTCCCTCCAGGAAGCCGAGATGCATGACACGGCCCGGACCATCCTGGCCGAGGCCGGTGCCGGCGGCTGCGAGATCCTGCTGCCGGAAGACCTGGTGGTGGCCGAGGCCTTCGCGGCCAATGCCCCTAACAAGGTCGTGGATGTCGACTCCGTCCCGGCCGGGATGATGGCACTGGATGTCGGCCCCCGCACCGTGGCCGCGGTGGAGGCCCGGCTGAAGCGGGCCTCCACCCTGGTGTGGAACGGCCCCTTCGGCGCCTTCGAGATCCCGCCCTTCGATGCCGCCACGGTGCAGGTGGCGCAGACGGCGGCGGCGCTGACCACCTCCGCCGGGTTGAAATCCATCGGCGGCGGCGGCGACACCGTTTCCGCCCTGAAGCACGCAGGCGTGATCGACCGGTTGACCTACGTGTCCTCCGCCGGCGGCGCGTTCCTGGAATGGCTGGAAGGCAAGACCCTTCCGGGGGTCAAGGCGCTCGAAGCCGCCTGACGCATATCCTCCGGCGCGGCGGCATGCCGCGCCGGAGACTCGGCGAAAAGCCCAAAAACATGGCGGGGTGGGGTGGCGGTTGCCTCCGCACGGTTCCACATTCCCGCTGACCCAAGATGATTCGCTTGAGGGCAGAGTCACGCTCGCGCGCGGCCGCCCCAGAGGAGACGCTGCGATGTATTCCGACGTTCAGCTGCATATCAATGGCAAGTGGCGCGCCGCGACCGGTGGCCGCACCATCCCCGTGCTCAACCCGGCGACCGAGGAAGTGATCGGCACCGTGGCCCACGCCAACCAGTCCGACCTCGATGAGGCGCTGGAAGCGGCCGACCGCGGCTTCAAGGCCTGGAAGAAGGTCTCGGCCTTCGAGCGCTCCAAACTGATGCGCAAGGCCGCCAACCTGCTGCGCGAGCGCGCCGGCGACATCGCCCGCCTGATGACGCAGGAGCAGGGCAAGCCGCTGGCGGAAGCCAAGATGGAGACGATGGCCGCGGCCGACACCATCGACTGGTTCGCCGAGGAAGCCCGCCGTGCCTATGGCCGCGTGATCCCCGCCCGCGCCGAGGGCGTGTACCAGCTGGTGATCAAGGAGCCGGTCGGCCCCGTCGCCGCCTTCACGCCCTGGAACTTCCCGATCAACCAGGTGGTGCGCAAGCTCTCCGCCGCGCTGGCGACCGGGTGCTCCATCATCGTCAAGGCGCCGGAAGAGACCCCGGCCTCCCCCGCCGAGATGATCCGCTGCTTCCTCGACGCCGGCGTGCCGGGCGACGTGATCAGCCTGGTCTACGGCGTGCCGTCGGAGATCTCCTCCTACCTCATCGCGCATCCGATCATCCGCAAGGTGACATTCACGGGCTCCACCCCCGTGGGCAAGCACCTGGCCGAGATGGCCGGCAAGTACATGAAGCGCACGACCATGGAGCTGGGCGGCCACGCCCCGGCCATCGTGTTCGACGACGCCGATGTGGACTTCGCCAGCAAGACGCTGGCCACCAGCAAGTTCCGCAATGCCGGCCAGGTCTGCGTCTCCCCCACCCGCTTCCTAGTGCAGGAGAAGGTGTTCGACCAGTTCGTCGACAGCTTCACCAGCTATGCCAAGTCGCTGAAGGTCGGCAACGGCCTGGACGAAGGCACCCAGATGGGCCCGCTGGCCAATGATCGCCGTATCCCGGCCATGGAGGCGCTGGTCGCCGACGCCGTGCAGAAGGGCGCGGAAGTCCGCACCGGCGGCAGCCGCATCGGCAACAAGGGCTACTTCTACGAGCCGACGGTCATCACCGGCCTGACGCGCGAGATGCGCGCCATGAACGAGGAGCCGTTCGGCCCGATGGCGCTGATGGTGCCGTTCAAGGACTTCGACGAAGTGGTCGAGGAAGCCAACCGCCTGCCCTTCGGCCTGGCCTCCTACGCCTTCACCCGCTCGGCCAAGACGGCGAACGCGATCGCCACCGAGGTCGAGAGCGGCATGACCACCATCAACCACCTCGGCCTCGCACTGCCGGAAGTGCCGTTCGGCGGCATCAAGGATAGCGGCTACGGCTCGGAAGGCGGTTCGGAGGCGATCGAGGCCTACCTGAACACCAAGTTCGTGACCCAGGCCGGTCTCTGAACAAACTGCGCCTTTGAACGACAGACGGGAGCCGAAAGGCTCCCGTTTTTGTTGGTGGGGAAGGCTGGGGGAAGGAATTCCCCCAGACCCCCATCTTTTTCCTATGCATTGTGGGGCGAGGCTGCGGAAGCGCTATCCCTTGGACGTCACCAGGGTGGCTTAGAGCGTTACTAACCCTCAGCGACTGGCGACTCAGATCTTGCGGCCATTTAGACTTCTAAAGCTCTGCCACAGGCGCTGCCCGCGCCCCCAGAGCCCGACGCCAGACTCGAAAAAAGAAAAGAAGGGGTCCGGGGAATTCCTTCCCCGGCCTTCGCCTCTCCTCAGGCCCCGGTCGCCTCTTCCTTGCTCGCCAGCACCTTGTCGACGCGGCGGCCATCCATATCCACGATCTCGAAGCGCCAGCCGCCCCAGACGATGCGGTCGCCCTCGCGCGGCACGCGCTGCAGCAGGGCCAGCATCAGGCCGGCAACGGTGTGGAAGGTGCCCTTGCCCGGCAGTTCCGGCAGGTCCAGGCGGTCGCGGGCTTCGTCGCTGGCCATCATGCCGTCCAGCAGCAGGCTGCCGTCGTGGCGCTGCACGGCGCTGCCGGTGGCAGGCAGCGGCTCGCCGCCCAGCTCGCCCACGATGGCTTCCAGCAGGTCGGAGGCGGTGACGACGCCTTCGAAGCTGCCGTACTCATCCATGACCAGCGCCAGGCCGACACGGTCGTGGCGCAGCCGCTCCAGCCCATCCAGCGCGGAGAGGTTGTCCGGCAGCACCATCGGCTGCCGCATCGCGGTGGCGACGGAGAGCTCACCGCCCTCCTCCAGCATCTGGTCCAGCAAATCCTTGGAGTGGACGACGCCAACGACGTTGTCGATCCGCCCCTCGGCCACCACAAAGCGGGTGACGTCGCTGGCACGCAGGCGGGCGACGATCTCAGGCGGGGTGGCGGCGCGGTCGATCCAGTCAACCTCGTTGCGCGGGGTCATCAGCGCGCGCACCGGCTTATCGGCCAGCCGCAGCACGCGCTCGATCATATGGCGCTCCTCGTGCTCCAGCGCGCCATGCTGGGCACCCTCGGCCACCACCGCCTTCACCTCCTCTTCCGTCACCGTCGACTCGACGGGCGCGGAGGCACCCAACAGCTTCAGCACCAGGGCGGAGGAGTGGGACAGCAGCCAGACCATCGGCGCCGCGACGCGGGAGAGCGTGGTCATCGGCCGCGCGACCAGGGAGGCCACGCCTTCCGGGTTCCGCAGGGCGAATTGCTTCGGCACCAGCTCGCCCAGGATCAAGGACAGATAAGTGATGAACAGCACCACCACGGCCAGGGAGAGCTGGCTGGCATAGGGCGCCATGCCCGGGATCAGCGAGACGACGCCGGCCAGGCGGTTGGCCAGGCCCTGGCCCGCGAAGGCACCGGCAAAAATGCCCACCAGGGTGATGCCGACCTGAACGGTGGGCAGGAAGCGGCTGGGGTCCTCGGCCAGGGCCAGGGCGGCCTCCGCCCCCGGCTTGCCGGCGCGCTGCAGCGCCTGCAGCCGCCCGCGGCGGGAGGACACGATGGCCAGCTCGCTCATGGCGAACATGCCGTTGAGCAAGACCAGCAGCAGGATCACCACGATTTCCAGCGCGAGCGCCATGATTCTCCACCTGTCCTTGTCGTTCGCGTCTTAGCCCCCTGGCCCGGCCAGGGCCATGCCCCGAAGCCGGGACATGCGTGCCATGCTTTGCAGGCTGCAGCTCGGCAACGAAAGCCCCATTCCTGCCATTAAGCGAACGATCCGGCGCCTCAGAGGGCTGGCAGAAGCACACTCAGAGACCACAGCCGTCGCCGTCGCAGTTATGGAGGCAAGCCAATGAACGCCAGCACTCGCCGCCACGTTGCCGCCTCGCCCGCCCAGACGCGCGGCAGGCGGACGGCCGCGCCCGGCTGGCCGAAGGTCACGCTGCACCTGCCTCTGCGTGACGAACAGCCGGAGCTGGTGCGCCGGACGCTGGATTCGCTGGCGGCGCTGGACTACCCGGATGTCGAGGTCCTGGTGGTGGATACCCACACCGCCGACCCGCTGCTGTGGGAGCCGGTGGCCGAGCATTGCGCCCGGCTGGGGCCGCAATTCCGCTTCTTCCACCTCGGCCCCTTCCCCGGCTTCCGCGCCGGGGCGCTGAACTTCGCCCTGCGCGAGACCTCCGCCGATACCGCCGTCATCGGTGTGCTGAAGGCCGGTCAGGTCGTGCGCGCCAGTTGGCTGCGCCGCCTGGTGCCGCTGTTCCGTCAGCCCGGCCTGGGCCTGGCGCAGAGCCCGCTGGATTACCGCGCCGACGAGCCGAGCCGCTTCAACCAGATCGCCGAGGCGGAGCACGCGACGCATCGCAGCGACTTCCGCGGCCTGCTGCCGCTCTCCGCCCTGCCGCTGTTCCGGGCCGAGGCGCTGCGGCTGGCCGGTGGCTGGGACGAGACCAGCATGTGCCCGGAGATGGCCCTGGGCCTCGCCCTGCTGCGCCATGGCTGGGATGCGGTCTCCCCGCCCGAGCCGATGGGCCGCACCCTGGCCCGCGACGAGTTTCCGCAGTGGCAGGCGCGGCGGCAGCGGCAGGTGGCTGGCGGCATGGCGGTGCTGCGCAAGCAGGCCCGGGGCCTGCTGCTGCCGCGCGACCGTAGCCTGACCGCGCCGCAGCGGCACGGCCTGCTGCACGGCGCCCTGCCCGCCCTGGCCGACCTGCTGGCCATCACCGGGCTGACGCTCTCCCTCGGCAGTTCCGCCGTGGCGGTGATCGCGCCGGAGGATACCGCCTTTCCGCTGGCGCTGATGCCGATGTTGCTGCTGTTCGCGCTGCTGCCGGCGCTGCGCGTGGCCGGGCATGGCTGGCTGGCCCTGGCCGGTAGTGCCGCGCTCAGCTGGCGCAGCGGGCGCGCCGCATGGCAGGGCTTGCTGGGCGGCCATGTCTCCCGCAACGGCGGCACGCGGATGGAGAAGCTGTTGCTCCTGGGGATCGCCCTGGCCAGCCTGGGCGTGGCGCTGGCCAACCCCTGGGGTGGGGAGCGGACCCTGTGGTGGCTGGGGCTGCTGGCGGTGCAGGCGCTGCCAGGCGTCGCCGCGCTGGCGGTGGCCTCCACAGCGCGGCGCGGCACGGCGGATCATTATGCCGCGCCGGCCTTCCACCGCACCATGGCCTGATCGGCCAACCCGGCTACCGCAAGTTGGAGCCGGACCTTTGCAGGCACGCCGGCAACGGGGCCGGCTGGGCGCCACCGGCCCGCCTGCGGCAGGGCGACGTAGCCTGCAGCACCGCGTATCGCGCGGCGGCGGCCTCGGACAGGAACCCCGTTGGGTTTTCGTGCAGTCTTCCCTTCAGCGCGCGGCGGACATCCTGGCGGCGGATGCCAATATCCTCCAACCGCTCGTCATCCCATTCACTGACCTGATGGGCGGCCTGCCAGCCGCCGATGGTGTATGACAGTAACCTGACGCGGCGCATGAAGCGCGCTGGCCAGGATGCCCGGAAGCGCCAGGATGTTTGTTGGAAAGAGCCGTGGGTGATGCTCATCTGAAGCCCCGTTCTGGCACGACGGCCAGGATATGCCGCGCGAAACTGAGAGGCCGAGCCTCTCTACTTGTTTTCCAATTCGATTTTTTTTGCTTATTACTTCGTTGCTGCCATCGCAGTCGATTTTTCCTTCCGCCCCGTTGTTCGATTCTGTATCACAACGTCTGGCGGCGGATTTGACGCAGCGTTTCCTATTCATTGACGCGCTGTTTCCGGTCAGCGGCCGATCCTGGGCCAACAGCGGCAACAAAGGCACACAGCGATGCCAACAGAATCCGACGACACGGCGGAACCAGCCGCCGCACTGTCCGGCCGGGCGGCCATCGGCCACCCGCATGTGGTGCTCGACCTGCTGCCGACGCCGGATGGCGCGTCCTTCAAGGCCTGGCAGGGCCACCTCACCTTCGCCTGCCACGCGGAACTGCTCGACCCCGCCGACGCGCCGGCCTTCCATGCCTCCACCCGGCTCTACGCGTTGCAGCCTTTCCTGGTCTCGGAGGCCACCAGTTCCCACGACAACTGGCTGGTGCGGACGGGCGAGGACGTGGCCCGCACCGGCGTCGACCATGTGAACATTTCACTGCACGTGGAAGGCAGCTACACCGGGCATTGCGGCAGCCGGCCGTTCCTGGCGATGCCTGGCGATGTCAGCTTCATCGATTTCGGCCTACCCTTCGGCTTCCGCACCTCGCCTTACCGTACACTGGCTGTGACGGTGCCGCGCAGCGCCATGCCGGCGGCGTTGCAGCAGCGCGCCCTGCACGGGCATGTGCCGGATGCCCGGCTGCCCGCCACGCGGATCCTCGCGCAGCTGATGCGGGACGTTTACGCCGCCCTGCCCACCCTGACGCTGACGCAGGGCATTGCCGCCACCCGGTCCATAGTGGAGTTCGCCGTCGTTGCCTTCGGCGAGGATGACCGCGCGCGGGAGGCGGCGACGCCGGCGGATCTCGACCTGTTCGGCCGTGCGCAGGCCAGGATCGAGCAATTGCTGGGTGATGAGGAGCTTTCCGCCGCCGCGCTGGCGGATGCGCTGAGTGTCTCCCGCAGCGCGCTTTACCGCGTGTTCGTCGCGCATGATGGCGTGCAGGCCTATATCCGCGAACGCAGGCTGCAGCGCTGCTACGAGATCTTCAACGGCGACGACCGTGCCGGGGAGACGATCGGCTCCATCGCCTTCTCGCTGGGCTTCCGCAGCGAGGCGCATTTCAGCCGCACCTTCAAGGAACGGTTCGGCCTCTCACCGCGCGAGTTGCGCGCGGTCGGGCGCAGGCACGGGGTGGACATGCTGCCGCCAAAGACGGGCGGCGTGGCACCCGACAGGCTCCAGCGCCTTGGCCGCTAGAGGGTGATCGCCTCAGGCCGCATCACCGGAAAGGCGTGAATCACACAATCAGACAACGGGCGGAAAGCACGCCGCCTGAGCGGACGTGAACGCATCCTGCCTAGGCCGCGGCACCGATCAGCGCCAGCCCCTCGGCCACCGAGACGAACTCACCGCCACCCGTCACCCGCTCCGCGCCGAAGCGGTCGTCGAACAGCCGGCGCACGGCGGGCACCAGGGAGGTGCCACCGGTCAGGAACACCCGGTCCACCTGCCCTGGCGCCAGCTTCGCATCCGTCAGCGCACGGTCGATGGCGGCGGAGAGCTGCGCAAGTTCGGGTGCGATCCAGCGCTCGAAATCCGCGCGCTCTATCCGCTCCTCCACGGCGAAGTCCCGGTGCGTGAACTGCAGCACGGTGCTGTCGGTCTTGGAGAGCCCGGCCTTGGCGGCGGAGACGGACTGGTACAGTGCGTAGCCGACCTCGTCCTCCACCAGCCGGATCAGGTGGCGCAGCCGCTCCGGCTCGGCCGCCAGGCGCGCCACTTCGTTGATCTCGCGCAGCGTCTTCGGCGCGCGCATCAGCGAGAGCTGGTGCCAGCGGGCGAAGCTGGTGAAGAAGGCGGGCGGCACCGGCAGGGCGGTATCCATCACCTTGTAGGTGCCGCCCTTGCCCAGCTTGGGAGAGACGACATTGTCGATGATGCGGAAGTCGAACGCATCGCCGGCGATGCCGACGCCAGCATGGCCCAGCGGCACCACGCGGCGGCGTGCCCCGGGCTCGAACCGCAGGATGGAGAAGTCGCTGGTGCCACCGCCGAAATCGCCGACCAGTACGTTCGCGGCGCCTTCCAGCGTGGAAGCAAAGCGGTGGCCGGCGGCCTCCGGCTCAAGCGCCAGGTCGACATCGGACCAGCCGGCGCCGTTGAAGGCGGCGCGCAGGCGGCGCTCGGCCAGCGAGTCGTCCGCCGTCTCGCCCACGAAGCGCACCGGGCGGCCGGCGATGACGCGTGCCGAACCCAGGGACGGCGCCCCCACCGCGCCCGCGACCAGGGAGCGCAGGAAGGTGGAGATCAGGTCCTCCAGCGCGAAGGGCCGGTTGAACACCCGGGTTTCGACGAAGCTGCGGCTGGCCAGGTAGCTCTTCATGGACATGATCAGCCGGCTGCCCAGCGGGTCGTCCAGATAGGCCTCGATGGCGTTGGGGCCGGCGGCGTGTTCCAGCCGGCCGCGATTGGCGCCGCTTTCCTCCGCCCAGAAGCAGAGCACGGAGCGGAAGGTATCCACCACGCCCTGGCCGGCGGCATAGCGGATGCTGGCCACCTGCCCATCGGCCTGCCGCAACGCGATGACGCTGTTGGTCGTGCCGAAGTCGATGCCGATCACATCATGCATGGTGGGGGGACCTGAATTCCGGGGGGCGCGCGGTTTAGGCGGGATGGCGCCCGGCCGCAAGGGCGGCGGCCATGCGTGAACGCCGGCAACCATTCTCAAAAAAGCCCATTGTCTCTATATGTGAGAAATTCTAGAACGACATCAACACTCCATTAACCTTTGCGAAGGCGCCCGACATGGACACCCACCCCGCCATCCTCGCCTTCCCGCAAGCGCCGGGGGACCGGCTGCGGCTGGCGCTGCGCCGGCTGGACGATGCGCTGGCAGAGCAGGCGGCCGCCGTGGCCGAGTTCCGCGCCGGCATCGGCGCGTTGCGGCAGGCAACGCAGGACCTGGCCGGCAGCCTGGGCCAGTACCGCGAGCAACTGGATACCACCCAGGCGCAGGTGGCCCACGCCAACCTGGCAGCGCGGCAGTTGCACGAGACGGCGCGCCAGATGGAAGCCCGGGCGGAATAGCACCCAAGGGCGACCAACGGCTTCACGCGGGCGGAGGTCGGGGCTAGCTTCCCCCGCAGATGAAGACCCGGACGGGGGTTGGCCGTGCTCGGCCCTTCCGCCTTTGACAGGATTGAACCCGTGGCCCCGCACCCGTTGATCGAAACCTTCCGTGCCGCCCGCATCGTGCCCGTGGTGCGCACCAGCACCGCTGCCCGCGCGATCACCGCCGTCGAGTGGCTGAAGGGCGCCGGCATCAGCATCTTCGAGATCACGCTGACGATCCCGGACGCGCTGTCCGTCATCCGTGAAGTCGCGTCCGATTCCTCCCTGCTGGTCGGCGTCGGCACGGTGCCGGATGCGGCGTCGGCGGAGGCCAGCATCGCGGCCGGCGCCAAGTTCATCGTCTCCCCCTGGGTGGAGCCGACGCTGGTGGCCCCTGCCCGCGCCGCCGGCGCCTGCGTGATGATGGGCGCCTTCACGCCCACCGAGGTGCGCGCGGCCCGCACGGCCGGAGCCGACGTGGTCAAGATCTTCCCGGCCAGCTCGGCCGGCGGCCCGGCGCATATCAAGGCGCTGAAATCGGTGTTCCCGGACGTGACCTTCTGCCCGACCGGCGGTGTCGATGCACGCAACGCGGGCGAGTACATCGCCGCCGGCGCGGCCTTTGTCGGCATCGGCGGCAAGCTGGTGGATGAGAAGGCGATTGCCGACGGCAACCGCGCCGCGCTGGAAGCGGCGGCGCGCGAGGCGCTGGGCATCGTCCAGGCATGACGGCGGAGCTGCTGTGCATCGGCGAGCCGATGCTGGAATTCAACCAGAACGCCAAGGATGATCAGGGCCGCGCGCTGTACCTGGAAGGGCATGGCGGCGATACCTCCAACGCCGCCATCGCGGCGGCGCGGGCGGGCGCGCGCGCCGGCTACATCACCGCCATCGGCACCGATGCGCCGGGCGACAGTTTCATGAAGCTGTGGGCGGAGGAAGGCGTCGATACCACCACGGTCGTTCGCAAGCCGGATGCGCCGACGGCGGTGTACTTCGTCAGCCATGGGCCGGACGGGCACCAGTTCACCTTCTACCGCAGCAACAGCGCCGCCGCGCGGATGACGCCGGACGACTTGAAGGTGGATGCGTTCCGCCCTGCCAAGATCCTGCATCTCTCCGGCATCAGCCAGGCGATTTCCACCAGCGCCTGCGACACCTGCTTCCGCGCCATCGAGATGGCCAAGGCGGCAGGTGTGAAAGTGTCCTACGACACCAACCTGCGGAAGGCGCTGTGGCCGGTGAAGCGCGCGGCGGCCATCATGCACGCCGCCATCGCGGAAGCCGACATCGCGCTGCCCAGCCTGGATGACGCGACAGCGCTGACCGGGTTGGAAGACCCGGACGCCATCGCTGATTTCTACCTGAAGCTGGCGCCGCTGGTGCTGCTGAAGCTGGGCAAGGATGGCTCGATGGTGGCGACGCGGGATGGGCGTACGCGCATTCCCGGCCGCAAGGTAAAGGCGGTGGATGCCACCGGCGCGGGCGATACGTTCGCCGGCAACTTCCTGGCCCGCATCCTGGCCGGCGATACGCCGGAAGACGCCGCGCTCTACGCCAATGCCGCCGCCGCGCTGGCCACCACTGGCTATGGCGCCGTGGCGCCGATGCCGCGCCCGGAGGCGGTGCGGGCGCTGCTGGCCCAGGGTTGAAGAAGGCGGCCGGGGAAGGAATTCCCCGGCCGCCTTCTTTCATGTCTGCCAGTTTGGTGGCTGTGGCAGCGTTGGGCCGGTTCGAGTTACGGCTGGGGCGCGTTGCAGGCCAGTGGCCTCGCCGACCAGGGCTTCAGCCTGTGCTGCCTGTTTGATTCATTCAGGCTTCGCCAACCAGCCCCACCGTACCGCCTCAGGCACAACCCAAATCTCGAAAAAAGAAGAAGGGGCCTGGGGAATTCCTTCCCCAGCCTTCCTTCTCCCCAACTCACCCAAGCGGCCGCCGCCGCACCCCTTCCCGCAGATGCGCGAATGGCAGGGATGACGGGTCCGCCACCACTGGTCCGGGCGCCGCCACCACGATCACCTCCTGCGCGATCGGCTGGAAGTCGGCGCGGAAATGCACGCTGCTCTTCAGGGCCAGGATCTGCTCCGCTGCAGGCTCGATGGCCGCATGGCGGAACATCGCCTGGTCCAGCGCCTGCATCTTGCGGCTGACAACCAGCACCTTCACCCGCCCGATGCCGATCAGAGCCGAGGGGCCCAAATCGGCCGGGTTGCCTGCCGCCATCGGCCCGGTGCAGGTGAAGCGGCCATCGGTCAGCCGCAGCACCCTGGCCTGCACATGCACCGGCACACCATCCGACTTGCCGCCCAGCTTCAGGGCGATCTCGGCGCCCTCGCCGGCCGCGTGGCAGGCTTCGGCGCTTTCGGCGTCGTTGATCATGCCCAGCGTGGCGGGGGCATCCTGGCGGATCAGCTCGGCCAGCAGGCCGGTGGTATCGCCATGGCCGCCGCCGCCGGGGTTGTCTTGCGTATCGGCGATGACGACTGGCTTGCCCTGGCCGGAGGCGGCGATGGCCTGCGCCACGCCCTGCTCCACCGGCAGCGCACCGCCGGCGAAATCCGCCTCGTGCGCGTCCAGATAGGCTTTCAGCGTGTCGGCGGCGGCATCGGCCTGCGCCTGATCCTCGGCGTAGCAGGTGATGGCCATGCCGCAGCCGGGAAAGTCGGCATAGGGAAAGCCAAAGCAGAAGCCGAGTTCGACGATGCCATTGCCGGCGGCCAGCTTCGCCCGCTCCGCCAGCACATCGGCCATCGGGGAGACCATGGTGCATTGCATGGTCAGCGGCGTCCAGTAATCCAGCTGGCGGAAGGCGTAGGGCCAGGGCGTGCCGCGGGCAACGCGTGCCAGCAGCAATTCCATGGCGCGGGCGCCGGCCGCCTTCATGTCCACATGCGGATAGGTGCGGAAGGGCACGATGACATCGGCCTTCTCCGCCATCAGCGCGGTGACGTTGGCGTGCGGGTCCAGGCTGATGGCGATGGGCACATCTGGCCCCACCACGGCGCGGGCCCGGCGCAGCAATTCGCCTTCGGCATCCGGGAAGTGCTCGGCCACCATGGCGCCGTGCAGATCCAGATAGACGCCATCCAGCGGCGCCGCATCCATCGCAGCGGCAAGATCCGCGATCAGGCAGGCGGCAATCCGCTCGAACGCTTCTTCCGTGACAGGACCAGCAGGATTGGCGAAGCACCAGGAGAGCGGCACGAGATCGACGCCGCGCGGTTCCGCCACATCCAACGCGCCGGCGGAGGGGACGGAGGTGGAGCGGACGGCATCGAACAGCCCCGCCCCGCGCACATAGGCCGGGAAGCCACCGGGGGATTGGAATTCCTGCCACGTCGTCGCGCGCGGGGCGAAGGAATGGCTTTCGTGCAGGAAGCCACCAAGGGCGATACGCATGTCTCTATTCCACCTTCACGCGGCCGGCGGTGGCCAGCACGGCATCGGCCAGCACGACCAGCCCGGCCTCGGCCCATTGAGGCGTAATGTTCTCGGCTTCGTTGTGGCTGATGCCGCCTTCACAGGGCACGAAGATCATCGCCGTCGGCACGCGCCGCGCGACGTAGACGGCGTCATGGCCGATGCCCGTGGGCATCACGGTGTGGTTCAGGCCGCGGGTGCGCGCGGCGTCTTCCAGCGCGGCCACCAACGCCGGGTCGAAGGGCGTCAGCGGGCAGTACCAGAAATCCTCCACGGCCACTTTCAGCTTGCGGACGCGGGAGACCTGCTCCGCCTTGGTCCGCAGCGCCGCGACCATGCGGGCCAGCGCGGCTTCGTCGCCGTGGCGGAAATCGACGCTGAACCAGGTCTGGGATGGCACGACGTTGCGGCTATCCGGCTGCACCGTAATCCGCCCCACCGTGCCGCGCCCGCCTTCCGTCAGCGCGATCTGCTCCACCGCCTGCACCAGGATGCTGGCGGCCACCAGGGAATCCCGCCGCGGTGCCATGGCGCCGCCTGCATGGAAGTCCTCGCCGGTCACCGTCACATCCAGCCAGGCCTGCGCCAGCGCACGGTCCACCACGCCGACGGGGATGCCCTCCTGCTCCAGCAGCGGCCCCTGCTCGATATGCAGCTCGAAATAGGCACCGAGGGATTGCAGCGCGGCCGGATCGGCCTGGCCCTGCCAGCCAATGCGGCGCAGCTCCTCGCCGAATACGGCGCCGGCCGGGTCGGTCTTGGCCAGCACCTCGTCCTCGGTAAACAGGCCCATGGCGACGCCGCTGCCCATCATGGGCGGCGAGAAGCGGGCGCCTTCCTCGTTGGTCCAGTTGATCAGGACGATGGGGGCCTCGGTCTCGATGCGCGCCTCGTGCAGGGCGCGCATTACCTCCAGCCCTGCCAGCACGCCCAGCACGCCGTCGAACTTACCGCCGGTCGGCTGGGTATCCAGGTGGCTGCCGATGGCGACGGCGGGGCGGTTGGGGTCCCGCCCTTCCCGCCGCAGCACCATGTTGCCCACGCGGTCGACGCTGAGCGTGCAGCCCACCGCTTCCGCCCAGCGGCGCAGCAGCGCGCGGCCGGCGCCGTCCAGGTCGGTCAGCGTCTGCCGGTTGCAGCCGCCCTTTGGCGTGCCACCGATGCGCGCCATTTCCATCAGGCTGTCCCACAGCCGGGCGCCGGAGACAGGCAGGTTGGACGGCTTGCTCATGCCTTTTCCACCCCGCACCACTCCGCCATGGTCAGGGCGATGGTCCTGGTGATGGAGTGAAAGCTTTCCAGGCCAACGCTTTCATCGATGCCGTGGATCGAATCCGAATCCGGCCCGAAACACGCCACCGGGGTGCCCTGGTACAGCTGGAAGAAGCGCCCATCCGTCAGCCCGGATGCCTTGTAGTCCCGCAGGTCATGCCCGGCGGTCTCGGAGAAGTTGCGGCGGACGGCCTGCACGATCGGCGCCTGCTGGTCGAACACGCAGGGGTCGGCCATGAAGCCCTGGAATTCCAGCTTGATCTGCGCGCCGCGGAACGTCTCGTCCTGCCGCGCGCGCTCGACCAGCGCCTCGATATCCGCCTTCACCTGCTGCGCGGTGCGGCCCAGCATGACGCCGACGCGCATGCCGATGCGCGTGCGGGTGGGGACGGAGCTGTTCCACTCGCCGCCTTCCACCGTGCCGAAATTGACGTTGACCGGGTGGTTCTCGCCGAAGAAGGCCGGGTGGATGTTCTCCGCCCGGTTCATCTCCGCCTCGTACTCGCGGAACAGGTTGGATATCCGGTAGGCGGCATCGATGGAGTTGATTCCCGCATGCATGTCCCGCACATGCACCGGCCGGCCCGTCACCGTCACCCAGGCCCACACCACGCCGACCTCGACCGTGTAGATGGCGTCGTAATTGGGGCCGGGCTCGGGGATGATGACAGCGTCGCATTTCGGCAGCGCCATCATGCAGGCCAGCGCGCCGTTGCCGCTGCATTCCTCCTCGATCACTGAATGGAACTGCACCTGCGCCGCCGGCTGCAGCCCGGCCAGTTGCAGGGCGCGGAACGCCATGACGTTGGAGATATCGCCCGCCTTCATGTCGGCCGAGCCACGGCCATACATGCGGCCGTCGCGGATACTGGGCTCGTAGGGGGGTGTGATCCACAGATCGGCGGCGCCTTCCGGCACCACGTCCACATGGCCTTGCAGCACCAGGCTGCGGCCCTTGGCCTCGCGCGGGGTATGGATGGCGGCGACGTTGTCCCGCCCCTCATAGGACATCAGCGGCGGCGAGAAGCCGGGCACCGATTGCAGTTTCTCCGGCACGGTGGGGATGCGCTGCGCCGCCAGCCCCAGCGCCTCGTAGTTGCGCGCCATCTCGTCCAGGGCCGAGGCCTCGTTGCCGAGGGTGGAGGGGCAGCGCACCAGCCGCTCCAGCGCCGCGATGGATTCGGCTTCCAGCGCCTTGGCCGCTTCCAGGATGGCGCGCTTCACGCCGGGGTCGAGAGCAGACATCGTGTATCCTTCAGGCGGATCTAGAAAGGTCGGGCGGGGTCCAGCCCTGGCCGGGAATGCTGTCCAGCAGCGCGCGGGTATAGGGGTGCTTCGGCGCCCCGAAGACCTCGGCCGTACTGCCGATCTCCACGATGGCGCCGCGCTGCATGACGGCGATACGGTCGCAGATCTGCGCGGCGACGCGAAGATCATGCGTGATGAACAACATGGTCAGGCCCAGCCGCTTGCGGATATCGGCCAACAGGTTCAGCACCTGCGCCTGCACCGAGACGTCGAGCGCCGAGACCGGCTCATCCGCGATCAGCAATTCAGGTTGCATGGCCAGCGCACGGGCGAGGCCGATGCGTTGCCGCTGCCCGCCGCTGAATTCGTGCGGGTAGCGTTCCAGCGCCGAGGGGTCGAGCTGCACGAGGCGCAGCAGCTCCGCCGCGCGGGCGCGCGCCTCGGCCGGGTCGACACCGTAGGTGATGGGGCCTTCTGCAATCGCATCCCCCACCTTGCGCCGGGGATTCAACGACGCATAGGGGTCCTGGAACACCATCTGGATACGTTTGCGATACGGCAGCCAGCCGGTGCGGGAGAGCGGGCGGAGGTCCTCCCCGGCGAAGATGATCTCGCCCTTCTCCGGCTCCACCAGGCGGACGACGCAGCGGGCCAGGGTGGATTTGCCGGAGCCGCTTTCGCCCACCAGCCCCAGCGTCTCCCCCTTGAACAGGGTGAAGTCGGCGCTGTGGATGGCGCGGACCGTCGCCTTGGGGCCGAACCAGCCGCCGCGGTGGTAGGTCTTCTCGATGCCCTTCATCTCGAGCATCGGCTGGACGGAGACGGCGGGGCGCGCGGCGGCATCGCCATGCGGCACGGCGGCGATCAGCGCGCGAGTATAAGGGTGCTGCGGTGCATTCAGCACCTGCTGCGCCGCCCCCTGCTCGACAATGCGGCCATGCTGCATGACCACGACGCGGTCGGCGATTTCCGCCACCACGCCGAAATCATGGGTGATGAACATCACGCCCATGCCCTGGCGGGACTGGATCTCCCGTACCAGGCGCAGGATCTGCATCTGCGTGGTGACATCCAGCGCCGTCGTCGGCTCATCCGCGATCAGCAGCGCCGGCTCCAGCGCCAGCGCCATGGCAATCATCACGCGCTGCCGCTGGCCGCCGGAAAGGCGGAACGGATGGCTCCTGGCGATGGAGGCCGGGTCCGGCAGGTTCACCGCTGCCAGCAACTCCGGCACCCGCTTCGCCGCGTCCTGGCCCCGGCCATGAACGGCCAGCGCCTCGGCGATCTGGTCCCCCACCTTCATCAGCGGGTTCAGCGCCGTCATCGGCTCCTGGAACACCATGGCCATGCGGCGGCCACGGCGGTCCCGCATCGCTTCCTCCGACAGGGCCAGGATGTCCTCACCCTCGAAGGTGATGCTGCCGCCCTTCACCGGCAGCAGCTTCGGTAACAGCCCCATCACCGTATTGGCGGTGATCGATTTGCCGGAGCCGCTTTCACCGACGACGCAGAGGATCTCCCCCGCATCGACATGCAGGGACAGCCCTTCCACCGCATGCGGCCGGTCGGCGCCCTGGGGCAGGCCGACCGTGAGGTTCTCGACCGTCAGCAGGCGGGTCATGGCTTGCCTCCACGGTTGCGCGGCAGGCGCGGGTTCAACGCGTCCGAAAGCCCCTCACCCACCAGGTTGAGCGACAGCACGGTGAGGAAGATGGCGATGCCGGGGAATACGCTCATCCACCACGCCATGCGGATGACGCTGCGGCCGGAGCCGATGAGGAAGCCCCAGGACATCATGTTGGGGTCGCCCAGGCCGAGGAAGGACAAGGCGCTTTCCAGCAGGATGGCCGAGGCGACCATCAGCGAGGACAGCACGACGATGGGCGAGAGCGCGTTCGGCAGGATATCCCCCAGCACGATAGAGATGCGCGACTTGCCCAGTACCTCGGATGCCTGGACGAACTCGCGCGAGCGCAGGGAGAGGAATTCCGCCCGCACCACGCGCGCCACCGGCGGCCATGACACCACGGCGATGGCGAAGACGATGGATTGAATGGTCGGCGTGAAGATCGCCACCAGCAGGATGGCCAGCACGAAGGACGGAATGGTCTGGAAGAACTCGGTGAAGCGCATCACCACGTCGTCCACCCAGCCGCCCAGATAGCCGGCGATGGCGCCGAGCCCGATGCCGATAACGAGGGAGACAACGGTGGAAACCGCCCCCACCAGCAGCGACACCCGCGCGCCATGTGCGATGCCGGCCGCCACGTCCCGCCCAAGGCTGTCAGTGCCCAGCAGCATGCCGTCTTCGCCCGGGGGCGCGAAGGGCGCGCCGGCCATGTCCCACGGGCTGCCGGGGAAGATCCACGGTGCCGTCAGCGCCACGATCAGCACCAGAACCAGGATGACCAGCCCGACCACCGCGCCGCGGTTACGGGCGAAGTTGCGCCAGAAGGTTTTCATCAGGACACCTCCACGCGCGGATCGACGACGGCGTAGAGCAGGTCGGTGATCAGGTTGAACAACACCACCATGACGCTGGTGCAGAAGAACACGCCCATCAGCACCTGGTAGTCGCGCGCCAGCAGCGCCTCGAACGCCAGGCGGCCGATGCCCGGCCAGGCGAACACCGTCTCCACCAGGATGGAGCCGCCGATCAGCTGCCCGGCCTGGATGCCGGCGAAGGTGATGACGGGCAGCATGGCGTTGCGCAGGATGTGCCGGCGCAGGATGCGGCCTTCCGGCACGCCCTTGGCCCGCGCGGTCTTCACGAAATCCTGGTCCGCCACTTCCAGCATCGTCGCGCGGGACAGGCGGGCATAGACGGCGACGTAGAACAGCCCCAGCGTCAGTGCCGGCAGCAACAGGTGCTTGCCGACATCGAGCACCTTGCCGATGCCGGACATTTCCACGCCCACGGACATCATGCCGAAGGAGGGCAGCCATTCCAGCGTCACGCTGAACAGCAGCACCAGCATCAGCCCGACCCAGAACAGCGGCGTGGCGTAGAAGGCCAGCGCCAGCACGGTGATGATGGAATCCCACCAGGTGCCCACGCGCCGCGCCGCCAGCGCGCCCATCGTCACGCCCAGCACGATGGCGAAGATGAAGGCGGCGCCGGTCAGCAGCAAGGTCGCCGGCAGCCGGTCCCACACCAGGGCAGCGACGCTGGCCTGTTGCCGGTGGCTGAAGCCGAGGTCGAGCGTCAGCACGCCCTTCAGGTACATCCACAACTGCACGTAAAGCGGCTGGTCCAGCCCGAACTGCGCGCGAAGCTGCTCCAGGAACCTCGCATCGGCGGAACCCGACTGGCCGGCGATGATGCTCGCCGGGTCACCGGGGGCGGCGTGGATCAGGAAGAAATTGCAGACGACGATCGCGAGAATCACGATCGCCGCCTTGACCAGACGGCCCGCCAGGTAGGCGGGCAGACGGGACAGCTCCATCAGGCCAGGAAGACGTCGTCGAAGCTGGCGTGCACACCGGCGCCGGTGGTGATCACGTTGTTCAGCTTCTTGTCGTAGATGGTGGGGAACGACATCTCCATCAGCCACAGCAGCGGTACGTCGCTCACCAGGATCTTCTGCACGGCGGAGAAGGCTTCCTGCCGCACCTTCGGGTCCGCGGCATCGCGGCCCTTGGCGAACAGCTCGTCCACCTGCGGGTTGGCGTAGCCGGAGACGTTGGAGAACAGGATCTTCTTGATGTTGGTGGAGACGTAGCTGCGCTCCACACCCAACGTCGGGTCGCCATACTGGTAGAGGTAGTTGATGGTGGTATCGAAATCCCAGTTCGCCGTGCGCTGGGACCACGTGCCGACATCCACGCTCTCCAGCTGCAGATCGACGCCGACCTGGCGGAAGGCCTGACGCAGGAACTCGCCCAGGCGGGTGAACACCTCGCCATAGGGCAGCGACATGTGCTTGATGGTGAAGCGCACGCCCTGGGCGTTCGGCTTCAGCCCGGCTTCGTCCAGCAGCGCCTTGGCGGCGTTGACGTCGAAGCCCGGCGCCTTGGCGCTGGCATCATAGAAGCGGGTGGAGCTGTTGAACGGCCCCGTCGCCGGCTTGCCGATGCCAAACCACAGGCGCTGGGCAATGAAGTCGCGATTCACCGCCATCGTTAGCGCGCGGCGTACCCGCACGTCGTCCAGCGGCTTCACGCGGTGGTTGAATTCCACCCACATCAGTGGGCCCATGTATTCCCAGCCGGTGGTCTTCACCTCCAGGTTCGGGCGGGCGCGCATCTGCGGCACGTCGAACGGCTCGATGTCGTTGGACTGGGTGAGGATGACCTGGCCGGATTCCAGCGCGAGGCGGCGGCTCTGGCTGTCCGGCACGACGCGGTAGATGATGGCGTCCAGGTAGGGCTGGCCCGGCTTCCAGTACTCGTCGAACCGCTCAAGCTTGATGAAGTTGCCGCGCTGCCACTCGGCGAACTTGAACGGCCCGGTGCCGACCGGCCGCGCCACCGCCGGCGCCTGCCGGAAGTCCTGCCCCTCAAACAGATGCTTCGGCACGATGGCCGAGACGGTAACGTCGAACATCAGCAGGAACGGCTCGAACGGCTCGGAGAGGACGAACTTCGCCGTGGTCGGGTTGACCGCCACGCCCTCCTTGATGCGGGCGAAGACGCCGCGCGCACGGGGCGAGACTTCCATGTGGAACTTCATGATGGAGAAGACGACGTCCTCGGACGTCATCGGCTTGCCATCATGGAACTTGACGTTTTCCTGCAGGTGGAAGGTGTATTCCAGCCCGTCGGCGCTCACCTCCCAGCTCTTGGCCAGTTCCGGCAGCGGCTTCAGCTGCGCGTCGTAGCGCAGCAGCCCCTGGAACATCTTGCCGCCGACGATCAGCGTCGGGGCCTGGTTGTTGACGCCGATATGCAGCACCGGCGGCTCGGGGTTCACGATGGTGGTCAGCGTACCGCCACGCTTGGGCTGGACGCCCTGGGCGATGGCATCCTCGACACGCCAGAGCACCGGCAGGGTGGCGGCAGCAGCCATCAGGCCGCGACGCGACAATGTCGTCATGGTTTTCATCTCCGTTGAGCTTCCCTTGGAAGCGACGCTAGCCTTCGTCGCACCGGATCGACAAGCCCACCCGTCAGGCTTAGCGTTCGGGACCATGCAGACCTTTGCCGACCCCGCCCAGCTGCGGCACACGCCGCAATTCTTCCTCCAGCGCGGCCAGGTGCGCCGTAACTTCGAGGTGCCGGAACGTGCCGGTGCCTTGCTCGCCGCGCTGCACCGCATGGGGCTGGCGCCGCAGGAGCCCGGCGCCGCGACGCGGGAAGCCCTGCTGACGTTGCACGACGCCGGCTATATCGACTTCCTGGAAGGCGCTACCCGTGCCTGGAACGGCCTGCAGGAACATGGGCCGGAAGCCGTGGCCAACATGCACCCCTCGCCCGAGATGCTGGAACAGGGCGCCATCTGCCCGGACAGCATCATTGGCCGCGTCGGTTGGTACACCGCCGACACGGCCTGCCCCATCGGCCCCGGTACCTGGGAAGCCGCGGCGGGCGCCGCCGGCGTCGCGCTGGCGGCGGCCGATTCGGTGGCGCAAGGCGGTACCGCCTACGCGCTGTGCCGGCCGCCCGGCCACCACGCCTATGCGGGCCGGGCCGGTGGCCACTGCTACATCAACAACAGTGCCCTGGCGGCGGAGCGGCTGCGCGCGGCCGGTGCGGCCAAGGTCGCCACGCTGGACATCGATGCCCACCACGGCAACGGTACCCAGGGCATCTTTTGGCAGCGCGCCGACGTGCTGACCCTCTCCGTGCATGGCGACCCGAGCGGCTATTATCCCTGGTATGTCGGCCATGCCGGCGAAACCGGCGCGGGGGCCGGGGCCGGCTTCAACGTCAACCTGCCCCTGGCGCGCGGCACCACCGACGACACCTGGCTGGCCGCCATCGACGCCGCCATTGCCCGGGTGCAGGAGTTCGGTGCCGACGCCCTGGTGGTGCCGCTGGGCTTCGATGCCTCGGAGCATGAGCCGCTGAGCTTCCTCTCCGTCAGCGCCGACGGCTTCGCCAGGGCGGCGAAGAAGCTGGCCGCGCTGAACCTGCCCACGGTGCTGGTGCAGGAAGGCGGCTATGCGGTGGAGGTGATCGGTGGTCTGCTGGAACGCTTCCTCAACGCCTGGGGTCGATAAACCTCTAAGTTGAAAAACGTCGCTGGCCGCGCTACCGCTCAGGCATGAGCATCGCGCGGCTGGCGACCTTCGCCTTTTCCGGTATCGAGACCCTGCCAGTCGAAGTGCAGGTGCAGATCTCGGCCGGGCTGCCCGCCTTCATGGTTGTCGGCCTGCCAGACAAAGCCGTGGCGGAAAGTCGGGAACGGGTGCGCGCCGCGCTAACCGGCCTGGGCCTTTCCCTGCCGCCAAAGCGGGTGCTGGTGAACCTGGCGCCCGCCGATATCCAGAAGGAAGGCTCGCATTTCGACTTGCCCATCGCCCTCGCCGTGCTGGCGGCGATGGATGTGGTGCCGCGCGAGGAACTGGCCGGCTTCGCCGCGCTGGGGGAGCTGGCGCTGGACGGCGCCATCGGCCCCGTCGCCGGCATCCTGCCCGCCGCGCTCGGCGCCGCCGCGCGCGGGCTGGGGCTGATCTGCCCCGGAGCCCAGGGGCCAGAAGCTGCCTGGGCTGGCGAGATCGAAATCCTCGCCGCTGGGGACCTGCGGCAATTGATCGCGCACCTGACCGGACGGCAGGTGCTGGCGCCGCCCGCCGCACCGGCCCTGCAGGCGGAGGCACCGGGCGGCCCCTGCCTTTCCGACGTGAAGGGGCAGGAAAGCGCCAAGCGGGCGATGGAGATTGCCGCCGCCGGCCAGCACAATCTGCTGCTGATTGGACCACCCGGCTCCGGCAAGTCCATGCTGGCGGCGCGCCTGCCCACCCTGCTACCGGACCTGACGCCGCGCGAGGCACTGGAAGTCAGCCTGGTCCGCAGCGTCGCCGGGCTGATCGAGCACGGCCGCATCTCCTCCCGCCCCCCGTTCAGGGATCCGCATCACTCGGCCAGCCAGGCGGCGCTGGTGGGTGGCGGCCCGCGCGCCAAGCCGGGCGAGATCAGCCTGGCGCATCGCGGCGTGCTGTTCTTGGATGAGTGGCCGGAATTCCCCCGCCCGGCGCTGGAGGCATTGCGGCAGCCCATGGAAAGCGGCGTCTGCACCATCAGCCGTGCCGCCGCGCATGTCACCTACCCTGCCCGCGTCCAACTGGTGGCGGCGATGAACCCGTGCCGCTGCGGCCACCTGGGCGACCAGCCGCGCGAATGCGGCCAGGCGCCCCGCTGTGGCGAGCAGTATCAAGGCCGGCTTTCGGGCCCGCTGCTGGACCGCATGGACCTGACTATCGGCATGGCGCCCATTCCGCCCAGCGAACTGGCCCGCGCCCCGCGCGGCGAGAACAGCCCCGCCGTCGCCCGCCGCGTCGCCCAGGCCCGCGCGCTGCAACGGGACCGCTCCGGCACCGTGAACGCCGAGGCGACGCTGGAAGAGCTGACGGGGCGCACCGACCCCGATGCGCTTTCCCTGGCCGAGCGCGCGGCGGTGCAGCTGGGGCTCTCCAGCCGCGGCTTTACCCGCTGCTTCCGGGTGGCGCGCAGCATCGCCGACTTGGCAGGGGATGAGGTGATCCGGCGGGCGCACATGGCGGAGGCCCTGGCCTTTCGCCACCGGGTGCCGGGGCAGGCCATGCGCTAACACGCCGCAGGTAGACCAGGGGGGGAAGCGCCTTCAGCGGGCGGGGCGGCCAAACTGGTCGGGACGTTCGTACAGCTTGCGCCGTTCACGATGCTGCCCGCGCCAGACGATGGCGGGCGCCACGGCCAGCAGCGGCGCGGTGCACAGCACCACCATGCCCATGGCGGCGCCAACCGGGCGGCCGCCAAAGGCGAAGCCCAGGGCCGCACCACCTGCGCTGGCGGCATTGGCTAGCACGGCGCCGGCCCACCAATACCAAACGCGCCGCGCGGTCCTTTTCGCCGCGGGCGCTGGGGTCTGGATGAAGACACCGCCGTCGTCCCCGACCTCATAGAGCCGGGTCGGGTCGATGGAAAAATCGGGTGTGCGGCGGCTCAGCGCCGCATCACATGCACGAAGCCGCGGCCCTGCTGGCCCGCGCGTCGCATGCGCCACCACATGCTGCCAAAGGCCACCAACCCCGCCAGGGCGGCGATGGGCAGCGCAAGGGCAAAGAAGGCGATGGCCACGCCGGCCACCACGACGCCGCCGGCCACAATGGCCACCAGGGCGGCAATGCCCCCGACCCGGGCCAAGGCTTTGTCCAGGAAGCCCTTGCGCGAAGGCGCGGGGCCCCGGAACTCGCCTTCCGGAGTCATGTCGATGACAGGGCGGTCACGGAACTGCTGATCCATGCCCCTCATGTTGCCATCCCCGCGGTTTGCTTCAAGGGCTTCCTCGGGCACGGAACGTTTTGTTGTCTTACGGAATGTATCAGTGGCGCACCGGTGCGGTGGATGCGGGTTCCAGCCCGCCCTGCCCCGTGCCATACGTCGGCGCATGAAGCGCGTCGTGGCACTCCTCCTGACCCTCGGCCTGCTGCTGCCGGGCCTGGAAGCCGCCGCGGCGGAGTACCGCCGCCCCAGCGCCGCCCAGCTCCAGGAACTCCGCCGTTGGCTTTGCCCGAATGGCGGCACGCCGGTCCGTGGCGCGCCTGGCCGCTGCGATGGCGCCGGCGGCCGGCGTGGCGGCGGCTCGGCCTCCGGCTTCGGCTCTCCCGCCCCGGGGTGGGACCGCGGGCTGCCGGCGGCATCCCGGGCGCAGACCCAGTGCCCGGAAGGCACCCGCCCCGTCCTCGCCCGTGGGCATGAGGACGTGACGCGCTGCCTGCCGGGCTGATGCCTCACATCGTGGCGCCGATCTGCCAGGGCACGAATTCGTTACGCCCGTAGCCCAGCTGTTCGGATTTCGACTTCTCGCCTGAAGCGATGTCGAGGATCGTCTGGAAGATCTGCCGCCCCTTCGCCTCGATGGAGACGCCTTCGAGGATATCGCCGCAGTCGATATCCATGTCGTCCTCCATCCGCCGGTACAGGTCGGAATTCGTCGCCAGCTTGATCGAGGGCGTGGGCTTGCAGCCATAGGCGGAACCACGGCCGGTGGTGAAGCACAGCACATTGGCGCCGCCCGCCACCTGCCCGGTCGCGGCCACCGGGTCGTAGCCCGGCGTGTCCATGAACACGAAGCCCTTGCGGTCGATCTGCTCGGCATAGCGGTAGACGCCGCGCAGCGTCGCGGTGCCGCCCTTCGCCGCCGCGCCCAGCGATTTCTCCAGGATGGTGGTCAGGCCGCCAGCCTTGTTGCCGGGGGACGGATTGTTGTTCAGCTCCCCGCCCGCGCGCGCCGCGTAGTCCTTCCACCATTCGATCAGGTCGACGATCTTCTGGCCCACTTCCCGGCTTTCCGCCCGGCGGGTCAGCAGATGCTCGGCGCCGAAGATCTCCGGTGTCTCGGACAGGATGGCGGTGCCGCCGTTGCGCACCAGCAGGTCCGCCGCCGCACCCAGCGCGGGGTTGGCGGTCATGCCGGAATAGCCGTCCGACCCGCCGCATTGCAGCGCCAGCGTCAGCGCCGAAGCCGGTGCCGCTTCCCGCTGGCAGCGATTGGCGAAGGGCAGCATCTCCCGCACCTTGGCCACGCCGCTGGCGATCGCCTTGCGGGTGCCGCCGATCTCCTGGATCGTCAGGCTCTGGAAATGCTCGCCCTCGGTGATGCCGTAGGCATCCTTCAGGCGGGGGATCTGGAACACCTCGCAGCCCAGCCCGACCACCAGCACGGCGGCGAAGTTGGGATGGCTGGCATAGCCCCACTGCGTGCGGGCCAGGATATCGAATTCCTCGCCCTTGCTGCCCATGCCGCAGCCGGTGCCGTGGGTGAACGGGATCACCCCGTCGATATTCGGATAGTCGGCCAGGATGCCGGACCGCGCAACCTCATCGGCAATGAAGTCGATGACGGTGGCCGAGCAGTTCACCGAGCTGAGGATGCCGATATAGTTGCGCGTCCCTACCTTGCCGCCGGCCCGGTGGAAGCCCTGGAAATGCGCCGGCAACTCGCCGGCGCGCAGCACCTGGTCCTCATGCACCTCGCTGGCGAAGGCGTAGTCGCGCTCGAAATCCTGAATGGCGACGTTGTGCTCGTGCACCCAGCAGCCGGGCAGGATGTCCCGCCCGGCGAAGCCGATGATCTGACCGAACTTCCGCACCGGCTGCCCCTGCCCGATGCCGGTGGTGGAAAGCTTGTGCCCCTTCGGCACCCGCTCCGTCACCGTCAGCCCGGAGGGCAGCAGCGTGCCGGCCGGCAGGGCATCGATGGCGACGACGACGTTGTCGGCGTCGTGCAGGCGCAGCGTACGCGGTGCGGTCATGGCGCGGTCAGACTTCCAGAATGGCCTTGATGACGCCCGCCTCGGGGCGGATCCAGTCGCGGAACAGCTCCGGCCCGGCCGTCAGAGGGCCACGGTGGGTGTTCAGCGCCTTGGTCGGCACCTTGCCCGCCTGCATCTGCCGCACGACCTCGGCGAAGTCATCCGCCTGGGCGTTGCGGCTGGCGAACAGCGTGGTCTCCCGCTTGTGGAACTCGGGGTCGGAGAAGGTGACGTTGTCCCGGACCACGGAGACCAGCACGTAGCGCCCGCCATGGCCGACGAAGCCGAAGCCGCGCTGCATGGCGGCCAGGTTGCCGGTGCAGTCCACCACGGCGTCGAAGAAGTCACCGCTGGTGGCGGCGGACGCCTTGGCTTCCGCATCCACATTGGCCAGCAGCAGCGCATCCGCGCCCAGCTTGTCCTGCGTGAAGGCCAGCCGGTCCTCCCGCATGTCCATGACGGTCACGTGCGCGCCGCGCGCCTTGGCGAAGATGATGGCCGACATGCCGATGGGGCCGGAGCCGACCACCAGAACGCGGTCCTGCGCCGAGATGCCGCCGCGCTTCACGCCATGCGCGCCGATGGCCAGGAACTCGATCATCGCCGCGTCTTCCAGCGGCGTGTCGCCGACCGGCACGACGTTGCTGGCGGGCACGCACAGCAGCTCGGCCATGCCGCCATCGCTGTGCACACCCAGCACGCTGATGTTCTGGCAGGCATTGGTCACGCCCTTGCGGCAGGCGACGCACTGCCCGCAGGACAGGTAGGGAACGATGTAGACGTTCTGCCCGGCCTTCAGGTTGCTGCCCTCCGGCGCCTGCTCCACCGTGCCGGACAGCTCATGCCCCATGACGCGGGGGTATTCCAGGAACGGATGCTTGCCCTGGAAGATATGGAAATCCGTACCGCAGATACCGACGCGCTTGATGCGCACCAGAACCTCGCCCGCCTTGGGCTGCGGCTCCGGGCGGTCGATCACCGACAGCTTGCCGGGTTCGTCGCAGATCAACACCTTCATCGTCGTATCTTTCGCGGTTCAGTCGGAAGGAGGAACCCCGGCGGCCATCGGGCCGCCGGGGCGTTTGGCCTCAGGCCGCCGGCATCTCGGCGGGCAGCGCGACGCCGTTGTACTTCTTGTAGATCTCGCCCAGCTTGCCGTTCGCGAGGTTCTTGTCGATCCACTCGTTCAGCGCAGTCTGCAGCGCCGTCTCACCCTTGCGGATGCCGATGGCGTAGGGGTTGGTCTTCACCACCAGCTTCACCTCGAAGGTGTCGTTGCCGGCGCGGCCATTGGCGGCGGCCATCACCTGCGGGGAGGTCGCCATGATGTCCACCTGGCCGGACACCAGCGCCGTGATCAGCGTCGCGTCATCGTCGTAGCGGACGATCTGCGCGCCGGTGTTCAGCGTCGTGAACTCCTTGTCGTTGGAGCTGCCGCGCGTGGTGCCGACGCGCTTGCCCGCCAGCGCGGCGTAATCGGCGATCGCGACGCCCTTCTTGGCGGCGACGACGATCTGAATGACGCCATAGGCCTTGGAGAAGTCGATGACGCGCTTGCGCTCCTCCGTCACGCTGAAGCTGGCCATGACCATGTCGGCCTTGCCGGTCAGCAGGAAGGGCACGCGGTTCGGGCTGGTCACCTGGACGATTTCCAGCGGCATGCCCCAATCGGCCGCCAGCAGCTTGGCGGATTCAACGTCCGAGCCGGTCGGCTGCATCTGCGCATCGGTCTGGCCGAACGGGGGTGAGCCGAGGTCGATGGCGACCATGAGCTTCTTGCGGGCGCGGATCGTCTCCAGCGCATCGGCGAAGGCCGGCTTGATCAGCATGGGGGCGGCGGCGATGGCCAGGCTGGCGCCCAGCAGGGTCCTGCGGTTCATTCTTGTCTTCCTCTCTCTTGAAAAATTACAGCTCGCTGCCGACGAATTCGCGCAGCTCGGGCGTGCTGGGGTTCTCCAGCTGGTGGCCGGGCAGCGTCTCCCAGACCTTGCCCTGACGCATGTAGATGACGTTGGTTGCCACCTTCCGCGCGAAGCTCATCTCGTGCGTGACCAGGATCATGGTCATGCCACCGCGCGCCAGATCCTCCATCACCTTCAGCACCTCGCCCGTCAGTTGCGGGTCGAGCGCCGAGGTCACTTCGTCGAACAGCATCACCTTCGGCTGCATCGCCAGGCTGCGGGCGATGGCCACGCGCTGCTGCTGGCCGCCGGATAGCTGCTCTGGATAGTGGTCCGCCTTCTCGGCCAGGCCGACGCGGGCCAGGCATTCGCGCGCCAGGTCCTTCGCTTCCTTCTTGCCCAGCTTCCGCACGCAGGTCGGCGCCAGCATGATGTTCTGCTCGGCCGTCAGGTGCGGGAACAGGTTGTAGCTCTGGAACACGATGCCGACGTCGAGGCGCAAAGCACGCTTGTCCAGTTTGTCGCTGTGAATCGCATGGCCGCAGACCTCGATCGAGCCCTGCTCGATCGTCTCCAGCGCATTGATGCAGCGCAGCGCGGTGGACTTGCCGGAGCCGGACTGGCCGATCACCGCGACCACTTCGCCGCGGTTGACCTCGAACGACACGCCGTCCAGCACCTTCAGCGCGCCAAAGCTCTTATGGACGTTGGACAGCTTAACGACGGCCGACATTGAGCCTCCTTTCCAGCCCGCGGCTCCAAGCCGAGAGCGGATAGCAGATGAGGAAGTAGATCACCGCGACGGTGATGAAGACGATGAAGGGCTGGAAGGTCGAGTTGTTGATCAGCTTGCCGGCCTGCGACAGCTCCACGAACCCGACCACCGAGGCCAGCGAGGTGTTCTTGATGATCTGCACCAGGAAGCCCACCGTCGGCGCCGTGGCGATGCGCGCCGCCTGCGGCAGGATGACGCGTGTCATCCGCTGCCAGCGCGTCATGGCCAGGCACTCGGCGGCCTCCCACTGCGTCTTCGGCACGCTCTCGATGCAACCGCGCCAGATCTCGCCAAGGAAGCCGGAGGAATAGATCACCAGCCCGGCGCCGGCGGCGATGATGGCCGGCAGGTTGTTGAAGCCGACGATGGCGAGGCCGAAATAGATCAGGAACAGCAGGATCAGCAGCGGCGTGCCCTGCACGATGCGGACATAGGCACCGGCCAGCCCGCGCACCAGTGCGCTGCTGGACACCCGCGCCAGGGCGATGACGAAGCCGAGGATGCCGCCGCCGATGAAGGCGATGGCGGACAGCCCCAGCGTCCACAACGCGGCGACGAGCAGGAACTCGACATGGTTGAAGCCGAATGTTGGCATGATGCGATGCTCCCTGCTTACAACGGCGTGCCGAGCCTGCGGCGGCGGGTGAACACCAGCATGCCGAAGACCGAGAAGGCGCCACGCACGACGAAGGACAGCGCGAGATACAGCAGGCCGACGACGATATAGGTCTCGAAGGAACGGAAGGTGTCGGACTGGATGCGGTTGGCCACCGCCGTCAGTTCCTCCGCCGAGATCTGCGAGGTGATGGAGGAAGCCAGCATCAGCAGCACGTATTGCGACACCAGGGCGGGATAGACCCGCTCGATCGCCGGGCGCAGCACGACGTGCCAGTAGGTCTGCGTCTTGGTCAGGCCGAGGCAGTCCGCCGCCTCGATCTGCGCCTTGTGCACGGACTGGATGCCGGCGCGCATGATCTCGCAGGTATAGGCGACCACGTTGACGACCAGCGCGAGCACGGCGGCGAGGTTGGCGTCGATCCGGATGCCGAGGATGGCGATGCCGAAATACACCAGGAAGACCTGCACCAGCAGCGGCGTGTTGCGGATGACCTCCACATAGGCGCCGACGACGCGCTGCAGCCAGGGCGGCCCATCAGCGCGGGCGATGGCGCAGAGCGCGCCGCCGACGAAGCCCAGCACGGTGGAAATGGCGGAGAGCTGCAGCGTCAGCCACACGCCTTCCGCGAATTCCCGCCAGTACGGCAGCAGGGAGGAGAAGTCGAACTCATAGGTCATGCGGCGCCTCCCGTCAGGTTGCGCGCCACCACGGCCTGAAGCACCGGCGCCTGGTGTTCACCAGCCTCGGCCGCCCAGTCCAGGAAGGCGGCGATACGCCGCTCCACCTTGGTCACATGGTTCTGCGCGATATCGGCGATGCGATGGTCGAGGAACGGGTTGAGGAAACGGTCCAGCGTGGTCGCCACATAGGCTTCCGCCTCCGTGCCCATGCCACGCAACGCGAAGCCGGGCACAACCTCATCCCGGTACAGCGCGTCCAACCGGGCGCGGATGGCGGGGTCGGCGAGGATTTCCCGCACCGTCTCGCCCGCCGGGCGCCCTTCCCGCTTCCACAGATCCGCCAGCACGCTGTGGCCCAGGTTCAGGATGTGCAGCTTCAGCCGCTCGAACGGCTCCAGGTCATCGGCCAGGACGATGCTGGGGTGTTCGCACGGCGGCACCAGCCCAGGGCGGCGCTCGATCACCCAGATCGCATAGGGCTCGGCCACGGCGCCGATCGGTTCCAGCGGCTGGGAGACGATGCGGTCCACCAGCGTGTCGGCCCAGATGACGCCATCGCGCAGCCAGGCGGTGAAGGCCTCCGGCGCGCCCGCCTGCCCGGCCAGGGCGATCACGGCGGCCTGCAGTACCTGGCCGTTACGGTTCACCAGTTCGCAGGGCAGCACCGTCAGCGCGGCGCCGCCGGCCTGCCAGCGCTGGAACAGCAACGCCGTCAGCTTGCCCGGGAAGGATGCCGGAACGCGGCCATCCAGCAATTGCGGCCCCCGGTCGGCATCGCCGACATCGTAGCCGGTATCACCCATGTTGGAGACGACGTAGGCGGCTTCGGTGGCGAACACGCGCACCAGCTCCGCCCAGTCCCGCGCGGCGGAGATCCCGGCATCGACGCTGGTGACGGTGACGGTGCGGTCCACCGCCACGCCGTTCTCGACGCCGCGGATAATGACGGGATAGCCCTCGGGCGCGCCGAAGGCGGCCACGCGCCCGGCCCGGTCCGCCGAACCGGAGGCCTGCACGACCGTGATGGGGCCGGCCTGCTGCCCGCCCTGGCGTGCTTCATGCACGAACAGGGCGACATGCGCCTGCAGGAACCGGCTGGTGCCGAACTGAAGGATACGGCCGCTCATGCGCAGGCCAACAGGCGCGCGCACACGGACACGGTCATGCAAGGGGGAATCGTGGACACGTCCTCTCCAGGAAAGATTGTTGCTTTTGTCTCCTTAAACATAAAGAACTGATGCGCCCCGGCCTGTCAACTGGTCTTTAATGTGCAAAGAACCGTAACGAGGGGAGTGGACGGCTCCGTTCCCGCCGTGTTTCATGGCCACGGGAGCAAACAGAAGCGCCATGAAAGCCAATACGATCTACAAGCGGGCCTATAACCGCTGTCTCACCCTGCTGGCCGCCCGCCCCCTGGGGGAATGGGCCTGCTCCGAGGCCGAGCTGGCGCAGGGACTGGATGTCAGCCGCACCACCGTGCGCGCTGTCCTCGCCTCACTGGTCGAGCACGGTATCCTGGCCACGGACGGCCTGCGCCGCTGCCTGCGCCGCCACCCGGAGGAAGCCGACTACTTTCCCGAGCCGCAGACCGAAACGGTGGCCGAGCTGGTGGAACGCCGCTTCATGGACTGGGTGCTGAACGGCGACTGCCGCCCCGGCCAGACCGTCAACGCGTCCGAACTCGCGCGGCAGTTCGGCACCTCCACCACGGCGATCCGCGAGTACCTGACGCATTTCATCCATTTCGGCCTGCTGGAGCGGCACCGGAACTCGGGCTGGATCTTCAAGGGCGTGACACCGGAATTCGCAGCGGAGATCTACGAGATCCGCGAGATGTTCGAACTGCGCTCCGCCCTCCGCTTCGTCGAATTGTCGGACCGCTCGCCCGCCTGGGCGCAGCTGGATGAGATCGAGCGCCAGCACCACATCCTGCTGGCGCAGATCGACACCCGCTTCCGCGATTTCTCCCGGCTGGACGAGCAACTGCACCGGCTGATCCACGACGCATCCTGCAACCGCTTCATGCAGGAGTTCTACGACGTCATCTCGATCATCTTCCATTACCACTACCAGTGGAACAAGGCGGACGAAAAGGAGCGCAACATCGCCGCCATCCACGAACACCTGGCCTATATCGCCGCCCTGCGCAGCCGGGACCTGCGGCTGATCGACGCCAAGTGCCGCGCCCACCTCAAGACCGCGCGCGCCACCATGCTGCGCTCCATCACCGACGGCCCGCTGCGGGCCTGAGGCACGGCCGCGCGCAGCGTTGTTGCTTCCCTCCCCCGGCAGGCGCCGCCTAGGATACGGGTGCCACCAAGGGCCAGCACCAGAAGGGCCCGTATCCCGAGGGAACACCCAGTGCCGCAGCAAACTGCTCTCTATCCGGATCTCGCCGGCCGCAGCGTCTTCATCACCGGCGGCGGCAGCGGCATCGGCGCCGCGCTGACCGCTGCCTTCACTGCCCAGGGCAGCCGCGTCGCCTTCGTCGACATCGCCGAGGACGCCAGCCAGGCCCTGGTCGCCCAGCTCTCCCCCGGCGCCACCCACGCCCCGCTGTTCATCCGCTGCGACATCCGCGACATCGCCGCCCTCCGCGCCGCGATCGAACAGGCCCGCGCCGCGCATGGCGACGTCACGGTGCTGCTGAACAACGCGGCCAACGACCAGCGCCACAAGACCGAGGACGTGACCCCGGAGTTCTGGGACGACCGCATCGCCATCAACCAGCGGCCGATGTTCTTCGCCGCCCAGGCGGTGCTGCCACAGATGCAGCGGGCCGGCGGCGGCTCCATCGTCAATTTCGGGTCGGTCAGCTGGAAGCTGCGCCAGGGCGGCATGGCGGCCTACACCATGGCCAAGGCCTCGGTGCAGGGCCTGACGCGCAGCCTGGCGCGGGACTATGGCAAGCAACACATCCGCGCCAACACCCTGGTGCCCGGCTGGGTGATGACGGAACGCCAGCTGACCCATTGGGTGACGCCGGAGGCGGAGAAGGAGATCGATGCCGGCCAGGCGCTGGCAGGCCGCGTGATGCCCGCGCATATCGCCGATATGGCGCTGTTCCTGGCCTCGGACGCCTCCGCCATGTGCTCCGCCCAGGAATTCGTGGTGGATGGTGGCTGGACCTGAGACGCCGTCCCGCGGGCACGATCAAATTTCTTTAATAATACAGAAACTCTGAATCGAGGTTGGCGTTACGGGTTGCCCCGCGCAATGGCCAAGCTTACTGTCCTGCCAGCGCCGCGCAGCCCTACCCCCATACCCCCGGGGCTGTCCGGTCTTTACCCTCCCCCCCACCAGAGGGTCTAAGGCAGGCGGTGAAGTGTCCCCGACCTCTCCACCGCCTGCCGCTCAACGCGCCCGCGCCGCCGCGCGAGGCTGAAACGTCCCGATCGCCACGCCACTGAGCACCAGGGCCATCGAGACGGCATGGTACGGCTGCAGGCTCTCGCCCAGCAGCAGGGAGCCCAGCCCCAGCGCGTAGGCCGGCACCAGGTACATCGACATACTGGCCCGCGCCGCGCCAACCAGGCTGACCACCCGGCCGTACACGCCATAGGCGCCGACACCGGCGATCAGCCCCAGGAACAGCATGCCGCCCATGGCCCGGCCGCTCAGCGGCGGCATCCCGGCATTGCCCCATTCCAGCAGCGCCAGCGGCAGCAGGCACAGGGCGCCACCGGCCGCCACCACCCACAACAGCACCAGCGGCGGCAACGCCACCGGCCGGTGCCGCAGCAGCGCCGTGTAGCCAGACCAGGCGAGGATGGCGAACAGCATCAGCACGTCGCCCGGGTTCACCTCCAGCCGCAGCAGCGCCTGCACGTCGCCGCGGAAGGTGGCGATGGCGATGCCACAGAAGGCGCAGGCGATGCCGGCCAGCATGGCCGGGCGCAGCGCAACGCCCCAGACGACCCGTTCAATGATGGCGACCATCAGCGGCGTCAGCGCCGCCAACAGCGCGATGTTACCGGCCGAGGTGTAGCTGGCGGCGCCGTATTGCGGCGCCACGCTCAGCACACCGCCCAGCATCACCAGCAGAAGAAGTTGCGGCAGTGGCACGCCGCCCAGCCCGTTGCGCCGCAGCGCCGGCCAGACCACTGGCAGCAGCAGCAGGGCCGCCACGGCCCAGCGGCCGGTGGCCAGGGTCAGCGGCGGCACGGTGCCGCTCAGCCAACGAGCACCCAGCATATTGGCGGCGAAGAGCAACGGTGCGCACAGGAACAGGAACACCACGCCCCAGCGGCCCGTCCCGTCCGTCGTCGCAAAGGGAAGTCGCATCGGCCGGGCCTCTTCGCACTGTGGTGCAATGCGAAGAGGCTACGGCATATACGTCAGGGATTCTTACTGAACTCCAGCCATCAACGCCGCCCGGCAGAACAACCTGCCGTCGGGAATCGCGGTTCGGGCGAAGATTCTTCTGCCGGGATTAGGCAGCCTGCCCCGCGGGGGCGAACTGCGCGGCCACCTCGGCCAGTGCCCAATCGACCCAGGGCAGCAGGTCGGCGATGTCCGCGGTCTCCACCGTCGCGCCACCCCAGATGCGCAGGCCCGGCGGCGCATCGCGGTAGGGCGCGGTATCCAGCCCGGCACCCTCTTTCTCCAGCAGACTGGAGAGCACCTTGGCCGCCGCCGCCTGCCCATCCGCCGTCAGCGCGGTGAACCAGGGCGCGGTGATCTTCAGGCAAATCGAGGTGCAAGACCGCGTCTCCGGCCGCTCGGCCAGGAAGGCCAGGCTGTCATGCCCGTCCAGCCACCGGGCAATCGTCGCCAGATTGGCCTCGGATCGCGCGACCAGCCCCTTCAGGCCGCCAACCTGCTCGGCCCAGCGCAGCCCGTCCAGCGCATCCTCGACGCACAGCATCGAAGGCGTGTTGATGGTGTCGCCCTTGAAGATGCCCTCGATCAGCTTGCCTCCCTTGGTCAGGCGGAAGATCTTCGGCAGCGGCCAGGCGGGGCTATGGCTCTCCAGCCGTGCCACCGCGCGGGGGGAAAGCGCCAGCATGCCGTGCGCGGCCTCACCCCCCAGCACCTTCTGCCATGACCACGTCACCACATCCAATTTGTCCCATGGCAGTTCCATGGCGAAGGCGGCGGAGGTCGCGTCGCAGATGGCCAGCCCCTGCCGGTCATCGGCGATCCAATCGGCCGAAGGCAGCCGCACGCCGCTGGTGGTACCGTTCCAGACAAACACCACGTCCCGGTCCCACGACACCTCGGCCAAATCCGGCAGGGCGCCGTAGCCGGACTGCAGCAGCCGCACGTCGGGCAGCTTCAGCTGTTTCGTGATGTCGGTGGCCCACTCGCCCGAGAAGCTTTCCCAAGCCAGCACGTCCACGCCGCGCGGACCCAGCAGCGACCACAGCGCCATCTCCACCGCGCCGGTGTCGGAAGCCGGGACGATGCCCAGACGCCAGCCTTCCGGCATGCCCAGCAGGGCAGCGGAGCGGTCGATCACCTCGGCCAGCCGGGCCTTCAGCGCCGGTGCCCGGTGGCTGCGGCCGGTCAACGCCGGCTCCAGCGCCGCGACGGACCAACCCGGGCGCTTGGCACAGGGGCCGGAAGCGAAGTTGGGGTTCGCCGGGCGACGGTTGGGCATCGGGTTCTGCTGCGACATGGCGTTCAACTCGGTTCTTCTGGAAGACGGGCCGGGGCGTACCGGCGGCGGAACGCCACCAGCCCCGATGGTACGATCAGGCCAGACAGGCTGGTTCGGTGCGCGCGCATCATGCTCTAGGCGCTCAGGGGCTGCGCGATCAAGCGCTCGGCCGGCAGGCAGACCTCGCTGCGCGCATAGAGCACGGCATGGCCACCGAGGCGGACACGGTCCCCCGCCAAGTCGCACCACAGCGTACCGCCACGCGGGCTGGACTGGCGGCAGACCAGCGTGGTCTTGCCCAGGCGCCTGGCCCAGAACGGCACCAGCTGGGTATGCGCCATGCCGGTCACCGGGTCCTCGTTCACGCCGACCCGGGCGGCGAAGTAGCGGGATTCGATATCGTGCACTCCGTCATCCGCCGCAGCGGTGACAATGACGCGTGCCTGCCCGCCCTGCATCGGGTCGCTCAGGCTGGCAATGCGCGCGTGGTCGGGCGTCAGCGCCCGTACCGTCTCCGCATTGTCGAACAGGCAGATCCAGTCCCGCGCCTTCCACACCTCGCGCGGCACCGCGCCCAGCGCCGCAGCCAGGCCGGGCGGCGAGCGATGCGTCCATTCCGGCACATTGGCCGGGAAATCCAGCACGAAGCGGTCGGCATCGCGGGACACGCTGAGGATGCCGGCCTGGGTACGGAAGCGCAGCGGGGCCGGCGCACCCAGCTCGTGCACCAGCACGAAGGCGGTGGCCAGGGTGGCGTGGCCGCAAATCGGCACCTCCACCTTCGGGTTGAACCAGCGCAGGTGCCACTGGCCCGGCCCGTCGGCGACGAAGAAGGCCGTCTCGCTCACATTGTGCTCGGCCGCCATCGCCTGCATCAGCGCATCCGGCAGCCAGGATTGCAGCGGCACGACCACGGCCGGATTGCCGGCGAACGGGCGATCGGCGAAGGCATCGACCGTGTAGGTCGTGAGCCGCACCGGCGTATGTCGGAACATCGCGCCATCCCTTCCTGCACTGCAACAAGAATGCAGCTTGCCAGAGCGCGGGCGGACGCGAAGCCTCCGTGAGAGCATGACAGGGCCGCGTCCACGCTTCGCCTGAATAGCCCGGGCGGTACCGGGCGAGACTCGCCCGATAAGGCCGCCACGACCAATCCTGGGCGCGAGGCCGTCGCCTTTACGCCAGCGCGGCGATCCGATCGGGGTCGACCGTCACGCCATGGTTCAGTGGGCCATGCCCCTGCCCTAGCCCTGGCGCCGTCCGCAACGCCGCCTGCACGAAGGCGCGGCCGCGCGCCACGGCATCCCGCAGCGCCATGCCCTGCGCCAACCCGGCCGCGATGGCCGAAGCCAGGGTGCAGCCGGTGCCATGGGTGTGGCGGCTGGGTATCCGCGTGCTTTCGAACACCACCTCGTCCTCCGGCGTTGCCAGCAGGTCCAGCAGGCGCTCGCCTTCCAGGTGGCCGCCTTTCAGCAGCACGGCCGGCACGCCCAGGCGCAGCATCACCTGCGCCGCCGCGCGCATCTCCTCCAGCCCGGTGATGCGCAGGCCGGAGATCACCTCGGCCTCCGGGATGTTCGGCGTCAGCAGATGGGCCATCGGCAGCAGGCGGCGCTTCAGCGTTTCCACCGCATCCGGCGCCAGCAGGTTGCTGCCGCCCTTCGCCACCATCACCGGGTCGGCCACCAGCGGGATGCCCGGCCCATCCTCCGCCAGCGCATCGCACACGGCATCGATCGTGGCGGCATCGCCCAGCATGCCGGTCTTGATCGCGTCCGCCCCGATATCCCGCAGCGAGAGGCGGATCTGCTGCCGGACGAACTCCAGCGGCACCGGGTGCACGCCATGCACCCCCAGCGTGTCCTGCGCCGTCAGCGCGGTGATGGCCGTGGCCGAATAGGCATCCATGGCAGCGCAGGCCTTGATGTCCGCCTGGATTCCCGCCCCGCCGCCGGAATCAGACCCGGCGACGATCAGCACGCGGCCTTGCATCAGCCCTCCACCTTCATCGGCAGCGCGGCGGCCCGGGCGCGGATCAGCGCGGCCAGCGATTCCACCGTCTCCTCGACCATGCCTTCCTCCTCCGCCTCCGCCATCACGCGGATCAGCGGCTCGGTCCCGCTGGGGCGGATCAGCACGCGGCCGCGATGACCCAGCCGGGTCTCGGCGGCGGCGATCGCCTCCTTCACCCCGGCATCGCCCAGCGGGCTGAGCCCGTTGTAGCGGACATTCACCAGGCGCTGCGGCAGCGGGGTGAAGCGGCGGCAGGCTTCGCTGGCCGGCTGCTTCTGCTCGCCCAGCACCGCCAGCACCTGCAGGGCGGCCACCAGCCCGTCCCCCGTGGTGCCGAAATCGCTGAGGATCATGTGGCCCGACTGCTCGCCGCCCAGATTGGCCCCGGTCTCCCGCATGCGCTCGGAGACATAGCGGTCCCCCACCTTGGTCCGCAGCAGGTTCAGGCCCCGGCTTTCCAGGAAGCGCTCCAGCCCCAGGTTGGACATCACCGTCGCCACCACCGAGGTGCCGTTCAGCCGCCCCTGCGCCGCCCAGGATTCCGCGACCGTCGCCAGGATCTGGTCGCCGTCGATCACCTGGCCCTGCTCGTCCACCAGCACCAACCGGTCGGCATCGCCATCCAGCGCGATGCCGAGGTCAGCCCGCCGCTCCCGCACCAGCTCCGCAAGCCGACCGGGCGCGGTGGAGCCGCATTCCTTGTTGATATTGAAGCCGTCCGGTGAGACGCCGATGGAGACCACCTCGGCCCCCAACTCCCACAGCACCGTCGGCGCCACCTTGTACGCGGCGCCATGCGCGCAATCGACGACGATGCGCAGGCCGGCCAGGCTGCGCCCCTTGGGGAAGCTGGCCTTCACAGCTTCGATATAGCGGCCGGGCGCATCGTCCAGCCGGCTGGCGCGACCGAGGCGGGAGGGCGCCACCAGGCCCACCGGGTCCTGCGCCATCAGCGCTTCGATCTCCATCTCCTGCGCGTCGGACAGCTTGAGGCCGTCCGGGCCGAACAGCTTGATGCCGTTATCCTCGAACGGGTTGTGACTGGCGGAGATCATCACGCCCAAATCCGCCCGCAGGCTGCGGGTCAGCAACGCGATGGCCGGCGTCGGCAACGGCCCGACCAGCACCACGTCCATCCCGGCGCCGACGAAGCCCGCCGTCAGCGCCGGTTCCAGCATGTAGCCCGAGAGACGGGTGTCCTTGCCGATCACCACCCGGTGCCGGTGCGCGCCACGGCTGAAGAAGTAGCCGGCCGCCTGGCCCAGCCGCAGCGCGGTCAGTGCATCCATCGGCGCACGGTTGGCCACGCCCCGGATTCCATCGGTGCCGAAGAGGCGGCGCACGGCGTCGGTCATCCCCGCAGTCCTTTCTTGTCGTTTCCGCTGCTTCTGAGCCATCAGGTCGCCGCAGCCTCCGGTGTTCTTATCGCGGGGTCGCTGGCGACCCCGGCTGGTTCCCTGGAACGGGCGTCCAAAGATTGAGTGTCCAAAGAGTCCGGCAGTTTCGCCAGCGTTTTAATCTGGCGCATTTTACACGTTCCACCACTGGCCGGCGCTCGCGGATTACCATGGGCGCCCAGGCAGGACGCTCTAGCGGGACGGCCAGGGCCGTCCATTCACCCCGCCTCCGCCGGCTGCGGCACGGCGCCATCGGCACAGGCCTTCCACATCCGCAGCGCCTGCACCGTCTCCGCCACATCGTGCACCCGCAGGATGCTGGCCCCGGCCGCCGCCGCCGCCAACGCCACGGCGACGCTGCCGGCCACCCGCTCCGCCGGCAGCTCCGTCCCCGTCACCCAACCCACCAGCCGCTTGCGGGACGCCCCGACCAGCACCCGGCAACCAATGCCGGCCAGCAGCGGCAGGCGGTTCAGCAGCAGCAGGTCCTGCTCCCGCGTCTTGCCGAAGCCGATGCCGGGGTCAACCACGATCCGCCCGCGGGCAATGCCCAGTGCCTCCGCCGTTTCCACCCGCTGGCGCAGGAAGCGGGCGACATCCAGCACCACGTCCTCATACCCGGTGGCCTCATGCATGCGGCGCAGGTCCAACGCCGGCATATGCATGAGCACCACCGGCGCCCGGCTCTCCTGCACCACCCTGACCGACTTCGCATCCTGCCGCAGCGCGGAGATGTCGTTGACGATCTCCGCCCCCGCATCCAGCACCGCCTGCATGGTGGCGGCGTAGCGGGTATCGACGCTGACCACCGCCGCCGTCGCCAGTTGCCGCACCACGGGCAGGATGCGGGCGATCTCGTCCTCCGCCGTCACGGCAGCGGCGCCCGGGCGGGTGCTTTCCCCGCCAATGTCCAGGATGTCCGCCCCAGCTTCCAGCATGGCGTGGCCGGCGGCCACCGCCGCCTTCACATCCAGATGCTTGCCGCCATCGGAGAAGCTGTCCGGCGTCACGTTCAGGATGCCCATCACCAGCGGGCGGTCATGCGGCAGGCCAGCGAAGGGCAAGGGCCGGCGGGTCAGCGCAGGCAGCAGGTCCTCCCACCCCTCGGGCAGGTCGGCCACCGGGTGGATGCCCTGCTCCTGCCCGCCCTCGATCAACCGCAACAGGGAGAAGGAGGCCGGGCCGCCCGCCAGCGGCAACGCATGGCCGGCGCGGACGGCATGGAACGCGGCCGGGCCGTGCAACAGGCCCAAGGGCTCCAACCAGCGTTCCGCCATCCTGGCCGCTCTCCCCGCTCGCCATGAAAAAAGGCCCCGTTTCCGGGGCCATTCTCTTTAGCGCAAATCCGGGCCGGTGCGGAACGCCCGTCCCGTCAGAGGCCGGGCTGCGGCGACGGGTTCAGACCGCCATCCGGACGCGGCGCCTGCGGCCGGCCCGAGGTCGGCACGCTGCCACGGCCGGATTGCACCGGCTCATCCGGGCGGTTCCGCACGATCGGCTCGCCCTTCATCACCTGGCGGATCTCGTCGCCGGAGAGCGTCTCATGCTCCAGCAGACCCTTCGCCACCGCGTGCAGTTCCTCGATATTCACCTGCAGGATGTGCTTAGCGCGGGCATAGGCCTCATCGATCATCGCCCGCACTTCGCTGTCGATCTCCCGCGCCGTGGCTTCGGACACGTTCTTCGCCTGCGTCACGGAATGGCCGAGGAAGACCTCCTGGCTGTTGTCGCCATAGGCAATCATGCCGAGCTTCTCGCTCATGCCCCACTCGGTGATCATCATGCGCGACTGGTTCGTCGCCATCTTGATGTCGCCGCTGGCGCCGTTGGAGACCTTGTCCGGGCCAAAGATCAGCTCCTCAGCCACACGGCCGCCCATCGCCATCGCCAGCTCGGCCTTCAGCTTGGACTTGTGCTTGGAGTAGCGGTCACCGGCCGGCAGGGACATGACCAGACCCAGGGCGCGGCCGCGCGGAATGATGGTCGCCTTGTGCACCGGGTCGCATTCCGGCTCATGCAGCGCCACCAGGGCGTGGCCGGCCTCATGATAGGCCGTCATCTGCTTCTCATCGTCGGACATGACCAGCGACCGGCGCTCGGCGCCCATCATGACCTTGTCCTTGGCCTGCTCGAACTCATGCATGCCGACGGTGCGGCGGCCGGTACGGGCCGCCAGCAGCGCCGCTTCGTTGACCAAGTTGGCGAGGTCGGCGCCGGAGAAACCCGGGGTGCCGCGCGCGATGGTCTTCGGGTCGACGTCCGACGCCAGCGGAACCTTGCGCATGTGCACGCGCAGGATCTTCTCGCGGCCCTGCACGTCCGGGTTCGGCACCACCACCTGGCGGTCGAAGCGGCCGGGGCGCAGCAGCGCGGGGTCCAGCACGTCCGGGCGGTTGGTGGCGGCGATCAGGATCACGCCCTCATTCGCCTCGAAGCCGTCCATCTCGACCAGCATCTGGTTGAGGGTCTGCTCACGCTCGTCGTTGCCGCCGCCAAGACCGGCGCCACGATGGCGGCCCACGGCGTCGATCTCATCGATGAAGATGATGCACGGTGCGTTCTTCTTGCCCTGCTCGAACATGTCGCGCACGCGGCTGGCGCCGACGCCGACGAACATCTCCACGAAGTCGGAGCCCGAGATGGTGAAGAACGGCACGTTGGCCTCGCCGGCGATGGCGCGGGCCAGCAGCGTCTTGCCGGTGCCCGGGGGGCCGACCAGCAGCACGCCCTTGGGGATCTTGCCGCCGAGGCGCTGGAATTTCTGCGGGTCCCGCAGGAAGTCAACGATCTCCTCGAGTTCGCCCTTGGCTTCCTCGATGCCCGCGACGTCCTCGAACGTCACGCGGCCCTGCTTTTCCGTCAGCAGCTTGGCCTTGGACTTGCCGAAGCCCATGGCCCGCCCGCCGCCGCCCTGCATCTGTCGCATGAAGAACACCCAGACGCCGATCAGCAGCAGCATCGGGAACCAGGAGAGCAGGTAGTGGAAGAGCGGGTTGACGTCGCTCTCCTCCGGCCGCGCGACGACGCGGACGCCCTTGTCCGTCAGCTTGCTGACCAGGGTCGGGTCTTCCGGCGTGTAGGTGCTGAAGCTGCGGCCGTCGGACAGCTGACCGGTCAGGGTACGCCCCTGAATGGTCACGTCACGGACGCGGCCGCCATTCACCTCGTTCAGGAAGTCGCTGTACGCGACCTGCTGACCGGCCTGGCGGTTAGAGGAATTGGGCTGGAACAGATTGAACAGCGCCACGAGCAGCAGCGCCACGATCACCCAGAGCGCCAGATTGCGGCCGAAATTATTCACCGTAGGGTTCCCATCCGATCGCCAGGCACGCCCGGCGCCCACACAAGATAGGGCGTCAAGTCGCGTTCTCAAACCATGTCGCGCAATTCATCTAGCCCGGCGTATGATAATCCTAGCCTAACGGGCCGCCGCGGGGGGCGAAAGTCAGTTCCGCCGCCGTTCCGAGCCCGAGCACCGGCACACCTACCACCGCACCCGCCCGCCTCAACGCCGGCAGCCCGGCCAGCACCCGCGCCGGCAATCCGCGCCGCTCCCGCCGCGCCAGCGCCGCCGAGGCCGCGCCCAGCGCACCGACCTCCAGCCCTTCCGGCACGACGTCCACCTGCCAGCGGTCATCCCACACCGCCCCAGGCGAGGCGGGCAGCGGTGGAGCGCAGGCGGCGGGTTCGCGGCACAACAACCCGGCCGCCCATTGCACCCCATGCAGCGTGCCCTGGCCCTGGGCCAGCAGCCGGGCCACGGCGGCTTCGGGCGGCGCATGCTCCTCGCCGGAGAGCAGCCGCAGCAGGGCGGCCAGGGCGGCACGGGCGACGTCGTCCTGCCCCAGCGCGGCCGCATCCAGCATGGCGTAGCCCTCAGGGCGCAGGCGCAGCGCGGCCGCCAGCCTCGTCGTCAGCGCTTCCTGGGCGCGATCCCGCCGGCAAGCGAAGGCCGTGGCGGCGGCGGCCAGCGCCTGGGTGCCGGCGCCCTGCCCCTCCGGGTCCGCCAGCGCGGCGCGTAGCCGGGCCCGGGCGAAGCGCGGATGGGTGTTGGAAGGGTCCCGCAACGGCACGATGCCGCGTGCAGCCAGCAACACCTCCAGCCGCACCGGTGCTACCGGCAGCAGCGGCCGTAACAGCAAGGCGGCAGGCTCCGGCCGCGCGGCGGCCATGCCGGCCAGCCCGGCGGCACCGCTACCACGCAAAGCGCGGAACAGCACGGTCTCGGCCTGATCGGCCTGGTGCTGCCCCAGCAGCAGCCAGGGCAGGCCGAGCGCCGCGCAGCGGTCCAGCATCGCCTCCAGCCGCCCGGCACGCGCACGCTCCTGGATGGCAGCACCGCCGGGCAGGGCCAGGGTGAGGATCTCGGCCGGCATGCCCTGCTGCCGCAGCAAGCCAGCGGCCCAGGCAGCCTCGGCGTCGCTGCCGGGGCGCAGGCCGTGATCCACGACCAGGGCAACGGCCTCGCCGCCCCGCGCCCTGGCCCAGGCGCTGGCCAGCAGCATCAGTGCCAGGGAATGCGGGCCACCGGAGACGCCGACGGCCAAACGAGGCGCCGGACCGAATGGCCCCAGCGGCGCCATCAGCGCCGCGAACTCCGCCGCCGAAAGCGGTGCTTCGCCGGTCACGCCACCCTCACCGGCGGCATCACCGCAGGCTGGCGGCGCAGTGCCTTAGCGGCAGCTGCCACGCCGGCGGGCATCGGCCGCCCGGTCGGCCAGGCCGCCGGACAGGCGCGGAAACTCGCTACGCAGATTGTCCAGCGTCTCGCACGCCTCGCGCTTGGCATTCAGGCCGATGAAGGAGTTGGCCAGCCCGATCATCGCTTCCGGCGCCCGGGCGGATTGCCGGTTGCGCTTGTAGGCGTCGTCAAAGGCCAGGGCGGCGTTGGGGAAATCCCGCTTGCCCAAAAGCGCGCCGCCCAGCAGCAGCTGCGCATCCTGGCTGCGCGCCGTATTACGGCTGGCCACTACCTCGCGCGCCGCGGCCTCGGCTGCAGCATAGTCACGCCGGCCTAGCGCCGCCTGGCCATCGGCCAGCGCGCGCTCCGCCGTGCGGGGCGCCGCGGCGGCACCGCCTGCCGCCGCAGCAGCGGGGGCCGCACCGCCCAGGCTGCCAGATTGCGCCGGGGCCGCAGGCGCCACCGGAGCCGAACGACCGCCACCGCCGCCTTCCAGCTGCTGCATGCGGTAATCCATGTCGCCCTGCAGCTTCTCCAGCTGCTGCTGCAAGGTGCGGTTGCGGAACTCCAGCTCATCGACGCGGCCACGTACCCGGCGCAGCTCGTCATCCTGCTGGTTCACCCGGTCCAGCAACTGGCCCGTCAGCTCGGAAGGCGCACCGCCACGGCCGGACGGCGCGGTGATGACCGGGCCGCCCAGGCTGCTGCCACCGCTGCGGCGCAGCTGCTCCATCTCCTGCCTCAGCTGCAGGATCTGGTTCTGCAAGGCGATGCCTTCACGGCTGTCCATCTGCGCCATCGCTGGCGCCGCCATCAACAGGGGCAGCAGCGGCGCGGCGAGAAGAAGCTTGCGGAGCATGGGGGCCTATCCTTGCGGCTGGAACCCTCCCCGGTGGCGGCGGGTGGGTGGACGACATCTACAATAAAAAACGGCGGCCCCGGATGAACGGAAGCCGCCGCTTTCTTTTCAGCCTCTCAACCCCGCGTCAACGCCGCGAGGATCAGATCGCTGCGTTCAGCGCACCACCGTCACGGCGCGGCGGTTCTGCGCCCAGGCTTCCTCGTTGGAGCCGAGGGCAGCCGGACGGTCCTTGCCGTAGGAGATCGTGCTCAGGCGGCTGCCGGACACGCCCTGGGCGACCAGCACGTCCCGCGCGGAGTTCGCACGGCGCTGGCCGAGGGCCAGGTTGTACTCGCGGGTGCCGCGCTCATCGGCGTGGCCTTCCAGGGTGACCTGGACCTGCGGGTACTGCGCCAGCCAGGCGGCCTGGCGGTCCAGCACGGGGCGCTGGTCAGCAGCCACGGTGGAACGGTCCAGCGCGAAGAACACGCGGTCGCCAACGTTGGCGACCAGGTCTTCCTGGCTGCCCGGGCGAACGCTGCCAGCCATGTTGGAGCTGGCGCCCGAACCCGCACCGGCGCCGGTGGTGGCGGCGGAGTTGTCCTCGCTCGCGCAGGCGGAGAGCAGGGCGGCGGCGGCGAGAGCGCCAAGGAGCTTGGTATTCATCATTTCGATTCCTTCATGGCAGATCGATTTTGCGGCGCGATAGGCCCGGATTAAGGCTTGTTCAAGGCAGGAAAGCGCCAAGGTCCCGATTGGTTGCATTCCAGAACAAAATTAATCGCGCCGCACGCAAATCTTCCCGTCAGGACGACAGAAGTGGCGACCAGTTCGGCTCGCTCGCATCCGTCGGCGTGATCACCTGCCGCTCGTTGAAGCCGGCGATGTCGATCATCGACAGGCGGGAAGAATAGCCGCCGCCACGCGAGTCGCGGGCCTGACTTTCGCGATAGAAGGTCAGGACACGTCCATTCGGCGCGAAGCTCGGGCTCTCCATCGACCAGCCTTCGGACAGGATGCGCTCGCCGGAACCGTCCGGACGCATCACGCCGATGGCGAAGCGACCGCCACCCATGCGGGTGAAGGCGATCAGGTCGCCGCGCGGGGACCAGACCGGTGTGGCATAGCGGCCGTTGCCAAAGGAGATGCGGCGCGCGCCGCCGCCATTCGCGTCCATGATGTAGAGCTGCTGGTCGCCGCCCCGGTCAGAGTTGAAGACGATCTGCGTGCCATCCGGCGAATAGCAGGGCGAGACGTCCAGCCCGCCGCCGGAGGTCAGCTGCCGCTCCCGCCGCGAGGCCAGGTCCACCACGAAGATGTTGGCATCGCCGCCACGGGTGGAGGAAAGCACCACGTTCCGCCCATCCGGGCTGAAGCGGGGAGAGAGCGTCATGCCCTGGAAATTGCCCAGCACTTCCTGCCGGCCGCTATCCAGGTTGAACAGGAACACGCGCGGGTTGTTGTTGGCGTAGGACATGAAGGCGATCTGCCGCGCATTCGGATGGAAGCGGGGCGAGAGGGCCTGGAAGTTGCCGTCGGTCAGGAAGCGGTTGTTCTCGCCATCCTGGTCCATGATCGCCAGCCGGCGGTTGCGGCGGTCACGCGGGCCGCTCTCCGCCACATAGACGATGCGGGTGTCGAAATAGCCCTTCTCGCCCAGCATCCGCTCATAGATCACGTCCGAGATGACGTGCGCGATCTGCCGCCAGTTGGCGGCGTTGGCGGTGTAGGCGGTGCCCTGCAACTGCTGCTCGGAGTTCACTTCCCACAGGCGGAATTCGATGCGGGAGCGGTCGCCCTGCGGCTCTGCGCGGCCGGTCACCAGCGCCTGGGCGCCGACGACGCGCCAGTCCTGGAATCGCGGCGTCGCCGCGGCGGCTTCCGGCGACTGGATGAAGGCGGCGCGGTCCACCGGGCGGAACAGGCCGGAATTCTTCAGGTTGTTGGAGATCACCCGGGTAATGTTCTGCCCGAGCTGCTGCGCGGCGGGCGAGCTGCCGGCGAAATCGGGCAGCGCGATCGGGATAGGATCGGTGCGGGCGCGGTTGATGTCGATGACCTGCCCGGCGGCACCGGCGGGCGCCGCCGGCGCCCCCTGGGCGCGGACGATGGCCGGGGCGGCGAGAAGTCCCGCGCCGCCCAGCAGGGCAACACGGCGGGAGAACAACGGAATGGTCATCGGATCAAGCCCCTCGGATTGAAGCGGAAGATCGAGCTGTTCAACGTCTGCATCTTCTCGCGGGGAATGGGCAGCGGGCTGCATTTCGGGTCCAGAAGCGCGCGGCGCGCACTTTCGAACACCGCGCGCGCCCGCGGGTCGCTCGGAACGCCACGGGGCGCCCTTACGTTGCGGATCGTTCCGCCTGCGTCGATATCGACCTGGAGATCGACCACGATCTGGTCAAGCCCCATCATCCCGGCATCGACGGACCAGCATTCGCTGATGCGGTCGGCGACGCCACGGATCTCTCCCTGGCTGAGCAGGGCATTGCCCGTCGGCGCGCCACCTCCGGCGGCCGGGCGGCCGCCAGAGGTGCTGGCACGGGCGCGCGGCGGTTCATTCTGCTGCTGGGCGGCGCGCAGGCGGTCCAGCGTGTTCTGCACGCTGGTGCTGCGCTCGGCCGGGCGCTGCACGGGCGGCGTCTGGCCGGTGCCCGCCGTCTGGCTTGGCGTCGGCGGCGGCGGCACGGGCGGCGGTGGCAGCGGCAAGGGCGGCGT
>NZ_JACTVA010000089.1 GCF_014490485.1 Teichococcus aerophilus | reverse complement strand
GCCCGCCGCGCCCGCGCCGCCGCCGCTGGCCCAGGCCGCACCGCCGGCGCCCGCCACCACCAACCGCATCGTACTGCGCGCCAAGGAGGATTCCTGGGTGCAGATCCGCGATGCGCAGACCGGCCGAAGCGTGTTGAGCCGCGTCCTGCCCGCCGGCGACACCTTCGAGGTGCCGGAGGGCGGCACGCTGGTGATGACCACCGGCAAGGTGGAAGGCCTGACGATCGAGGTGGATGGCACCGCTTCCGCCGCGACCAACGGGCTGGTCGGCGTGCGCCGGAATATCCTGCTGGACCCCGCCAGAATGCGCGAAGCCGCCGCCGGGCAATTGCCGACCCGCTGATCGCGGGCGGCTGCCTGCCGGAAAGGTGCCTTGGCCAATGGGCCGCGCGCTGCCATATCGGCGGCAGATCGTAGCGGGAGGTCCCGGCCGCCATGTCCTATCGTCCGTATCAGCAGATCCTCCGCCGGAAATCCCGGCAGATCCGTGTCGGGAAGGTGCTGGTCGGCGGTGATGCGCCCATCACCGTCCAGACCATGACCAATACGCCGACCGAGGATGCCGCGGCGACCATCGCCCAGATCCGCCGGGCGGAGGTAGCGGGGGTGGATATCGTCCGCGTCTCCTGCCCCACGCCGGAATCGACGGCGGCGTTGAAGGAGATCGCGCACGAGGTGAACGTGCCGATCGTGGCGGATATCCACTTCCACTATAAGCGTGCCATCGAGGCCGCCGTGGCTGGTGCCGCCTGCCTGCGGATCAACCCGGGCAATATCGGCAGCAAGGACCGCGTGAAGGAGGTCGTGAAGGCTGCGCGGGACTATGGCTGTTCCATCCGCATCGGCGTCAATGCCGGATCGCTGGAGCGCCACCTTCTGGAGAAGTATGGCGAGCCGAACCCGGAGGCGCTGGTCGAATCCGCCCTCTGGCATGCCGCCCACCTGCAGGAACTCGATTTCCACGAGTTCAAGATCAGCGTGAAGGCCAGCGACGTCTTCCTGGCCGTGGCCGCCTACCAGCAGCTGGCCGACGCCTGCGACCACCCCCTGCATATCGGCATCACCGAGGCGGGCGGGAAGCGCACCGGCACGGTGAAATCCTCGATCGGCCTGGGCAGCCTGCTCTGGGCCGGCATCGGCGATACGCTGCGCGTCTCCCTGAGCGCGGAGCCGGAGGAGGAGGTGCATGTCGGTTGGGACATGCTGAAATCCCTCGGCATCCGCCATCGTGGCGTGAAGATCATCTCCTGCCCCTCCTGCGCGCGGCAGGGTTTCAACGTCATCAAGACGGTGGAGACGCTGGAGGAGCGGCTGGCGCATATCGAGACGCCGCTGACCCTCTCCATCATCGGCTGCGTGGTGAATGGGCCGGGCGAGGCGCTGATGACGGATATCGGCGTCACGGGTGGTGGCGCCGGGCGGCACATGGTCTATCACGCCGGCAAGACCGACCACACGGTGGATGGTGAGGCGATGGTCGACCACATCGTGGACCTGGTCGAGAAGAAGGCCGCCGAGATCGCGGCGGCCACGGAACTGGCCAAACAGGCGGCGGAGTAAAAGCGAGTGAGCGGAATGCAGCCGGTACGCGGGACCCGAGACCTCATCGGCGAGACCTTCCGCCGCCACCACCAGGTGGTCGAGACCGCGCGCCACGTCTCCAACCTCTACGCGATGGAGGAGTGGGCGACGCCGATCTTCGAGGCGACCAGCGTCTTCGCCCGCAGCCTGGGCGAGACGTCGGACGTCGTCTCCAAGGAGATGTACACCTTCGAGGATCGGGGTGGGGACAGCCTGACCCTGCGGCCCGAGGGGACGGCAGGCGTCTGCCGCGCGCTGGTCAGCAACGGGCTCACCCAGGGCGGCCTGCCGCGCAAGGTGTTCTATGCTGGGCCGATGTTCCGCTACGAGCGGCCGCAGAAGGGCCGCTTCCGCCAGTTTCACCAGATCGGTGCCGAGATCCTGGGCGCGGCCGAGCCGCTGGCCGATGCCGAGGTGATCGCCATGGGTTGGCAGATCATCCAGCAGCTGGGCATCGATGACGGCGTGGTGCTGGAGATCAACACGCTGGGCGACGCGCCCTCCCGCGATGCCTACCGCGCCGCATTGATCGCCTATTTCCAGACCTACGCGACCAGCCTCTCCAACGAGAGCCAGTTGCGGCTGGAAAAGAACCCGATGCGCATCCTGGACAGCAAGGATGAGGGCGACAAGCGCCTGGTCGCCGCCGCGCCGACTATCGACGACTACCTGACGCCGGAGGCCAAGGGCTTCTTCGACAAGGTGCTGAACTACCTGGACCAGTTCGGCGTGCCCTACCGCCGCAACCCGCGCATCGTGCGTGGACTGGACTATTACAGCCACACGGCTTTCGAGTTCGTCACCGACCGGCTCGGTGCCCAGGGCACCGTGATGGGCGGCGGCCGCTACGAAGGCCTGGTGCAGGAGATGGGCGGCCCCGCCACCCCCTCCGTCGGCTGGGCCGCGGGCGTCGAGCGGCTGGGCGAGTTGCTGACCGAGGCGCCGGAAGCCACCCGCCCCGTGGCCGTGATCCCGGTGGCCGAGGCCCAGGAAGGCGAGGCGCTGCAGCTGACGCAGATGCTGCGCCAGGGCGGCATCTCGGCCGAGATCGCTTATAAGGGCAACCTGAAGAAGCGGATGGAGCGCGCCAACAAGACCGGCGCGCGCGCCGCCATCATCATCGGCGAGAGCGAGGTGGCGGAGGGCGTGTTCGTCGTCCGCAACCTGCAGGACGGCTCGCAGGAGCGGGTGGGGACGCCGGGCCTGCTGCCCGCCCTGGCCGCCGCCGGCGTCGAGGACGCGATGCTGGAGCAGATGATGGAGGGCATCGAGGCCGGCTTCGAGGATGACGACGCCACTTCATGAGCGCTTCTGGTCCAGGACTGGCTGAGAAACTCAACCGGCTGCTCTACCGGGCGGACGAACTGCGCGCGCTGCTGGAGACGGCGGACGGCGCGCAGGTCGGCGCCTTGGCGCGCGAGTTGTCCGAGCTCGACCCGCTGGTCGACAAGGTGAACGCGCTGCGCGCCGCCGAGCGGGCGCGCGACGAGGCCGAGGCGATGATGGCCGACCCCGAGATGCGGGAGCTGGCGGAGGGCGAGTACTATGCCCAGCGCGACGCCGTGCCGGTGCTGGAGCGCGAGCTGCGCCTGATGCTGCTGCCGAAGGATTCGGCGGATGAGGGCAACGCCATCCTGGAAATCCGCCCCGCCGCCGGCGGTGACGAGGCCGGGCTGTTCGCCAGCGAGTTGTTCGGCGCCTACCAGCGCTACGCCGCCACGCGCGGCTGGCGGTTCGACGTCATGGATTACGACGAGAGCGAGGTTGGCGGCATCAAGGGCGCGACGGCCGAGGTGCAGGGCAGGGGCGTCTTCGCCCGCCTGAAATACGAGAGCGGCGTGCACCGGGTGCAGCGCGTGCCGGCCACGGAAACCCAGGGCCGCATCCATACCTCGACCGTGACGGTGGCCGTGCTGCCGGAGGCGGAGGAGGTGGACGTGCAGATCAACGACAGCGACCTGCGGATCGACACCTACCGGGCGTCCGGTGCCGGTGGCCAGCACGTGAACAAGACGGACAGCGCTGTCCGCATCACCCACATCCCCACAGGGACCGTGGTGGCGATGCAGGAGGAGCGCAGCCAGCACAAGAACCGCGCCAAGGCGATGAAGGTGCTGCGCAGCCGCATCTACGACCAGCAGCGCATGGCGGTGGATTCGGCGCGCGCGGGCGACCGCAAGGCGCAGGTGGGCACCGGCGACCGGTCCGAGCGCATCCGCACCTATAACTTCCCGCAGGGGCGCGTCACTGACCATCGCATCGGCCTGACCCTGCACAAGATCGACCGCATCATGCAGGGCGAGTTGGATGACATCATCGACGCCCTGACCGCCGAGGACGAGGCGGCGCGGCTGGCGGCCGAAGGTGTCTGACTGCCCGGACCCGAAGGGTAGCGTCGGCGCCTTCCTGTGCCGCGCCGGGCAGCATCTGCGTGCCGCGGCGATCGAGAACCCCCGGATGGAGGCGCGTCTGTTGCTCTCCACCGCCATGGGGGTCGATGGCTCGGCCCTGTTGCGGGAGCCCCGGGCGCCGGTGCCGGAGCAGGCGGCGCATCGTTTCGCCGCCATGCTGCAACGCCGGCTGGCGCATGAGCCGATGGGCTTCATCCTCGGCCACCAGGGTTTCTGGACGCTGGAGCTGGAAGTCTCTCCCGCCACGCTGATCCCGCGCGCCGACTCGGAAGCGATCGTCGAGGCCGCGTTGCAGGGGCCGGCACCGGGCCGGGTGCTGGATCTCGGCACCGGCACAGGCTGCCTGTTGCTGGCGGTGCTGTCCGAGCATCCTGGTGCCTTCGGGGTGGGCGTGGACCTCTCCCCGGACGCCGCCGCGCTGGCGGCACGGAACGCGGTGGCCAACGGGTTGGCGGACCGCTGCACCTTCCTGGCGGGCAGTTGGGCAGCGGCGCTGGCGGGTGGGTTCGACCTCATCCTCTCCAACCCGCCCTACATCGAAACCGCTGATATTGCTGGCTTGATGCCGGAAGTGGCGCTGCATGAGCCGGCCCGGGCGCTGGATGGCGGCGCGGACGGGCTGGATGCCTACCGGGTCATCGTGGCCGACCTGCCGCGCCTGTTGTCGCCCGGTGGGCGCGCGGTGCTGGAACTGGGCCAGGGGCAGGGGCCTGCCGTCTCCCGCCTGGCTGAGCAGGCGGGGCTGGCGGTCCTGGGCAGCCATGCGGATCTTGGGGGGGTGGAGCGCGCCTTGATCCTCCAGCGCGGCTGAAAAAACCGTTTGGCGAGGACGTAACGCGCGGTTAGGGTACCAAACAGCGGCAGGCAACGCGGTAGCGGGCCTGGAGCAGCCGGGAGTGTCACGGTGGCCAATTTGGCCCATGGCGCCCGGCACCGCAGCGACATAACCACCATCCGCGACCATACCGGCTGGCCGGGGGCATTTCCGCCCCTGCTGTGCTGGACAACGCGAGCATGAGACGGCGAACGCAATACCGATGAACATGAAACGCATGCGCGGCCGTGGCGGCCATCGTCAGGGCGGGGGCGGCGGCGGCGGGGGTGGCGGTCAGTTCCGCCAGGCCGGCAACAGCAGCAACCACCAGCCGATGAACCGCAACCACGTGTTCGACTCGAGTGGTCCGGACATGCGGCTGCGGGGTACCGCTCAACAGTTGTTTGAGAAGTATCTGCAGCTTGGTCGTGATGCGACCGGCTCCGGCGACCGCGTTATGGCGGAAAGCTACTTCCAGCACGCCGAGCATTACTTCCGTATTCTGAACGCGATGGCCCAGGCCGCGCAGCAGAACCAGCCCCCGCAGCAGCCGCGCCGCCCCCAGGGCAACCATGACGACCGGAACCCGGACGATCGTGGCCCCGATGACCAGGGCCAGGACGACGACGGCAATGAGGGCGACAACCGCGGCGGTGCCGAGGTCGTGCAGCAATCCTCTTCCTACCAGTCCGATAATTCGGACGAGCAGCCCCAGGCTGTCGCCCAGTAAGGGCACGACGCATCACTGGCCCTGGCGCGAGGTGGCTTGAGGTGGAAACATCGAAAGCCTGAATCACGCGACTCAGCGAAGGCAGAGAGCGTGCTGTGTGAACGAATGTGAACGCAGCATGCTCTGGCGCCGGGGATGCGCTTGACGGGGTGGGCCTTGGCCCGCCCCGTTTGCGTTTCATGCGACGGAGAGCCCAGCGTGTGAACGCATCAGGCTTTACGGCAGTTCTTCCAGCGAATCCCCCAGGGCGACCCGGCCGCTTTCCACCACCACGGCATGCACGCCCAGGTCTGCATGGCCGAAATGCTCGCGCAGCAGCTTCGGCACCGGTGCGTCACGCTCGCCGGTGGAGGGGTTCACCTGGGTGGCCGGGCAGCGGACCGTCCGCTTCTCGATCATCAGCCGGGCGCCGCCGAGCAGGACTTCCTTGCCCACCCACTCGAATTCCGCCCAGGCGGGCAGCCCGGTGAAATAGACATTCGCCCGGAAGCGGAGTGGGTCGAATGTCAGGCCCGTTGCCTTTTCCAGCGCCGCGATGCTGGCCAGGTTGATCAGTGTCACGCCCTTCTTGCGGTCATCGGCGAAGGCGTGGCCGGGGGCGGTGACGAAGCGCGGGGTGCCGCGGGCTTCCTCCCCCATATAGGCGGTGAGGGCGGCGGCGACGGCGGCGCGGCCTTCCTCGGTGCGGATATCGGCGGTCAGCGGCTCGCTGCCCGGGATGCGCAGCAACAACACGCCGCTATGGCCGTCATAGGCTGCGGAAACCAGCGCCAGCCGCTCATTCACCATCAGGCAGGCGAAGTGGCGCTTGGGCAGGAAGCCGGGGGCGGCTTCGTCGAACGGGGCGTCGCCCTGGGCCAGGGCGAAGCGGCGGTCATCGGCGATGCACTCGTTGGCGATCAGCTCGGCGACCTCCAGGGCCTCGGCGGTCAGGCCCTTCACGGGGTAGCGGTAGAGTGTCTCGACACGCATGGCGATCCTGCTTTCTTGGAACAATTTTAGCGACGCGGGGCCTTGAAGCAGCCGCCACCCTTTTACCACATCGGAAACGACAACGGTGCCGGGTGTCGCCTTTCAGGGGCAGCTGGCGCCGGTCCGCTCAATAGGAGGGGCCAGATATGGACATCGAGAAATTCACCGAGCGCGCCCGCGGGTTCCTGCAGGCCGCCCAGACCATCGCTATTCGTGAGTATCACCAGCGGGTCACGCCCGAGCATCTGCTCAAGGCGCTGCTGGATGACGAGCAGGGTGCCGCCGCCGGCCTGATCCGCGCCGCCGGGGCCGACCCGACCCCGGTCAAGACCGCCGTAGACGCAGAGGTGGCGAAGCAGCCCAAGGTACAGGGCGCCGGCGCCGGCCAGCCGCAATTCGTGCCCGAGATTGTGCGCGTGCTGGATGCCGCCCAGCAGCAGGCGACCAAGACCGGCGACAGCTTCGTGGCGCAGGACCGGCTGCTGGTGGCCCTGGCGGCCAGCGATACGCCGTCCGGCCGCGCCCTGGTGGCCGCCGGTGCCACCGCGCAGAAGCTGGAGGCGGCGGTCGAGGCCGTGCGCAAGGGCCGCAAGGTTGATAGCGCCAGTGCCGAGCAGCAGTTCGATGCGCTGAAGAAGTATGCGCGCGACCTGACCGACGCCGCCCGCAGCGGCAAGTTGGACCCGGTGATCGGCCGCGACGAGGAGATCCGTCGCGCTATCCAGGTGCTGGCACGCCGGACCAAGAACAACCCGGTGCTGATCGGCGAGCCCGGCGTCGGCAAGACCGCGATCGTCGAGGGCCTGGCGCTGCGCATCGTCAATGGCGACGTGCCGGAGGCGCTGCGCGACAAGCGCGTGCTGGCGCTCGACCTCGGCGCCATGGTGGCCGGTGCCAAGTATCGCGGCGAGTTCGAGGAGCGCCTGAAGGGCGTGCTGACCGAGATCGAGGGCGCGGCCGGCGAGGTGGTGCTGTTCATCGACGAGATGCATACCCTGATCGGCGCCGGCAAGGCGGATGGGGCGATGGACGCCTCCAACCTGCTGAAGCCGGCCTTGGCACGGGGTGAGTTGCACTGCATCGGCGCTACCACGCTGGATGAGTACCGCAAGCACGTGGAGAAGGACGCGGCCCTGGCCCGTCGCTTCCAGCCCGTGTTCGTGGGCGAGCCGAGCGTGGAGGACACGATCTCCATCCTGCGCGGCATCAAGGAGAAATACGAGCTGCACCACGGCGTCCGCATCGCGGATAGCGCCCTGGTGGCCGCCGCGACGCTCTCCAACCGCTATATCACGGACCGTTTCCTGCCGGACAAGGCCATCGACCTGATGGACGAGGCTGCCAGCCGCCTGCGGATGCAGGTGGACAGCAAGCCGGAGGAGCTGGACGAGATCGACCGCCGGGTGCTGATGCTCAAGATCGAGCGTGAGGCGCTGAAGAAGGAGACCGACACGGCGAGCCGCGACCGGCTGGAGAAGCTGGAGAAGGAGCTGGCGGAGCTTGAGGAGAAGTCCGACGCCCTGAGCACGGCTTGGCAGTCCGAGAAGGGCAAGCTGGCCGACGCCCAGAAGGCGAAGGAGGAACTGGACCGTGCGCGCACCGATGTTGAGGTAGCGCAGCGGAAGGGTGACCTCGGCCGGGCGTCCGAGCTGCTTTACGGCGTCATTCCCCAGCTGGAGCAGAAGATCGCGGCCGGAGGGGAGGGGACCCTGGTGAACGAGGCGGTGACCGCCGAGAGCATCGCCGGCGTCGTCAGCCGCTGGACCGGAGTGCCGGTGGAGAAGATGCTCGAGGGCGAGCGCGCCAAGCTGCTGCGGATGGAAGACCAGCTGCGTCACCGCGTGGTGGGGCAGGAGGAAGCGTTGGAGGCGGTGTCCAAGGCAGTCCGGCGCGCCCGCGCCGGCTTGCAGGACCCCAACCGGCCGATCGGCAGCTTCCTGTTCCTGGGCCCGACCGGTGTCGGCAAGACCGAGCTGACCAAGACCCTGGCGTCCTTCCTGTTCGACGACGAGAAGGCGCTGCTGCGGATCGACATGTCCGAGTACATGGAGAAGCACGCGGTCAGCCGGTTGATCGGCGCTCCTCCGGGCTATGTCGGTTATGAGGAAGGTGGCGCGCTGACCGAGGCGGTGCGGCGCCGGCCGTACCAGGTGATCCTGTTCGACGAGGTGGAGAAGGCGCACGAAGACGTCTTCAACATCCTGCTGCAGGTGCTGGACGACGGGCGGCTGACGGACGGGCAGGGGCGGACGGTCGACTTCCGCAATACCCTGATCGTGCTGACCAGCAACCTGGGGTCCGAGATCCTGGCCGCGCAGCCGGATGGCGAGGATATCGACCTGGTTCGCGGCCAAGTGATGAACGTGGTGCGCGGCCGCTTCCGGCCGGAATTCCTGAACCGGCTGGATGAGGTCGTGCTGTTCCGCCGCCTGGCGCGGAAGGACATGGGCTCGATCGTCGAGATCCAGCTCGGCCGTCTGCGGAAGCTGCTGGAAGATCGTAAGATCACGCTGGAGCTGGATGACTCCGCACGCGATTGGCTGGCCGAGGCTGGGTATGACCCTGTCTATGGCGCACGGCCGTTGAAGCGGGTGATCCAGCGGAACCTGCAGGATCGGCTGGCCGGCATGCTGCTGGAAGGCACCGTGCAGGACGGCAACGCCCTGCGGGTGACGGCTGGCGTGGATGGGCTTGAGGTGCATCTGGCCGAGCTGGCCAAGGCAGCCTGAGGCCTGACGCCCCCGCGGGGGCGTCATCTTTCTGAAATACCCCTTTGACAGGGGGCGGCGACGGGATTAGAAGCCGCCCCCTGCCGTTGGCGCTGAAAGAGATGAAACTTTTTCGGACTGACGCGGACGGCCACCAGATAATTTGGTGACGGAGGGTTGACCAGCGATGAAGCCATCGCTAAATGCAACGCCCCGCCATTGAGTTGTTAAAGTGGCCGGGAAGTAAAGACTGAGGCGCTGCTAAATAAAGCTAAAATACTGGTTGACACTGAGGTGGTGGTCCGGTA
>NZ_JACTVA010000088.1 GCF_014490485.1 Teichococcus aerophilus | reverse complement strand
TGGCGCGGGCGGCTCCCGCCCCGGCCCGGCCGGCGGCACCGGCTCTGCCGGAGCCGGCGGCGCTTCCGGCGGCTGCGGCTGCGGCTGCGCGGGCTGGGATACCGGCGGCTGCAAGGATGTCGGCGACGGTGTGAACGGCCGCGGCACCGGCAGGTCCAGCATCGGCGCCGGCGGGATTTCGACCGGGGCGACGAGAGGGGAACGGTCCAGCGTGGAAGGCGGCGGTGGCTCCTGCCTCAGGGCGGAAGGCATGGGCTGAGACGGGGCCGCGGAGGCACGCGGGTAGGCCTCGGCTGCCGGCACCGTGGTGGCCGGGCGCGGCGTGGCATAGGCAGGCGGCACGGAATGGGCCGGTGGGACCGATGCGGGCACCGGCCCCTGCTCGCCGTCCGGCGCGGGCTGGGGGTCGGAACGGGTATGGGCCGGGGCCGGCGGCGCGGGCACGTGCTCCGGCAGCGCGGGCGGCGCCGGCAGCTCCGGCTCCGGCGGCGGGCTGCGGGTCTCCAGCGGCGCGGGCGAGGTCGCGGCAGGGTGGGATTCGGCGGGGGGAGAAGCGGCGGGCGCGTCGTCCGGCAGGGCCTTCTCGGCCTCCTCCGGAATCGGCTTGCCGGTCAGTTTGGCCCAGAGGCTGCGCAAGGCCATGGCGTCAGGCCGCCTCGGCCAGCAGGCCGCGCGCATCGGCGCCGGTCACGCGGGCACGGACCACCCGGCCCCGCTCGCCGCTGCCGGAGACGAGGCGGATCTGACAGAAATGCTCGGTGTGGCCGGCATCGGGACGTTCCAGCAGCACGGCTTCCTCCTGGCCCATCCGGGCCGCGTAGAATTGGTTTGTGGCGGCGGTGCCGGCGGCACGCAGCCTGGCCGCACGTTCACGCCGCAGGGGGGGTGGAAGTTGCGGCATGCGGGCGGCGGGGGTGCCCGGCCGCTCCGAATAGGGGAAGACGTGCAGGAAATGCAGCCCTGCCTCGTCCACCAGGTCCAGCATGGCGGTGAAATGCGCCTCGGTCTCGGTCGGGAAACCGGCAATCAGGTCGGCCCCCAGGGCGATGCCGGGGCGCAGCGCCCGTGCGCGGGCGGCGACGGCCAGGGCCTGCGCCCGGCTGTGGCGCCGCTTCATCCGCTTCAGCATCAGGTCGTCCCCATGCTGCAGGGACAGGTGCAGGTGCGGCATCAGCCGCTGCTCCTCCGCCAGCAGGCGCCAGAGATCCTCGTCGATCGCCGCCGGGTCGATGGAGGACAGCCGCAGCCGCGGCAACCCCGGCACCAGCGCCAACAGGCGGCGGACCATCTGGCCCAGCGTCGGGCGGCCCGGAAGGTCGGGGCCATAGCTGGCGATGTCCACGCCGGTCAGCACCACCTCGTGGTAGCCGGCCTCCACCGCCGCCCGTACCTGCCGCACCACCTCCCCCATCGGCGCGGAGCGGGACGGGCCGCGGCCGAAGGGAATGACGCAGAAGGTGCAGCGGTGGTCGCAGCCCTGCTGCACCTCTATCAGTGCGCGTGCCCTGCCCTTGAACTCGGTGACGGCATGGGGCGTGACGCCGCGAGCCGTCATGACGTCCGAGACGGCCGTAGGCGCGCCGGGCGCCCAGCTTTCCGGCTTCAGCTTGTCGGCATTGCCGACCACCCGCGTCACCCCTGGCAAGGCCCCCCAGCGCTCCGGCGCGATCTGCGCGGCGCAGCCGGTGACGATGATGGGGGTGCCCGGCTGCTCCCGCGCCAGGCGGCGGATGGCTTGGGCCGCCTGCTTCTCGGCCTCGGCGGTCACGGCGCAGGTATTGACCAGCACGGCGGCGCCATGGCCTGCCTGGGTGGCGAGGTCCCGCATCGCCTCGCTCTCATACGCGTTCAGGCGGCAGCCGAAGGTCAGGACCTCGACGCTCATGCAGGCAGGGCGTCCCAGTCCAGCTCACCGGTGAAGGCGGTGGCCACCGGGCCGCCCATCAGCACATGGCCGTCCAGCCGCCATTCCATCTGCAGCGTGCCGCCGGGCAGGTCCACCCGCGCGCGGCGGCCGGTCAGGCCCCGGCGATGCGCGTTTACCAGCGTGGCGCAGGCGCCGGAGCCGCAGGCCAGCGTCGGCCCCGCGCCGCGTTCCCAGATGCCGACGCGGATATGGTCCGTATCCAGCACCTGGGCGAAGCCGATATTGGCCCGGGCGGGCAGCAGCGCATGGTGCTCGGCCTGCGGGCCGATGGCCTGCCAGTCCAGCCGGTCCAGGTCCCCCACAAAGAAGGTAACGTGCGGATTGCCCATCGAGCACGCGGCGGGGTCCGCCACGTCGCCGATCGTCATCGGCAGATGCGTGGTGTCCAGCTCCTCCGCCAGCGGCACGTCCCGCCAGCCGAGGCTGGGGGGGCCCATGTCGACGCGGATGCTGCCATCCGGCAGCCGCTCGCTGGGCAGGTTGCCGCGCACGGTGCGGACCACCACCTGGTCCCGCCCCGTCTCCGCCATCATCAGCGCGGCGATGCAGCGCGTGGCATTGCCACAGGCCTCGGCCTGCGAGCCATCCGGGTTCCAGATCCGCATGAAGACGTCGGCGCCCTCGCCCGGCGGCTCCAGCACGATGAACTGGTCGCAGCCGACGCCCCGGTGGCGGTCCGCCACGGCGGCGGCCCGCGCTGGCGTGATGGCGAGCGCGGCCAGCGCGCCATCGGCACGGGCATCCACCACCACGAAATCGTTGCCGAGGCCGTGCATCTTCCGGAAAGGGATCATGCCGGAGCATATGCGGCGCATTCCGATACAAATGAAGGGGGGACTCGCGGCTGTGGCGGGGCTGCAGGCCTTTGGGCGTTCCGGGCCTGGGCGAGGGTGGAAGGCCGGGGAAGGAAATCCCCGGGCCCCTTCTTCTGTTTCTGCGAGTCCGATGGCTGTTGAGGGATTCGGCTTTTCCGGGTCGGTGGGGGCCTATGGCCTCTGCGGCCGAGGGGTCAGCCCGTTTTGCCTTTGATTCAAATCGGGCTTCGCCCCTTGGTGCGGCGACTGGACCCTAGGCGCTATCCCAGACTCGAAGACAAAAGGTAGGGGTTCGGGGAAGTTCGCTCCCCCGACCTTTCCCAGGCTGCCCAGCCAAGCCGATGCGGCCTTGCCCCGATGGCCGCGATGAGGCTATACGCCGCCCTCTTCCCGCGCGTCCGGGCCTGTAGGGCATGCCCGGCCGTGGTTTCGTGTCCATCCGTACCGGTGGTCACCTCAGATTCAGGAGATCGAAATGCCCAAGATGAAGACGAAGTCGAGCGTCAAGAAGCGCTTCACGCTGACCGCCACTGGCAAGGTCAAGGCCGGCGCCGGCAACAAGCGCCACATGCTGACCGCCAAGACGAACAAGATGAAGCGGCAGAACCGCGGCACCTTCATCCTGCCGAAGCAGGACGGTGACACGGTGAAGCAGTGGATGCCGTACGGTTCGGCCCGGTAAGGAAGGATCTGACCTATGGCACGTGTTAAGCGCGGCGTAGTCGCCCACGCCCGTCACAAGAAGATCCTCAAGCTCGCCAAGGGCTATGTCGGTCGTTCCTCCACCGCCTACCGCCCGGCTCTTGAGCGGGTCGAGAAGGCGCTTCAGTACGCCTATCGCGACCGTCGCAACAAGAAGCGCGAGTTCCGCGGCCTGTGGATCCAGCGCATCAACGCGGCGACGCGTGAGCATGGCATGAACTATTCCCAGTTCATCGCCGGCCTGAAGGCCGCGAACATCGAGCTGGACCGCAAGGTCCTGGCCGCGATCGCGTTCGACGACGCCACCTCCTTTGCGGCCTTGGTCGAAAAGGCCAAGGCGGCGCTTCCGGCTCCCGCCGGGGCGTGATCTTCCAGTCCCGCCGGGCAACCGGGGGGACCAGGCAGAACAGAGCCGCCGCCGCCTGGGGGATCTCCCCCGGGCGTCTGGCGGCTTTTTTCGTATCAGAGCGCACTCTGTTCGCAAGCGTTCGCTAAACGCGCTCTAAACCTTTGTTTGATAGCGTGATTCACGCCTTTCGGTGATTCCACCCCAGGCGATCACGCTCTAGGGCAAGACGGGACCGCAGACGATGTCGGACGACCTCGCCAGACTTCAGGCTGACACCGAGGCCGCGCTGGCCGCAGCCACCGACCCCCGCGCGCTGGACGCGGTGCGGGTCGCGACGCTGGGCAAGAGTGGGGCTCTGACGGCGCTGCTGAAGGCGCTGGGCGGCGTTCCGCCCGAGGAACGCAAGGAACGTGGCGCCGCCGTGAACAGGTTGAAGGCGACGCTGGAGGCCGCGATCGAGGCCCGCCGCGCCTCATTGGACGCCGCCGCGCTGGAAGCGCGCCTGGCGGCCGAGCGGATGGATGTCTCCCTGCCCGCACGCCCCTTCCCGCCCGCCGGGCCGGATGCGGGCGCCATCCACCCCATCGCCCGCACCATCGAGGAACTGACGGCGATCTTCGGCACGATGGGCTTCGCCGTCGCCGAGGGGCCGGATATCGAGGGCGACTGGTATAATTTCAGCGCGCTGAACATCCCCGACCATCACCCGGCGCGGCAGGACCACGACACCTTCTACGTGCCGGCTGGCCCGGATGGCCGCCGCCCGGTGCTGCGCACCCATACCAGCCCGGTGCAGATCCGCACCATGCTGGCGCAGGAGCCGCCGATCCGCGTGATCGTCCCCGGCCGTACCTATCGCGCCGACCATGACGCCACCCACTCCCCCATGTTCCACCAGGTGGAGGGGCTGCTGATCGACAAGGGCATCACGCTCGGCCACCTGAAGGGCTGCCTGATCGACTTCCTGCGGGCGTTCTTCGACATCCGCGACCTGCCGGTGCGTTTCCGTTCCTCCTACTTCCCGTTCACCGAGCCCTCCATGGAAGTGGATATCGGCTGGAACCGAAAGACCGGCGAACTGGGCAAGGGCGGCGACTGGCTGGAGATCCTGGGCAGCGGCATGGTGCACCCGAAGGTGCTGGCCAATTGCGGCATCGACCCGCGCGAGTTCCAGGGCTTTGCCTTTGGCATGGGCATCGAGCGGATCACCATGCTGAAGCACGGCATCCCCGACCTGCGGCCCTTCTATGACAGCGATGTGCGTTGGCTGAAGCACTACGGCACCAGCCCGCTCTCGCCTGCGTCCCTCGCGGAGGGGGTGTGATCCGATGAAATTCTCCCTGAGTTGGCTGAAGCGGCATCTGGAGACGGATGCGACGCTGGAACAGATCAGCACCACCCTCTCGGCCATCGGCCTGGAAGTGGAGGGCATCGAGGACCGGGGCGCCGCCCTGGCCCCGTTCCGCATCGCCCATGTCATCGAGGCCGTGCAGCACCCGGATGCGGACAAGCTGCGGGTCTGCCAGGTGGACATCGCCGACGGCACCATCCGCACCATCGTCTGCGGCGCGCCGAACGCGCGGACCGGGATGAAGACCGTGCTGGGCCTGCCCGGCGCCGTGGTGCCCGCCAATGGCATGGTGCTGAAGGTCGGCAAGATCCGCGGCGTCGAGAGCCAGGGCATGATGTGCTCCTCGCGCGAGCTCGGCCTCGGCGACGAGCATGACGGCATCATCGACCTGCCGGCGGATGCGCCGGTGGGCCAGCCCTACGCCAGCTGGGCCGGGCTGGACGATCCTGTCATCGAGATCAGCGTGACGCCGAACCGGGGCGATGCACTCTCCGTCCGCGGCGTGGCGCGAGACCTGGCGGCGGCGGGCCTCGGCACGCTGAAGCCCTTCGCGCCGGCGCCGGTGCAGGCCGCGTATCCCTCGCCGCTGGCATGGTCGGTCGATGATCTGGCCGGCTGCCCCTGGGTGCTGGGGCGCGCAGTGCGCGGCGTGAAGAACGGCCCCTCCCCCAAGTGGCTGCAGGACAAGCTGGTCTCCATCGGCCTGCGCCCGATCAACGCGCTGGTCGACGTCACCAACTGGTTCACCTACGACCTCGGCCGCCCGCTGCACGTCTTCGACGTGGCGAAGGTGAAGGGCGACACGCTGGTCATCCGCCGTGGCCGGGAAGGTGAGAGCTACCTGGCGCTGAACGGCAAGGAGATCAGCGTCACGCGCGACGATCTGGTCATCGCCGATGATGGCGGCGTCGAGTCGCTGGCCGGCATCATGGGCGGCGAGCATTCCGGCTCCGACCTCGGCACCACCGAGGTATTCATCGAATGCGCGCTGTTCGACCCGGTGCAGATCGCCCTCTCTGGCCGCCGGCATGAATTGCGCTCCGACGCGCGGCAGCGCTTCGAGCGGGGTGTCGACCAGGCCTTGCCGCCCGCCGCGCTGGAAGCAGCCACCGCGCTGATCATCGAGCTGTGCGGCGGCGAGGCGTCCGAAATCACCGCCGCCGGTGCCGAGCCGCAGTGGCAGCGCACGGCGCATCTGCGCTTCGAACGGATCGCCGGCCTCGGTGGTTCCTCCATCACGCCGGACGAGGCGGTGGAAGGGTTGGAGCGGCTGGGCTTCTCCGTGGCATCGCGCGACGAGGCCGGCGTCACCGTCAACGTGCCGTCCTGGCGCAACGACGTGGCCGGTGGCCAGGGCGGCCTGGCGCAGAGCCCCGAGCTGGCACCGGAACGCGCCGCCAAGGCCGCCGAAGGCTGCGCGGCGATCGAGCCGGAATGCGACCTGCTGGAGGAAGTGCTGCGCCTGCGCGGGCTGGATGCGGTGCCGCCGGTCTCCCTGCCCGTGCCCTCCCCCGTGCCGCAGTCGAGCCTGACGGCGCGGCAGACGCGCACCAGCCTCGCCCGCCGGGTGCTGGCAGCGCGCGGCATGCTGGATTGCGTCAGCTTCGGCTTTCTGGATGACAAGACGGCGGCGCTGTTCGGCGACACCCCGGCCTCCCTGCGGCTGGAAAACCCGATCGCCGCCGACCTCAACCAGATGCGCCCCACGCCGCTGGCCAGCATCGCCCTGGCCGCCGCCCGCAACATCGCGCGCGGCTACCCGGATGTGGCGCTGGCGGAAATCGGCGGCGCGTACCGCGACATCACGCCCGCCGGGCAGTTGACGGTGGCCGCTGGCCTCCGCACCGGCTTCACCCCGCGCCACTGGTCGGAACCCGCGCGTGCGGTGGATGCCATGGATGCCAAGGGCGACGCGCTGGCGGTACTGGCTTCCCTCGGCGTGCCCACCGCTGCGCTGAGCGTGGCGGCGGAAGCGCCCGGCTTCTACCACCCGGGCCGTTCCGGCGTGATCAAGCAGGGCCCTAAGACGGTGCTCGCCACCTTCGGTGAGCTACACCCGACGCTGCGCGGGCAGCTGGACCTGCCCGGCCCCGCCGTGGCGTTCGAAGTGTTCCTCGACCTCGTCGCGGACCCGAAGAAGCGCAAGAAGGCGGTGCCAGACCTGCCTGCCTTCCAGCCGCTGAAGCGGGACTTCGCCTTCCTGGTGGATGCCACCGTACCGGCCGAGAACCTGGTGCGCGCCGCCCGCGGGGCGGAGCGTGCCCTGATCACCGACGTCGCGTTGTTCGACCGCTACGCGGGCGAGCGGCTGCCGGAGGGCAAGGTCTCCCTGGCACTGGAAGTGACGCTGCAACCGCGCGACGCCAGCCTGACGGATGCCGAGATCGAAGCGGTGGGGGCGAAGATCGTCGCCGCCGTGACGAAGGCGACGGGGGCGACGCTGCGGGGGTGAATGGGCTGGGGCCGGGGCCAAAAGGGGCTCCGCCCCTTCTGGACTTCCCAGCTGGGGTGACAGGGTCACCCCAGACCCCGACGATCGTTTTCATTTTCCGCATGGTGGTGCGCCGGGGGTCAATGACCCTCGGCGACTCTGGGCCAGTGCGGCAGCCTTTTAGGATGATCTTGAAAACGCCAAGTTCAGCGTAGCGCTGAGCTCTTTGGGCAGAACACGCTGGGCGCTCAGAGACCGTTTGGAAGCTCTGCTGGGTCGGTCACGGCGGGCTTCTCCGCGTCAGCTTTGTCGGCAGCTTGGCCAAATGTCCCTGCATTCGGCCCGCACCGCCTCCGCGCTGGCACGAAAATCCCGGCAGCGCCCTCAGCCGCCAGAGGTTTCAAACAGCCTTTCAGAACCCCGAAAAACTGACAGCGGGGTCCGGGGTGGACTTTCCACCCCGGCAGGGTCCAGGGGCAGCGCCCCTGGCCAGCCCCATCACCCGCGCCGCGGCGTGCCGCCTTCCCCCAGATCCCACCACATGCCGGCGAAGGCGGCGATGCCTTCGCGGGCGGGCGCGATCAGGAAGTGTTCGTCCGGCCCATGCTGCTTGCAGCCATTGTAGCTGTGCGGCACCCAGACCAGTGGCACGTGCAGGTGGTCGACGAACACATCCCCCGGCAGGCCGCCGCTGCTGTTGGGGATGATCTGCACGCGCTGGCCCAGCGTCTTCTCCATGCTGGCCTGCGCCCAGCGCACCCAGGGATGGTCCGGCGCCGTGCGGCTGGCGGGCATGCGCAGCCCGGCATTCTCGATGCGCACCACGTCCAGGCCATGGATGTCGAGGTGATGGCGGAGCGACGCCTCGAAGGTCGCCGGGTCGCTATCCACCGTGTAGCGGATCTGGCAGTGGGCGACGGCATCGGGCGCCACGGCGTTGACCGGGTTGGCCGGCACGCCGCTGGTCATGGCCAGGACGATGAAGCTGTTCCAGCCGTAGATCTTCTCAGCGGCGGTCAGGTTGGGCTCGCCCCACTCCGCGTCGATGGTCGCGGCGGTGCCGCCGCCGCCGACGGGGCAGTCCTTCAGCACGGACCGGATGGCGTCCGGCACGCCGCCCAGCCCGTCCGAGGGCAGCCACTTCCGCACCAGGATCTTGCCGTTGCGGTCCATGATGGTGGAGAGCGCGTGGGCCAGGATGATGGCCGGGTCGGCGGTCAGGCCGCCCCAGTGGCCAGAATGGACGCCGCCCTCACGCAGGCGCACGGCCAGGTCGAAATGGAACGTGCCACGGGTGCCGCTGGCCAGGGTGGGCAGGCCGGGCTCGACGCGCGGGCCGTCCGAGGCAATCAGCGCATCGGCAGCCAGTTCCTCGGCATGGGCGGCGATGAAGTCGCGCAGGCCGATGCTGCCGCGCTCCTCCGCCATTTCCAGCACCACCTTCACGTTGGCGCCCAGGCGGCCGCCGCGCTCCTCCAGCACCGCTTCCAGCGCGGCGAGGTTGAGGGCGTGCTGGCCCTTGTTATCGGCGGTGCCGCGGCCGTACCAGCGGTCGCCCTGCTCAGTCAGCTGCCAGGGGTTGAGGCCGGCGGACCACTGCGCCTCCAGCCCCGCGACGGTATCGCCGTGGCCGTAGAGCAGCACGGTCGGCAAGGCCGGGTCCTCGATGCGCGTGGCGGTGAGGATGGGGCCGAAGCCGTCGACCGGGTTGGCGTGGATGCGGCTCTGGAAGCCCAGGCGCTCCAGCCAGGGCTGGATGCCTTCCTGAAGGTAACGGTCCAGGTCCGCGCGGTGCGCGGCTTCCTGGGACGTGGAGGGAATGGCGACCAGACTGCTCAGCAGCGCCTTGAAGCCACCCTCATCGAAGAATTTTCGTGCGCGCCCGACGGCAGCTTCCCGCGTGGCCATGAGGCCTCCCTTGACGAATCACAGCTCGGACCTGCGGCGGCCATTTTGGCCACCCTGAAGGGGGCGTAGAATGATGCCGCCGGCGTGATGCGTCGAGAGGTTGAGCTTAGGTTTTTCGCCTTTGGCGGCGGGTCGCGGCCGCAGGGTTCAGCGGGTGCGAACCGGGCCGCCGCCACCCCCGCCGCCGCCACCGGCCAGGCCCGAGCCCAGCAGCGCGCCGGCCGCCGCCGG
>NZ_JACTVA010000087.1 GCF_014490485.1 Teichococcus aerophilus | reverse complement strand
GCCCAGCCCGCCCGCCAGCGCCTGGCCGAAGCGGCGGCGCGGCGGGGGCGCGGGGCTGGCGCCCCGCTGCGGCTGGTCCGGTGCGGCCGCCATGCGCTTACTTGGCCAGGGCGCCGGCGATCCAGTCCTTCAACTGGCTCTTCGGCAGGGCGCCGACCTTGGTCTCCACCGGCTTGCCATCCTTGAACAGGATCATGGTGGGGATGCCGCGCACCGCGTAGTCGTTCGGCGTCACCGGGTTCTCGTCGATGTTCACCTTGGCGATGGTCAGCTTGCCCTCATAATCCTTGGCGATCTCGTCCAGGATCGGCGCCACCATGCGGCAGGGGCCGCACCACTCGGCCCAGAAATCCACCAGCACCGGGCCGGGGGCGTTCAGGACGTCGGTCTTGAAGCTGTCGTCGCTGACGGCCTTGGTCAGTTCACTCATCGTCTTCGGGTCCTTCTGTGCGCCGTTCGCAGGGGGCGGCTTCCCCCCTCGGCGCGGGTCGCCTAAGAAAGTCGTGTCACGGGGCGGGCGGGTCAAGCCATCCCCCTCCGCTGCCCTGCCCTTCGCCCGCGTTCTTGTGTGTCGCTTGTATTCTCAGATGTGTGCTCAGACGGGGCTGGCCGCCTTGTCCCCCTCACCACCGGGAGGCATAAACCCTATCGTGACACGCCCCCTGATCATTGCCCCCTCCCTCCTCGCCGCCGATTTCGCCCGGCTGGGCGAGGAAGTGGCCGCCATCGAGGCCGCCGGCGCCGATTGGCTGCATCTCGACATCATGGATGGGCATTTCGTGCCCAATATCAGCTTCGGCCCCGCCGTGGTGAAGGCGCTGCGGAAGCACTCCCGCATGCCGTTCGACGTGCACCTGATGATCGCGCCGGCCGATCCCTACCTCGCCGCCTTCGCGGAAGCGGGCGCGGACCTGATCTCCCTGCACCCGGAAGCCGGGCCGCATCTGCACCGCTCCCTGCAGACCATCCGCGCCCTCGGCAAGAAGGCCGGCGTGGTGCTGAACCCCGGCACGCCCGCCTCCGTGCTCGCGAATGTGATGGACCTGGTGGACCTGGTGCTGGTGATGACGGTCAATCCCGGCTTCGGCGGCCAGTCCTTCATCCACTCCCAGCTGCCCAAGATCGCTGAGATCCGGCGGATGATCGATGCCACGGGGCGGCAGATCCACCTGCAGATCGATGGCGGCGTCACCGACGTGACCGCGCCGCTCTGCGTCCAGGCGGGGGCGGACGTGCTGGTGGCCGGCACCGCCGTGTTCGGCAAGCCGGACTATGCCGGCGCCATCACCGCCATCCGCAAGGCGGCCGCCTGATGTCGGACTGGCTGCGCGGCGCGCGCAAGGTTGTGGCGGGGCTCAAGCCGGTCAAGGCACCGGAGGCGCCGGCGCGCGCTTTCCGCGACCTCTGGCCCGGCGATGCCGCGCGTGGCCAACGCGTGTTGCGTGGCGAGTGCGAGGTGCTGGGCACCACCCGCCCGCTGATCCTGACCGCCGAGGGCGGGCCGGGCTGGGGCGCCGGCGCGGGTTCCCCCACCTGGCGGGCCGCCGTGCATGCCTTCTGCTGGCTGCGGGACCTGCGCGCGCTGGGCACCGACGGTGCCCGCCTGCGTGCGCGGGACCTGACCGCCGACTGGCTGGCGCACGGGGCGCAGGAACCGGTCGCTGCCTCCCCCGACGTGGTCGGGGCCCGGCTCTCCGCCTGGCTCGGCCACTGGGACTTCCTGGCCGCCACGGCAGAGGACGGCTTCCGCCGCGCCATCATGGTGCGGCTGGCGCAGGATACCCGCGTGCTGCTGGCCAGCCTGCCGGGCGATGCCGGCCACCGCGGTTCCCTGGTCGCGCTGAAGGGTGGCCTCGCCGCCGCCGTGGCGCTGGCGGATGAAGCCGCCATCTCCCGCTGCCTGCGGCTGCTGCCAGCCGAGATCGACCGCCAGATCCTGCCCGATGGCGGCCATGTGGAGCGCAGCCCGTCCCAGCTGCTGCTGGCGGTGCAGGACCTGATCGAGATCCGCAACCTCGTCCACGGCGCCGGGCTGGAGGCGCCGCCGCACCTCGCCCTGGCGCTGGACCGCGCTGCGCCGGCGCTGCGCCTGTTCCGCCATGGCGATGGCGGGCTGGCCCTGTTCAACGGCACGCGGGACGAAGGCGCCGCCCTGGTGGACCTGGTGCTGACCCAGGGCCAGGCCCGTGGCCGCGCGCCGCTGATCCTGGCCGAGGCCGGCTTCCAGCGCCTGCAGGCCGGCCGCACCCTGCTGATCGTCGATTGCGGCACACCGCCGCCGGCCCAGCGCGGCCCCGCCGCCAACCCCGCCGGCCTGCCCCGCCATGCCGACCGCTTCCACCACGCCGGCACCCTGTCCTTCGAGATGTCGGTGGGGCGGGACCGCGTCATCGTCAATTGCGGCGCGGCGCCGGCCGCCGCCCAGGAGTGGCGGGACGCGCTGCGCGCCACCGCCGCCCATTCCACCATGGCGCTGGCCGACACCAACAGCAGCGAGCTGAAGGAAGACGGCCTCGGCCGCCGGCCGGAAGCGGTGGAGACCGAGCGCCACGAGGCCAACGGTGCCCAGTGGCTGGATTCCAGCCATGACGGCTACCGCCGCGGCCTGGGCGCCATCCATCGCCGCCGGCTCTACCTCTCCGAATCGGGCGACGACCTGCGCGGCGAGGACGTGGTGGAAGGCGAGAACCTGCCCGCCTTCGTCATCCGCTTCCACCTGCACCCCGCCGTCGTCGCCACGCTGCAGGAGGAGGACAACGCCGTCCTGCTGCGCCTGCCCAGCGGCGCCAGCTGGAAGCTGCGCGCCAGCCGCGCCAAGGTCGGGCTGGAGGAAAGCATCTTCATGGCCGGCGAGCCCCGCCGCACCAGCCAGGTCGTGCTGACCGCCGAGGCCGGCACCACCGCCGTGCCCTGGGCAATGAGCCGGGTAAACCTGCCGCAGCCCAACGCCGAAGGCTGAGGGAAGATGGGGTAAGGGCTTCAGCGCCGGGTGGCGGTCCTTGTGGGGCGGATCGACATTCAGCCAAAGGCAGGAAGGCCGGGGAAGGAATTCCCCGGACCCCATCTTTCTTCTACGAGTCTTTCGGCTGTGACTTGGGGGGCGTCGGCCATTCTGGGCCAGACCGAGGTTACGCCGAAGTTCCGTGACCGCCGGAGGCCGATCGTTCAGCCCGGATGACTCACGTTTGCTCATAGCCACCGCACCCCCCCCGATCCTGAATCTTTCGCCAAAGGTCAGAAAAAAAGTTGGGGTTTCAGGGGAATTCCTTACCCCTGACCTTCCTTCCCGTCCCAGGTCGAATGTCGATCGGCTCCAGGACCCGATAGGCAGCGTGGGCTGAAGCGTTGGCCGTCGAGGGTCGGGGCCATCGAGCCTGTGAGGCCGTCTACAGTCCTTTTCCGCACCACCCACTTCCCCGCACGGAATGCCATTGGGTCGCCGACACCTCCGGCGCGACCAAGCCGGGGCCAGAAGACTGACGCCCCCGCAGTTACCCCCCCGAAAAACGCGCAGAAAAAAGAAGGGGGCCAGGGGGAATTCATTCCCCCAGCCTTCACGCCCCTTCCTCCCTGCGCCATGAGGAAGGCCACCACCCATGCTGCCTTACCGAGATTCCTCGCCGCCATGACCGTCGCCTGATGAAGATCGCCGAAGTCTGCAATGTCGATTTCGCCCTGCGGCACTTCGTGCTGCCGGTGATGCGGGGTGCACGGGACCGGGGGCATGAGGTGGTCGGCCTCTGCGCCGATGGGCCGATGCTGGAGATCCCCCGTGCGGAGGGCTTCCGCATCATCCCCGTGCCCTTCGCCCGCAGCCTGAACCCGGTCGCGCAGGCCAAGGCCTTCAATGCGCTGACCCGGATCTTCAAGGACGAGAAGTTCGACCTGGTGCACGGGCACATGCCCATCGCCGGGCTGCTGGCGCGGGCGGCGGCCAAAGCAGCCGGGGTGCCGCGCGTGGCCTATACCGGCCATGGCTTCCTGTTCAACCAGCCGGGGCCGCTGTGGCGGAAGGGCCTCTCGCTCGGCCTGGAATGGCTGGGCGGCCGCGCCACCGACGTGTTCATGACGGTCAGCGAGGAAGAGGCCGCCGACGCCCGCCGCCTGCGCATTGCCCCCCGCGCCGTTGGCATCGGCAATGGCCGGGACCCGGCCCGCTTCGTCGATGACCCCGCCGGCCGTGCCGCCGTGCGGGCCGAGCTGGGCGCGGCGGAGCAGGACTGCGTCGTCGTCATCGTCAGCCGCATCGTTCGCCACAAGGGGCATGTCGAGCTGCTGCGGGCGATGGAGCAGGTGCCCAACGCCACGCTCTGGGTCGTCGGCAACCGCCTGGAATCCGACCACGGCCCCAACCTGGACGCCGAGTTCGATCGTGCGGCCCAGATCCTCGGCCCCCGGCTGAAGCGCCTGGGCTACCGCGACGATATCCCCCGCGTGCTGGCCGCCAGCGACATCTTCTGCCTGCCCAGCCATTTCGAAGGCCTGCCCATGTCGGTCATCGAAGCCATGCTGAGCGGCCTGCCCGTCGTCGCCACCGATATCCGCGGGCCGCGCGAGCAGGTGCAGCCCGGCGTGACCGGCCTGCTGGTGCCACCCCTGACGGTGGAGCCCCTTGCGGAAGCCATCGCCACCCTGGCAGCGGACCCGGCCCTGCGCGCCCGCATGGGCGCCGCCGGGCGCGCCTACGCGCTGGAGCATTTCGACGAAGCGAAAGTCATTGGGCGGACGCTGGATTTGATGGGGCTTTAGGAAGGTGAGACAGGGGCAGGCTGGGGGAAGGAATTCCCCCAGACCTCCATCTTCTTTTTGCGAGTCTTTGTGGGTGGGGCTCAGAGGAGCGTTGGTCTTTGGGAGCGGCCGGGGGCGCACCGAAAGGCCAGGACCTCCGGCGATTGATGGTCAGTCCGTAGGGCCTTTGAGATTCTGAAGGCTTGCCCTGTCAGATCAGGCTTCGGCGGCCATTGTCGGAATCTGCTAGGTTTGTCAAAGCGGTGCCGGCTTTGTTCTCGACAGCTTGTCGCTGCAAAATGGCTGTCTCGCCGCGACGGAATGGCCGGTCCAGCCCTCAACGGGCAATCCTCCGAACCCGCCTCTAAAACTGACAGAAAAAAGATGGGGCCCGGGGGAATTCTTTCCCCCGGGCTTCCTTCACCCCGGATTCCGCAACGCCACCCCGCTTGGCGGGGCAGGGCGCTCGATGACGGCCCGGTCTCCCTCCACGCGCACCCGCCCACCAGCCACCAAAGCGAGCGCGGCCGGGTAGAGGGCGTGTTCCTGTTCCAGAACCCGGGCGCCGAGGCTGTCCTCGGTATCGTCGGCCAGGACGGGGATGGCGGCCTGGGCGATGATCGGGCCTTCATCCACGCCGGGCGTCACCAGGTGCACGGTGCAGCCGTGGAAGCGCACCCCGGCGGCCAGGGCGCGGGCGTGGGTGTCCACGCCGGGGAAGGCGGGCAGCAGGGAAGGGTGGATGTTGATCATCCGCCCGGCCCAGCGGCCGACGAAGCCTTCGGTCAGCACGCGCATGAAGCCGGCCAGGGCGATCAGCTCCACGCCGTGCTTCGCCAGCTCGGCTTCCATCGCCATTTCGAACCCGGCGCGGTCGCGGCCGAAGGCGCGGCTTTCCACCACGGCGGTGGGGATGCCGGCCTCGGCGGCGCGGGCCAGCCCGCCGGCGGCGGGCTTGTTGGCCAGGACCAGGGCGATCTCGGCCGGGTAGGCGGGGTCGGCGGCGGCGGCCAGAAGCGCCGCCATGTTGCTGCCCCGGCCGGAGATCAGGATCGCCGTACGGCGGCGAGGGCTCACGCGGCCGGCCAGCGGGGGGAGAGGTTCTCCATGCGCACCTCGGGCTCCGCCTCGGCATCCGCGCCGGCATCGATGCGGCCGATGCGGCTGACGCTCTCGCCGCCCTCGGTCAGCAGGGCGATGGCGGTCTCGACGTCATCGGGCGCGACGACGAGGATCATGCCGATGCCGCAGTTGAACACGCGCAGCATCTCCTCCGGCACCACGCCGCCGGTCTGGGCCAGCCAGGCGAAGACGGGCGCCGGGTCCCAGCTGGTGGCATCCACCACGCCGACCGTGCCCTGGGGCAGTACGCGCGGCAGGTTGCCGACGATGCCGCCGCCGGTGATGTGCGCGGCCGCCTTCAGCAGCTTCGCCTTGTGCAGCGCCAGCACGGACTTCACGTAGATGCGGGTCGGCGCCAGCAATGCCTGGCCAACGGTGGTGCCGGCGGCGAACGGGGCGGGGGTGTGCACGCCCTGGTTGGTCGTCTCCAGGATGCGGCGGACCAGGGAGAAGCCGTTGGAATGCACGCCGGAGGAAGCGAGGCCCAGCAGCACGTCGCCCGCGCGCACGTCGTCGCGCGGCAGCAGCGCATCGCGCTCGGCGGCGCCGACGGAGAAGCCGGCGAGGTCGTAGTCGTCCTTGGCGTACATGCCCGGCATCTCGGCCGTCTCGCCGCCGACGAGGGCGGAGCCGGCCTGCCGGCAGCCTTCGGCGATGCCGGAGATGACGGATTTCGCCTGGGCGATGTCCAGCTTGCCGGTGGCAAAATAGTCCAGGAAGAACAGCGGTTCGGCGCCCTGCACGACCAGGTCGTTCACGCACATGGCAACCAGGTCGATGCCCACGGCGTCATGATACCCGGTATCGATCGCCAGGCGCAGCTTGGTGCCGACGCCATCGGTGGCGGAGACGAGGACGGGGTCGGTGTATCCGGCGGCCTTCAGGTCGAACAAGGCGCCGAAGCCGCCCAGCCCACCCATCACACCGGAGCGTGCGGTGGACTTGGCCAGCGGCTTGATGGCATCGACAAGGGCGTCGCCGGTTTCGATGTCCACGCCGGCGTCGCGATAGGTCAAACTGGTCATGAGGGGGCCCGATAAGCTATGCGCAAAGACCCGGGGGGCTACGGCCCACTCCTGCACCGGATCTTCCAAGGGGGCGGAATGCAACATTTTCGGCGGCTGGCCGCAACTGCTGTCATCACGGGACTGCTCTTCATGCCGGGTCTGGCAGGGGCGCAGGAGGGTGGGAGCGGCTTTGTCCAGCGTGGCATCACGGTGGAAACCTCGGCTGAGAATGCCGTGATCGCGCGGAATCGCGCGCTCGCCACCGCGCAGCGCCAGGCCTACGACAAGATGGCCAGCGAGCTCGGCTTCAGCCGCAGCGCCTCCGATTCCCAGATCGACGGTATGGTGGACAGCATCATCGTGGAGCAGGAGCGGGCCACCCGCACCGGCTATAACGGCCGGCTGACCGTCAACTTCAATCCGCGTCGCGTCGCCAGCTTCGCCGGCATCAGCGCCGGGGCCGCGGGTGCCACGGCCAGCAACGGCGGCGGTGGCGCCTCCGCCGCGCCGGGCGCGCCGCCGGCCAACCTCGCGGCCAGCACCGCCGCCTTCAATCCGGCCTCCGCCTTCGTGGAGAGCGTGACGCAGTTCAACGGCATGCAAGGCTGGCTGGACCTGCGCCGCCGCCTGCTGGCGCAGCCGGAGGTCGCCTCGGTCGACATCCTGGCCATCGCGGTGGATGGGGCGACGCTGCGCCTCGGCCTGCGCCTGCCGCCAAACGAGGCAGCGCGGGTACTGGCTGAACGTGGCATCCTGCTGCAGCAGCCGGGCACGGTGGTGCCGCCGGCCGGCCAGGTGCCGCTGCAGCCCGGCGGCATCGCGCCGCCGGTTCGGATCGGCGCCTCGCCGGTGCCGGTCGCGGTGCCGGCCGCGGCCTCGCCCAATGCCCCCTGGCTGCTCGGCGTTGCCGGCGGCGCCTGAGGCCCCCAGAGCGACACCCCCGGCCCCGCCGCCCCCACGGGCGGAGGCCGGGGCCTTCACCCTGCCCAACCTGATCACCCTGGCCCGGCTCTGTGCCGTGCCCTTCACCATCTGGCTGATCATCCACGGGCGGCTGGACTGGGCCTTCATCCTGTTCGCCGCCGCCGGGGTGTCGGATGCGGTGGATGGCTGGATGGCGCGGCGCTGGCACATCCGCTCCGCCCTCGGCGCCGTGCTGGACCCGGTGGCGGACAAGGCACTGATGGTCGGCACCTACGTCACCCTGGCGGCCACCGGGGTGATGCCGGACTGGCTGGCCATCCTGGTGGTGTTCCGCGACGTGCTGATCATGGGCGGCGTGCTGGTGCTGTACATGCTGGGCACGCCGCCGCGGATGCGCCCCTCCCGCATCTCCAAGCTGAATACGGTGGCGCAGATCCTGTATGCGGGGCTGGTGCTGCTGGTGGCGGGTTTCGGTCCGGGCCTCGGCTGGGCTATGGATGTCCTGGCCTGGGGGGTCGCGGCCATCACCGCCCTCTCCGGCCTCGCCTATGCGCGGGAGGCGATGCGCCCGGCCTCGCCCTGAGGCGGGGGCCGACCTGTTTCTTGCCCGCCGCCGCGCGCGGGCGCGCGGACACGCAGGGTGATCATGCCGCCAGAGACCATCCCCGCCCCGGCCGCACCGAACACGCGCCCCGACCCGCGCCAGCCAGCCGGCGCCCCGGCCGATGCCCGCATGGCCACCCGTGCCGATGCGCGCGTGCCGGTGCGGGGTGAGCCCCGGCTGCCGCTGCCGCCCTTGGCCCACGCCACCCCCGGCCCGCGCACCGCCACCCAGGCGCAGCGTACGGCGCTGGTGCTGGGCCTGTTGGCGGCGCTGCTGTTCCTGATCTGGCTGTTCTCCGCCATCCTCACGCCCTTCGTGCTGGCCGGCTGCATCGCCTATTTCCTCGACCCGGTGGCAACGCGGCTCTCCCGCATGGGCATGCCGCGCGGGCTGGCGGCACTGCTGCTGGTATTCGGGCTGATGGCAGCGGCGCTGCTGGCCATGCTGCTGCTCTACCCGCTGCTGATCGCGCAGGTCGGCACGCTGCTGGCGCGGCTGCCCAGCTACATCACCGGCATCGGCTCCGCGGTGCAGGAAGGGCTGACGGCGCTGGAACAGCGCTTCGGGCCGGAGGTGATGGATACGCGGCTGCGCGACCTCGCCGTTACCCAGGCCGGCGCCATCCTCTCCTTCATCGGCACGGCGGCGACGCGGCTGATCGGCGGCGGCTACGCGCTGCTCTCGGTCTTTACCCTCGTGGTCGTCACGCCCGTGGTCGGCTTCTACCTGCTGCGGGACTGGCCGCGCATCATCGCCCGCATCGAGAGCTGGTTGCCCCGCCGTTCCGCCACCGTGCTGCGCCAGCTGGCGCGGGACACCGACCGCGTGCTCTCCGCCTGGCTGCGCGGGCAGTTGCTGTGCTGCGCGCTGCTCTGCGTCTACTATGCCATCGGCCTCTCCGCCGTGGGGCTGGAGCTGGGGCTGATCCTCGGCATCGCCTCCGGCATCCTTTCCTTCATTCCCTATGTCGGGTCGATGACCGGGCTGGGCACCGCGCTGCTGCTGGCGCTCGGCCAGTTCGGCACCTGGGAAGGGGTGGGCATGGTCGCGGCCGTCTTCGTCACCGGGCAGATCGTCGAGGGCTACATCATCTACCCCTACCTGCTGGGGGACCGGGTGGAGCTGCATGCCGTCTGGGTCATTTTTGCCCTCTTCGCCGGCGGCGTGGCCTTTGGCTTCCTGGGCGTGCTGCTGGCGGTGCCCATGGCGGCGGCGCTCGGCGTGCTGGCCCGCTACTGGCTGCGCCGCTACCTGGAAAGCCCGCTCTACCTCGACCCGCCCCGCACCGGGAGCGGCTGATGGGCCTGCAGCGCCAGCTCGCCCTGCCGCTCGACCTGCCGCACAGTTTTGCGGGTGAGGTGCTGCCCGACCCCTCCAACGCCGAGGCGATGGCGTGGCTGGAGCGGGTGGAAGCCTGGCCGAACGGCCGGCTGGCCATCCATGGCCCGGCCGGCATCGGCAAATCCCACCTGCTGCGGCAAGTGGCCGCGGCGCGCGGCTGGCGGGTGCTCGACGGCCCGGCGCTGCGCGGCGTGCCCACCCCCGCACCCACGGCGCTGGACGATGCCGATGGCGTGGCCGAGGAAGCCGCGCTGTTCCACCTGATCAACGCCTGCGCCGCGGCAGGCCTGCCGCTGCTGCTGGCCGGGCGCACCCCGCCCGCGCGCTGGCCGGTGGCGCTGCCGGACCTGGCCAGCCGCCTGCGCGCCACCGCCGCCGTCGGCATCGCCGAGCCGTCCGACCGCCTGCTGGCCACGCTGTTGGCGCGTGAATTCGCCG
>NZ_JACTVA010000086.1 GCF_014490485.1 Teichococcus aerophilus | reverse complement strand
CGCAGTTGGGCATCCTCGGACAGCAATGTCAGGTAGGGCGCCACCAACGCCCATTCGTCGTCGGAAACGTCAGAGGGGCAGGGCTTGCGGGCACTCATGCCCCGCAGCCTGATCGTTACCCAGCCCCAGGTCTATAACAGCCTCTAGGCGACCACACTGCCGGGTTCGAGCAGAATCTGCGCCAGTTCATGCCGAGCTGGATGGTCTTCGACAGGCGCTGGATGGCCGAGCGGTTTCTGACCGACGGCATGCTGCCCGATGCCGGCGATGTCGAGCAACCGACTACGATGCTTCATCGTCCCTGCGTTCCTACCGTGATCACGTTGCGCAGATCGCCGGCTGGCAGCTCTTCCAACCGATCGTACAAGGACCGCCACCATGATCTATTCCACTACAACCGTCACGGTGAACCCGGAAGGCGAGACAGGCTGACCCGCGAACAAGTCTGGAAGGGCCTGGAGCTGAAAGCCAGGGACGCTCGCCTCTTCCTGTCGCCGGGGGTCTCTGCACCTGCTGCGATGTCACGGAGAAGAGTGCCACCCAATTTCGTCCGCGACGCCCAGGCCACCGGTCCACGCGAAGGCACGATCATAACAAGTTGTTCGAGGATGAAGACAGCGAATTGCGACTTAGATTCTTTTGCTAACTTGGGCTGCGCGACAGACAGCCGAACGGCACCGAGGAACAGGCCGAGCAATCTCAGCTCGGCAGCGACACAGGGTACACCGTTGCCCGGCTATCGGCGCTGAATCGCACTTGGGAGATCGTGGCCGGGCAACTCTGATCCCTGCTTCCCGTACTGCCGAACAGTGAAGCGAACGCCTGACAGCCAGGGATCCGGCGCCTGCGCGCCGCCTCACTTGGTCATCGAAAACCACGATTCTCGCAGGCACGCAGAAGGCGGCGGGCTCATGGCGAGCCTATGCTGTAAACGGGGAGGTAGCTAATGATCGTTAGATCGATTTCTACTTGCACGCCATCATCCCAAGTCGCCCAAATTAACTTGAAAAAGCAAATCTCCCTTTAGGTAGTATAAAGGGTTCGAAGTTTAAATGAGTGCGATCTAGGTGTTCACAGGGGCTGTCATGCGATCCGCTGAATATCTTTATAAATCATATGTTATCAAAGTCCTCGAAACCGATTTTGGTGTACTGGCTCGTCCGTTTCTCAACGGTCGATGGCTGCGTGATATCGCTGACCATGGCGGAGCCACTCGCCTTGAAGCCGTAAGCCGAATGCAGGCGGCGCTTGATGATCTTGAACTGGAGACCGACACTGATCAGCAAGATGGGATCGCTTCGGACTGCATTGCTCGCGTCTCTCAGCAGGCTGGTGCAGCGGAATCCGCAGCCAGCTTGCTCGCGTGACCCGCTGTAGGTAACTGAGATGCATAAGTTTCGGCGTCCAGATCTTCACTCTCGACTGAGCATTTGGTGTCGACATTTGGGGCGGCCCCGGAAGGATCTCCTCCTTCTGACGGCGAGCGGCTTTGCGACCTACATTGTTGCGCTGCTCTTCGACAGCTACGAAGTCATTCATCAATTCGCAGAAGCGCATGAAGCCTGGCAGCTCGATGAGATTATGACTGCCTTCTTCCTACTTCCGATCGGCACGTCGATCTATGCCTTCAGAAGGAACCAGGACCTTAAGCGTGAGAAGGAGGCGGCGCGTAAGGCCGAACTGGAAGTCCAACGTCTCGCCACTCATGATGCGTTGACGGGTCTGCCAAACCGGAGAAAGCTTGCCCGTGATTTGGAGCATTGCCTCTCCGAGAACAGAGATCTTGGTCAGGCGCTCTGTTTGATCCAGATCGATATGGATCACTTCAAGCACGTCAATGAGCGGCATGGCCATATGATCGGCGATCAGATTCTGCAATTCATCGCAATGCGCTTGGCTGGGGTCGTCCGGCGCGATGACATCGTAGCAAAACGCGGAGGGGATGAGTTTACTGTAGTTGCTCAATTGAGCCAGGGCCTCGGCGAGGCTGCTCGTATTGCCGCGCGTATCCTCGATGCTCTGCAGTCCGAGTTCGATGTCAACGGCGTCTCCATTCATCTCGGAGCAAGCCTGGGCGTCGCTGTTGCGCCCGTGGACGCAACAGATGCAGCCACACTCCACCGGCGAGCGGATACAGCATTACAATGGGCAAAAGCGGAAGGCCGCGGTCGCATCCGATTTTTCGAGCCCAAAATGGATGCCAGCGTGCAGGAGCGAATTCGTCTGCGGGACGAGCTTCAGCCTGCAATTCAGGCCGGCCACCTGGAGCCCTACTTTCAGCCGCTGATCAACCTGGAAACCCAAGAGATCATAGGCTTCGAGGTGTTGGCGCGGTGGCAGCACGCCACTTTGGGGCAGGTGCCGCCGTGTACCTTCATTTCGGTAGCCGAGGATAGTGGGCTGATTGGGGCGCTCACTCGCGGCATTCTGAAGCGCGCTTGTTCCTCAGCTCTGCATTGGCCTGCTCATCTCGTGATTGCTGTCAATCTGTCGCCCTTGCAGCTATCCGACCCTACATTGGTAGACAGTGTCATTAGCATCCTGGCAGAAACTGGCTTTCCGCCGCGTAGATTGGAGCTGGAGATCACTGAGAGCGCATTGGTGGGTGACGTGTCCATGGCTCAGGATATTGTTCGTGCTCTGAAGGCAGTGGGAGTTAGAATTGCCTTGGATGATTTCGGAACTGGATACTCTAGTCTTGTTCATCTCAGATCGTTCCCCTTCGACAAAATCAAGGTTGATGCGAGTTTCGTTCGTTCCATGGCGACCGAGGTTGACAGCCGTAAGATTGTGAGTGCCGTCATTGGTCTGGGTCGGAATCTGGGTATGACGGTGTTGGCGGAGGGTATTGAAGTTCAGGAGCAGGCTGAGGTTCTTCGCGAATTGGGGTGCCCTCTCGGCCAAGGATGGCTGTACGGCAAAGCGGTCCCTGCATCAGCGGCAGCTGCGATGGTCGATGCTCTACTGCCAGCTATGAGAACGAGCCTCAGCCAATGACGAGAAGGTGCTGCACAGCCGCAGGCGTCTTACCGGCACGGACGCCCCCAAGCGCGACGCTTGTAGGTCGGTCATCCTCATGTACGGCCTTATAAAGCTGGCCTCTGCCGCCGGATCCTTCGGTCGGAGGTATCACATGGCCACGTCGGCCGAGCGGTACCGGGTCTCTCGCATCACCTGCGCCAAGTCCGCCCCCGCCTCGCCGGCAGCCGTCGCCAGCCCAGCCGCAGGGAACGGCCGGAAAAGCGCTCAGCCCTCTAGCATCACAGTTGCGTTCTTCGTTTAATGTGAGCGTGCTGTGCGGCGGCTTGGTGTGCTCTTCGCCAGAGCGACCATGCGATGATGCTGGCAGGTCGAATACGCCGCTGTGCCAGGCGAACGGCTCTGCGGCGGATTTCCTGGATCGACCAGCGGACGAGGTCTGCCGTGTCCGGCGGACCATCGGTGTTTTTTGGGGGGTCGGCCGGTTCGCATGATGGCGGATCACCGCCATCATCGCGAAAGCCAGCATCACCAGCGACACGTGGCGGTGCCAACCATGCCAGGACCTGGTTTCGTTATGGGGTCAGGCCAAGTTCGTTCCTGGCGGTCTCGAAGCTATCCTCAATGGCCCAGCGATGTCCTTCGACAGCAACGAGCGTCTCGATGGCTGTTCCGGCCGGGCACCAGATGGTGAAGTAGGCCATCTCGCCATCGGCGATGTGGCGACGGATCAGCAGGCCGCGCGTCCACAATCCTTTGGCTCCCGGGCAGAACTCATCGCTTCGAGGTCTGCCAACTCCAGGTAGGCCCAATCGTGCAGGCGCTCGCCCTTCGTGCGCAAACCGGCGGACAGACGTCGCCAGGCGGCAGCATCGAGATCCTTGGCGATCTCCTCGGCAGTCCCCGCAACCGCGGGTTTGCCATGCCAGGAGCCGAAGTCATGGGTGGCGTTCACGCCGAGCACGTAGCCCTTGCCTGCGCGGCGCCATCTCGATGTCGCCGACGCCATAGACGCTATCGGCCGCGACCCAGCCAAAGGGCACCCCGGCGCCGATGGCCCGCTCAATCATGCTGAGCGCCATGGCGGGCTTGGTGGCGAAGGTGGTTCTGGCAGGAACATGGGCCGCGGCCATGCGCGCCGGATCATCGGTCCAACGCTTGGGCAGGTAGAGCGCACGGTCGATGAAGGCGTGGCCGTGACGCGAGACGTAGGCCGCGAACACGCCGATCTGGCAATTGGTGATCTTGCCTGCTGAGCCGGTGTACTGCCGTCCCACCCCACAAGAGACCTTACCCTGCTTGAGGAAGCCAGTCTCATCGATGACCAGCACGGCCTCCTCCGCCGCGAGATGCTCAACGACGTAATCCCGGACGATGTCGCGCAGTGCATCGGCCTCCCAGCGACCACGGCCAAGAATGGCCTGCTGTCGCCATGGCCCAGGATCGCCCGCCGCCTCGGCCCGCATCCAACCCGTCTTGCGGCGCTCCGCGCCCAGCAGCCCATCCAGGAACAACCCGGCCGAAGCTGCGACCCGCTCCTGCGTGAACAGCGGCCGGATGCGGGCTTTCACCTCACGCAGCGACGCTGCCCAGAGCTCCAGCGTCGTCTCGATTGATGCGCCCGACATCCATGATCGCCGAATCATGACCACCCATAGATTCAGAGGTCGACCGAAGATGCAACTGTAATGCTAGAGGTTGTTATGGACCTGCGGCGAGTTGGGCGGCCTGCTTGAGCATAATGCAGGCGAAGGCGACGAGGTGCAGGTCGGCGAGGGTTGAGGCATAGCGCTCATAGTCCTTCACTAAGCGCTGAAAGCGCGTGGCCCAGGCAAAGGATCGCTCGACCACCCAGCGCCTTGGCAGCAGCACGAAGCCGCGTTTGGCTTCGGCCAACTTGACGACTTCCAACTCGATGCCGTGCGCCTGAGCTGCGTCGGCGGCCTTCCGGCCGGGGTAGCCCTGATCGACGTAGGCGAGATCGACGCTACTCCCCGCCGATGCCTGGACCGCCTGCGCGAGACGCCCGACTTCGGCCCGGTCGTCAGCCGTGGCAGGCGTGACGTGCAGAGCCAGCACATGGCCCAGCGTGTCGACCGCCAGGTGCAGCTTGGAACCCTTCTTCCGCTTGGCACCGTCTTAGCCCGCCCGTTCACCGCTTTCGGGAGTGGAACGCAAAGTGCGGCTGTCCAGGATCGCAGCGCTGGGCTCGGCTTTACGGCCCGCCGACAGACGCAGGACCGTGCGCAGATCCTCGGCCAGCGCCTCGAAGCAGCCGGCCGCCAGCCAACGCTGCGCCTGCTGGTAGACTGCGGCCCACGGCGGCAGGTCATTCGGCATCCAGCGCCACGGCGCACCGGTCTTGACAATGTAGCGGAGGCCATTGAACACCTCGCGCAGCGAGTGTTCCCGTTGCCCAACCTCTTCCGGCAGCAGCGTCAGATAGGGCGCGACCAGCGCCCATTCCTCATCGGATACATGAGACGGTACGGCTTGCGGGCACTCATGTCCCGCAGTCTGATCGTTACCGACCCGCAGGTCCATAACAGCCTCTAGATTGGTGCCCAAGTCCGACACATCTTGCGCCGAAGCACTCCGACAACAGGAGGCCGCCAATGATCATAGTTAGCGCCGCAATGAAGGTGTCACGGTTCCCGACGATCAACCCTCAAGGGAACAGCAAGCGAGGCAAACGGGGTAACCGTCATTTAAGCGTTCAGGCCCACAGTCAGGCAAATTTTTTATCGGATTTGCAAAATGGATTTTTCCGAACTCATGGGAACGCTTTGCCCAGCCGGTGCGTGTAGCGCTTGCGCCGGCTGCAGCACCCAACTTCGCAGCTACGTTGAGAATGCAGACGCCTATAAGAATGATCCCGCGATCAAAAAATCAGCATACTCGCCGGCAAAGGCGCCGCTCGAAGTGGCATCTGTTCTATATGAGAGTTGGGAGGCTGCCTACTGGACTGGAGGGAAACTAAGCAAGCCAACTGTAGTAACATATTACTTTAGCGATAAACACGCAGACTTCCATGGGAATGTTTCTGGGGTAATATACACCTCGACGGGAACTAGTTACACATGGCAGGAACAGTGGAAAGAAGCCATCCGCCTGGCTGCGGCTGTTCATAACTCAGCCTCAGGCCTTATGCTGATTGAGGTCGATGATCCTTCTATGGCCGACATCACGTGGCGAATCGAAGAGATGGTGGAAGCTAGCGGTTTGGGCCTCGTCATGGCTCCGGGACCGACCGCCTTCAACGGCGACATTTGGATCAACGCGAAATACATTGATCAACTGCAAAAAATGGATCTGATGCCAGGAGGTCAAGGCTTTGAGTTCTTAATACACGAGTTTGGGCATGCTATCGGCATGAACCATCTATATGCCGGACGTTACGTTCTACCGAACGTAGAGTTTAACCGCTCTGTCTCCATCATGACACATGAAGAAGACCCAACCGGTCTTATGCACTCGTTGTCTGCGATCGACATCGGCGCATTGTCTTATGTTTATGGGACAAATGCTCAGAAAAATGCGGCACCTGTACAGTGGGAGCAGTTATCAGGTGGTGGCCTGAAGAGCGTTGGCTCCGATGCTGGCAATACCATTGTCGGAATTGCAGCGAAAGACTGGGAAGTTGGCGGAGCAGGCAATGATAAGTTGAATGGCGGTGAGGGTGATGACTTTCTTGATCCAGGATTAGGGCAAGATATTGTGCTTGGTGGGGCCGGTACAGACACTCTTATTGTTAGCGTGCGCATGCGCGTTCTACTTCAAAATCCTGAGTACCTGATCTTCCGTGATAACACCATGCAAACGGGCGATCAGTCTGGAAAAGAAGGGGTATTCAAAAACGGCGCTAACGCGATTGCGTTCACCGGGATTGAAAAAATCCAGTTCCTGGACGGAATCCTAGACCTTCGTGACAGAACCTGGAGTATTTTCAAAGAGTCGGATTTTGTCAATCGCGCAGTGAAGGTTGTTACTGGATCAGACGCAAATGATCTACAGCTAAAAGCCTACGCAGAAGCAGTTCAGCTAGGAGGAAAATCGGAAGCGGAGGTATTATCCCGTATTATTTCTGACTATCAGGCCTCGCGTCCGTTGATGAATGACAGGGAGTTCGTGCAGCTCATTGTTAGAAACTCCTACGGAGATCTAGAGAATAATCACTTTGTCGATGGCTTAATCAAAGGGCTTCAACAGGGGCTCTGGACCCGCGATTCATTGGCTCTGACATTTGCGAACTCTGCCGAGGTTCTGGGTTCAGAAGCGGCCCTATCTAACATTATGGCGGCCAGGTTACCGCGGAACGCAGACAACATCATCACTGTCACGTCGGAGCGCGCATACGAAGGCACTTCAGCAAATGACGTTTTCATAGCTCAAAGCGGCGGAGGTTTTCTGAAGGGCAATGGCGGACATGACCAGCTGTTCGTGTCTACTCTGCGTCCAGTCAATCTCGACACGATTTTAAAACTCGGTGAAAATGGCACAGGCGAAGGAAAGTCCGGAAGTCTGTATCTCGACGGGAAATTTGTGCAATTCGAGTCTATCGAAGAGGTTCGCTTTTTAAACGGGAGCATAAATTTCAATGGCGACAGTGTTGCAGCGAAAATAACGCGAGCTTTTCTGACATCTGTAGGTCACGCCCCGGATGCTGAGAAGTTGGCCGATCTTGTGAGGCTGGTGTCCGCCGGGAATGAGACCATTCAGACCATCGCACAGGACCTCGTAAGGTCGCCTGAATTCGCAAAGATGTATGCATCAATTGTCGGTTCGACTGCCAGCGAAGCAGTGCTGCTGCGTGGAGATTTCATAAAGCATATCTGGCAGGTCGCCCTTGGCCGGGAACCGACTAAAACTGAAATGAATCAGTGGCAGGATATTCTCAGCAATCAAGGGCACGCTTATACAGGTTACCTGATCGACGTCCTGACTTCGTCTATCGAAGGAAAGGCGCATTTTGCAAGCACTATTGCTGCAGGGATCTGGGTTCCGGACGAAGCGGGTGCAGATGTCTCGAGGATCTTCCATGGAGTCATTGGAAGGCTCCCGCTAGAGACGGAACTGGGGCCGTTGACCTGGAAAGTAGTCGTCGGCGGCGAATCCTATATCGATATCGCGAAGCACCTGCTTGATCTTGTATTCCCTAGCTCTGATTCCGCCTTAAGTTTTGTAAACAGCGCTTCACATAAAATTCTAGGACATAGCGTTGACCAACATACTGCAGAGGTGTGGGGCCAGAAAATCGCCTCTGGTGTCGTTGATCGCGCAGAGTTTGTCCTAACTTTGATTAATGAGCCATCTCATTATGGTGAGTGGTTGGGCCATGTTAGTGCAGCGAACGGTGCCATTGCCGAAGCAGCTACGGAAATCCAGCTGATCTCTAGCCAGCTATTTGAAAACGATCCAGGTGCTGTAATCGGTCACTTGCTCTGGGAGCAATCTTCAATAGGGGAAGTAAAATACACCGTAGATGATCCGCGTTTTGAGATCGACGGACATGGGCAAATCCGCCTTCGACAGGGCGTGTTTGTAGACCATGAGTCCACCTCCAAAATTATATTGACGGTCACAGCGACTGACGCATTCATGCTGCCGCACAAAAAGGCATTCGTAGTAGAAGTGCTAGACGTTAATGAGGTCCCTAGCGCATTGACGTTGAGCGGGACGTCGGTGCGCGAGAACGAGAAGGGCGCGGTGATTGGTGTCCTCGGGTACTCCGACCCGGACAAGAACGAAGTCGTTCGGTACAGTCTTTCCGACAGCCGCTTCGAGGTGGTGGACGGAAAGCTGGCCTTGAAGGCTGGCATAGCCTTGGATTTCGAAAGCCAGGCTGTGATCCCGTTGTCGATCACAGCGACCGATAAGAGCGGGTTGTCTACCAGCCGGGATGTCAACATCCAAGTCATCGACGTTAATGAGGCCCCTAGTCACATTAAATTCGGCGAATTTAGGATCTACTCCCAGGTGGGCGGAGTTAGCATGGGTTTGATTTCTGTGACAGACCCGGATTTCGGAGACAGATTGAGTATCTCTCTATCGGACGACCGGATGGAAGTTGTTAATGGAATAATGAAACTGAAAAATGGGCTTTCTTTTGATAATATCAATGACGAGATTTATAAAGTTAATATTACGGTTACTGATCTTAGTGGACTAGAATCATATCGAAATGTCGATTTCACGGTGTTTGGAGCTAAGCCCCCTCAGTATCTTCACCAGGGCGGCAGTGTTGCCGGCTTTTCGCTCTCCGATGGACTCGCCGTTAGGAGCCTTACAGTTATGAGCGATATTCACAGCATCAGTTCAATTTCAGGCGTACTCAGTGTCCATTTGAACGATGGCAATGTGGTCTCATTTGGCAAGGAGGTGGAGGCAATAAAACTCGGTGATGGGGAAGTTAATTTTTCGGGCAGTTCGCATCCTGCCCAGGTTATGATGATGTATGAAGGGTTATTGGGAAGAACTGCTGATAAAGTCGGACTCAATTTCTGGTCTGGCCACTTGCAGGATGGGGATCAAGCGTCGTCTGTGGCTGCGTCCATCATGTCTAGCGGAGAGTTCCAGACACGTTCGGGGAATCTCACGGATGAAAATTTTGTCAAATATTTGTACGGTGGGATTTTGGGGCGCGCCGCAGATGAGGGGGGATTGATGAGTCATGTATCCAACTTGCAACACGGCGTAACGCGGGAAAATTTAGTGAGCAACTTTGTTAATAGTAGAGAAGCGATCAATAAATTTGAGGCTTCAAACCCGAACGGAGTCTGGACAGTCGATAGTAACGCAAGAAGCATTCACATGCTCTATGATGCGATTCTCGATCGGGCAGTTGACGAAGGTGGGCTTCAGACCTGGACCTCTGCTTTAAAAAATGGATGGGATATTAAATCTATTGCAGGGGCTCTTTTGAATTCTAGTGAATTTAATGAGTCTCATCACGGTATCTCAGACCAAGATTTTGTTGCCCTTATTTACCATAATGCATTGGAGAGATCGCCTGATCAGACTGGATTCTCATTTTGGTCCGATAAGCTATCTACACATAGCGTGTCGCGGGAGGATGTAGCTGTAATTATCGGAACATCTGCCGAGCAGACTGCACAATTCGATCTGCATCCTGTTTCGGATATATTTGGAATTTGAGCATCTAACCGAATTAATGGTTTCGTTGATGTTGGCGTAAGCGGCCTTGAAGACGGCTAGCTTACGCCACGCAGCGTCTGTAGCATTGGTGAGGCGGCGCAATTAGAGGCTGTTATGGACCTTTGGGCGGGTAATGATCAGGCTGTAGGGCATGAGTGCCCGCAAGCCGTACCCCTCTGA
>NZ_JACTVA010000085.1 GCF_014490485.1 Teichococcus aerophilus | reverse complement strand
GGCCGGCGCCGGGGCGGGGTTTTCCGGCGCCGCGGCGGCCGGGGCGGCGGGGCGGTTGCCCTGCGCCACCAGGCTGGCCCGCAATCGCTCCAGATCCGCGACGAAGGCGGCGCGGCTGGTGTCGTTCTTCAGAGTGGCCAGGATGCCATCCAGCGCCGCCAGCGAGTCCGGCGGCACGGGCGCCGCCGGCTGTGGCGTGCTGGCAGCCGGTGGTGCAGCCGCCTGGGCCATGACGCCCACCGGGCGCAGCAGCACGCCACCCCCGAGGAGCAGCACGAACAACAGCAGGCTATGGAGCGGCAAAGCGGATCTGGCGGTACCTGGCACGGAGCATCCTTCGGATAAACGCAGGCGGTTCTAGAGCGTGATGGCGCGGGGCGTCATCGCCGAAAAGCCCTGAACGCACCATGCGGCAAAAGCTGACACAAGCCGGGCACTAGCCGGTGGGCGTGGCCGCACCGGGCGCCCCGCAGGCCGCCCAGGTGGTGTACGCGGCGGGTGGAGCACTGCCGGATCGTGGTCACGGACCCCTTCTCGGCCGCGATCATGGCGCCAGCATGGCCATTGGGGTGCCCGCCCCACTTGGACGAGCGGCCACTACGGCAGGGGTACCGAGCCAGATGGGCACGACGGCCCCACGCCGGGCGCTGCGCCGTGCGGCCGGCATCAGACCGAAGGCCGGGCGACGGCGCCGGCGCGGATCAGCCCCACCTCCCCACCGCCCGGGTGCTGCTGGGTGTCGGGGCGGGAGAGCTCGCCCTTGCCTTCCACCTCGGCCCGGCCGCGCGGCAGGGCGTGGGGGTATTCGGCCTGCAGGAAGGTGATCATCTTCTCCCGCACCTCGCAGCGCAGGTCGAAGGTGCGGCCGGCATTGCTGGCGCTGACCAGCATGCGGATCTCCATGGTGGCCGGGCGCAGGTCGGTCACCTGCATGTTCACCACTCTTCGGTCCCACAGCGGCGAGGCGGCGGCGATCTCCTGCAGCTTGCGGCGCATCACATCCACCGGGGCGGTGTAGTCCACGTGCAGGAAGGCGGTGCCGATCAGGGTGGAGCTCTCGCGCGTCCAGTTCTGGAACGGCTTCTCGATGAAGTAGCTCAGCGGCAGCACCATCCGCCGCCAGTCCCATAGCCGGACGACGACATAGGTGGCGTTGATCTCCTCCACATTGCCCCACTCGCCCTCGACGATCACCGCGTCCTCCAGCCGGATCGGCTGGGTGACGGCCAATTGGATGCCGGCGACAAGGTTCTTGAGCAGCGGCTGCAGCGCCAGGCCGAGCACGATACCGGCGGCACCGGCGGAGGCCAGCAGGCTGACGCCGTATTGCCGCACGCCCTCGAACGTCATCAGGGCCGAGGCGGTGGTGACCATCACGATCAGGATGGCCGCCACCCGGCGCAGGATGCGGGACTGGGTGGCGTGTTTGCGGGCCAGGAGGTTGTCCTCCGAGTCCAGCTTGAAGCGGCGCAGGTAGATGGTCGTCCAGATATGCAGCACCGTCAGCGCCACCCAGCCGAGCAGCGCGATGAAGCAGACCAGCAGCAGGTGGCGGATGAGGTCTGCCTGCTCCAGCGTCAGGGGCGAGACGCTGACGCCGAAGGCCAGGCCAAAGATCACCAGCGCCAGGCGGATGGGCCCCTCCGTCCGCTGCACCAGGGAGCGCCAGAACAGGTCCCTGTCGCTCACCACCCGGGTGGCGAAGCGGAACAGCACGCGGTGGAGTGACAGGGCCGCCAGGGTGCAGGCGGCGAGGACGATGAGGCTGACGGTCCAGTCCGGCAGCCAGTCGATCGAGACGACGATGCGACGTGCGATGGTGGAAATGCTGTCCAAAAAAGTCTCCCGTGGGTCGGGGGCGAGGGGGGCGCCTCCCCCTTGCTGTGGGGATCCAGGCGGAGAAACGCATGAAGGGTGGTGCGGCTCCAAGCTTGGCAGCACCGGCCCTGGCAGCCGCCGTCCGGCCGATTGGTGAAGATGCCGCATTGCAGCAGGGATCATCGCTATTGGAGCGATCCGGCGCTCACCCAGACGTGAAAGAAAGCGCCGCAGTTACGGCGGCTCCGCAGCACCGCTCGTCAAAGTCATGATTTGTCACACGGGCGGGCAGTGCGCCGCGCGGCGCGACGGCCAGGGACTGCCCTTGAACGAAGCAGAGCCGACAGGGCGGGCGAAACTGTCCCCTCCCCTGCAACATTTTGCCTTCATGGTCAGGGCAGGAGTGAGTCGCGGCATGACATTGGAACAGGACGCAACGCGCATCGCCCAGGTGCCGCTGCCGCCGGACAATCCTCAGCCGCCCACCCCACCGATGCCCCCGCCCAGCCCGGACCCGGAGCCGAGCCCGATCGATGACCCACCGGACTCCGACATCCCCGTGCCGGGCGAGCCGAGTGTGCCGCCGGCGGGCGACCCGCCAGGGGACCCGCCGATGCGACTGAACTGAGCGCTGCGCCCGCGCGCAACGCCCGCGAGTGCCTTCGAGATGGCTGCAACACGCGCTTCGACGCGTCATCCGCGAGGTAGGTCATGAACAGCAAGGCAACATGGCGCACATGGGCTTCCCGGGTGGACTGGGAAAGACGCGCGGAGCAGTTGGGCACCGCTGGTGCGGTGTGGATAGGCGCGGTGGCCCTGCTGTATGTCCTGCGACTGATCTAATGAGCCTGAGGCGATGACCCCTACGCATGGACCGTCACGGGTAAGCTGAACTGCCGGACGCCGTTATTCGGCCCGCTCAATCCGAGGCGGGCCGAAATCGTGTAAACCGCACCAAACGAGCAGCGGCCCGGTCAGCGCCGTTGCTGATCCGGCCGCTGATCCGGCGTCACGCTCCGCTGCTCCAGCGATGGCCCTTCCGTGGTGGTCCCAGAGGGCGACGGAGCCTGGCCCTGGCGGTTATCCGGGCGGGTCCCGGTATTGCCGGCGTTACCGCCCGGCCGCGTCGGGCCGGCGCTGGAATTCGCTGTGCCGCTGGATGGGTTGGGCACCGTGTCCGTCGGCGGCTGGGTAATGGGTGTCTGGCTGCTCGGCCTCTGGCTGCTGGGCGACTGGTTCCCGGGAGCCTGGCTCCCGGACTGGGCAAGCGCGGGCCCCGCGAGGAGCGCGCCCGCCAGCACCGTGTAGATCATTGCTTGGCGCATGCTGGCTTTCCTTCTGGGCAGCGACGTACCGCCCTGCCGGAACAACAGCCCGCGGCGCAAGGAGGTTGCGCCTCGGCACGCCATCCGTGATCGCATGCCGAGCAGTTCGTCCCGTCCATGGCAGAGGATGAAAGAACTACTCGTCAGAAGCGCTTGGGGAGGAAGACGAAGTCCGCCTTTGAGGGCAGTGCTGAAGGTAAGGCCTTGGCGACGCAGCGGAAGTTATCGTCAGCAACAGCAGAGTCCTGCTGTTTTACAGGCCGTATGCTGAGCCGAGGCTGCCGACCCGCAGCGCCTCCCGGGCAATCTTCAGCTGCGCGCGTCGCGAAGCGGATTGGTGCGAGATAACGGCCGCCTCAATCCGCAATGCTTCCGCCTTCACACACAGGCTGGGGCGCCAGTGCGGGTTGGACCGGGCTTTTGCCAAGCCGTCCAGGGCCATGGCGAGTGACATGAAGGGTTGTTGCATCCGGTGAAACCTGCTTTCGCCTGGATCAATCGCTCCCGCATATCATGCTTTGCGCGGCGCCCGGTAGCCCCGAGCGTCAGGAAACATCCCCGCCTTGCCCGCCTGCGTTGCGCGGACCCGTCAGGCGCCTGGCCGGCGCACCGCCAGGGCGGCGGCGCCCAGCATCAACGCGGCACCCAGGATCTGGCGCGGCCCCAATGCTTCGCCAAACACCAGATGGCCCAGCACCAATGCCACCACCGGCGACACGAAGGCATACAGCCCCGCACGCGCCGAACCCCAATTGCGCATCAGCCGGAGGTAGATCGTGTAGGCAACGAAGGTGCCGAACACGACCATGAAGCCAAGGCTGGCCAGCGGCGCCGGATGCAGGGCCCGGTGTAGCGTTTCGAGCGACAACGGCTCCAGCAGTGCCGACAGGACAATCAGCCCGACGGCACCGGTCAGCGCCTGCGCCCCTGTCAGTTGCAGCGGGTTCGCCGTGGCGAGCAAAGGCCGGGACAGTACCGAGCCCATGCAGTAGCAGAGCGACCCCAGGATGATGGCCAGGATGCCCCACAACTCCATCGGGTTGCCGCGCAGGTCGATCCTGCCGGCGAACAGGGCGACAAGCCCACCAATGCCCAGCAGCAGAGACATGGCGTGGCGCCAGGAAGGCACCTCCTCACCGCGCAGCAGCGCCAGGCCGTACAGGCCGACCACGATCATCGTCATGTTGACCAGCCCGGCGACGCCGGTGGCGACATGCTGCATGCCCCACAACAGCAGCGCGTAGGTGCCGGTATTCACCAGCAGGCCGGTCACCAGCACCTGACCGCCAAGCCGGCCACGGAGCAGCGGGACAATGCCGCGAACCGCCACCAGCAGCACCACGCCGACCACCGTGTAGCGCACGGCGGAGAACAGCACCGGCGGCATGCTGCCGATGCCCACCTTGGCGGCAATCCAGGTACTGCCCCAGATCAAGGACATCAGCAGGAACAGTGGCAGGTCGGTGCCGGTCGGCTCGCCCCCACGGGCCGTCGGTGCCGCCACCGCACCGGTGTGTTCACCCCTCATGCCGCGCAGACCCCTTCCGCTTCCGCGACGATTCATGGCATGGGTCCGTCCGCCGGGCCACTGCCGGACAGACGGGCTCGGGCTGCTTTGGTGGATGGCGAGGGCTGGGCTCGCAGCGCCGCTTGCGTCGACCGCTGCCTTCCGTGAAGCGGCGAGAGCGTGGTGAGGCTGCCGGCTTCAAGCGCGGGGCCTAATGCCACGATGCCGTTTAGGACGGCCCAGGCGCTTGCCTAACGCCCAACAGAAAACCCCTCCCCGGAGACCGGAGAGGGGCGCATCTGATGTCGCGATATGGCATCCCCAACGGGATTCGAACCCGTGTTACCAACGTGAAAGGCTGGTGTCCTAGGCCTCTAGACGATGGGGACAAAGGCCATATGTGCCCGCATGACTGCGGGCGGCGGTTACTAGCGTGAAGGGGGTACCACGTCCACCCCCTTCACGCTGAAAACGCATCTTTCCTCACACCGCCGGCGCGGCATCCTGCAAATGCAGGCTGGCCGAAACCTCGCCATTCCACCGCTCGGCGCGCAGGGCGCCGGCCAAGTGCAAGGGCACGCCGCCACTGTTCAGCAGCAGCTCCGCCAGCGGGCCTTCCTTGGCGCGGAAGCAGATGGCCTTGAGCCGCCCGCCCCCCTCGCCCTGCACGAAGGCGCGGATGGTGCCGCCCTCCTTCCCCACCCGGTCGGCACGGACGATGCGGGAGCGCGGGAAGACGAAGGTGGGCTCCTCATTGCCGGGGCCAAAGGGGCCGAGGCGGCTGATCTGCTCCGCCAGGTCGGCGGTGCCGGCCGGCACCATCAGCGTGGCGTCCAGCACCAGGTCGGCGGCGCCGGGCAAGGCGGAGGCATGCGCCAGCCGCTCGCTGAGAAAGGCCAGCACCTCACCCTGCCGCTCCGCGCGGAAGGAGAAGCCGGCAGCCATGGCGTGGCCGCCACCGGTCTCCAGCAACCCCGCCTGCCGCGCCGCGATCACCGCCGCGCCCAAATCGACCCCGGCCACCGAGCGGCCGGAACCCTTGGCCAGGCCTTCGGACACGCCCGCCACGCAGGCCGGGCGGTTGAAGCGTTCCTTCACCCGGCCGGCGACGATGCCGACCACGCCCGGGTGCCAGCCCTCGCCGGTAATCAGCAGCACCGGGTGGCCGGCTGCGGCTTGCCGCTCGGCCTCGGCAAAGGCGGCGGCCAGGACCTCGCTCTCCACCTCCTGCCGGCGGCGGTTCACGCTATCCAGCCGCTCGGCCATCTCACGCGCCGCCACCGCGTCGTCGCAGGTCAGCAGCCGCACGCCGAGGTCGGGCTCGCCGATGCGGCCGGAGGCGTTGATGCGCGGGCCCAGCAGAAAGCCCAGCGTGTAGGCGGAGGGTGCGTCCCGCGCCTGGGTCACGTCCAATAGCGCGGCGATGCCGGCACGGCCGCCCCGCGCCATCACCTTCAGTCCCTGCGCCACGAAGGCGCGGTTCAGCCCGGTCAGTGGCATGACGTCGCACACCGTGGCCAGGGCCACGAGGTCGAGCAGCTCGCGCAGGTCGGGCTCCCGGCTGCCGGTGAAATGGTTGGCCTTGCGCAGCGTGCGCAGCGTCGCCACAGCCGCCATGAAGGCCACGGCGGCAGCGCAGAGATGCCGCAGGCCGGAACCGCAATCGAGCCGGTTGGGGTTCACGGCAGCGGCGATGACCGGCACCGGGCCCTCGGCCTTGTGGTGGTCCAGCACCACCACATCCGCACGCCCCTTCGCCGCCTCCAGCGCCACATGGGCGGCGATGCCGCAATCGACGCAGACGATCAGCGTCGCCCCCTCCTCGCACAAGGCGGCGATGGCGGTAGGGTTGGGGCCGTAGCCTTCCTTCAGCCGGTCCGGCACATAGGCGCGGACGCTGCAGCCGAGGTCGCGCAGGAAGCGCACCATCAGGGCGGAGGAACAGGCGCCGTCGACATCATAGTCGCCGAACACCGCCACCTGTTCCCCGGTGCGGATGGCGTGGGCCAGCCGGTCGGCGGCGGCGTCCATGTCCACCAGGGTGGAGGGGTCGGGCATCAGCGCCCGCAGCGTCGGCTCCAAGAAGTCCTTGGCCTCGTCGATGCCGATGCCGCGGGCGGACATCAGCTGGCCGACCAGCTCCGGCAGCTCCAGCCGCTGGGCGATGGCCAGGCCGATGCGCTGGTCGGCCTGCCGCCACATCCAGCGGCGCCCGGTGGCGCTGGAGGAGACCCCCAGCACCGGCGCAGCCGGATTGGCAGCCAGCAGATCAACCGACAAAGGCGCTCGGCTTCAGGGTGTAGTTGTGGTGCGCCTCGATGTAGCGAACCGTGCCCGTCTTGCTGCGCATGATGATGGAATGCGTGTAGGCGGACTGCGCGCCGCGCCGCACGCCCTTCAGCAGCGGGCCGCCGGTGACGCCGGTGGCCGCGAACATCACGTCGCCCTTGGCCATTTCCTCGACCGAGAACTTCCTGTGCGGGTCGGTGATGCCCATCTCGATCGCGCGGGCGATCTGGGTATCGTCCTCGTACAGCAACCGGCCCTGCATCTGGCCGCCGATGCAGCGCAAAGCGGCGGCGGAGAGCACGCCCTCCGGCGCACCGCCGGAACCGAGATACAGGTCCACGCCCGCCGAAGGCTGCGACACCGCGATCAGCCCGGCCACGTCGCCATCCGGAATCAACATGATGCGCGCGCCGGCTTCCCGGCAGGCCTTGATGATGCCGGCATGGCGGTCACGGCCCAGGATGCAGACGACGAGGTCGTTGATCTCGGCTTTCTTGGCGCGGGCCAGGTTACGCAGGTTCTCGCCCGGGGTGGCATCCAGGTCCACCACGCCGGCCGGCAGGCCGGGGCCGACGGCGATCTTGTCCATGTAGATGTCGGGCGCGTGCAGGAAGCCGCCATGCTCGGCCACCGCCAGGGTGGCAATGCTGTTCGGCCCGCCCGTGGCGCAGATATTGGTGCCTTCCAGCGGATCCACGGCGATGTCCACCTTGGGGCCGCCGCTGCCGATCTTCTCGCCGATATAGAGCATCGGCGCCTCGTCCATCTCGCCCTCGCCGATGACGACGGTGCCTTCGATGGCGATGGTGTCGAACGCCTTGCGCATGGCGTCCACGGCGGCACCGTCGGCGGAGTTCTTGTCGCCACGGCCGATCCAGCGGCTGGCGGCCAGCGCGGCGGCTTCCGTCACGCGGACGAGTTCGAGGGCGAGGTTACGGTCGACGGGGACAGGATCGCGCATAATGGCTCCTCTTGCAGGCTTCAGCTGGGCACTCGGGCGGGGTGGACCCGCGCGCCGGGCGTTTGCCACCCTGCGGCGGGCCACCCGGCCATAGTCAGAGCGTCTCGATACGGATCAACGCCGGTGGCTCCAGCACCGAATCGAGGGCGGCGATCTTCGCCAGGGCCCCGCGCATCGCGGCTTCCTGGCATTCATGCGTCGTCAGCACGATCGGCACGGCCTCCCCGGGCGAGCGGCCGCGCTGGATCATGCTTTCCAGGCTGATGCCGTGGTCGCGCAGCACGCCAGTCACGTCGGCCAGCACACCGGGGCGGTCCAGCACCATCAGGCGAAGGTAGTACGCGCCGCGATTCTGTTCCATCGGAACGGAAGGGGTGTGCGCCAGGGCCGCGATGCCGGCGCCCCAGACCGGGGTGGCGCGGTTGCGCGCGATGTCGATCAGGTCGGCCACCACGGCGCTGGCGGTGGGGCCTGCACCGGCGCCACGGCCTTCCAGCACCACGCGGCCGACGAAATCGCCCTCCGCCACCACCGCGTTATAGACGCCGTCCACCACCGCGATGGGGTGGGACACCGGCACCATGCAGGGGTGCACGCGGGTGGAGATGCCGCCTTCCACCTGCGCCGCGATGCCCAGCAGCTTGATGCGGTAGCCCAGTTCCTCGGCCAGCTTGATGTCCAGCGCGGAGATGTGGCGGATGCCCTCCACATGCACGCTGGCGAAATCCACCGGGCGGCCGAAGGCCAGCGCGGCCAGGATGGCCAGCTTGTGCGCGGCATCGACGCCGTCGATGTCGAAGGACGGGTCGGCCTCGGCGTAACCTAGCTTCTGCGCCTCGGCCAGTACGTCCGCGAACTCGCGGCCCTGGTCCCGCATGCAGGTCAGGATGTAGTTGCAGGTCCCGTTCAGGATGCCGGTGACGCGCAGGATGCGGTTGGCCGCCAGTCCTTCCCGCAGGCCCTTGATGGCGGGGATGCCACCGGCCACGGCGGCCTCGAAGGCCAGGGCGACACCAGCGGCCTCGGCCTGCTCGGCCAGGGTGGCACCATGCAGCGCCAGCAGCGCCTTGTTGGCGGTGACGACCGGCTTGCCGGCGGCCAGCGCGGCCTCGACCAACGCCTTGGCCGGGCCGTCGGAGCCACCGATCAGTTCCACCACCACGTCCACGCCGGGGTCGGCGGCCAGGGCGACGGCGTCGTCATACCAACGCAGCCCGTCCAGCGCGACGCCACGGTCCCGCGTCCGGTCCCGCGCCGCCACGGCGGTCACCACAATGGGCCGGCCCGCCCGGGCGGCGATCAGCTCCGCGTTCTGGCGCAGCAGCGTCACCACGCCGGCGCCGACCGTACCCAGGCCGGCAACGCCGATCGACAGCGGACGGGTCATGCTTTCACTCCATCGGAGCCGGCCTCGATGGCGGGGCCAGCATTGTCGCCTTGCAGGAAGCCGCGGATGCCGCGCAGCGCCTGGCGGATGCGCTGTGTGTTCTCCACCATGGCGATGCGGACATGCGTGTCGCCATGCTCGCCGAAGCCCAGGCCCGGGGCCACGGCCACCTTGGCGCGGGCCAGCAGCAGTTTGCTGAACTCGACGCTGCCCAGGCCGCGGAAACGCTCGGGGATCTCAGCCCAGACGAACATGCCGGCTTCCGGCACCGGCACGTCCCAGCCCGCCTGCTTCAGGCCCTTCACCAGTACGTCGCGCCGCTCCTTGTAGAGCTTGCGCATGTCGTCGATGCAGTCCTGCGGGCCGTTCAGCGCGGCGGTGGAAGCCACCTGGATCGGCGTGAAGGCACCGTAGTCCAGGTAGGACTTCACCCGCGTCAGCGCCGAGATCAGCTTGCGGTTGCCCGCCGCGAAACCCATGCGCCAGCCGGCCATGTTGTAGGTCTTGGACATCGAGGTGAACTCGACCGCCACGTCCTTCGCACCCGGCACCTCGAGAATGGAGGGCGGAATGCGGTCCCCGTAATACAGCTCGGCATAGGCGAGGTCGGACAGGATATAGATCTTGTGCTTCTTCGCGAAGGCGACCAGCTCGCGATAGAAATCGAGGTCCGCCATCAACCCGGTGGGGTTGGAGGGGAAGTTGACGATCAGCGCGGTCGGCTTCGGCACGGAATGGCGCACGGCGCGGTCCAGCGCCTCCAGCATCGCGTGGTCCGGCGTGTGCGGGATGGAGCGCACCGAGGCACCGGCGATGATGAAGCCGAACTGGTGGATCGGGTAGGACGGGTTCGGCACCAGGATGGTGTCGCCCGGCGAGGAGATCGCCGCCGCCAGATTGGCCAGGCCTTCCTTGGAGCCGAGGGTGGCGATCACCTCCGTCTCCGGGTCCAGCTCCACGTTGAAGCGGCGGCCGTAATAGGCGGCCAGGGCGCGGCGCAGGCCGGGGATGCCCTTGCTGGCCGAATAGCCGTGGGTATCCGGGTTCTGTACCGCCTCGACCAGCTTGGCGACGATGTGCGGCGGGGTCGGGCTGTCGGGGTTGCCCATGCCCAGGTCCACGATGTCCTCGGCGCTCGCTCGCGCCTTCGCCTTCGCCTGGTTCACCTCGGCGAACACATAGGGCGGCAGGCGGCGGATGCGGTGGAATTCCTCGGTCATGGCGCGCGAGTCCGTTGTGGCGTGGGCAGTGGGGGTAGAGCAGATCGCGCCCGGAAGCCACCCGCCGCAGGAGATGGGAGATGGCCGGCGGCGGGATAGCGGAGCCCTGGCGGATTTGGTGGACGCCCAGGCCCGGAAAAGCTGCTTCGCGGTGGGCGAGACGGCTGCGCGATGCCGGGCGAAGGGGCGCCCGGCGCTAGAGGCGCGGGGCGGCCGGTGGCGGGGCCATCATCTCCGCCGGGGGTGGCGCCGGTGCCATCATCTCGGCCGGCGGCGGCGCCGGGGCCATGCCGGGGTCGGCCGGCAGGGCGCCCGGGGCGTCCGGCGAGGTGCCAGGGGCGGGAATGGGCAGGCTGCTGCCGGGGGCGATGCGCGGCG
>NZ_JACTVA010000084.1 GCF_014490485.1 Teichococcus aerophilus | reverse complement strand
GGCCAGGCCGGCGCAGGCCACGCCCAGCGGCGTGGCGGGCTGCGCGCCCAACCCGGCCAGCCCGCGCAGCAGCGCCGCGTCCGGCGCACGGACCAGCAGGCGCCCCAGCAGGGCAAACACCTGCGCGCGCTGCATATCCAGGGAATCGGGGCTGACATTGCCGCCAGCCACCAGGGCGTCCGATCGCATCATTCCTGCCAGGCCGTGGTTCAGCATTTCATCGTGGGCGCATTCCCGGCCGGGGCCGATGATAACGCCAGGGTACAATGTGCCGCAGACGGGGCCTGCCTCGCAAGGAAAGCTGGGCGGGAAGTTATTGATATTGCAAATCATTATCAGATACGGCCGGGCTACGGTTTGCCTTCCTCCCAGATTGCCCGTTGCCATCCATGCGACAGCGGGCGAGAAGCCGGGGCAGAGCAAGGGCCTCCCGTCAGCCGCATGCAGGACAGCGCCGTTCACCACGCCACCGTGCCGCCGCACTACGCCGCCGGCGCGCCGTTCCCCTGGTGGGGCAAGGTGGCGGCCAAGCTGGCCATCGCCGCGCTGCGCCTGCCCCGTGGCGGGCTGCGCCGCCTGGGCATCGGCCGCCACAGCTTCGTCGCCGATGCCGAAAGCCGCGTGCTGGACGAGCCGATGGCCCATGTCGCCCGCTTCACCGCCCGCCATGGCCGCCCGCCGCGCGGCGTGCTGGAAATCGGCCCCGGCCGCATGGTGACGCGCGCCGCCGCCTATGCCGCGCTGGGCTGCGGCCCCGTCTGGTTCTCCGATGTCGAGGACGACGCCCCGACAGACCCCGCCGCCTATGCCCGCGTCGCCAGCCTGGCGCGCGCGCGGGGCCTGCCCGCCCCCAACCTGGACCACGCCCGCACCCGCGCCGCCGCCCTGGCCGCCTGCGACGCCCACTACCTGGTCGGCGGCACCGACATCCTGGCCGCCATCCCCAACGGATCGGTGGAGCTCATCGTCTCCGACGTCGTGATCGAGCATGTGCGGCGGGACGCCCTGCCCGGCCTGCTGGCCGCCCTGCGCCGCATCGCCGCGCCGACCGCGCTCGGCATCCATGCCGTGGATTTCCACGACCATGTCGGCGGTGCGCTGAACACCCTGCGCTTCCGGCCGGACTTCTGGGAAGGCGAACTGGTCGGCCGCAGCGGCCTGTACGTCAACCGCCTCGGCCTGTCCGAAATCGAGGCCGCCTTCGCCACCGCCGGCTTCCAGACCCACCGGCTGGAACTGTGGTGCTGGCCCGCCCCACCTCCCGGCGCCACCGCCCGCCACCCCTCCCTGCGCCGCCCCTCCGGCGACGACCTGATCGCCTTCGCCAAGCTGGAAGCCACGCTGCCCGGGGGGGCAACGGCTTAGGCAGGAAAGGCCGGGGAAAGAATTCCCCGGACCCCTTCTTTTTTCTTCGCGTTTGGCGTGGCGCTGCAGGACTGGGAGCGGACGCTGCCTGGTGATTTTATCAATGGGCCACCCGGGCTGAACTCTCAGTCGCCGGAGGTCTAAGGTCGATCGGCATTCGGCGAGGGAGAGAAGCTCAGGGAAATGAATCCCCTGCGTAAACGTATACGTTTACGCCATCTTTTTTCTGTCATTTGGCGCGGGCTTCAGGACTGGCGGGTGCGGCCATGAGCAGGAACCTGAGGCAGCCGGACTAAACGATCGACCTCCGGCAGTCACAAACCTTCAGTGTAACCCCGATCCGGCCCGGAACGGCCGACGCCGCCCCCAGATCCACACCCGAAAGACTCGCAGAAAAAAGAAGGGGTCCGGGAATTCTTTCCCCGGCCTTCCCCTCTCTGCGCCCTAAGACGGTTCAGGTCTCGATCTTCCCCCGCACCACTTCCACGGCCCGGGCGAAGGCGGCGTCCGCATCCAGGGTGGTGGTGTCGATCAGCACGGCGTCGTCGGCTGGTTTCATCGGGGCCACGGCGCGGGCGGCGTCCTGTTCGTCGCGGGCGCGCAGTTCGGCCAGCACCTGGGCGGGGTCGGCCGTGTTGCCGCGCGCGGTCAGTTCCAGGTGGCGGCGGCGGGCGCGTTCCTCCGGGCTGGCGGTGATGAACAGCTTGATGGGTGCGTCGGGGAAAACGACGGTGCCGATATCCCGCCCATCCAGCACGGCGCCGTGGGTGCGGCCGAAATCGCGCTGCCATTGCAGCAGGGCGGCACGCACGCCGGGCTGGGTGGCCACGGCGCTGGCGGCGGCATCGGCTTCCGGGCCACGCAGGTCCGGGCGTTCCAGGTCCGTGGGGCGCAGGGTGCGGGCGGCTTCCTCGGCCACGCCGGGGTCGCGCGGGTCGGCACCGGCGTCCAGCACGCGGCGGCCGGTGGCACGGTACAGCAGGCCGGTATCGAGATAGGGCAGGCCCAGATGCGCGGCCAGGCGGCGGGCCAGAGTGCCCTTGCCGGCGGCGGCGGGGCCATCGACGGCGATGACGGGCGCGCTCATGCCCGCACCGTGCCAGGCAGGTCCGGGGCGGCGGCACCGGGGCCGGCCAACTGGGCCAGGGCTGCCAGGAAGGCCGGGTCGATGCCCTGGGGGTTTTCCAGGATGGTGGGGGCCTCGCAGGCCAGTCCCAGCACGATGGCGCTCATGGCGATGCAAGGCTCCTCTAGGGTCGCGAGGCGGCCGCCGCCACGGGGTGGGCGGCCGTCTCCGGTCAGCAGCAGGTCCTGGCCATCCTGGCGTGCATCCGCGCCCTGGGTGGCCAGCAGGCGCAGCGTAGCGTCCATCCGGCCCTGCCCCCAAATGGAGCCTGCGCCTTGCAGGCGGCAGGCCCCTCGGGCGCAGGCAGCGGCCACGGCCAGCAACGGGCCGGCGGGGCCTGCCGCGCGCAGCCGCGCCGCCGGGATGTCGATGCCGCGTAGCGTGGCATGGCGCACGGTCAGATCGGCGCCGGTCAACTCCAGGCTGGCGCCCATCTCCCGCAGCATGGCGGCAAGGGGAGCGTCGGGGCCCAGGCCGTCCAGCACCAGGGCTGAGCCAGGGCAGAGGATGGCCCCCAGCAACAGGCCGGCGCCGTTGAGTGTGCCAGGCGGCAGGGCCAGCGCCGCGCCCGTTAGTTCTGGCTGGCCGTGCAGCCGCAGGCTGCGGTGGGGCAGGCCGGCATCGTCCGGCGCTTCGTCCTCGTCGATCCCGGCACCGAAGCGGCGCAACAGTCCGGCCATGCCATCCGCCGCCACGCCGCCTAGCCGGCTGGTGCCGCGTGCGCCCAGCGCCGCCAGCAACGCCGCCGTGCCCGCCACGCCAGCCGGATCGGCCGGGAAATCCAGGTCGAGCGGCAGCGGCTCGGCGGCGCCTTCGATCGTCCAGGGCGGCTGGCCGCCGGCCCGGGTGGTGATGCGGGCGCCGATGCGGCCCAGCACGTCCCGCGCCGCCGCCGATGGCGCGCCCGTGCCAGCCACGACGCCGTATGAAGGAAGCCCGGCCAGCAGCCCGGCCAACAGATGCAGCACCAGGGGGGACGCCCCGGCCTCCAGCACCCCCGCCGGCTCGGCCAGTCCGCCGACGCCGCGGCCATGGATACGCCAATGGCCAGGGGCTGGCTGTTCCACCCGTGCGCCCAGTTGCCGCAAGGCTACGGCGAGGGCGCGGGTGGGTGCGGTCTCCGCCAGGTGGGTGATCTCGGTGGCGCCAACGGCCAGGGCGGCGATGGCCATCGCCCGCTGGCCGAGGGCGCTGTCGCCCGGCACGCGGATGTGTCCCACCAGCCCTCGCGCGGGCCGGCTGACCCGCAGCGGTTGGAGGATCGTATCGGCTTCCACGGCGGCAGGGTTTGACATGGCCCAGGGTGCGTGGCAATGCGCGCCCTTGCTCCCGGCCGCCCGCCTTGTCCACTTGCGGCCGACCTTTCATTTCGGTGGGAATTCCACGCTGATGGCCAAGCCCGAACTGGGTGTAAAGCGCACCTGTGTCGCCTGCGGCGCTAAATTCTACGACCTGGGCAAGCAGCCTGCCGTGTGCCCGAAATGCGGCACCGAGCAGCCCGCCGAGCAGCCCCGCCCCCGCCGCGCGGCCCTGCCGCCGGAGGATAAGGTCAAGAAGCGCGTCGCCCCCGTTGCCGACCCCGATGCCGATGATGTCGAGATCGAGGACGTGGACGCGGACGAGGTGGAAGAGGCGGAAGACCTGGACGACGCCGAGGATGACCTCGAGGTCGAGGTCGAGACCGACCGCGACGAAGAGAACTAAATGGTCCGGGGGGCAGCGCTCCCCGGCCCCCTCCACCGGGATGGCGTCGTCATCCCGGTTCCACACCCCGGCTTCGAAGCGTGGCCAGGCCTGAGGCCTGACCGCGGCGGGTGTGGATGAAGCAGCCGTGCTGCGGGCCCTGCGCTTCGATCGGCATTTAGGCTTGTATCGGAAGCGAAGGCCGGGGAAGGAATTCCCCGGACCCCTTCTTTTCTTTCTGCGCGTTTGTGTGGCTTAGGCTGGTGGGGTCTCGCATGGGCCCATCGGCGTTCGGTCTGGCGCGACCAGGGGACGCCCCAAATTCAATCCACCCTTGGCCTTGGACAGACAGCCGAGCCTTGATGATTCATGATCCACACGGGCTGAACCTCGGCATCCAAGGTCGCCGTATCAGCCAAAGCCGGAAGACTCGCAAAAAGAAGATGGGGTCTGGGGAATTCCTTCCCCAGCCTTCCCTGGCGGTGGGCGTGGCTTACACCGCCCCTGCCCCGAAGCAGCACCGCACTTACTGATAGCCGGGTCCAGGGGCCGCGCCCCTGGCAAGACGCTTCAGGCCCGCGCCGCCGCCGCGATGGCATCCGGCGCCGAGAGCCGCCCGTCATACAGCGCCCGCCCGATGATGGTGCCGGCGACCGAGCCCGCTGCCTTCAGCGCCACGATATCCTCCACCCCGGCGACGCCGCCGGAAGCGATGACCGGCGTGGACAGGCGCGCGCCGAGTGCGGCCGTGGCGGCCACGTTCACCCCGCCCAGCATGCCGTCCCGGTCGATATCGGTGTGGATGATGGCAGCCGCGCCCGCATCCTCGAAGGACAGCGCGAGGTCGAGGGCGGAGACGTCGCTGGTCTCGGCCCAACCTTCGGTGGCCACCATGCCGTCCCGTGCATCGATGCCGACGGCGACCTGGCCGGGAAAGGCGCGGCAGGCCTCCTTGGCGAAGGCCGGGTTCTTCACCGCCGCCGAGCCGAGGATGACGCGCGCGATGCCCTGCCTCAGCCAGGCTTCGATGGTCGCCATGTCCCGGATGCCGCCGCCGAGCTGCACGGGGGCCTTGGTGCCGGCCAGGATGCGGGCCACTGCTTCCACATTGGCCGGCTTGCCGGCGAAGGCGCCGTCCAGGTCCACCACGTGCAGCCAGTCAAAACCCTGGGCGGCGAAGGCGGCGGCCTGGGCGCCGGGGTCGTCGGCATAGGTGGTCGCCTGGTCCATGTCGCCGCGCTTGAGGCGGACGACCTTGCCACCCTTGAGGTCGATGGCGGGGTAGAGGGTGAAGGCCAAGGGATCAGCCCTTTCCGTTGTCGGAGCATGCCGGCACGGCCTGCGTCACGCGGTCAAACCAAGGTCGTGGGCGCCGGGGCTAGGCCCGCGCGCGGATATCCAGCGGGCGGCCGCGGGGGGTCTCCAGCAGCTTGTAGTAATAGTGGCCGGACACCGTCTGGCCGCGCACCCGCGCATAGGCCGGGTGGGTGCCCCAGCGGGTGTAGCCCAGGCTCTCGAACAGCGTGATGGCGGTGTCCTGGGTATCGCGCACGTCCAGGTTCAGCACGCGGTGGCCGAGGGCGGCGGCCCGCTCCTCCACCCGCGTCACCAACAGGCGGGCCAGGCCGTGGCCGCGCGCATAGGGGGCGACATAGGCGTGGGTCAGTTGGGCGGCGAAAGCCTGGGCCTCGTTGTTGCGCGGCGGGCGCATCAGCTGGGCGGAACCGACCGGCACGCCATCCAGCTTGGCGATGAACAGCTCGATCGCCGGCACCAGCAGCACGCCGCGGAAGTGGCGGGTCAGCGCTTCCCGCCCCTGCGGGTCCACCCAGCCGAAGCCGCCACCCTCGATGATGGCGGCATCGGTCGCTTCGCAGAGGTCGGCGAGCTCGGCATCGTCCAGGCTCTCGGCACGCTCGACCACCAGGTCGTGGGCGGTACTCATCACAGGGCACTCATCTCACGGCCGCCAGGCCAGGAAGTTCGCCAGCATCCGCAGGCCGACGAACTGGCTTTTCTCGACATGGAACTGGGTGCCGAACATGTTGTCCCGCCCGATGGCGGCCACCACCGGGCCGCCATAGTCGGCGGTGGCCAGGATCTGTTCCGGCCGGCCGCCGGCCAGGGCGTAGGAATGCACGAAATAGGCGTGGTCCCCGGGGTCGATGCCCGCCAGTACCGGATGGCTGCCGGGGGCGAAGCGCAGCCCGTTCCAGCCCATCTGCGGCAGCGGCAGCGCATCGCCGGCCAGGTCGCGCGGGTCCATCGGCGCCATGTCGCCCTCGATCCAGCCGAGGCCGGGGGTCACGCCATGCTCCAGCCCACGCTGTACCATCAGCTGCATGCCGACGCAGATGCCGAGGAACGGGATGCCGCGGCGCGATACCGCCTCATCCACCGCCTCGACCATGCCGGGCATGGCGTCCAGCCCGCGCCGGCAGGCGGCGAAGGCGCCTTGGCCGGGCATGACGATGGCATCGGCCTTCGCCACCGCATCCGCCTGCGTCTCCACCGTAATGGTGGCGTTGCTGCCGCCTTCATCCGCCGCGCGGCGCAGGGCCCGCAGCACGGAGGCCAGGTTGCCCGAACCGGGATCGACCACCGCGACCTGCATCAGGCGACTCCCCTTCCGGCCAGGTCGGGCCTGGCATCCAGCGCGCGCAGCAGCGCGGCCTCGGCATCGTTGGCGACGACGACGCCGGCCAGCGCCAGGCCGCGCCGGGCCAGCACCCAGCGGCGGATATTGTGCGCCTCGAACCCGATCAACACCTGCAGCGCGACGGTCAGGAACGGCAGCACCGCGGCCGGCAGGCTGTAGGCCGCCAGGATATTGAAGGCGATGTAGAGCACCAGTGGCAGCCACAGCCGGTGCACCAGCATCCAGGGCGCCGGCAGCAGCGCCGCGATCAGCGAAAAGCCTTCCGGCACCAGCACCGGCAACCCGGCGAGGCGGGAGCCCGCCTTCGGCTGCGCCCGGGTCCCCGCCACGGGGACGGAGCTGCGCGGCGGCGGCGGCTTGGCGTGCAGGGTAAAGCTGCGCATCACGCCTCCAGCACGCCCTTGGTGGAGGGGATGGCACCGGCGGTGCGCGGGTCCGTCTCCACCGCCATCCGCAGTGCGCGGGCCAGCGCCTTGAAACAGCCCTCGGCGATGTGGTGGGCGTTGGTGCCGGCCTTCTGCGTCACATGCAGGGTGATGCCGCTGTTCATCGCGAAGGCGCGGAAGAATTCCTCGAACAGCTCGGTATCCATCTCCCCCACCTTGTCGCGCGGGAAGCTGGCGCTCCAGGCCAGGAAGGGACGACCGGAGATGTCGATCGCGGCTTCCACCAGCGCCTCGTCCATCGGCACCAGGGCGTGGCCGTAGCGGCGGATGCCGCGCTTGTCGCCCAGCGCCTGCCGCACAGCCTGGCCGAGCACGATGCCCACATCCTCGGTGGTGTGGTGGAAGTCGATATGCAGGTCGCCCTTCGCAGCGATGTCCATGTCGATCAGGCTGTGGCGGCACAGCGCGGTCAGCATGTGGTCCAGGAAGCCGATGCCAGTGGCGATGCGGCCCTGGCCCTGCCCGTCCAGGTCGATGCGGACCTGGATGTCGGTCTCGCTCGTGGCGCGGGAGATCTCGGCGATCCGGGAAGCAGGGGAGCGAGGGGCGGTCTGCATGGGCGCTTCCTAGACCGGTGCGGAGGGCTTCGCCAGAGGGTAGGGCAAAGCGCCCCGGCCGGCTTGGAAAACCGGTGCCTCTGGCGAGGCGCCGGCATTGAGTGGACTCGGATGGTTTGGGAGGGGGCGAAGGCCGGGGAAGGAATTCCCGGGGCCCCTTCTTTTCTTTTTCCGAGTCTTTTGGGAAGGCGTGGGTGGAAGGCAGGCGCTGTTTGCGTGTGGCGCCGGGTCCGTTGAAGGGCGAGGACCTGCGGTAACGATGGACAGGATTTGTGGCCTGGAGAGATGAAGCTTCGCGTCCTGGCCCTTGAACGTGGCGCCGGATGGGAAGATCGGGCTGGCTCAGGGTGCCAGCCATCACGGAATGCCTAGCGGCATGGCGCCGGAGATGGGTTGGCCACGAAGGCTGGCCCGCAGCCAAGGCCGCCGCCCATTGTCACGGCGGCAGCGGCAGGCGTCAGCCAGCAACACGCAGCATGGGCCACGGGCGGCACGGACTCTCGAAGGCTGGTCTGTCTGGAGATGCGCGGGCGGGTGGTGGAGCCGAGGGGAATCGAACCCCTGACCTCCTCATTGCGAACGAGGCGCTCTACCAACTGAGCTACGGCCCCGCACCGGCGCGAGGCCCGGCTTATTGCCGACGACACAGAACAAGTCAAGCGGTGCTTGCCGCCACGCCTGTGGCTCCGTAGATGAAGGCCCGGACAGGTTTTCCTGCCCGGTTCTGCCTTGGCCCTACCCGGCCCACCCCCTGCCTTCAAGGAGTGGCGATGTACGCACTGTTCTGGCTGATCGATCAGCTCATCGGGCTATACGTGTGGGCGTTGATCATCGCCGCGGTGTTCAGCCTGCTGGTGTCCTTCAACGTGCTGGATACCCGCAACCGCTTCGTCTGGACCATCGGGGACTTCCTCTACAAGATCACCGAACCGGCAATCCGCCCCATCCGCCGCTTCATGCCCAACCTGGGCGGCATCGATATCTCGCCGATGATCCTCATCCTACTGCTCTACGCGGCGCGGATCTTCCTGTGGCAGACGCTGTGGCCGCTGGTCGCCGGCTGAGGCGTGACCGCCGCCGGCTGAACCCGCCACGACCGTGACCCACACGCCCCGACAGGCCCCTGGCAAGATTCCTGGCAGGAACCCTGGCCAGCCCGCCGGCCGGGACAGCGCCTGGCGCCTGCTGCCGGATGGGCTGGAGCTGCGCGTGAAGGCGCAACCCCGCGCCCGTCGGCCCGGCCTGCACGGGCTGGTGGAATCGGCCGACGGTCCGCGTCTGAAGCTGGCCGTGAACGAGGCGCCGGAGGACGGGCGCGCCAACAAGGCCATCTGCGCCCTGCTGGCGGAAGCCTTGCATGTCCCCCCTTCGCGCATCGCGGTGGTGCACGGCGCCGCCGCGCGGGAAAAGACCTGCCACATCGCTGGCGACCCCGCCGCATTGGCCGCCCTGCTCAGCGAGAGACTGGAGACACTGGCATGACCGCACGCATCATCGACGGGAAGGCCGTGGCCGCCACGCTGCGCGCCGGCCTGGCGGAACGGGTGAAGTCCCTGGGCTTCGCCCCCGGCCTGCGCGTCGTGCGCGTGGGGGACGACCCGGCCAGCGGCGTCTATGTCCGTAACAAGGACCGCGCCGCCCAGCAGGCCGGCTTCGACAGCGCCACAATCCAATTACCCGAAGACACCACCGAGGCCGCGCTGCTGGCCGTGGTGCGCCAGCTGAACGAGGACCCCGCGGTGGACGGCATCCTGGTCCAGCTGCCCCTGCCGGCGCATATCCGCGCCGACGCGGTGATCCAGGCCGTCGACCCCGCCAAGGACGTGGATGGCTTCCACGCCATCAACGCCGGCAAGCTGGCCATCGGCCAGCCCGCCCTGACCCCCTGCACGCCGAAGGGCGTGATGCACCTGCTGGCCGCCGCCGGCGCCTCCCTCCGCGGCGCACGCGCCGTCGTGCTCGGCCGTTCCAACATCGTCGGCAAGCCAATGGCGGCGCTGCTGCTGGCGGCGGACGCCACCGTCACCGTCGTCCACTCGCGCACCCAGAACCTGGCGACGGAATGCCGCCGGGCGGACATCCTGGTCGCCGCTGTCGGCCGGCCGGAACTGGTGCGCGGCGACTGGATCGAGGAAGGCGCGACCGTCATCGACGTCGGCATCAACCGCCTGCCCAACGGAAGGCTGGTCGGCGACGTGGCGTTCGACGAAGCCGTGCAACACGCCGGCGCCATCACCCCGGTGCCCGGCGGCGTCGGGCCGATGACCATCGCCTGCCTGCTGGAAAACACCCTGGAAGCCGCGATCGCCCGCCGGGGCGCCTGAAGCACGGGCTGTGCTGCGAGAGGGGAGAAAGGCTGGGGAATGAATTCCCCAGACCCCTTCTTTTTTCTGCGGGTTTGGCGTCGCGCCTTAGAGACCGTTTAGGAGCTCTGGCGGCTGAGGGTGCGGCCGGATTTTCCGTGCCAGCGCGGAGGGTGGCGCAGGCCAAATGCAGGGACATTTGGCAAAGCCGCCGACAAAGCTGGCGTGGAAAAGCCCGCCGTGACCGACCCAGCAGAGTTTTCCAAACGGTCTCTCAGGACCGGAGCAGACGCTGCTCGATGATTTCAATAATGGGCCACAAGAGCTGAACCGTCAGTCGCCGGAGGTCTAGGACCTCCGGCGCACCCAGCCGGGTCTCAGGACCGGCCGCCCAACAGCCCTTCCCAGAACTCGAAAAGTAAAAGAAGGGGTCCGGGGAATTCCTTCCCCGGCCTTCCCCCACCCGCCTCACCCCGGCGGCCCGCACAGGCTTCCCGCCACCCGGCAGGTGCCGCGGAAGCGCTGGCGGCAGGCGGCCATGGCGTCCTGTTCCGCCAGGGCCTGGGTGGCGCCGGTGCCGGGGGTGGCGAGCATCACGTTGAAGGTGGTGGGGCTGTTGGTCAGGAACAGCCCGCGCGGGATCAGCCCGTGGGCCACGGCGCCGCAGCGGTCCTGGAATTCCAGCGCCAGGCGGCAGGCGGCGCCTTGTGGCCCCATGCATTGCTGCTCCGCCAGCCGGTGGGCGGCGGCGCGGTCCGGCAACCCGGCGGTCAGGCCGTAATTCAGCGAGGGTGGCGGCGCCAGGTGGATCACGCCGTGGCGGGGGTTGCTGGCAGCGGAAGGCAGGGCGGCTTCGGTTGCCTGGCTGCCGGCGCGTGGGGCGGATGGCACGGTGCGCGGCGGCATTGCGCCACGGGTTACCGCGCCGGGGGCCACGCTGCTGGAAGCCGGCAGGGCGGGCGCGGGCAAGCCGGGCGGCAGCAAGGCGGGTAAGGCCGGCGCGGTGCGCGGCGCGGCGGGGGGCTGGGCCGCCCG
>NZ_JACTVA010000083.1 GCF_014490485.1 Teichococcus aerophilus | reverse complement strand
CGCGCTGCGGGCCGGGCTGCGCGCCGGGCGCGGCATGCTGGCCGGCGCCACCCGGCTGCTGCGCGCCCGCAAGGCTGCCGCCCCCGGCGAAGGCGCCGATACCACCGGCCAGGACCTGGCCGAAATGGTGCGCCCGGGGGATACGCTGCTGATCCTCGGCTCCCCCTGGTTCCGTACCGATTATGCGGAGCTGCTGAAGCAGGTGCGGGAGCGCTGCCGGCTGCGCGTGGCCATGCTGGTCTATGACCTGATCCCCTTTGCCCGGCCGGAATATTGCGACCCCGGCCTGGTGCGCACCTTCCAGGCCTGGTTCACCGGCACCATCCCGCTGGTGGACCGCTTCTTCGCCATCTCCCGCGCCTCGGCCCGGGATCTGGAGCGCTACGCCCGCAGTACCAGGCTGACCCTGGCGGCGCCGGTCGCGGTGCTGCCCATCGGCACCGGGTTCGGCGGCAACGGTGGGAGGCTGCCGCTGCCGGCGGTGACGCCGCCGCGCGTGGCGGCGCTGCCGCCCGGCTTCGTGCTGCTGGTCTCCACCATCGAGGCACGCAAGAACCACCTGCTGGCCTTCCGCGCCTGGCGCCGGCTGGCGGAGATGCTGCCGGCCGAGCAACTGCCCACGCTGGTCTTTGCCGGCCGGGTCGGCTGGATGGTGGCGGACCTGATGCAGCAGCTGGAGAATTGCGGCTGGCTGGGCGGCAAGATTCAACTGCTGGAAGACCCCAGTGACGAGGAGCTGGCCGCGCTGTATGCCGGCTGCCGCTTCACCCTGTTCCCCTCCCATTACGAGGGCTGGGGGCTGCCTGTGACGGAGGGCCTGGCCTTCGGCAAGACCTGCGTCGCGTCCTCCGCCACCTCGGTGCCGGAAGCGGGCGGCAGCTTCTGCCTGTACCATGACCCGGAGAACGTGCTGGAAGCGGTGGCGATCCTGCGCCGGCTGATCGCCCACCCGGCGGAAGTGGCCGATATCGAGGCCCGCATCCGGCGCGATTTTCAGCCGACGCCGTGGTCCGCGACCGCCAAGGCATTGCTGGCCGCGCTGGAAGAGTAGAAGAGTCGGAAGGCCCCGCCCGCCGGTAGGGGGTGGGAGCCGGGCCGGCCCCCGGCCCGGCATGGCCGGAACAGGCGGAGCGTGGATGTGAGCGAGGCGGCGGCGCGGTTCCTGACCCTCAGCGAGGAGGCGGAGGTACTGGTAGCCCTCTACGACCCGGCGGACTGCCTGCGGCGTGCCAACCGCGCCTTCCGCGAGGCCTTCGCCGTCGGGCCGGACGAGCAGCCGGTCTGGGCCGATCTGATGCGGCGCAATTTCGGCACCCGGCACGGCACCGTCATCTCCAGCACGGATATCGAAAGCTGGCTGGTCTCCACCCTGTCCCGCCGCGGCAAGCGCCGCTTCCGCGCCTTCGAGACCGACCTGGCCGATGGCCGCTGGTTCTGGATGACCGAGTCGGTGGACCGGGACGGCTGGATGCTGTGCATCGCCACCGACATCACCCAGCTTCGCGTCGACGAACGCAGCCTGCGCCAGGACCGGGACCAGGCCCTCAAGGCCTCCCAGACCGACGAGCTGACCGGCATCGCCAACCGCCGCTTCATGATCGCGCAGTTGGAAGCACTGGTGGTGCGCTGCACGGCGGAGTCGGCGGCGCATGGCAGCGCCTGCATCCTGGATATCGACTTCTTCAAGCTGATCAACGACGTGCACGGCCACCAGGTGGGCGACAGCGTGCTGCTGGATTTCGCCCGGCGGCTGGAGCCCTTCCTGCGCCGCCACGATTCCTTCGGCCGCATCGGCGGGGAGGAATTCATGCTGATCCTGCCCAACACCAGCCTGCACGACGCCGCCGCCGTCGTCGGCCGTATCCTGGACATGGTGCGGCAGGCACGGCCGCAGGTCGGCGGGGTCAGCTTTTCCTACACCTGCTCCGCCGGCATCGCCGCCTTCAGCCCGGGCGATACCGCCCAGACCCTGTACGCCCGGACAGACGCCGCCCTCTACGCCGCCAAGCGGGCGGGGCGGGACAGGGTGGAGGTCGGGTTGCCCTAGAGGGGGGCGTTGCGCTGGAGGGTACAGGAAGTCAGGCAAGGCAAAGGCCGGGGAAAGAATTCCCCGGACCCCTTCTTTCATTTTTTCGAGTTTTTGCGCGTGGCTGTTGAAGCCGTGCGCTTCAGAGACGGCTGGGTACGCCGGAGGTCCTGGACCTCCGGCGACTGACGGCTCAGCCCGCGCGGCCTTGTATTTAAAATCATCAAGCTGCGCCGGACTCTCAGTCCTGAGCGCTTCGCAAAACTCGTAGAAAAAAGAAGGGGGCTGGGGAATTCTTTCCCCGGCCTTTCGCCTTCAATCTTCCCCGTCCACCGATCTTCTAGAGCAACACCTCGAACCCCGTGACCCTCATCCCGAGGAGGGCGCGCAGGTCGGGCAGGGCCAGGGCGATGCAGCCTTCGGTCGGGCTGTAATCCGGCCGGGCGAGGTGGAGAAAGATGGCGCTGCCGAGGCCGCGGACCACGGGTTGGTCGTTCCAGCCCAGCACGCCGATGATGTCGTAGAGCGGGTCGGTCCGCCACAGCTCCTCGTGCCGGCCGGGGTAGGGCAGGCGAACGGGGCGGTTATAGGCTTTGTCGGTCGGGTCGTCGCACCAGCCGTCCCGCGGGCCGATCGGCTCCACCGGTACGGTGCAATCCGGCGCCGTCAGGCGATCCGCGCGGTAGAGGACGCGGCGCAGCGGCAGCAGGCCGGCAGGGGTGGCGTTGTCCCCTTCCTCCTTGTGCTGGCGGATGCCGGCACGGCCGAGGGCGCAGCGGAAGGTGGCGTCCCGCAGCCGGACCAGGCCTTCCGCCTGGCCGGTCTGCGCGACCTGGGCAACCTGGCTCACAGCATGTGGCCGAAACGCTCGGCCTTGGTTTCCAGGTAGTGGTCGTTGACGCCGTTGGCGGCGAAGCTGTGCGGCTCCCGCCCCTCAACATCGATGCCGCAGGCGGCGAGGCCGGACAGCTTGTCCGGGTTGTTGGTCAGCAGCCGCACGCGGGTGATGCCGAGCTGGCGCAGCATGGTGGCGGCCACCATGAAGCCGCGCTCATCGGCGCCGTAGCCGAGGGCGCGGTTGGCATCCAGCGTATCCAGCCCCTGGTCCTGCAGCGTGTAGGCCCGCAGCTTGTTGACCAGGCCGATGCCGCGGCCTTCCTGCGCCAGGTACAGCAGCACGCCGGCGCCGTCCTTGGCCATGCGGGCGATGGCGCCGCGCAGCTGCGGGCCGCAATCGCAGCGCAGGCTGCCCAGCAGGTCGCCGGTGAAGCATTCGGAATGGGCGCGGACCAGCGGGGCGCCGCCGGCGGCGAACAGCCCTTCCGGGTCGCCTACCAGGATCGCCAGATGCTCGATGCCGCCATCGGCGGCGCGGAAGGCGACGATGCGGGTCTCGGAGGAATCCTCCAGCGGTACCTGCGCCTCGGCCACGCGGGTCAGGCTGGTGGCGGCGGTGCTGGGGTAGGCCAGCACGTCGGCGGCCGGCAGGCTGAGCAGGGCGGCGGCGGCTTCCTGGCGGGGCAGGCTGCCGGTCGTGGCAACGCCGTGGGCGGCGACGGGCGCGGCCACCAGTGCCGGCAGCAGGCGGCCCAGCTTGGCCAGGGCGATGGCGGCGAAGGCCAGTGGTGGCGGCGCGGTCAGTTCCGGGGTGGCGGGCAGCAACTGCTCGGCCACCGGGTCGGCCAGGCTGCGCAGGTGGACGGGGTCCAGCAGCGCAGGCGGCAGGCTGAGGGCGACCGGAGATTCCTGGATGCCCTTGGGCTCCACGCCCCGGCTGGCGGTGCCGGCGGGGATGGCGCCCTGGCTGGGTACCGGGCGGTGCAGAACGGCGGCGGCGCGGGTGGTGGCCAGCAGCAGCACGGCCGGGCCGGTGGCCAGGGCGGAAAGTTCCGCCAGCCCGCGCGCGCCCACCGTCTCGGCCGCCGCGATGATCAGCGGGCCGCCGGGGCCGGTGAGCAGCACCGGGGTGCCACGCCGCAGGTCGCTGGCGGCGCGGTGCACGGCGCGCATGGCCAGGCTGGCCGCGTCCGGCAAAGCCGGGCCGGGCTCGGGGTCATGGGCGGCGGCGTGTCGTTCCGCCGCTTGGCCGATGGTGGTCATGTAATCGCTTCCATCTGGCGTTTACGCTCCGAGTGGCACGTCCCGGCTGGTTCCAGGATCGGGTCCTGTCGGTGGCGTGAAGGCGTGTCCGTGGTGGTTAAGCCTGAGGCTGGGCAAGAGATGGGCGAACCGCCCCACATAGCAATGTGGCGTCAGATAGGAAGTTGCCATCCCCCCCGCGGCACGCAAGACTGACGTTTTCTCACTCTGCGGGCCAAGCAGGGGTTGCCCCCCGCGTCGCGCGGGGCCACCATGCGCGCAGTGTGAACAGCGTCGGCAACGCTTACACCTGTTACGCGTTTGAGCGTTGGACGTTGAGGCACACCATGTTGAGTCACTGGCTTTGTCGGGAGATCTCATGACCGGCCCGCGGCCGATCCTGATCGTAGACGATGACGGGGCGCTGCGCGCCACCTTGTCGGAACAGTTGGCCTTGGATGGGGAGTTCGCGCCGCTTGAGGCCGAAACCGCCGCCGAGGCTGCCGAGCAGTTGTTGGGTGCTGACACCCGCTGCGACGCCGTCCTGTTGGACATCGGCCTGCCGGATGGCGATGGCCGGGAACTTTGCGCGCGCCTTCGGCGCGAAGGCGTGAAGATCCCGATCATCATGCTGACCGGCGCCGATGGGGAGCAGGATGTCGTCCGCGGCCTGGATGCCGGGGCCAACGACTATATCGCCAAGCCCTTCCGGGTGGCGGAACTGCTGGCGCGCCTGCGCGCCCAGCTGCGGGTGTTCGATAACAGCGAGGACGCCGTCTTCGTCATCGGGCCCTACACGTTCCGGCCTTCCGCAAAGCTGCTGCTGGAGACGGCCAAGAACCGCAAGATCAGGCTGACCGAAAAGGAAGCCGCGATCCTGAAGTTCCTGTACCGGGCCGGCGGACGCGCGGTGGCCAGGCAGATCCTGCTGAATGAGGTGTGGGGCTACAACGCCGCCGTCACCACGCACACGCTGGAGACGCACATCTACCGGCTGCGGCAGAAGATTGAGCCGGACCCGGCCAATGCCTGCCTGCTTTTGACCGAAGGCGGTGGCTACCGCCTTGACCCCCAGGCCGGCCGCGTGGCCGCCTGATACGACGAAAGGGCCGGGCGAGACGCCGGCCCTTTTCGTTTGTGGGGTCCGTGTGAAGGGTGGGAGAGGCGTTTCGTCTCCTTTCCCGTGCCGCCCATATGTGGTCCGGCATGCACGCTGTTCGTGTGCGCGGCCTGCGAGAGCCCTGGAAGTCGAAAGCCTCCATAAGGGCCTTATTCTCGCTCCGGCGTCAGTGCGCCTGGGCCCTGCGCTGGTCGTCCTGAACGCGCCGCCCCAAACTCGAAAAAAGAAGATGGGGGTCCGGGGGAATTCCTTCCCCCGGCCTTCCTCCCCCGCGTCAGAGTTCCTTGACGATCTCGCGCGGCTCAGACGGCGCCTCCGGCATCTTGCCGTCGAACCAGTAGTCACCGGCGACGCCGGACATCCGCATCCCCTCATGCCCGATGCCGGGCACGACGATCAGCTGCCAGTTGCAGGCCACGCCCAGGCGCGCGGCTTCCGCCTGCCCCTGTGCCAGGTAGTTGTGGGCGCGGGCGAAGCGGTGCGGGCCCTGGGCCCTGGCGGCCGGGTGGCTGGGCAGGCTGGGGCCTTCCGTCTCGATATCCTGGTCGCCGGCGAAGATCACCATGGGGTAGGCCAGCAGCTTCACCACGTCGTCCTGGGTCAGGCCGATGCCGCCGAGGCCCTGGGGGTAGGGGGTCTCCAGGTTGGGCAGAGTGTACCAGCCGGCATTGGCGGGGCCGACGGCCTCGAAGATGCCGTGGTCCTGCGTCGCCATCAGGCGGTGGGTGTACTGGCCGCCGGCGGAATGGCCCCAGAGATAGGCCTTCTCCCGCGTCGTCACGCCAGCCTGCCGCAGCAGGGCGAAGACGCGGCCCGGAATGGCCTGGGACCAGCTTTCGCGCGGCCGCAGCGTGCCGTCCTCGGCCAGGACGTTGCCGTCGTTATAGGGCACCGAGCCCGGCCACGACTCGGTCGGGAAGGTGGGGGCGACGATCAGCAGCCCATGCCGGTCGGCGATGGGGATCCAGGCTTCGCAATACTCGTCGCCATTGCGCATCATGCCGTGCTGCACCAGCACCACCGGGTTCTCCGGCCGGTGGTTGGCGGCGCGGTAGCATTCCAGCACCAGCGGCCGGTCCAGGTTGAACGGGTCCAGGCAGGGGATGGAGGCGCGGCCGGGCGTGGCCAGGGCGGCGGCCAGGGCTTCCGGCGTCAGGATGGCGGGCATGGTCATTTCGGGCTGATCTCGGTGGCAAGGGTGGTCTGGTCGACGCGGCCGGGATAGGCGAGGTTGGCCCGCATGCCCCAGGTGGCGCTCTCGAAATGCACCGGGATGACCGGCATCTGCTCCAGCGCGCGGCGGCCGGCGGATTGTAGCAGCGCGCTACGGGCCGGCGGGTCCATCTGCACCAGGGCGGCGTTTACGTCCCGGTCGAAGGCGGCATCGGACCAGCCGCCATAGTTGCTGCCGCCCACGCCGCGCGCCGTGTCCGTCGTGGCCAGCCAGGTGCGGAAGAAGTTCAGCGTCTCCCCGGCATCGGTGCCCCAGCCGCCCATGGCCATCGAGAAGTCGCGCTTGCCGCGCCGGCCGAAGAAGGCGGCCGAGGGCATGGCGTCCAGCTCCACCTTCACGCCGATGCGCTGCCACATCTGCACCATCGCCTGCGCCAGGCGCGAGTCGTTGATGTAGCGGTTGTTGGTGGCATGGAAGGTCATGCTGAAGCCGTTGGGGTAGCCGGCCTCGGCTAGCAGGGCACGGGCGCGGGCCGGGTCATGCGGCAGCACCGGCAGGCCGGGGATGGTGCCGAACATGCCATCCGGCAGGAACTGCGTGGACGGCGTCGCGACGCCGTCCATGATCCGCTCCAGCAACGCCTTGCGGTCCAGCGCCAGGGAGAGCGCCTGGCGCACCCGCGGGTCCTGCAACGCGTTCGGCCCCTGCACGAACGGCGACGGGTTCCGCGCCGTATCGAGCTGGATGAAGATCAGCCGCGTCGTCGGCGCGGCGACGATGGCGAACTGGTTGTTCTCCCGCAGGCGCGGCAGGTCGGCGGTGGCGGGCGCCTCGATCACGTCCTGGTCGCCGGCCAGCAGGGTGGCCATACGCGGGCCGGCCTGGGTGACGGGCGTCAGCCGCACCTCCGCCCAATGCGGCTTCGGGCCCCAGTAGCGGTCGTTCCGCTGCAACACCGTCGTGCTGTTGCGGGACCAGGAAACCTGGCGGTACGGCCCGGTGCCGATGGCGGCCGTGCCGTTGTTGAAGGCTTCCTGCTGCGGCCAGGGGCCCGCCGCCTCGCCGCCACAGGCATCGCCGGCGCTGAAGGTCACGCCCTGCGGCCGCCCGAGCGAGCGCGGCAGGATGGAGATGGAAGCAAGGTCGGAGAGCAGCAGCGGCTCCGGCGCCGTGGTGCGGATCAGCACCTGGTTCTCGCCGATCGCCTCCACCGCCGCCAGCCGGCGCACGTTGGAGGAGAAGGAGGAGACCAGCTCCGACTTGTTGTTCAGCACCCGGCAGTAGGTGAACACCACGTCTGGCGCGCCGAAGGCCGCGCCGTCCGAGAAGGTGACGCCGCGCCGCAGGTTAAACACCCAGGTATGGTCGTCCCGCCGCTCCCACGACTCGGCCAGGCCCGGCGCCACGGCGAGCTTGGCGTCCACGTCGGTCAGCGCATCGTAGACGTGGTTGCGGAGCGTGCCGTTGGGCGTCAACGCATAATGATGCGGGTCCGCCGCCGTGGTCTCGGCAGAAAGGGCAATCCGCAAGGTCTGAGCCTGCGCGATCGGAGGTGCGGCGATGAGCATCGCCACGGCCAGGGCTGGGAGCAACCGGGTGTTCATGACCGCCGAATCTATCCCTGCCTCATCGTTTCGACCATGGGGTGAAACGGGGTGGGAGGACGGTTTCGCGGGGTGTCCCGGCGAAGCGGCGTGCGGAGGGAGGAAGGCCGGGGAAAGAATCCCCCGGGCCCCTTCTTTTCTTTTTTCGAGTTTTTGCGGTCTGGCCGCTGAAGGGGCGGTCCTAGGAGCCGGCTGGGTGCGCCGGAGGTCTGGGACCTCCGGCGACTGAGGGTTCAGCCCGCGTGGCCCATTTTAAATATCGTCGGTGCTTGGCCTAAAGCGCCACGCCAGAATCGCAGAAAAAAGAAGGGGTCCGGGGAATTCTTTCCCCGGCCTTCCTCCACCTGAGGCTTCTGCGGGCCGAAGCCCTGCCGCCATCAACGGGGGCGGGTATCGGGATGAATGGCCACAGCTAGCATGAAGGGGAGGGAGCTTCGCCCCCTCCCGACGGCACGGCGTGGTCAGACGATCTTCGCGGCTTCGTCGAAAGGCAGGCGGGGCAGGCGGCCGAAGGTGCCGGAGGGGTCGGCGTAGCCCAGGTTGACCAGGAAGTTGGACTTCCAGCCGGTGCCCTCCAGGAAGGCGGCGTCCACCTTGGCGTTGTCGAAGCCGCTCATGGCGCCAGTATCCAGGCCGACGGCGCGGGCGGCCATGATGAGGTAGGCGCCCTGAAGGGAGCCGTTGCGGAACGCGGTCTTCTCGGCGAATTCCGGGCTGCTGGTGAACCAGGACTTGGCGTCCGCGTGCGGGAACAGGAAGGGCAGCTTGTCATAGAAGGCGGTGTCGTAGGCGACGATGGCCGTCACCGGGGCCGACATGGTCTTCTCCAGGTTACCGGCGGAGAGGGCGGGCTTCAGCTTCTCCTTGGCTTCCTGGCTGCGGACGAAGACGAAGCGTGCCGGGCTGGCATTGGCGCTGGTGGGCGCCATCTTCAGCAGGTCGTACAGTTCCTGCAGCTTGGCCTCCGGCACGGGCCGGTCCTGCCACTTGTTGGCGGTGCGCGCGGTGAGGAAAAGCTGGTCCAGCGCGGCGCTGTCGATCGTATCGGCCATTCGAGTCGCTCATCCGGAATGTTGCGTAGCAACAGGGATAAGCTGGAAACGGCCAGGCTGCCAATCCGCCTTTCGGATGAGCATTATTCATCTGATGAATGACTAATGCTGCTGAGCAGGTTTAGAAGCAAGAAAGGCCCCGCCGCAAGGCGAGACCTTTCATTGATGTCATAAATAACTGGTGGAGGCTTCAGGCCTCGACCTGCTCCACCGCCATCACTTCCGGCACGTAGTGGCGCAGCATGTTCTCCACCCCGTGCTTCAGCGTGGCGCGGGAGGACGGGCAGCCGGAGCAGGCGCCCTGCATGCGCAGCTTGACGATGCCGTCGCGGAAGCCGCGGAAGACGATGTCGCCGCCGTCGCCGGCCACGGCCGGGCGGACGCGGGTGTCGAGCAGTTCCTTGATCTGGGCCACGACCTCGGCATCGGCGGGGTCGGTGTCCTCAGCCTCCTCGGCCTCGCCATCCTCGCCCAGCAGCACGGGGCGGCCGGCCATGGCGTGCTCCATGATGGTGCCGAGCACCACGGGGCGCAGCGCCTGCCAGTCGGCGGAATCGGCCTTGGTCACGGTGACGAAGTCGGCGCCGAGGAAGACGCGGGCGACGCCGTCCAGCGCGAAGAGCGACTCGGCCAGCGGGCTGCGGCCAGCGGTCTCGGCGCTGGTGAAATCGGCGGTGCCGCGCGCGCCCATCACGTCCTGGCCCGGCAGGAACTTCAGGGTGGCGGGGTTGGGCGTGGCTTCCGTCTCGATGAACATCGCTTCCAATTCCGTGCGGGGGCGTCGGTTATGCCAGCATGTGGGGGAAGGGGCGGCGCGACGCAACCCGAAACGTCATGCGGGGGGTTTGGGGCTGGGGTGCGGGACGGTGCGCACGGCCCTGGCGCTCAGTCGAAATCCGGCAGGCGGAGGAGGAAGACAATGGCGAGGACAACGCAGATGGCGAAGGCCGCCGCGCCCTTCAGTACCTGGCCGCCGATCGATGAGATCAGGCCGCCGGTCAGCGCGCCGACATCCCCCACCAGCCAGTCCAGCAGGTAGAAGAGCGCCACCCAGGCGGGAAGCCCGATCCCGATGATGAAACCACGCGCGGCGGGACTCTGGGGGGGTTGGTCCTGGTACGGGTTCATGCGGCGCCAGGTGTCGGGATCGCGCGACAGTACCGTGTAGCTGGTGGATTCCTCCCTCTCCGGCTCCAGGCCGGTCCAGGAGGAGGAGGAGAGTGCCGGGCGGGGTGTCGCCGCCTCGGGCTCGTCCCCGGCCATCGGCCTACAGCGTCACCCGCTGGATATCCGCTTCCTCCAGCGCGGCGGGCACGATGGTCATCGGGACCCGCAGGCGGGCACCGTAGCGGCCGGTCAGCGCCGCGATCAGCGGCCCCGGCCCGCTGCCCGCCGCGGCGGCGGCGAGGACGAGGATGGAGATGCGCGGGTCTTCCTCCAGCAGGTCCAGCAGGGCTTCCCGCGGGTCGCCTTCCCGGATCAGCAGGATCGGCATGCCGCCGGTGATTTCCTGCACCTCGGCGGCGAGGCCGGAGAGCAGCTTCTCCGCCTCCTCCCGCCGCTCTTCCTCCAGCATGGCGCCGACGCCGGCCCATTCGGTCATCTCCGGCGGCTCCACCACCCGCAGCAGCGCCACGCGGCCGCCGCTGTTGCGCACGCGCAGGCAGGCATAGCGCAGGGCGATGTGCCGCTCGGGGCTGTCATCCACCACCACCAGGAAGACACGGTCGCGCCGCGTGGCCTCGGGCATCAGCTTCTCCGGAACAGGACGCTGCCCATCCAGCCGGCGAAGGCGGCCAGAAGGATGCAGATCACGCCATACACCAGCGGCTCCTGCCGCGCGACATCGGCGATGCTGGCGGCGGTGCCGACCCGTTCCACCCGGAAGCCCAGCTCCTGCCGCGCCAGCACGCGGCCGTCGCGCACCAGCATCACCTCCACCCGGTAGTCCCCGGTCTGCACCGTGGCGGGCAGCGGCAGGCGGGCGCTGAACAGGCGGGCACCGGCGATGCGCAGCGGCGTATCAGCCTCCCACCACAGATGCGCGTCCTGCTTCAGCTGCAGCAGCGCCTGGCGGTAGCTGGGGTCCTGGATGCCGGTGGATTCCAGCGGCAGGTTCTCCAGCCCCAGGCGCTTGGTGGAGCGTTCGTCGGCCGAGAGCATCTCCCGCAACGGCCGCGTGCCGGTCAGCAGGTAGACGCCGGGCACGCTGCGGAAGCGGGCGGAAGGGCCGTTGATCCAGAAGCCCAGCACGCGGATCTTGCGGCGCACGACCATCGGCTGCGGCGCGTTCTGCGCCACGATCAGCACGTCGTCGCCATGGCCGGCGCCGGGCTGCGGGCCGATCAGCCGGTCGGTGGCGCCAAACACCAGCAGCTCGGTCCCGGTGAAGCCGGTGGTGATCTCGACCCGGGCCTGAGAGAGCTCGGCCACCAGCGCGGGGCGCGGGGTGGCGGCGGCGGGGGCATCCAGCACCGGGGCGGCGGGTGCGGGCACCGGGGCGGGCACTGGCGCGGGCGGCGG
>NZ_JACTVA010000082.1 GCF_014490485.1 Teichococcus aerophilus | reverse complement strand
GGCGGCGTGGGCCAGAGGCAGGCGCCGGCCTCCGCCGCAGCGGCCGCCACGACGGCGGAGGCGGGGCAGGGGGCGAGCACCAAGGCCGGGCAACCGGCGCGCAGGGCCGCCAGTGCGTGCCCCGCCGCCGTGCCGCAATCCAGCACCGGCAGCATGTTGGCGAGGGCCGGCCCGGTGATGGCCAGGAACAGGCGGGGCGAGAGGTACTGCGCCGCGCCTGGGGCGGAGAGCAGCAGCAGCGCGGCATCCTGCGGCAGGGACTCCGCCGCAGCGGCCAGGGCGGCAGCAGCTTGCACGGCATCGTGTACCACCACGCCGCGTACCCGGTGCATGCTGTCGTGCTGTAAGTTTAGTGCTCTGCGGTCCATTCCTCAGTCCTGGCCGTTGACCCTGCCCGTAACCCGCCGGTAAAGCCTGCATTAATGGATGGCATCGCGCGATCGCGCCACGCCGGTTCGGCGTTGGGGCGCGTTTCTATAAGGGCGGCGGCATGAGCGAGGCGGTTAGCGAGGCGGCGGCACGTCTGGAGCGGGCGGTCGACCGCCTGGCCCAGGCCATGGCCCAGCCGCGGCCGGAACAGGGTATTCCGCCGGACCAGGTGGCGAGCCTCGCCTCGCGGTTGGACAACACCCTGGCGCGGCTGCGCGGCGCCCTCGCGGAACTGGAAGGCGGCGACGCCGTGCCCCATGCTGTGGAGCAGGCGGCCGGAATGCCACCTGCGCAGGCGAGCGGCCCGGATGACGCCGACGCCATCGCCCCCGCCCCGCCCATGCAAGACGAGGAGCGCTGAGTTTGGGTCAGGTCACGGTTCGCATTGGCGGCTACACGCACCCCGTATCCTGCGAGGATGGCCAGGAAGGCCACCTGATCGCCCTGGCGGCGGAGGTGGACCGCCGCGTCTCCTCCATCCGCGCCATGGGCGGGCAGTTCGGGGAAAGCCGGCAGCTGCTGCTGGCCTCGCTGCTGCTGGCCGATGAGCTGCATGACCTGCGCGTAGAACTCTCCCACGCCCGCGCCGGCATTCTCGGCACCATGCCCGCGGCCGTGGACCCGCAATTGGCGGAGCGCCTGGGGCGCATCGCGGAAAAGATCGAAGGCATTGCGGCGGGCCTTGAGCAGCCCTAGATACAGCACCGGAGCTGCCCGGTTCGTCAGGTACACTATCCCCGGGGCCAATAAGCACCCTCCGGGGGCTGGCTCTGGCCGGATCTTGGTCCGGCTATCTGGCACCCACCTGTCTAACAGGTCTCGGGAGGATAAAAACGCCAACGGCCATGGCGGCTCCACTCATTCCCTTGTCTGATTGGCCCGACCCACCCGCCCTGGCGGCCGAGAAGGCCGCCCTGCGGCAGTCGGCCATGGCGGCCCGCGCCGCGTTGCGCCTGCCCGATGCGGGCGAGGCGCTGGCCCGCACAGTCCTGCTTCATTGCCCGCCGCCCCCGGGTGCCCTGCTGGCCGGCTTCTGGCCGATGGGCGACGAGATCGACATCCGCCCCCTGATGCGCCGCCTGGCCGAAGCCGGGCATGCGCTGGCCCTGCCGGTGACGCCGCGCCGTGGCCACCCGCTGCTGTTCCGCCGCTGGGCCTGGGGCGGCAAGCTGGTGCCCGGCCGCTTCGGCACGTCCGTCCCTCCCGACGATGCGGAGGTCGTCACGCCCCAGGCACTGCTGGTGCCGCTGCTGGCCTTCGACGCCACCGGTGCCCGGCTGGGCTATGGCGGCGGCTTCTATGACCGCACCCTGGGCGGTCTGCCCGGCGCATGGGCGCTGGGCGTTGCGTTTGCCGCCCAGCAGGTGGAAAAGGTCCCCGCTGGCGTCCATGACGTCGCGCTGCACGGCATCGCCACCGAGGCCGGCTTTCTCCGCACCGAAAGGTAGTCTGTTCCTTGCGTATCCTGTTTCTCGGCGACGTCGTCGGGCGTTCCGGCCGCGACGCCGTCATGAGTGAGCTTCCTGGCCTGCGGGCGCGCCTGAAGGCCGACCTGGTGGTGGTGAACGTGGAGAATGCCAGCCACGGCTTCGGCGTCAGCCCCGACATGGTGCGCGGCTTCCTGGCCGCCGGTGCCGACGTGCTGACCCTCGGCAACCATAGCTGGGACCGCAAGGAGATCGTCGGCTACATCGATGGCGAGCCGCGGCTGATCCGCCCGCTGAACTACCCGCCCGGCACCCCCGGGCGTGGCGCCACGGTGGTGGAGGTGACCGGGGGCCGCAAGGCACTGGTGGTGAACGCCATGGGCCGCCTGTTCATGGAGCCGCTGGACGACCCGTTCCGCGCCGTGCAGGCCGCGTTGGCGCAGCACACGCTGGGTGCCGGCGGCACCGTGCAGGCCGTGCTGATCGACATCCATGCCGAGGCCAGCAGCGAGAAGATGGCGCTGGCGCACAGCTTCGATGGCCGTGCCAGCCTGGTGGTGGGCACCCACACCCATGTGCCGAGCGCTGACCACCGCATCCTGGAGAACGGCACCGCCTACATGACCGATGCCGGCATGTGCGGCGATTATGACAGCGTCATCGGCATGCAGAAGGGCGGCGCCGCGCTGCGCTTCTGGAAGAAGGTGCCGGGCGAGAAGCTGGCGCCGGCTGAAGGGCCCGCCAGCCTCTCCGGCATCTTCGTCGAGACGGATGACGCCAGCGGCCTGGCGCTGCGGGTGGAGCCGGTACGGATGGGCGGGCTGCTGGCGCCCGCGATGCCGTCCTTCTGAGCGCCAGGGCGGGGCATCGCGCCCCGCCGCAGCGCCGCTGTCATCGAAGCTTCGCCGTGCTGTCACCGGAATGACTTGGGGGTCGTCTAAGGCCCGGCTCGCCCACATGAACGGTGAGTCATATGTCTTCCACGATTACCGGTACCCCGCTTTTTGACGTGGACCACGCGGCCAGCGGCGTCGCCAACGGTGCCGAGGTCTCGGCCTACGATGCCGCCCGCAAGCTGGTCTACATCCTGGGTCCGGATGGCGTGGATGCGGTGGACGTCGCCACGGGCGCCATCCGCTTCAGCCTGCCGCTGAGCGCCACCGGCATCGCCGACAGCCAGGGCGGCACCAGTGTCGCCGTGCATGGCGACCTGCTGGCGGTGTCCTACGAAGGGGCCGAGGATGGCCTGGCCGGCACCGTCGCCTTCTACCGGCTGGACGGCGCTGGTACCGGTGCCACGCTGGCCGGCACGGTCGGCGTCGGCGCCACGCCGGACATGATCAAGTTCACGCCGGATGGCGCCAGGCTGCTGGTGGCGATCGAGGGCGAGCCCTTCACCACCTATGCCGACGATGCCGCGACCGGCGCGCTGGGCGATGCCCCGGGCGGCATCAGCATCATCGACACCGCGACGCTGACCGAGACCTTCGCCGGCTTCGGCGCTTTCGATGCCGATACGCTGCGTGCCGCCGGCGTGCGCATCAAGGCGGGCGCCACCGCCGCGCAGGACCTGGAGCCGGAATACATCGCGCTCTCCGCCGACGGCACCAAGGCCTATGTGACGCTGCAGGAGAACAACGCCATCGCCGTGCTGGACGTGGCGAGCGGCAGCTTCGAGAAGGTCTTCGCCGTCGGCACCAAGGACCATTCCCTGGCCGGCAACGGCATGGACACGTCCGACCGCGACGGCGGGGTAAACATCCGCACCGTGCCCGTGAAGGGCCTGTACATGCCGGATGGGCTGGCCAGCTTCGAGATGAACGGCAAGACCTACCTGGTCACCGCGAATGAAGGCGATGCGCGGGAATACGACGCCTATGCCGACGTGGCGCGCCTTTCCACCGTGCGGCTGGACGAAGCCGCCTTCGGTGGCGCCGCCGCCGTGGCCGAGCTGAAGAAGCCGGAGAACATGGGGCGGCTGAACGTCTCCACCGTCGATGGGGACATCGATGGGGACGGGGATATCGACGTCATCCACACCCTCGGCGGCCGCAGCATGTCCATCTGGGAAGTGGGCGAGGACGGCCTGACCCAGACCTGGGATTCCGGCGACATGATGGAACGCATCCTGGCCGCCGACTTCCCGGCGCTGCTGGATGACGGCCGCTCCGACGACAAGGGGCCGGAGCCGGAGAGCGTGACGCTCGGCACCGTGGGTGGGCGCCTCTACGCCTTCGTGGCGCTGGAACGCTCCGACGCCGTCATGGCCTTCCGCATCGATGGCGCGGCGGAGGTGACCTATGCCGGCGTGATCCCGACCGGCGGCGACGCGCCCGAGGTCGTCACCTTCATCCCGGGCGAGGACGCGCCGGGCGGCCTGCCGATGTTGATCTCGCCCAACGAGGGCAACGGCGTCACCACCGGCATCCAGCTCGCCTTCCCCATCCTGGGCTCGGAGGGCGCGGATGTGTTGCGGGGCAGCCGGGCGGATAACTTCATCGATGCCGGGGCGGGCGACGACCTGATCTTCGCCTCGCTGGGGCAGGACACCGTCCTTGGCGGCGCCGGCCTCGACACGCTGCGGTTCGAGGCGGTGACGCTGGGCAGCGCCACGCTCGGCCGGGCCGGCGACGGCACCGCCCAGAGCGTGGCCTGGACCGATGCGGCGGGCAGCCACGCCACCAGCTTCAGCGGCATCGAGACGGTGCAGCTGGTGGATGCCACCGTTTACTTCGGCGGCGGCAGCACGGCGGCGCAGGTCAGCGCGCTGTATCGAGGCCTGCTGGGCCGGGATGCCGACGCGGCCGGCCTGTCCTTCTGGACCGACCGGGCGGAGGAGGGCGACGCGCTGGCATCCATCGCCACCTCGATCCTCGGTTCCGGCGAGGCGAAGCTGGCGCTGGGCGGGCTGGGCACCGAGGCGGTGATCGGCCGCCTCTACGGTGCCATCCTGGGCCGTGACGGCGATGCGGCCGAGCTGGGCTTCTGGCGTGGCCAGGTGGAGGACGGCCTGTCGATCGGCGAAGCGGCGGCGCATATCGCCGGCTCCGCCGAGGCTGAAGCCGATCCGACCGGTGCCGCCGCCCAGGGGATCGCGGTGGTGGACGCCGAGATGGCCTGGATCGGCCTCAGCTTCGATGCGCTGCTGGGCCGGGCGCCGGACCTCGCCAGCCTGGGCTTCTTCAAGGGGCAGATGCAGGCGGGCGTGGACGAGATGGCGGTGGTGCTGGGCATCGCCCGCTCCCAGGAATTCCAGGGGCGCACCGGGGGCCTGGATGATGCCGGCTATGTCGAGACGCTCTACAGCGACGTGCTGGGGCGCGGCAGCGACGCGGAGGGCCTGGCCTGGCACCTGGCGGCGCTGGAGCAGGGCGCGGAGCGGGGCGAGCTGGCCTTCAGCTTCCTGGCCTCGGACGAAGGGCAGGCGGGTTACGCCCGCTTCCTGGAGCAGGGCGTCGCGCTGATCTGATGCCAGCGGCGTGAAGCAATGGTGGCCCGCCCTGTCGGGGCGGGCCACTGGCCGCTGGCCGGGCTTTCGGGCATGATCGGCCCGGCTTCGAATCGTCCGGCGAGAACGCAGGCCCGCCGCCCGTACCGGCGGCTGCGGGTGCTAGTACAGGACCTTGCCGATGGCGGGGGCGCGGACGGTGTCGTAGTCCGCGGCGTCGATCAGCCCCTTGGTATGCACTTCCAGCAACTGGCCGCCGGTCGGCACCTCCGGCGCGGGCTTGTCCGCCCCCTTCCAGATCTTGGAGCGGAGGATGGCGCGGGCGCATTGCATGAACACTTCCTCCACCGTGACCAGCATGACCGTGGCGGGCTTCTGGCCCTGGACCTCGTAGCGGGCGCACAGCTCGGGGTCCGTGGTCAGCCGCGCCTTGCCGGCGACGCGCAGGGTCTCGCCCACGCCGGGCACCAGGAACAGCAGGGCGACGGTCGGGTTCTCCACCACGTCCCGCAGCGCGTCGATGCGGTTGTTGCCGCGGCGGTCGGGCAGGGCCAGGGTCTGCTCGTCCAGCACATCGATGAAGCCGGGGGCGTCGCCGCGCGGGGTGCAGTGCGGGCCGCGCGCGCCGAAAGTGGCCAGGACGCAGAACGGGCTGGCGGCGATGAAGCCGGCGGTGCGCGGATCGATGCGGTCGGCCACCTTCTTCAGGACCAGCTCACGCGGCTCGGCATAGTGTTGCTGCAGCTGCTCGAGCGTCGTGATGGCGTAGGCGTCGGTCATGCGGACGGGCTCCCCGGCTTTTCGGCGTGATACGGCCCAGGCTGGAGCAACCCGGGACGCGCATCAAGCCAGCGGACGACGGGCCGGCCGGATACGGCTGAGAGACTGTTTCGAAAGCCTGCCGGGTCGGGCGAGGCGGGCCTTTCCGCGCCAGCTTTGGCGGCTTGGCCCAGTGTTCCAGCATTGGCCCTGCGCCACCTCGGTGCTGGCACGAAAAACGCCGACCGTGCCCTCAACCAGCAGACTGCTGAAACAGTCTCTTACCGCCCCAGGGCGGGGGCCTCGGCGGGTGCGCGGCCGGCCATACGGTGCAGAACGTCGTCCCGCCACAGGTGCCGGTGCACGACCACCATGGCAACATGGCCCGCCACCAACGCCAGCAGCGTCCAGGCCAGTAGGCCATGGGCGGCGTTTCCGGGTGCCGTCATCCAGGTGATCGGCCCGCCCCCGAAGCCGGGGAAGAGCGGGATGCCGAAAGGGGCGAAGGCGCGGCCGGACCCATAGGCGCGGAGCAGGGCCAGGGAAGGCACCACCAGCATCAGCGCATACAGCGCCAAGTGTCCCAGCGTCGCCAGTTTGCCGGCCAGGCCGGGCGCGTGGCGCGGGCGGCGGCGGGCATTGGCCAGGCCCCAGGCGCCGCGCAGCAACACCAGGCACAGCAACAGGAAGCCGATGCTGGTGTGGCTGCCGACCATGAAGGCCGTGACCGGATGCCGGCCAATGGTAAGGCGCACCGCCATGCCGGCGAACTGCCACAGGAACAGCGCCGCCATGCCCCAGTGCAGGGCGCGGCTGACCAGGCCGTAGCGTTGCGGTGTATCCAGCCAGGGGGTGCTTGCCATGGGGAGGGCCTCGTCATGTTGCACTGCGCTCAGGTTCTTTTCACGCGGGTGCGGACAAGTCCAGGCTGGCATGGCCGGTTGGCGGGCCGGCGGCCCCTCGCATCCGGCGGCGGAGAGCGGTATAGGACCGCGATACACCGGAACAACACGAGAATACCGGAGAAGCACCGCGTGGCCGGCCATTCCCAGTTTAAGAACATCATGCACCGCAAGGGTGCGCAGGACGCCAAGCGCGCCCGTGCCTTCGCGAAGCTGATCCGCGAAATCACCGTCAGTGCCCGCCAGGGCCTGCCCGACCCCGCCTTCAACCCGCGCCTTCGCTCCGCGGTCCAGGCGGCGCGGGTGGCCAACATGACGAAGGACACGATCGACCGCGCCATCAAGAAGGCCTCGGGCGGCGCGGCGGGCGAGGACTATGTGGAGGTGCGGTATGAGGGCTACGGCCCCGCCGGCGTCGCCATCATCGTCGAGGCGCTGACCGACAACCGCAACCGCACGGCCTCTGACATCCGCTCCGCCTTCTCCAAGTTCGGCGGCGCGATGGGCGAGAGCAATTCGGTCGCCTTCCAGTTCGAGCGGAACGGCGTGGTGCGCTACCCGGCCAGCGTGGCCGATGCGGACACCATGCTGGAGGCGGCCATCGAGGCCGGCGCTTCGGACGTGGAGAGCACCGAGGATGGCCACGAGGTCCGCACGGGCATCGAGGACCTGTTCACCGTGCGCGATGCGCTGGAGGAGAAGTTCGGCCCGGCGGAGAGCGCCAAGCTGGAATGGCGCCCGAATGTCAGCGTCGAGCTGGACGAGGAGAAGGCACGCTCCGTGCTCAAGCTGATCGACGTGCTGGACGAGCATGACGACGTGCAGAACGTGACCGCGAATTTCGAGGTTTCGGACGCCGTCGCCCAGGCGCTCGCGGACTGATGGTCACGGTACGGTTGCTCGGGCTGGACCCTGGCCTCCAGCACACTGGCTGGGGGGTGGTGGAAAGCACCGGCAACCGCCTGCGGCACATCGCCGACGGCGTCGTCTCCACCACCGCCGACCTGCCGCTGGCCGAGCGGCTGTGCCAGATCCACCGGGCGCTGAACACGCTGATGGAGTTGTGGAAGCCGGATGAAGCGGCGGTGGAGCACACCTACGTCAACAAGAACCCGGCCTCGGCGCTGAAGCTGGGGCAGGCGCGCGGCGTGGTGATGCTGGCGCCGGCCCTGGCCGGGCTGCCGGTCTCCGAATACCAGGCGATGGAAGTGAAGCGCGCGGTGGTCGGCACCGGCCATGCGGACAAGACCCAGGTGGCGGACATGGTGCGCCGCCTGCTGCCGGGCGCCACGCTGCGGCGGGCCGATGCGTCGGACGCGCTGGCCGTCGCCATCTGCCATGCCCATCACCGTTCCAGCCGCATCGTGCTAGCCAAGGGATATCTTCCCGCATGATCGGCAAGCTGACCGGAAAGCTGGATTCGTCCTTCGAGGGCGGCTGCATCTTCGACGTGAACGGGGTGGGGTATCTCGTCTCCTGCTCCTCCCGCGCGCTGGCGGCGTTGCCGCCGCCGCCGGCCGTCGCCTCCCTGATGATCGAGACGTCGGTGCGGGAGGACGCGATCACCCTCTACGGCTTCGCCGACGCGACGGAGCGGGACTGGTTCCGCATGCTGACCAGCATCCAGAGCGTCGGGCCGAAAGTGGCGCTTTCCCTGCTCTCCGCGCTTTCGCCCGCCGATATGGCGCGGGCGATCCTGGCCGGGGACAAGGGGGCACTGACCCGGGCGGCCGGCGTCGGGCCGAAGCTGGCGATCCGCCTGATCTCCGAACTGCAAGCCAAGGTGGGCGGCATGCCGGTGGGGCCGGCCTTCGCGCCGGGCCTCAGCGCCCTGCCGCTGCCGGCCAATTCCGTGGTGGCGGAGACCGTCTCGGTGCTGCTGAACCTCGGCTGGAAGCGGCCGGAGGCGCAGGCCACCGTCAGCCGCGTGGCGGACCGGCTGGGCGAGGGCGTGGCCATCGAGCTGCTGATCCGTGAGAGCCTGAAGGAACTGGCGCCCAAATGAGTGCCCCAGGAAACGAGCGCATCTCCGACCCGCACCGCACCGACGAGGACGCGGCCGAGGCGACGCTGCGGCCGCAGACGCTGGACGACTTCACTGGCCAGAAGGGCCTGCGGGAAAACCTCTCCATCTTCATCCAGGCGGCCAAGGTGCGGGGCGAGGCCCTGGACCACGTGCTGCTGCACGGCCCGCCGGGCCTGGGCAAGACGACGCTGGCGCAGATCGTGGCGCGGGAACTGGGCGTCGGCTTCCGCGCCACCTCCGGCCCGGTGTTGCAGCGGGCAGGGGATCTGGCCGCCATCCTGACCAATTTGCAGCCGCGCGACGTGCTGTTCGTGGACGAGATCCACCGCCTGCAGCCGGCGATCGAGGAAACCCTCTATCCGGCGATGGAGGATTTCCAGCTCGACCTCATCATCGGCGAGGGGCCGGCGGCACGGACGGTGCGGATCGACCTGCCGCCCTTCACGCTGGTGGGGGCCACCACGCGCGCCGGCCTGCTGGCGACGCCGCTACGGGACCGATTCGGCATTCCGCTGCGGCTGCAATTCTATACGCCCGAGGAATTGCTGCTGATCGTCCGGCGCGGGGCTCAGAAGTTGAGCTTCGAGCTGAGCGAGGACGGCGCGCGGGAAATCGCCAACCGCTCCCGCGGCACGCCGCGCATCGCCGGGCGGTTGCTGCGGCGGGTGCGGGATTTCGCGCTGGTCTCCGGCCAGGTGGCGGATCGGGAGATGGCCGATGCCTCGTTGCGGCGGCTGGAGGTGGATGAGAAGGGGCTGGATTCGCAGGACCGGCGCTATCTCCGCCGCATCGCCGAGCACCATGGCGGCGGGCCCGTGGGCGTCGAGACCCTGGCCGCGGCCCTGTCCGAAGGCCGGGATACGCTGGAAGAGGTGATCGAGCCCTACCTGATCCAGGAAGGCTTTGTCATGCGCACGCCGCGCGGCCGCGTGCTGGGCGAGCCGGGGTGGCGCCACCTGGGCATGGCGCCCCCGCCAGGCAGCCAGGCCGACCTGCTGGGGGGCTTCTGATGCCGGCGCATGCCTGGCCGATCCGTGTCTACTTCGAGGATACCGATGCCGGCGGCGTCGCTTACCACGCCAGCTATCTGCGCTGGGCGGAGCGCGCGCGGACGGAATCCTTGCGTGCCATAGATTTGCCGCATCAACTTATGATGCAAGGTTACTCTTCGATGCTCGTGGTGCGACGCATTGAAGTGGAGTATGTGGCCCCCGCGCGCCTCGATGATTCTCTGGTCGTGGAGACGCGTGTGCGGAGGTTGGGCGGTGCATCGCTGGATCTGGAACAGTGGGTGCTGGACGAATCCGGGGCGTTGCGGGCGGTTCTGACGGTTGGCCTGGTCTGCGTGCGCACCGAAGGTGTGCGGCCGACGCCGATCCCGGAACCCTGGCGCAGCGCCCTCCGCGCCGGGATGAACGACGAATAGCGCCGACCCCACGCGAAGCGGGGCCGGCCAAGCGAAGGAGATGGCCGTGGGTGGCAGCGTGAATGCGTCGGATCTCGGCCAGGTGGCGCACGACATGACCCTGTGGGGCTTGTTCCTGCAGGCTGACTGGATTGTGAAGCTGGTGATGCTCGGCCTGATCGTGGCCAGCATCTGGGTGTGGGCCGTGGTGTTCGAGAAGGTCACCAGCCTCCGCCGCGTGAACCGCGCCGCCGACGCGTTCGAGGAGAAGTTCTGGTCCGGCGGCAGCCTTGAGCAGCTGTTCCAGACCGAGGGCGAGCGCCCGACCCACCCGATGGCCGCCGTGTTCGGCGCCGCGATGCGGGAGTGGGAGCGCAGCACCACGCGCCCGAACGAGATTCCCCACAATGCCGGCATGCAGACCCGCGCCGAGCGCGCCATGGGCGTGGCCGTGCAGCGGGAGATGGACGGGCTGGAGCGCTGGATGGTGTTCCTGGCCTCGGTCGGCTCCGTTGGTCCCTTCGTCGGCCTGTTCGGCACGGTGTGGGGCATCATGAACTCGTTCTCCGCCATCGCCGGCATGAACAACACCAACCTCGCCGTGGTGGCGCCGGGTATCGCGGAGGCGCTGTTCGCCACCGCCATCGGCCTGGTGGCCGCCATCCCGGCCGTGCTGGCCTACAACAAGATCAGCACCGACCTGGCCCGCTTTGCCTCCCGCCTGGAGAGCTTCTCGACCGAGTTTGCCGCCATCCTCTCCCGCCAGGCTGAGGAGCGCGTCTGAGCCATGGCGATGTCATCCGGCGGCGGCGGAAAGGGGCGCGGGCGGTACCGCGCCATGGCCGAGATCAACGTGACGCCGCTGGTGGACGTCATGCTGGTGCTGCTGATCATCTTCATGGTCGCGGCGCCGCTGATGACGGTGGGCGTGCCCATCGACCTGCCCAAGACCAATGCCAGCGCCCTGAACCAGGAGACGGAGCCGTTGACCATCTCGGTCAACGCGGAAGGCCGTATCTTCATCCAGGAAAGCGAAGTGCCGATGGAGGGGCTGGTCGCCCAGCTGCAGGCCATCCTGCGTGAGCAGCCGCAGGGGGCGCCGGAGCGCCGCATCTTCGTGCGCGGCGACAAGGGCATCAATTACGGCCGGGTGATGGAAGTGATGGGGACGATCTCCGCCGCCGGCTTCACCAAGGTGGCCCTGCTGGCCGAGCAGCCGGCGGGCGTGCCTGCCACCGGCGCTGCCGCACCGGCCCGTGCCGGGCAGCCTGCTGGCACCGCGCGCCCGGCCACGCCG
>NZ_JACTVA010000081.1 GCF_014490485.1 Teichococcus aerophilus | reverse complement strand
CGCCATCGCCCTGCTGCTGGCCGCCGCCCTGCTGCCGCGCCTGCACGACGCCCCCGCGCCCACCGCCGCCGCCAATGCCGAGGCAGGGTCCGAGCCCTGGTCCGAAGCCGGCGTCGCCGCCGCCCGCGCCGCCGGCCGCCCGGTCTTCGTCAACCTGACGGCCGCCTGGTGCATCACCTGCAAGGTGAACGAGCGCGTCGCCCTCTCCACCGAGGCGGTGCGCGGCGCCTTCGCCCAGCGCAACGTCGCCTACTTCACCGGCGACTGGACGCGCGGCGGCGAGGAGATCGCCACCCTGCTGCGCGCCCATGGCCGGGAAGGCGTGCCGCTCTACCTCGTCTACCCAGCCGGCGGCGGCGCACCCCAGGTGCTGCCGCAGATCCTCACCGAGTCCATCGTGCTGCGCGCGCTGGAGGCACCCGCCACCACCGCCGGCACATCGCCCGCCGGGCAGGCCACGCCCGGCTAGCCCCCTACCCACCCCTCACGCCGAGACAGAGGAGACGTGCTCATGCCCTTCACCCTCCGCCGCCGCGCCCTGCTGGCCACCGCCGGCGCCCTGCCCTTCCTGCCCCGCCCCAGCTGGGCCGTGGCACCCTCCATCGGGGCGCCCGCGCCCGCTTTCAGCCTGCCGGACCAGGACGGCAAGACCCACGCCCTGGCGGATTTCCGCGGCAAGACCGTCGTGCTGGAATGGACCAACCACGACTGCCCCTTCGTGCGGAAGCACTACTCCAGCGGCAACATGCAGCGCTTCCAGCGCGAAGCGGCCGAGCGTGGCATCGTCTGGCTCTCCATCGCCTCTTCCCCGCCTGGCGAGCAGGGGCACGTGACGCCTGAACAGGCCCGCGCCCTGACCAGCGAGCGTGAAGCCGCCCCCGCCGCCGTGCTGCTGGACCCGCGCAGCCAAGCCGCCCGCGCCTATGGTGCCACCACGACACCCCACATGTACGTCATCGATGCCGAAGGGGTGCTGCGCTACATGGGCGGCATCGACAGCGTGCCCTCCAGCAAGGTGGAAGACATCGCCCGCGCCGCCCCCCTGGCCCGGGACGCCATGCTGGCTGTGGCAGAAGGCCGCCCGGTGGCCCAGGCCGTCACCCGCAACTACGGCTGCGCGATCAAGTACGCACCGGCTGCCTGAGGCGCGGCGAACCATGGCCCGGCGCTGAACTGGCTTTCGTCGTGGGGGCGCTTCGGGGAAACAAAGAAGGCCGGGGAAGGAATTCCCCGGACCCCTTTTTTTCTTTTTTCGAGTTTTTGCCGAAGCGGCTGTTGAAGGGGTGGCTGTGAGAGACGGCTGGGTGCGCCGGAGGTCCTAGACCTCCGGCGACTGAGGGTTCAGCCCGCGTGGCCCATTGATAAAATCATCAAGCAGCGCCCACTCTCAGTCCTGAAGCGCATCGCCAGACCCGCAGAAAAAAGAAGGGGCCCGGGGAATTCTTTCCCCGGCCTTTCTTCTCACTTCCGAGCGCCTCAGGTCAGCGGCGGCGCCACGAATTGCTGGAAGGCGGGGCGCTGGGTGAGGCGGCCGTACCAGGCGTCCAGGCGCGGCAGTTGCGGCTTGCCGGGGATGTCGATGCCGAACCAGCGGCGGGCGTAGGCGCCGAGGGCGATGTCGGCCAGGGTCAGCGCATCGCCTTCGACGAAGGGGTGGCCGTGGGCCAGGTGTGCGTCCAGCACCCGCCATACGCTGGCGGAGGCTTCGGCGGCGGCGTTGATCACCGCCATGTCGCGGTCTTCCGGTTTTGTGCGGACCATGCCCCAGAACAGGTTCCGCTCGGCGGGCTGCAGGGTGGAGAGCACCCAGTCCAGCCAGCGTTCCACCCGCGCCCGCGCGGCGGCGGCGGCGGGGTAGAGCAGGCGCTGCTCCTGCCCGGGCTGGCGCTCGATCTCGCGCAGCGCCAGATAGCGCAGGATGGCGTGGGATTCCCACAGCACCACGTCGCCATCCACCAGGGTGGGGATGCGGCCGTTGGGGTTCATCGCGCGGTATTCGGCGGTGTCCACCTGGCCGTATTGCATGCCGGCGTCCAGCCGCTCGAACGGGATGCCCAGCTCGCCGCAACACCACAGCACCTTCTGCACATTGACCGAGTTGGCCCGGCCCCAGATCCGCAACTGCGCCATACGTCTCTCTCCTTGCCGGGGGTTCGTTCCCCCTTTCGATTCAGGCAGGCCGTTCCAGGGCTGTTGCCCGCACGGCTGATGATGTTGCGGCTTCAGGCGCCGCCCCGGGCCGGCTCGTCTGCCCGGTGGGTGCCAGCCAGGTAGTCGGCCGCGCACAGCGCCTGCAGCCGGATGACGGCGATGGCTTCCTCCACCGTCACATGCTCCTGGTCCGTCCCCATGCTGATGTTGGACGGGCCGCAGATCACCGCGGGAATGCCCCGCCAGCGCCAGTAGCGTGCATCGGTGCCGCCCAGGCTGCACACCGGCGGCGCGTCCAGCCCCAGCAGCTCCCGCGTGTTGCGGCGGAGGATCTGCGCCAGCTCGCCCTCAGGGTCGGTCATGCTGGCGGGGTAGCTGTGGTCCTCGTTCACCACCATCGTGCAGCCATGCTCGTCCGCCAGGGCCAGCAGTTCGGCGCGCAGCACGTCCCGGTCGGTGCCCAGGGGGGTGCGGATATCCAGGTGGGCGGTGCAGGCGGTGGGGATCTGCGTCGCCTTCAGCCCGCCATTGATGATGCCGATATTCACCGTGATGCGCCGGGCGTTCTCCGCCGCGCCCGCGCCCAGCAGCGCATCGGCGGTGCGGACAGTCTCGGGCGAGGTCAGGATGGCGTCCACCTCCGGCGGCAGGTCGCCCAGCTTCAGGTGGTACAGCTCGTAGATGCGCGACGTCAGCCGGATGATGCGCTCGATCGGGTTGGGCGCCTGGTGCGGGTAGCCGCCATGCCCGCCGATGCCGCTGGAGGAGAGCGAGAAGCGCAGCGTCCCCTTCTCCATGAAGCGCAGATTGCCGAGGCCGCTTGGCTCGCCGTTCAGGCAGGCATCGGCGGCGACCACGCCAGGGTGCTGCTCGAACAGGAAGCGGGTGCCGTAGCGGCCGCCGGATTGCTCGTCCGATACCACGGTCAGGCTCAGCGCGCCGGCCAGGGCGGCGCGGTGCTCGTGCAGGTAGCCATAGGCCATGATGGCGGCCAGCGTGCCGGTCTTCATGTCCGACGCACCACGGCCATAGATGCGGCCGTCGCGCAGCTCCGCCGCCCAAAGCGCCTCGTTGCTGACAGGGAAGACATCCATGTGGCCGTTCAGCACCAGGTGCTTCCCCGGCCGCGCGCCGTCCCACCGGCCGACGATGTTGGGCATCTCCGCCACGGCGGAGAGGGTACGGTGCGGCACGCCGAAGCGGTCCAGGATACCGCGGACGAAATCGGCGGCTTCCCGCGTATCGCCCGGCGGATTGACGCTGCGGATGCGCAGGAACTGCCGCAGCAGCTCCACCAGCATGTCCCGGTCCGCATCGATGCGGGCGTTGATCGCGTCCCGCACGCTGGAGGCTGACGTCACGGCGGTTCCTTCCCGTCCCCTCCCTTCCTGTTATGTCGGGGTGTGCGGGTTGGAAAGGGGGCTGGCGGGAACCGCGCGGCGCAGCCCGGCCATGCCCTGGGCAGCCGGCGGGGCGCATGGCAGAGTGAGCGGCACCATGGAAACGCCACCGGGGAAGAAACCCGCACGCATCCGCCGCGACATCCCCGCCGGCCCACCGCCCGACGCCCACCGGTTGCGGGAGGCCGCGCTGGCGCATCTCGCCCGCTTCGGCACCACCGAGGCCGGGCTGTGCCGCGTGCTGCAACGCCGGGTGGACCGCTGGGCCCGCCGGGCCGAGAACGAAGGCCAGCTGGCCGAGACCATCGCCCCGCTCGCGGCCTGCGCGAAGCAGGCGGCGGCCGAGGTCGCCCATGCCCTGGCACAGGTGGGGGCGGTGGATGACGAGGCCTTCGCCGCTGCCCGCACCCGCCGGCTGGCCCAGGCCGGCCGGTCCCGCCGCGCCATCGCCGCGCATCTGGCCGCCAAGGGCGTGGACGCCACCACCGCCGGCACTCTGCTGGAGGAGACGGACGAGCTGGCCGCCGCGCTCGGCCACCTGCGCCGCCGCCGCGCCGGCCCCTTCGCGCAGACGCAGCCGGTCCCGCCCGAGGCCCGGTTGAAGGCGATGGGTGCCATGGCGCGCGGCGGCTTCTCCCGCGACCTGGCCGAGCGGGCGCTGGACATGGAGCCGGACGCCGCCACCGATTACCTGCTGGCATCCCGCCGTGGCTGAGGCCCCACCGCCGGAGACGCCACCCGCGCACTCCACCCCCACGGGCAGCACCGCCCAGGCGCCCACCCCCGCCACGCCCGGCGCAACCGTGCCCGAACCAGCGGCGGACCCCACCGGCGGCGCTCCCGCCGGGGCCGCAACCGCCGAGGCCGGCCGCGCCGGGGACAGCCGCACCGGGGACAGCCGCACCGGGGACAGCCACACTGGGGCGCCCCCCAGAATGGCCACCGCCAGCAGCGTTGTCTTCACCCGTGTGGGCCTGCGCCGCGGCAACCGCGCCGCCATCCCGCTGCTGATCGGCTTGATGCCCTTCGCGCTGGTCGTCGGCGTCGTCTCCCAGGGCAAGGGGCTGAGCCTGCTGGAAACGCTGTTGATGTCGGCGCTGGTCTATGCCGGTTCCTCCCAGTTGCTGGCGCTGGAACTCTGGGCCGACCCGGCGCCTATCCTTGCCGCCTGCCTCGCGGCCTTCGCCGTCAATATCCGCATGGCGCCGATGGGCGCCGCCCTGGCGCCGTGGATGGACAAGCTGCGCGGCTGGCGCCTGTGGGGCACGCTGGGCACCATCGTCGACCACTCCTTCGCGCTTGGCGTCGCCGACATCCGCTCCGGCGGCAAGGATGCCGGCTACCTGATGGGCATCGGCGTCGTGCTGTGGACGGCGTGGATCCTGCTGGTCGGCGTTGGGCACGTCATGGGCGGGCTGGTGCGGCTGCCGCCGGGCCACCCGCTGTTCTTCGCCGCCACCGCCACCTTCGTGGCACTGCTGGTCACGCTCTGGCGCGGGCTGGCGCGGGATTTGTGGCCCTGGGCGACGGCAGCACTGGTCGCCGTCGCCGCGCTGCGCCTGGGGCTGCCGCAGCCGGTGCCGCTGCTGGCCGGCGCCCTCTCTGGCGCCGCACTGGCCGCATGGCGGGAGAGGAGGACGCCATGATGCTGCGCCTGGACGTATTGCTGGCCATCATCGGCATGGCCCTCGTCACCTATGCCTGCCGCGCCGGCGGCTACGCCGTGCTGCGCGTGGTCCGGCCGCCGCCCTTCATCGACGCCATGCTGCGGCACATCCCCGGGCCACTCTTCGCCGCCTATGTCGCGCTCGCCCTCTCCAACATGGGGCCGGAAACCTGGCTGGCGGCAGCAGCGGTGGTGCTGACGCAATGGAAGACCGGCAATCTCGGGCTCTCCATCGTCGTGGGCGTGCTGGCGGTAGCGGGGCTGCGGCCGCTGCTGGGGGGCTGAGAGACCACAGGCTCTCCGCTGGGGACAACCTCGCCCCCACCCTCTATCGTTGCGGGACTTCCGATGGGCCTTCGACTGCATGGTGAGCGGGGCCGAGGCGGTCAGTCGGGGCCAAAGAGGGCTCTGCCCTCTCTGGACACTCCCGCTGGGGTGACAGGGTCACCCCAGACCCCGCCGTCTGTTGAAGCGTTACTCGTCAGCGCGCCTGGCGATGGCACCGCGGTGCCGTCAATTCCATTTAATCATATGATTTATATAAAAATTCCCGCATTCAGATGCGGGCTACGATGCCGTTTTCAGCGCGAACGGATCATATGATGCGTGCTTCCGGCGCGGTCTGCCTGCAGCCAAACTCTCCCGTCATCTTCACCGCCAATGCGACGGGCACCCCGCTCCAAAACACCCAGCGGGGTCCGGGGTGGACTTTCCACCCCGGCGGGGGCCTGGGGGCAGCGCCCCCAATGCACAGCGGCAAAAATCAGAAAGCCGAGGAGAACGGAATCACCGCCACCGCATCCCCCGGCGCCACCACCATCACCTCCTCCGGCAATTCCACGAAAGCGTCGGAGCGGGTGAGCGAGGTCAGCAGCCCCGCCCCTTCGCGCGGGTATTTCCGTGCGACCGGCACCAGCGTGCCGGTGGAGAGGGTGACGCGCACATATTCCCGCCGCCCGGCTTTCTTGCGGTAGTGGAAGTCAGCCGTGGCGGCGAAGCGCGGCAGCGGGGCCGGGTTGGCGCCGGCCAGGCGCAGTGCCAGCGGCCGCGCCAGGTGCAGGAAGGTGACGATGGCCGCCACCGGGTTGCCCGGCAGCCCCAGCACCGGGGTGCCGCCCATCACGCCCATGGCGGCGGGCCGGCCGGGCTTCAGCGCCAGCTTCCAGAACACCAGGCTGCCGCCCGATTGCAACGCGGCGCGGACATGGTCTTCCTCCCCGGTCGAGACGCCGCCGGAGGTCAGCAGCATGTCGTGCCGGGCGGCGGCGTCGCGCAGCGCGGCCTCGGTAGCGCCGGCACGGTCGGGCAGGATGCCGAGGTCGAAGGCCTCCACCGGCAGCCCGGCCAGCAGCGCCAGAAGGGAGAACCGGTTGCTGTCGTAGGTCTGCGCGGCGGTTAGCGCCGTGCCGGGGGTGGCCAGTTCGTCGCCCGTGCTGAACACGCCGATGCGCGGCCGGCGGCGGGCAGGCAGCGTGGCAAAGCCCAGCGCGGCGGCCAGGCCGATCTCGGCGGGGCCGAGGCGGGTGCCGGCGGGCAGCGCCAGCTCGCCCTGGGCCACGTCCTCCCCGGCCGGGCGGCAATTGGCGCCGTGCTTCAGGCCGGGCGGCAGGCGCAGGGTGCCGGCTTCCAGCCGCGCATCCTCCTGCATCATCACCGTATCGGCGCCGGGCGGCATCGGCGCGCCGGTCAGGATACGTAGCGCCGTGCCGGGGGCCAGGGCGGCATCGGGCACCTGCCCGGCGGCCAGTCGGCCCTCCAGCCGCAGCGGCGTGTCCTCCCCAGGCCGCAGGTCGGCATGGCGGAAGGCGTAGCCATCGACGGCGCTGTTGAAGAAGGGCGGCAGCGGCTGCGGTGCATGCAGGTCCCGCGCCAGCACCCGGCCGCGGGCGGTGGCGAGCGTGACGTCTTCCTCCCCCTCCAGCACCGGCACGCGGGCGATGACCAGGGCGGCCGCGTCCTCGACAGACAGCAGCGCCCCGCCATGGACGAAGCAATCGTCGGTCAGCTGGGCCATGGCACGGCGTGGGCCAGGACGAGGTCGGCCACCTGCTCCACCGCATCCAACCCGGCGAAGGGCAGGCCGCCCGGCGGCGGCGTATCGGTGGCGGCGGCGCGGATGGCGGGGTCGTCCGGATGCAGCCAGGGCTTGCCGTTGGCGGCGCGGTGGACCTCGATCTTGGGGTGGGCGTCGCGCTTGAAGCCCTCGACGATCACCAGATCCACCGGGTCCAGCCGCGCCAGCAGTTCCACCAGCGGTGGCTCCGGCGCGCCGCGCAACTCGCTCATCAGCGCCCAGCGGTTGGCGGAGGATACCAGCACCTGCCGCGCACCGGCCTGCCGGTGGGTGTGGCTGTCCTTGCCCGGCTGGTCGACATCGAAGGCATGATGGGCATGCTTGACGGTGGAAACGCCAAAGCCCCGCGCATTCAAGGCAGGGATCAGGCGGGCCAACAACGTGGTCTTGCCGGCTCCACTCCAGCCAGCCAGTCCGATCAGGCGCATGGCCATCGGCTTAGCGGGGGGCAGGGCCACGCCGCAACCCCACAGGGAGGGCGGGGTGGCAGGGAGGAAGGCCGGGGAAGGAATTCCCCGGACCCCTTCTTTTCTTTTTCGAGTTTTTCGGGCGGGACTGCTGAGGGCGTGGTCCTGAAGGACGGTCGGGTGCGCCGGAGGTCCTAGACCTCCGGCGACTGACGGTTCAGCCCGCGTAGCCCATTATAAACAGCAAGCAGCGCCCGCTTTCAGTCCCGAAGCGCCACGCCAAACTCGCAGAAAGAAGAATGGGTCTGGGGAATTCATTCCCCAGCCTTCCCCTCACGCCGCCACAGGGAAGCACCCCCCGGTGTCAGTCCGCCCCAGCCGGGCGGGCATTGGGGCCGGTCGTGCTGCCTGGGCGCACCACTTCATGCGCCTTGGCCAGTTCTTCTTCCACCCACAGGCTGTGGTGCTCGCGCGCCCAGTTGTAGTCCACCTTGCCCCGGCCCATGGCGGCGAAGGCGCCTTCCATGCCCAGCGTGCCGATATAGATGTGGCCCAGCATCACCGCGATCATCACGGCGGAGAGGGTGCCGTGCGCCATGTGCGCCCATTGCTGGCCATCGATGCCGGTGACGGCGAAGGGGAACACCAGCATGTAGCCGGAGGCCGCGACGATGGCGCCGCCCAGTACCGTGATCCAGAACACGCCCTTCTGGCCGGCGTTGAAGCGGGCTGCGGGCGGGTGGCCCTTGCCGACCATTCCGCCGCCCATCTTCAGCCAGACCAGGTCCAGCTTGTTGGGGATGTTGCCGCCCACCCACATGACGAACAGCAGCACGATGCCGAGCGTGAACGGGAAGGCCAGGAAGTTATGCGCGAACTTGCCGGCGGCGGAGACGGCGGTGAAGGCTTCCGGCCCGATCACCGGCAGCAGCAGGTGCCGCCCGAAGGTCAGGTTGAGGCCGGACAGCGCCAGCACGATGAAGCTGCTGGCCGTCATCCAGTGCGCCATGCGCTCGATGAAGGTGAAGCGCACCATCTCGCGGCCGGAGAAGCCGTCCTGCACCCGCACGCGGCCGCGGATCAGGTAGAACACCGCCAGCAGCGCCGCGGTGCCGAGGATGGCGATGGCCGCGATCCACAGCAGCGTCGTGTTGTGGAAGTTGCGCCAGTCCCGCCCGGCGGGATGCACCAGGTTGGCGGATTTCCAGTCGGGGATGGAGACGCGGCCATGGATGCTGCCGCCCTGCAGTGCGCGCTGCAGCTCCAGCTCCGCCGCATCGGGCTGGCCACGGTCCGGGAAGGGCGGCGGCGCGGGGATGGGCGTGACCGGGGTGGGCGCAACGGAAGGCTGCGGCGGCGTAGCGTTGTTGCCGGTGGGCGCCGGCGTATCGGTGGCCTGGGGCACCTGGCGCTGGGCGTTCTCGCCGGCGTTCTGGGTTTCCGGCACCGGGGCCTGCACCTCGGGCGTGCCGGCGGCGGGGCCGGGGCCGTTGGCTTGGTCCTGCTGGCCGGGCGAGCCCGGGGGCTGGGCCTGCTGCGTGGTGGCGGGCTGGCCGGGTGCCGGCGGCGGCGAGGCCGGCTCGGCATGCGGCTGCGCGGGCGCAGGCCCTGCGGGCGGCGTGTTGGCGGTGCCGAGCGTGGTGTTGCTGGTCGTGCCCGGGCTGGTATCGGTCTGCGCCGGGCTGGCCTGGCCGGTGTCGATCTGGCCACCGGTGGGCTGGGCCAGGGCAAGCTGTGGCAAGGCAGCCGGTGCCACGGCCAGCAGCACGGCGAGCGTGGGGGCGATCAGGCCGCGCATCAGGAGCCCACCGTCTCGCGATAGGCGGTGCGCCAGCCCCAGGCGCCGGAGCCATAGCCGCGCGTCTGCACCCGCTCCTTGTAGATGCTGGCGATGATGTCGCCATCGCCGGCCAGCAGCGCCTTGGTGGAGCACATCTCGGCGCAGAGCGGCAGCTTGCCTTCGGCGATGCGGTTGGCGCCGTACTGCGCGTATTCGGCGGCCGAGTTGTCGGCCTGCGGACCACCGGCACAGTAGGTGCACTTATCCATTTTGCCGCGGCCGCCGAAATTGCCGATCTTCGGATATTGCGGCGCGGCGAAGGGGCAGGCGTAGAAGCAGTAGCCGCAGCCGATGCACAGATCCTTGTCGTGCAGCACGATGTGGTCGGCCGTGGTGTAGAAGCAGTTCACCGGGCAGACCGCCTGACAGGGCGCGTCCGTGCAATGCATGCAGGCCATGGAGATGCTGCGCTCCCCCGGCTTGCCGTCATTGAGCGTGACGACGCGCCGGCGGTTGATGCCCCAGGGCACCTCGTTCTCGTTCTTGCAGGCGGTGACGCAGGCGTTGCATTCGATGCAGCGGTCGCTGTCACAGAGGAACTTCATGCGGGCCATGTGTTCTGCCCCTCCTTATTCAGCGCGGATCTGGCAGAGCGTGACCTTGGTTTCCTGCATGAAGGTCACCGGGTCGTAGCCATAGGTGGTCAGCTGGTTGACGCTTTCGCCCAGCACGATCGGGTCGGTGCCGGGCGGGTAGTGCTTGCGGCGGTCCTCGCCCTGCCACCAGCCGCCGAAGTGGAACGGCATGAAGGCGACGCCCTTGCCGACACGCTCGGTCACCAGCGCCTTCATCCGCGCCTTGCTGCCGCCTTCCGGCCCGGTCACCCAGACATACTGGCCGTCCTTGATGCCACGGTCGGCGGCATCGGCGGTGTTCACCTCGACGAACATGTCCTGCTGCAGTTCCGCCAGCCAGGGGTTGGAACGCGTCTCCTCCCCACCGCCCTCGTATTCGACAAGGCGACCGGAGGTCAGCACGATCGGAAAGTCCCGGAATGCCGCCGGGCTGCGCGCCTGCACGCTCTTGCCCAGATGCGGCAGGCGGAAGCCGCGCCGGTCGTCCAGCGTCGGGTACTGCTCGATCAGGTCGGGGCGGGAGGTGTAGATCGGCTCCCGGTGCACCGGCACGGGGTCCGGCAGGTTCCAGGCATTCGCCCGCGCCTTGCCGTTGCCGTAGGGGATGCAGCCGTGGCTGAGCGCCACGCGGATGATGCCGAAGGAGAGGTCGGTCGCCCAGCTCACGCGGTCGATGTTGTCGCCGCCGATCCCGCCGATGATCTCCTTCTCCTTCTCCGTCAGCTCATCGAACCAGCCGAGGCGCTTCAGCACCGCCACGGTGAATTCGGGGTAGCCGTCGGTCAGCTCGGAGCCCTTGGAGTAGGAGCCCTCGGCCAGCAGGGTCTTGCCCTCGCGCTCCACGCCCCAGCGGGCGCGGAAGGTGCCGCCGCCCTCGCGCACGTCCAGGCCGGTATTGTACAGCAGGTGCGTGCCGGGGTGTTTCATCTCCGGCGTGCCCCAGCAAGGCCACGGCAGGCCGTAGAACTCGCCCGCCACCGGCGTGCCGGGCCTGCCGCGCAGCGTCACCAGGTCGAAATGCTGCTGGTTCTGCATGTGCAGCCGCAGCCGCTCCGGCGACTGGCCGGAATAGCCGCTGGCGATGGCGCCGCGGTTGATCTCGCGCAGGATGCTCTCGGCGGTCGGCTTCTTGTCGTTGACCTCCAGCGTCTTGAACATCTCGCCGGCGAAGCCGAGCTTTTCGGCCAGGCGGTAGACCAGCTCAAAGTCGTTCTTGCTCTCGAAGATCGGCTCCACCACCTTCTCGCCCCACTGGACGGAGCGGTTGGAGGCGGTGCGGCTGCCCTCGACCTCGAACTGCGTGCACATCGGCAGCAGGTAGGTGCCGTTCCGGCGGTCGGACATCGCGGCGAAGGTGGTGGGATGCGGGTCCGCCACCACCAGCAGATCCAGCTTCTCCAGCCCCTTCACCGCTTCCGGCATGCGGGTCACGGTATTGCCGCCATGACCGACCACGACCATGCCCTTCAGCGTGTCCGGCTGCTGCACCTGGTCCTTCGGCAGCAGCACGGCATCGAACCAGCGGGTGGTCGGGATGCCCGGTGTCTCCATCAGCGCCTTGCTGGCGAAGCGGCCGACCATCTGCTCGTACGGGATGTCCCACACCCGGCACCAATGGCGCCACGCGGCCTCGTCGATGCCGTAGTAAGCGGGCAGCGAGGTGACATCGAGGCCGAAATCCGTCGCGCCCTGCACGTTGCAGTGGCCGCGGAAGATGTTGGCGCCAGTACCTTCCTTGCCCACATTGCCGGTGGCCAGCAGCAGGATGGAATAGGCGCGCACATTGGCGGTGCCGACGGTCTTCTGCGTCGCGCCCATGCACCAGATGAGGGTGGAGGGCTTCTGCGTGGCGAAGATCTGCGCGATCTTCTTCATCTGGTCCGGGTGCACGCCCGCCACGCGCTCCACCTCCGCCGGGTGCCACTTGGCGACTTCGCGGCGGACATCGTCCATGCCGTACACGCGCTGGGCGATGAACTCCTTGTCCTCCCACCCATTCTCGAAGATGTGCCAGAGCAGGCCCCAGATGATGGGGATGTCGGTGCCCGGGCGGATGCGCATGAACTCGGTGGCATGCGCCGCCGTGCGGGTGAAGCGCGGGTCGATGACGATCAGGTTCGCGCGGTTCATCTCCTTGCCGGAGAGCACGTGCTGCAGCGAGACCGGGTGCGCTTCCGCCGGGTTGCCGCCCATGATGATCATGGTGCGGGCATTGCGGATGTCGTTGTAGCTGTTCGTCATCGCCCCATACCCCCAGGTATTGGCGACGCCGGCGACGGTGGTGGAGTGGCAGATGCGCGCCTGATGGTCCACCGAGTTGGTGCCCCAGAAGGCGGCGAACTTACGGAACAGGTAGGCGCCCTCGTTCGAGAACTTGGCGCTGCCCAGCCAGAACACCGAATCCGGCCCGGATTTCTGGCGGATTTCAGCGAGCTTGTCGCCGATCTCGTTGATCGCGACGTCCCAGGAAATGCGCTGCCACTGGCCGTCCACCAGCTTCAGCGGGTATTTCAGGCGGCGGTCGCCATGCACCAGCTCGCGGACCGAGGCGCCCTTGGCGCAGTGGGTGCCACGGTTGATCGGGCTGTCGAAGCTGGGCTCCTGCCCCACCCAGACGCCGTTCTGCACCTCGGCCGTGACGGTGCAGCCGACGGAGCAGTGGGTGCAGACGTTCTTCACCTGCGTGATGGGCTGGCTGAAATTGGTCGGCCCCGCCTGCGCGCGTCGGGCGGTGGAAAGGTTCAGCCCGCCCAGCGCCGCCAGCCCGGTGCCGGCCAGCCCGGCCTGGCGCAGGAAGGCGCGGCGGTCCAGCCCGCCGGCGGAAAGCCCCTGGTAGGCGGCGGAAAGGCGCTGCTTCGCCGCGGCCCCGTCACTGCGCTTGATCAGCATGTGGCGTGTACTCCCGGCTCAGTAGCGGTTGGTGCGGTAGAAAGCTTTGACGTGGTCGGTCTCGCGGTAGCGCGCGGCCACCCGCTCATCCGCCGTCTCCTTGGCGGGGCGGGCGTCGCCCAGGCTGCCATCGGCGTTGAAGGCGGCGGCCGGGGTGGCGCTGGCCACCGCCGCGCCGCCGGCCAGGCCCAGGGCCTTGAGGAAGCCGCGCCGCTGCCCCGTGGTGTCGCGTTCGCTCATGCTCGCCTCCCCTTCCTCATGCCGGCAGCCCGGCCGCCGCTGTCTCGATATCGATGACCGCCACGCCCAGTGCGCCCACGGCGCGGTAGAAGCGGGCGGCTTCCGCCTTCTCCAGGTCGGCGAAGGCGCGGCCCGCCCAAGGGCGCAGGTGACGCTCATAGAACGCGCCCACGGCCTCCGCGGTGGCAGGGAAATCTCCCGCCAGCAGCCCGGCCATCGCCTCGCACAGGAAGCCCAGATGGTCCTCCGGCTCCGCCACCCCGTTGCCGCGCTCGATGCCCAGGCGGCGCAGGTCGTCCCGCAACAGCGCCAGGGGCCGCTCATGCAGGAAGCCGGTCAGGTAGTAGGAGGCGAAGGGCAGCAATTCGCCCCGGCCGACGCCGATGAACAGGTCGTGGTACTCGCGCGCCAGCGCGGCGGGCTCGGCCAGGCGGGCGGCCTCGGCCAGGCCGGCGCAGGCCACGCCCAGCGGCGTGGCGGGCTG
>NZ_JACTVA010000080.1 GCF_014490485.1 Teichococcus aerophilus | reverse complement strand
CGCGCGGCGCGGCCGGAGCCGGTGCTTCGGCCTCGGGCGGCAGCGTGCGGCGCATCAGGCCGGTGGCGCGGCGGAACAACGTGCCGATCGAACCGCTCTCGGACGGCGGCGGCGCGGAGACGGCCGGGCGGCCAGCGGGCTGGCTGGCGCGGAACTGCGGCTCGGCCGCCTGCTGCGCCACCATGCCGGCTGGCATGTCCTCAGGCGAGGGCGCGCCGTAATCGACCGTATCCTGCTGCTCGGCGAAGCCGGCCTGCACCGCGGGGGTGGGGGCGGAAGGCGCCATGCCAGCCGGGCGGCGGGGGGCACCCGCCATCGGGCCGACAGGCACGCGCACCGGGCCGGCCAGGGATGCGGCGGTCTGCGCCACGGCCGGGCGCGGTGCCACGGGCGCACCCATCACGCTGCGCTGCTGCGGGGCCTGCTGCGGCACATGCGTACCGGAGACGGCGTTCACGGCGCCAGCGCCACCAATGGAGACCAGCTTCGGGCGCTCGGCCTGCACTTCGGGCATAGCGTCTATACCGGTGGCGACCACCGAGACGCGGATGCGGCCATTCATGTCCTCGTCGACCGAGGAACCGAAGATGATATTCGCGTCCTCATCCACCTCGCGGCGGATACGGTTCGCAGCCTCGTCGACCTCGAACAGCGTCATGTCGAAGCCGCCGGTGATGTTGATGAGCACGCCCTTGGCGCCCATCATCGAGGTGTCCTCGAGCAGCGGGTTGCTGATCGCGGCCTCGGCGGCCTTCACGGCGCGGTCGTCGCCCTCGCCCTCGCCGGTGCCCATCATGGCCTTGCCCATTTCCGCCATCACGGTGCGGATGTCGGCGAAGTCCAAATTCACCAGGCCAGGGTTGACCATCAGGTCGGTCACGCCGCGCACGCCCATGTACAGGACGTCGTCGGCCATCTTGAAGGCTTCGGCGAAGGTCGTCCGCTCGTTCGCCTTGCGGAAGAGGTTCTGGTTGGGAATGACGATCAGCGTATCGACGTAGCTCTGCAGCTCCTCGAGACCGGCATCCGCCGCGCGGCGGCGCTTCGGGCCCTCGAAGTCGAAGGGCTTGGTCACGACGCCCAGGGTCAGGATGCCACGCTCGCGCGCCATGCGCGCAATCACCGGGGCCGCGCCCGTGCCCGTGCCGCCGCCCATGCCGCAGGTGATGAACACCATGTGCATGCCTTCGAGGTGACGCGCCAGATCCTCCGTCGCCTCCTCCGCCGCCGCGCGCCCGATCTCCGGCTTCGCGCCGGCGCCCAGGCCCTGCGTCAGGTGCGGGCCAAGCTGCACGCGGCGTTCCGCGCGGCTATGGACCAGCGCCTGGGCGTCGGTGTTGGCCACCAGGAACTCGACTCCGTCGAGCCCCATGGCGATCATGTTGTTCACGGCGTTGCAGCCCGCGCCACCAACACCAACGACGGTGATGCGCGGACTGAAATCCGTGTGCTGCTGGCGCGGGATGGTCAGGTTCAGCGTCATGGCAGCATGTCTCCTCAGGCGTGTTCTGGCATAGGGCGAATCGGGCGGGTGCTAGATTGCATCAGACGCGGTCTCGAAGCCAGTTAACGAAGCGAAGAAATCGTCCACCACTGCGATCCGCGCCGGGATCGAGGTCCAGTAATGGGCGTCCTTCGCCGGCACCCCAGTGCAGAAGCCCCAGGGTTGTGGCGAAATCGGGGCCGAGTGCTGATTCTGGCAGACCTTGGACAGGTTGTGGTCTGCCGATTCGAACGGGTTTATCAAGAATGCGCGCGGCAAGTTGCTGCACGCCGACCAGTTGGCTGGCGCCGCCGGTCAGGACGATGCGCGCGCCGGCCTCGCGTTCCAGCAACGCGCCTTCCAGCCGGTCGCGCAGCAATTCCAGCGTTTCTTCCAGGCGTGGCCTGATGATGCTGACGACGGTGGCGCGCGGAACCTGCGCCAGATGGTCGTCGTCCTCACCCACCTGCGGCACGGAAATCATTTCCTTGCCGTCATCGCCGCCTTCCAGGCAGCTGCCGTGCAGGGTCTTCACCCGCTCGGCCTGCCCCAGCGGCGTGGCAAGACCGCGGGCGAGGTCGTTCGTCACCTGCCAGCCGCCTACCGGCAGCTGCGCGGTGTGCAGCAGATGGCCCTCGCCATACACCGCGAGACCGGTGGTGCCGCCGCCCATGTCGATGACCGTGGCGCCGAGCTGCTTCTCATCCTCGACCAGCACGGCCAATGCGGCGGCGAAGGGGGCGCTGACCAGCTCCTCCACTTCCAGGTCGCAGGCGGAGAGGCAGAGGCCGAGATTGCGCAGCGCGGCGGAAGATGCATCGACCAGATGCAGCCGCGCGCCGAGGGTTTCGCACATCATGCCGCGCGGATCATCGACGCCGGGCGTGGAATCGATGGTGAAGCCGAGCGTGGCGGCGTGCACCGTCTCCCGCCCTTCTTCATAGGACCGGCGGCGGCCTTCGCCGAGCACGGCGCGCAGGTCGGATTCCGTCACGGCGCGGCCGCCGATCGGCCACTGGATGTTCATCAGCCGCGAGGCCGGCTGGCCGCAGGAAAGATTGACGATGACGCCGGAGAGCTTGAGGTCCGCCATCTCCTCCGCCTGCGCAACGGCGGCGCGGATGGCGTGCTCCGCCTCCTGCATATCGACGATGTTGCCGCCCTTGACGCCACGGGCGCGCTGCCAGCCATAGCCGAGCACGCGTGGCTGGCCGTCGCTCTCCACCTTGCCGACCAGGCAGACCACCTTGGTGCTGCCGATATCCAGCACGCCATAGGGCCCGCTGCGCGCGCGCTTGCGCTTCAGCGCCGGGGCATCGGTGGGGGTGGTGGGGCGGCCGATACGGCTCATCCGCGCCCCCGGCCACGCGCGTGGTTGACGGGCGGCGCTTCGGGCTGCGGCTGCTGGCGCACCACAAGGCGATCCGGCAGGCGCATGTCGATGCTGACCAGCGGGCGGTCCAGCAACGCTTGCGTGCGCTGCAACTCCGCCAGGCGGGCGATGGCCGCGTCCTCATGCCCCTCGGGCAGCAGCACGTCGGTGCCGTTGTGCAGGCGCAGATTCCAGCGGCGCTGGCTGACGAAGATCAAGGCCTGCGTGCGCTGCTGCACCTCCGGCGAGCGGGCCAGCAGGTCGTACACCGCGGCGCCGCTCTTCTGCGCGCCGACGCCGACCAGCAGCGGCAGCGGCCCGAAGGCATCCAGCGTGTCGGCGGAGACGACGCGGCCCTCACGGTCCACCACGGCGAAATCATTCTGGTGCTGCCAGATGGCGAAGGGCCGGCGCTCGTGGATATCCACGGTGATGTTGCCGGAGAGGTTGCGCTGCACTTCCGCGCTCTCGATCCAGGCAATGCTCTCCAGCCGCTGCCGCGCCGCTTCTGGCGAGAAGGCCAGCAGGGGGTCGCCGTTGCGGATGCCGATGGCGGCACGGATCAGTTCGCGCGGCGTGTTGTGCTGCCCGCGCACGACGATTTCCTGCACGGTCAGCCCGGCGCGCGCGCCGATTTCGGCCACGCCTTCATTGACCCAGGAGAAACGCCCGGCCGGCTCCAGCGCCGCCACGGCGATGCCGCAGATGCCGACCGCGCCAAGGCCCAGCACGCCGAACATCATCGGCCGCAGCAAGGGGCGGCGGCGGCGTAGCCAGAGGCGGATGCTGCTGGGGCGCTGCGGGGCAGGGGCCTTCGGCCGCGTGCTCTCGGAGGCCAGGCGCGTCCGACCCTCGGCGCGGAGAGATGTCGGGCTACGGGCCATGGCGTGCCTCCTGTACCATCCAGGCGCAGAGCGCGGAGAAGTCGATGCCGCGATACGCGGCCTGCTCCGGCACCAGGCTGGTGCGCGTCATGCCGGGCTGCGTATTCACTTCCAGCAGCACGACGCGGCCGGCCTCGTCGTCATAGCGCAGATCCGCGCGCGATACACCACGGCAACCCAGTGCTTCATGCGCCTGCAAGGCGATTCGCTTGGCTTCCAGTGCGATTTCTTCCGGCACCACCGCCGGGATCGTGTGCTGGCTGCCGCCATCGGCGTATTTGGCGTCGTAGTCGTAGAAGGCGTGGCCGGTGCCGATCTCGGTGACCGCCAAGGCCTCGCCGCCCATCACCGCCACGGTCAGCTCGCGGCCGGGGATGAACTCCTCCGCCATGATCTGCGGGCCGAAGGTCCAGTTGCGGGCGATGTCGCCACGGCGGTTGTCGCCTTCGCGCAGGATCTCGACACCGACGGAGGAACCTTCGTTCACTGGCTTCACCACGTAGGGGCGCGGCAGCGGGTCCTCGGCCTCCAACTCCTCGGGCGAGACGATGCGGTGCGCGGCCAGCGGCAGGCCAGCGGCGGCGAACACCGCCTTGGCTGCGTGCTTGTCCATCGCCATGGAAGACGCGCGCACGCCGGAATGCGTGTAGGGCAGGGCCAGCCAGTCCAGCACGCCCTGCACGCAGCCATCCTCGCCGAAGCGGCCGTGCAGCGCGTTGAACACCACGTCCGGCTTCGCTTCCTGCAGAGACGCGATCAGCGCCGGCAGGTCCTGCGTCACCTCGACCGGAATCACCTCGAACCCCGCTTGGCGCAGTGCCGGGATGACCTGCTGGCCGGTGGCGAGCGAGACCTCGCGCTCGGCGGAGATGCCGCCATGCAGCACGGCGACGCGGCGGGTCATGGCAGCACCTCGCCGATCCGCTTGATTTCCCATTCCAGGGCCATGCCGGACATCGCGTGCACCTTTTCCCGTACGTCCTCGCCCAGCCCTTCCAGGTCGGCGGCGCTGGCGCCGCCTAGGTTGAGCAGGAAGTTGCAATGCTTCTCGGACACCTGCGCCTCGCCGCGGCGCAGCCCGCGGCCGCCGGCGGCGTCGATCAGCGCCCAGGCCTTGTGGCCATCCGGATTCTTGAAGGTAGAGCCGCCGGTCCGTGCTCGCACCGGCTGGGTTTCTTCCCGCGCGGTGCGGATGGCGCGCATCTGCTCGGCAATCGCCGCGGCGTCGCCCGGCATGGCGCGGAAGCGTGCGCGGACGACGACGCCGCCTTCCGGCAGCCGCGCACGGCGGTAGGAAAAGCCCAGCTCATCCGCCGCCAGCCGCACCAGCCCGGTGGGCGTCGCGATCTCCGCCCAGTCCAGCACGTCCTTCACCTCGGCACCGTAGGCGCCGGCATTCATCGCCACGGCGCCGCCGATGCTGCCCGGAATGCCAGAGAGAAACGCCAGCCCGCCCAGCCCGGCGGATGCGGCATGCTCGGCCACCGTCGCATCCAGCGCGGCGGCGCCGGCGACGATGCCGTCTGCTTCCACCACGATGTCGGCGAAGCCCCGCGCCAGCTTCAGCACGATGCCGCGCACGCCGCCATCCCGCACCAGCAGGTTGGAGGCCGCGCCGATCGTCACCAGCGGCAGCGCCGCCGGCTTGTCCCGCAACAGCAAAAGCAGGTCATCCAGGTCGGCCGGCCGCACCAGCCAGTCGGCCGGGCCGCCGACGCGGAACCAGGTGGTGGGTGCCAGCATGGCACCCTGCTGCACGCGGCCGCGTAGCGGTGGCAGGGTGGGCGATGTTGCCATGCCCGGCTTCATCTCTTGCCCCCGGCGGCGCGGCCGCGCGGCTGCAACTCGGTCAGCTTCTCGGGCAGGGACTGCGCCCAGTTGGTGATGCTGCCGGCGCCGAGGCAGACGACGTAGTCGCCCGGCTTGGCGATGGCGTTGATCATCTCCGGCAGGCTGTCCGGCCCAGGCAGCGGCACGACGCTGCGGTGGCCATGGCTGCGCAGCCCATCCACCAGCGCGTCGCGGTCGAAACCCTCGATCTTCTGCTCGCCCGCTGCATAGACGTCAGCGACGATGACGGTGCCCGCATCGTTCATGCACTGGCAGAATTCCTCGAACAGCTGCTTCAGTCGGGAATAGCGGTGCGGCTGCACCACGGCGATCACGTCCCGCGCCCCCGCCTGCCGCGCCGCCTTCAGCACGGCGGCGATCTCGACCGGATGGTGGCCGTAATCGTCGATCACCTGGATGCCGTTGGACTCACCGACGCGGGTGAAGCGGCGCTTCACGCCCTTGAAGCCGGCCAGGGCGGAACGGATGGTGCCCTCGTCGATATCCATCTCGATGCCGACGGCGATGGCGGCCAGCGCGTTCTGCACGTTGTGCTGGCCCAGCATCGGCAGGCGCATCGGCTTCAGCTGGCGGGTGCGGCCGGTGCCGCGGTCATGCACCGTCACCTCGAACGTCGCACCCATGCGGTCGGTGATCAGGCGCTCGGCCCGCACATCCGCCTGTTGCGAGAAACCGTAGGTGATCATGCGGCGGTCGATGTTGGGGATCATCGCCTGCACGTTCGGGTGGTCGGCGCACAGCACGGCGAAGCCATAGAAGGGAATGTTGCCGACGAACTGGGCGTAGCCCTGCTTCATCGCCTCCTCGGTGCCCCAATGGTCCAGGTGCTCCGCATCCATGTTGGTCACCACGGCGGCGACGGCGGGGAGGCGCAGGAAGGAGCCGTCGCTCTCATCCGCCTCCACTACCATCCACTCGCCTTCGCCCAGGCGGGTATTGGTGCCGTAGGCGTTGATGATGCCGCCGTTGATGACGGTCGGGTCCAGCTTGGCCGCTTCCAGCACGCAGGCGACCAGCGAGGTGGTGGTGGTCTTGCCATGGGTGCCGCCGATGGCAATGCCCCATTTGAGACGCATCAGCTCCGCCAGCATCTCGGCCCGCCGCACCACCGGAATCAGCCGGGCGCGCGCGGCGGCGACTTCCGGGTTGTCCCGCTTCACTGCGGTGGAGGTGACGATGACCTGCGCCTTGCCGAGATTGGCCGCGTCATGCCCGATCATCACGTTGATGCCGGCGGTGCGCAGCCGCTCGATATTGTAGCCCTCGGAGATGTCGCTGCCCTGCACCGTGTAGCCGAGGTTGTGCAGCACCTCGGCAATGCCGGACATGCCGATGCCGCCGATGCCGACGAAGTGGATGGGCCCGATGTTCAGCGGCAGCGCACGCATGGCAGATTATTCCTGAAAGCCACGCGCCGCGGCGCGCGAGAGTACGAGGTCGGCAAGAGTAGCGGCGGCCTGCGGGGCAGCCAGAGCAGCGGCGGCGCGGGCGGCGGTGGCCAGCGCATCCGGGGTTTCCAACAGATCTTCCAGCGTCGCGGCCAGGTTGGTGGTGGTGAATTCCGCCTGCGGCAACACCTGCGCCGCGCCGGTCGCGGCCAGCGCGCGGGCATTGGCGGATTGGTGGTCGTCGATGGCACCCGGCAGCGGCACCAGCAGGCTGCCGCGCCCGGCGCAGGCCAGCTCCGCCACGGTCGAGGCACCGGCGCGGGCGATGACCAGGTGCGCGGTGGAATACAGCCCGGCGACATCGCCGAAGAAGGGCGAGAGCTCGGCCGGGATATGCAGCGCTTCATAGGCGGCGCGGACGCGCGGCAGATCTTCCGTCCGGCATTGCTGCACGATGGAAAGCCGCTGCCGCAGCATCGGCGGCAACTCGGCCACCGCCGCCGGCACGATGTCCGAGAACACGCGCGCGCCCAGGCTGCCGCCCAGCACCAGCAGGCGCACGGACCCCTGCGGCTGCACGAAGCCCTGGCCGGCCAGGGCGGCGACCGCCGGCCGCACCGGATTGCCGACGACGACGCTGTCCGCGCTCTCCGGCACCCGTTGGGTGTTGGCGAAGGCCAGCGCCAGCGTATCCGCGCCGCGCGAGAGCAGGCGGTTGGCACGGCCGAGCACCGCGTTCTGCTCGTGCAGGATGGTGGCGGGGCGCTGGTTGCTGGAGATGGTGCGCGCCGCCAGCAGCGGCGGCACGGACGGATAGCCGCCGAAGCCGACCACCGCCTGCGGCTTCAGCCGCAGCAGCAACTTGCGCGCGCGCGCGGTGCCGGCCAGCAGCGCCGTGGCACCCTTGGCCGCCTTCACCACGCCACGCCCGGCCAGCCCGGCGCCTTGCAGCACGAAACGCTCCGCATCGGCGAAGACGGCGCTGCCGTAATCGGCGCTGCGCGCATCCGTCATCAGCACGATGCGGTGGCCACGGCGCAGCAATTCCGCCGCGAGGGCCTCGGCGGGGAAGAAGTGTCCGCCAGTACCACCGGCGGCGATGACGATCGGACGTGTCATTCCTCGTCCTGCGCGGCGCGCGAGATTCGTCGCCGCGTCAGCGCCAGCAACATGCCCATCCCCAGCGCCACGGCGATGACCGAGGAACCGCCATAGGAGACGAAGGGCAGCGTCATGCCCTTGGTCGGGATCAGGTGCAGCGCCGAGGCCATGTTGATGAAGGCCTGCAGGCCGAACTGCGTCAGCAGCCCGGTGGCGCCGAGGATGATGAACATGTCCCGCTCGCCCAGCAGGCGCAGCATGCCGCGCAGCACGATGAAGCCGAAGATGCCGAGGATCAGCAGGCAGATCATCATGCCGAATTCCTCGCCCGCGACGGCGTAGACGAAGTCGGCATGCGCATCCGGCAGCATCGCCTTCAGCCGGCCCTCGCCGGGGCCTACGCCCAGCAGCCCGCCATGGCCGAAGGCCTCCATCGCCACCGTCACCTGGTAGGTGTCGCCGGAGGCGGGGTCGAGGAAGCGGTCGAAGCGGTCCCGGAAATGCGGCATGACCAGGTAGGCGCCGACGCCACCCAGCACGCCCGCCACGCCGAGCCCGACCACGAACACCATGTTGATGCCGACGACGAAGAGCTGCGCGAAGAACACCGAGGCGACGACCATCAGCATGCCCATGTCCGGCTGCTTCGCCAGCGTGCCGACGATCAGCAGGAACAGCACGCCGGCGGCGGCATAGGCGCGCCAGCCATAGTTCTTGCCCTCCGCCAGCAGCCAGGCGGCGACCACGGCGAAGCAGGGCTTCATGAATTCGGAGGGCTGCAAGGTCATGCCTGGCAGGTGCAGCCAGCGCCGCGCGCCCTTGATCTCCACGCCGATCGAGAGCGTTGCCATCGTCATCAGCAGCGCGACGACGCAGCCCAGCAGTGCCAGCCGCCGCACCATCTTCATCGGCATGACGGAGATGACGACGATGACGCCCACCGCCGCCGCCAGGAAGAACACCTGCTTCAGCACGAACATGTCGCGGGAGGAGGCGCCGATGCGCTCCGCCACGCCGGGCGAGGCCGCCAGCAGCATGACATAGCCGAAGCCCACCAGCGCCAGCAGCGCCGCGAGCGTCCAGCGATCCACCGTCCACCACCAGCGGCCGAGGACAGAGGTATCTGCGCGTGAAAGGGCCATCACACGGTTTCCATCATGCTGGTGACTTGGGCACGGAAGGCGTCGCCGCGGGCGTCGAAGCCGCTGAACTGGTCGAAGCTGGCGCAGGCGGGGGAGAGCAGGACCACCCGGGTCCCGGTCCCGCGCGCGGCGGCGAGGGCGGCGGGGATCGCGGCCTGCAGCGTGCCGGCTACCTCATGCGCCACGCCGTGGGCCGCGAGCGTCGCGGCGAAATCCGGTGCCGCCTGGCCGATCAGCACGGCATGGGCGATGCGGGGGAACAGCTTCGCCAACGGTGCCAGCCCGCCTTCCTTCGGCACCCCGCCGGCGATCAGCACGACACGGTCGTAGCTGGCCAGTGCGCGTTCGGTGCTGTCGGCGTTGGTGGCCTTGCTGTCATTGACGAAGGCGATGCCATCAATGCTGCCCACCGCTTCCTGCCGGTGTGGCAGGCCGGGGAAGTCGGCGATGCCGGCGGCGATCTCCGCCCGCGTCAGGCCCAGATGCAGCGCAACCGCGGCGGCGGCGGCGGCGTTCTGCGCATTGTGGCTGCCGGGCAGGGCGCGCGCCGTATCAAGGTCGGCGATGATGCCGGTACCGTCGCGCAGGATGCGCCCCTCGGCCCAGACGCCGCCCTGTTGCGGCGTGTGGCCGGAAATGGGCACCACCGTGCCGGCCCGCCCCGCAGCGAAACGTGCGCCGGATGCGTCGTCCATGCCGATGACGGCAAGGTCGCCCGCTTCCTGCCGGTCGAACACGTGCAGCTTGGCGGCGGCATAGCCATCCATGTCGCCATGCCGGTCGAGGTGGTCCGGCGACAGGTTTAGCACGACGCCGACATCGAAGCGCAGCGTCGCCAGCCGCTCCAGCATGTAGCTGGACATTTCCAGCACATACACGCCGTCGTCGCCCAGCAGGCGCAGGCCCAGCGCGGCCGGGCCCAGATTGCCGCCGACTTCCACCGCGCGCCCCGCCCGCTTCAGCAGGTGGTGCACCAGCGCCGTGGTGGTGGACTTGCCGTTGGTGCCGGTGATGCCGACGAAGCGCGCCCGGCTGGGCCAGGCGCGCACGGCGCGGAACAGCAATTCGGAATCGCACAGCACCGGCACGCTGGCGGCGCGTGCCGCCGCCGCCGCCGGGTGCACGCGCGGCAGGATGTGCGGAATGCCGGGGGAGAGCAGCAGCGCATCGAACGGGAAGCCCGGCACCAGCGCCGGGTCCCCCACCTTCAGCCCGGCCTCGGCGGCGGCGGCGCGGGCGGCCGCCCCGTCATCCCAGCAGAGAACCTCCGCCCCCCATTCCACCAGGCGGCGCGCGGAGGGCAGCCCGGCACGGCCGAGCCCCACCACGGCGAAACGCTGGCCGGAAAAGGGGAGGAAGTTCTGCTTCATCAGCGGATCTTCAGCGTCGAGAGGCCGACCAGCGCCAGGATCATCGCGATGATCCAGAAGCGGATCACGATGGTCGGCTCGGCCCAGCCCTTCTTTTCGAAATGGTGGTGCAGCGGCGCCATCAGGAACACCCGGCGCCCGGTCCGCTTGAACCAGAAGACCTGGATGATGACGGACACCGTCTCCACCACGAACAGCCCGCCGACGATGGCCAGCACGATCTCATGCTTCGTCGCCACGGCTACCGCGCCCAGCGCGCCGCCGAGGGAAAGGCTGCCCGTATCGCCCATGAACACCGCCGCCGGCGGCGCGTTGAACCACAGGAAGCCCAGCCCCGCGCCCACAAGGGCCGCGAGGAACACCGCCAGCTCCGCCGTGCCCGGCACGCCGTTCAGCTGCAGGTAGTCGGCGAAGACGCGGTTGCCGACGAGGTAGGCGATCAGCGCGAAGACGGCGGCGGCCAGCATCACCGGCACCGTTGCCAGCCCGTCCAGCCCATCCGTCAGGTTCACGGCGTTGGACGCGCCCATCATCACCAGCATGGCGACGATGGGGAACAGCATGCCGAAATTCAGCATGGTGTCCTTCAGGAACGGGATGCCCAGCTTGAAGGCCATGTGGCCCGGCAGCATCGAGGTGATCCAGATGGCCGCGATCAGCCCGACGCCCGCCTGCACCACCAGCTTGGCCTTGCCGGACACGCCCTTGGTGTTGCGCTTGGTGACCTTCAGCCAGTCGTCCCAGAAGCCCAGCGCGCCATAGGCCAGCGTCACCATCAGCACAGCCCAGACGAAGCCGTTGCGCAGATCGGCCCACAGCAGGGTGGAGGGCACCATGCCCAGCAGGATCAGCACGCCGCCCATGGTGGGCGTGCCCTTCTTGGTCAGCAGGTGGCCTTCCGGCCCGTCGGCGCGGATCGGCTGGCCGCCGTTCTGGAAGCTGCGCAGCCAACGGATCACGGCGGGGCCGCAGAACAGGCTGATGAACAGCGCCGTCATGCAGGCGGCACCGGAGCGGAAGGTGACGTAGCGGAACAGGTTGAAGAGGATGAACTCGTCCGAAAGCGGCGAGAGCAAATTGAAAATCATGGATGCGCCCCTTGGGACTTCAGGGCGCCGACCACCGCCGCCATGCGGGTGCCGAGCGAGCCTTTAACCAACACAACATCGCCCGGCCGCACGGCATTCCGTACCAGCGGGGCCAGTTCCTCGCTCGTTTCGGCATGGGCGCCGCGCAGGGCCTCGGGCAGCGCGTCGTATAGCCGACGCATCTGTGCACCGCAGCAGAAGACGAGGTCGGCATTGCCGACCACGTCGGGCAGCAGACCCTCGTGCAGCGCGGGGCCGAAATCGCCAAGTTCACGCATATCGCCCAGAACGGCGAGGCGCCGGGCTGCCTGTTGCGTGCCCAGAACGGCGAGCGCGGCGCGCATGGCCGGCGGCTGGCCGTTATAGCTTTCGTCGAGCAGCAGTGCCTCGCCACCCGGAACGGCGAAGGGCACGCGGGCCCCGCGCCCGGCGCCCGGGCGGAAGCTGGACAGTGACGCGGCGAATCGCGCCGCATCGACGCCAAGGGCGGCTGCGGTGGCCAGCGCCGTCAGGGCATTCAGCACCAGGTGCCGCCCCGGCGCGCCGATGGAAAGGCGCAGCGCCTGACTATGCAGCATGACCTCGGCGGTGGAGGAAAGCGGCCCGCACTCGGCCGAGACCAGGCGCGCATCCGCGCCCGCATCCTCGCCCACGCCGATGACGCTGGCACCCAGGCCGCGCGCGCGGGCGGCGATGCCGTCGAAGAAGCCATCGCGCGGCAGCACGGCGACGCCGCCGGCGGAAAGCCCTTCCAGGATATCCGCCTTCTCCGCCGCGATTTCTTCCAGCGAGCCGAGATGGCCGATATGGGCGGCGCCGATCTGTGTGATGGCCACCACATGCGGCTGCGCCAGCCGGGCGAGGGGGGCGATCTCCCCCCGGTGATTCATGCCGATTTCCAGCACGCCGTATTCGGTGCCGCGCGGCATGCGCGCCAGCGTCAGCGGCAGGCCCCAATGGTTGTTGTAGCTGGCCACGGCGGCATGGGTGGCGCCGAAGCTGCCCAGCCCGTGCCGCAACATGTCCTTGGTGGTGGTCTTGCCGACGCTGCCGGTGATGGCGGCGATGCGCGCGCTGCTGCGCGCCCGCCCGGCGCCGCCCAGCGCGGCCAGCCCGGCCAGCGTATCTGCCACGCGCAGTGTCTCGCCGCCCGGTGCGTCCCGGTCGATCATCGCCACGGCGGCACCGCTGGCGAAAGCTGCCGGCACGAAGTCGTGTCCATCCCGCACGTCGCGCAGGGCCACGAACAGGTCGCCGGGCTGCACGGCCCGGCTGTCGATGGCGATGCCCGTGACGACGGGCTCTCCGGCCAGCGCTCCGCCGGTGGCGTCGCGCAGCTCGGTCGCGGTCCAGAGCGGCGTGGTCATAGCGGGAGGCCCAGCACCCGTCGCACGGCCTCGACATCGTCGAACGGCAAGGTGACGCCAGCGATGGTCTGGCCGCTCTCATGCCCCTTGCCGGCCACCGCCAGCACGTCGCCCGCGCCCAGCCCCTCGATGGCATGGGCGATGGCGGCGGCGCGGTCGCCCACATCCTCGCCATGGCTCATGCCGGCGCGCACGGCGGCGCGGATCGCGGCCGGGTCCTCGCTGCGCGGGTTGTCGTCGGTCACGATGGCACGGTCAGCCAAGCGGGACGCGACCTCGCCCATCAGCGGCCGCTTGCCGGGGTCACGGTCCCCGCCGGCGCCGAACAGCACATGCAGGCGGCCCGTGGCGTGCGGGCGCAGCGCGGTCAACAGCCGCTCCAGCGCATCCGGCGTGTGGGCGTAGTCGACATAGACGGCGGCGCCGTTGTCCAGCCGCCCGGCCAGTTCCATCCGGCCGCGCACGCCGGTCAGGCGCGGCAGCAGCGCCAGCACCTGGTCGGCTGCCATGCCGGTGGCAACGGCCATGGCGGCGGCCAGCATCACATTGTCCGCCTGGAAGCGCCCCGGCAGCGGCAGCGCCACCATGGAGCGGTGGCCGAACATGTCCAGCGACAGCAGCTGGCCATCCGGCCGCGGTTCCTGCCGCAGCAGGCGGATGGAATCGCCGGCCTCGCCCACCGTATGCAGCCGCAGGCCGCGCTTCACGGCGATGCTGCGCAACTGCGCCAGCACGGCGGCATCCATGTCGGCGCTGGCCACGGCGGCGGCGCCGGGCTCCAGCAACGTGTCGAACAGCCGCAGCTTGGCGCTGGCATAGCCGGCCATGTCGCCGTGGTAGTCCAGATGGTCCCGCGTCAGGTTGCTGAAGCCGCCGGCGGACAGCCGCAGCCCGTCCAGCCGCCGCTGCTCCAGCCCGTGGGAGGAGGCCTCCAGCGCCGCATGGGTCACGCGGGCACGGGCCAGCTCGGCCATCGTCTCGTGCAGCTTCACCGGGTCCGGCGTGGTGAGGGAGGGCGTCTCGGGGAAATCCGGTGCCTTCAGCCCCAGCGTGCCGAGCGAGGCGGCGCGCTTGCCCGCCAGCGCCCAGAGCTGACGGAGGAAATCGACCGTGCTGGTCTTGCCGTTGGTGCCGGTGACGGCGGCCACCGTGTTCGGCTGCGCGCCGTAGAAGCCGGCGGCCATCTGCGCCAGCGCCCGGCGGGCATCGGCGGCGGTCAGCAACGGCCGGGGCGGCACGCCGGCGGGCCAGTCGGTACCTTCCGGCGCCAGGATGGCCCCGGCGCCGCGCGCCACGGCCTCGGCAATGAATTCACGCCCATCCGCCCGCGCGCCCGGCAGGGCGGCGAACAGGAAGCCCGGCCGTACCGCGCGGCTATCCGCCGTCAGGCCCAGGATCTGCGAGCCGAGGGCCTGCGGACCCTGGCCGACCTGCGAGAGGTGGAGGGAAGGGGCGTGCCGCATGATGTTATCGAGGCGCAAAGTTCGTGCCCGCCTCACGCGCCAGATTGGCGGCGACCTGCGGCGAGAGGGAGGTGAGGCGCAGCGGCACCGGCGCCGGCAGGGCACCCGGCGTGGAGGGGATGGGCTGCGGGCGGTAGCCTGGCGGCTGCAGTGTATGGGTCGGCGGCGTGCTGGGCGCGGTGGTGCGCGGCGTGGCCGGGGCCGCCGGCCGCGTGGTGCTGGCGGGCGAGACGCCCGGCGCGGTGGTGCGCGGGGTG
>NZ_JACTVA010000008.1 GCF_014490485.1 Teichococcus aerophilus | reverse complement strand
CGGAACTGCTGCGCCGCGCCGCCGCCAAGGGCCTGCGCCGGCCCACTCCCGAAGCCCTCAACTTCGCCATCTGAGGCTTATCCCGGACAGTGCGGCGGTGCCCTGATCCCGAGGAAATCCGCCACTTAGCGCCCCGCCGGCCCAGCCCGGCGGGCCAGCGTCCCGTGTAACGCAAAGCACCCTTGCTTCAGCTGCATCGCCCCGTCATGCTGCACGGCAACGGACCCCCGAGAGGGTCCCGACGGGACGTTCAAGCGAGCGGAGTAACGGGTGCCGGATACCATCCTGGACTCTGGGGCCATTCTGGAAACAGCGGGCCTCACTAAGGAGTTTTTGGGATTCGTCGCCGTTGGCGACGTCTCGCTGAAAGTGCGCCGTGGCAGCATCCATGGGCTGATCGGCCCGAATGGCGCCGGCAAGACCACCTGCTTCAATCTGTTGACCAAGTTCCTGCAGCCGTCCCGCGGTACCATCCATTTCGACGGGCGGGACATCACCCGCCTGAAGCCGGCGGAAGTGGCGCGGCTCGGCCTGGTGCGTAGCTTCCAGATCTCCGCCGTGTTCCCGCATCTCAGCGTGCTGGAGAATGTGCGCGTCGCCCTTCAGCGCCAGCGCGGCGGCAGCTTCGATTTCTGGCGCAGCGACAGCGTGTTGCGCCGCTACGACGACCGCGCCATGGAATTGCTGGAGGATGTGGGGCTGATCGGCTTCACCCACCGCCCGGCGGGGGAATTGCCGTATGGCCGCAAGCGCGCGCTGGAAATCGCCACCACCCTGGCGCTGGACCCGGTGATGATGCTGCTGGACGAGCCCACCGCCGGCATGACGGCCGAGGATGTGGACCGCGTCGTCAGCCTGATCCGCCGCGTCGCCGCCGGCCGCACCGTGCTGATGGTCGAGCATAACCTGAAGGTGGTGGAAGGCCTGTGCGACACCATCACCGTACTGACGCGCGGCCGCGTGCTGGCGGAAGGCGACTACGCCACCGTCTCCCGCAATCCGGAGGTGGTGGCGGCCTATCTGGGTACCGATCCCTCCATCGCCGGGGGCACCCACCATGGCTGATTCACTGCTGAAGACCGCCAACCTGCAGGCCTGGTACGGCGAGAGCCACGCCCTGCACGGCATCGATATCGAGGTACGGGAAGGGGAGGTCGTCACCCTGCTCGGCCGCAACGGCGCCGGCAAGACCAGCACGCTGCGCGCCATCATGGGGCTGATCGGCCGCCGCACCGGTAGCGTGCGCTTCGAAGGCAAGGAGCTGATCAACGCGCGCAGCGACATCATCGCCCGCGCCGGCATCGCCCTGTGCCCGGAGGAGCGCGGCATCTTCGCCAGCCTGGACGTGACGGAGAACCTGATGCTGCCGCCCGTGGTGCGCCCAGGCGGCATGAGCATTGCCGAGATCCACACGCTGTTCCCGAACCTGAAGGAACGCGCGCGCAGCCCCGGCACCAAGCTCTCGGGCGGGGAACAGCAGATGCTGGCCATCGCCCGCATCCTGCGCACCGGCGCCCGCCTGCTGATGCTGGACGAGCCGACCGAGGGCCTCGCCCCCGTCATCGTCCAGCAGATCGGCCACACCATCCGCGAGATCAAGCAGCGCGGCTTCACCGTGCTGCTGGTCGAACAGAACTTCCGCTTCGCCCAGACCGTGGCGGACCGCCACTACGTTATCGACCACGGACAGGTGGTGGACCACCTGGACAATGCGGAGATGGCGAACTCGGCGGAGCGGTTGCACCAGTATCTCGGCGTCTGACCCCTGCGCCGACACGGGAGAGAGAACAACATGTCCCAGGATCGCCGTACCTTATTGAAGACCGCCGCCGTCGCATCCGCGGTGCCGGTGGTCGGCCTGCCCGCCCGGGCACGGGCGCAGTCCACCACGTTGAAGATTGGCGTGCTAAACGACCAGTCCGGCGTGTACCGGGAGATTTCCGGCCCCACCTCCACCGCCTGCGTACGGCAGGCGATCGTCGATTCCGGCATCGCCGCCAAGGGCGTGAATGTCGAGGTGGTGCAGGCCGACCATCAGAACAAGCCGGATGTCGGCGCCACCATCGCCCGCCAGTGGATCGACCGCGATGGCGTGGACGTTATCGTGGATGTGCCGAACTCCGCCGTCGCGCTGGCCGTCAACGGCATCGTGCGCGAGAAGAACAAGGCCTACTTCAACTCCACCGGCGGCACGACGGAGCTGACCGGCGGCCAGTGCAGCCCCAACACAATCCACTGGACCTACGACACCTACATGCTCGCCAAATCCACCGGCGGTGCCATGGTGAAGACGGGCGGGGACAGCTGGTTCTTCATCACCGCCGACTACGCCTTCGGCCATGATCTGGAGCGGAACACCACCAAGTTCGTCCAGGAAGCCGGCGGCAAGGTGCTGGGCAGCGTCAAGCACCCGCTGCAATCCACCGACTTCTCCTCCTACCTGCTGCAGGCGCAGCAGAGCCGGGCGAAGGTCATCGGCCTGGCCAATGCGGGCACGGACACCATCAACAGCGTTAAGCAGGCCGCCGAGTTCGGCGTCACCCGCCGCGGCACCAAGATCGCCGTGCTGCTGATGTTCATCAACGACGTGCACAGCCTTGGCCTGAACGCGGCCCAGGGCCTGGTCTGCACCGAGAGCTTCTACTGGGACCTGAACGACCGCACCCGCGCCTTCACCAAGCGCGTGCTGCCGTCGCTGGGCGGTAACTATCCGGCCATGTCCCATGCCGGCTGCTACGCCTCCGTCCTGCACTACCTGAAGGCGGTGGCCGACATGGGGGCGGCGGCCGCCAAGGCCAGCGGCGCCGATGCCGTGGCCCGCATGAAGGCGATGCCGACCGACGACGACTGCTTCGGCCAGGGCAGCATCCGCGCCGATGGCCGCAAGCTGCACCCGGCCTTCCTGTTCGAGGTGAAGACCCCCGCCGAGTCCAAGGGCCCGTGGGACTACTACAAACTGCTGCAGACCACCTCGGCCGAGGATGCGTGGCGTCCGTTGTCCGAAGGTGGCTGCTCGTTGATCCGCACCTGACCAGCCGGGCGGGGCCCTGTGCCCCGCCCGCCTGACCTGACCACACCCCCTGGACGGAACCGGAAGCCGGTGATCGAAGACATCCTCTTCCAGTTGGAGCTCGGCCTGCCGCAGGTGGTGCTGGGGCTGGTGAACGGCGCGTTCTACGCGCTGCTCTCGCTCGGCCTTGCCGTCATTTTCGGCATGCTGAACGTCATCAACTTCGCCCATGGCGCACAGTTCATGATGGGCGCCTTCGTCGCCTGGATGCTGCTGGCCTGGGGCGGCATCGGCTACTGGTGGGCGCTGGTGCTCTCGCCGCTGATTGTCGGCGCCTTCGGCATCGTCATCGAGAAGCTGCTGATCAGCCGGCTCTACAAGCTGGACCACCTGTACGGCCTGCTGCTGACCTTCGGCCTCGCGCTGATCATCGAAGGGGTGTTCCGCAACCAGTTCGGCTCCTCCGGCCTGCCATACTCGCCGCCGGAAAGCCTGGGCGGCCCGCCGGTCGATCTCGGCTTCATGTTCCTGCCGAAATACCGGCTGTGGGTGGTGGTGGCCTCGCTGGTCGTCAGCCTCGCCACCTGGCTGGTGATCGAGAAGACGCGCCTCGGCGCCTACCTCCGCGCGGCGACCGAGAATGCGGCGCTGGTGCAGGCCTTCGGCGTCAACGTGCCGCGCATGGTCACGCTCACCTACGCCGCAGGCGTGGCGCTGGCCGCCTTCGCCGGCGTGCTGGCAGCGCCGATCTATTCGGTGAACCCGCAGATGGGCTCCAGCCTCATCATCACCGTCTTCGCCGTGGTGGTCATCGGCGGCATGGGCTCCATCCTTGGCTCCGTGCTCACCGGCTTCGGCCTCGGCCTCGTCGAGGGCCTGGCGAAGGTGTTCTACCCGGAGGCCTCCTCCACCGTCATCTTCGTCATCATGGCGATCGTCCTGCTGGCGCGCCCCGCCGGCCTGTTCGGGAGGGCCTGAGCCCATGGCCGCCGACAGCATCACCGCCACCCCGGAAACTTCCCGCGTGCGCGGCCTGCCGGGCCTGCAGGCGCTGGGCTTCAACCGGGCGCAGAGCATCGCCTTCCTGCTGCTGCTGGCCTTCCTGGCGATCGGGCCGTTCTTCCTTTACCCGGTCTTCCTGATGAAGCTGCTGTGCTTCGCCCTGTTCGCCTGCGCCTTCAACCTGCTCATCGGCTATGTCGGCCTGCTGTCCTTCGGCCATGCCATGTTCTTTGGCATGGGCGGCTACCTCGCCGCGCATTCGGCCAAGGTGTGGGGCTTCACGCCGGAGCTTGCCATCCTCACCGGCGGTGCCATGGGCGCGCTGCTGGGCGTCATCTCGGGCTGGCTGGCCATCCGGCGGCAGGGCATCTACTTCGCCATGATCACCCTGGCGCTGGCGCAGATGGTCTACTTCCTCTGCCTGCAGATGCGCTTCACGGGCGGGGAGGACGGCATCCAAGGCGTGCCGCGCGGCCGCCTGTTCGGGGTGTTCGACCTGTCCGCCGACCTCTCCATGTACTGGCTGGTGGCGGCGGTGTTCCTCATCGGCTTCCTGCTGATCAACCGCGTCATCCACTCGCCCTTCGGTCAGGTGCTGACGGCGATCCGCGAGAACGAGCCGCGCGCCATCTCGCTCGGCTACCGGGCGGATGACTACAAGATGCTGGCCTTCGTGCTCTCCGCCACGCTGGCCGGCGTGGCGGGCGGCACCAAGGCGCTGGTCTTCGGCATCGCCACGCTGACGGACGTGTACTGGGCGATGTCCGGCGAAGTGGTGCTGATGACGCTGCTGGGCGGCCTTGGCACCGTGTTCGGCCCGGCGGTGGGCGCCGCCGTCATCGTCACCATGCAGAACTACCTGGCGGAATTCGGCGCCTGGGTCACCGTCATCCAGGGCGGCATCTTCGTCATCTGCGTCGTCGCCTTCCGCGCCGGCATCGTGGGCGAGATCGCCCGCTGGCTGCGCGTGCGCCTGTAACGGCGGGGGGCGGCGGGGGGATCACTCCTTCTCCTGCCGCTCCTCCTTCCGGTCCAGGTTGTGGATCTCTTTCGCTTCCCGCTGCTTGGCCTGGATGGCGCTGGTCTCCCCCGTCCGGTGGGTCAGCCGCTCCAGCAGGCCGAGGCACAGCACGCCGACCAGGAAGGTCGCGTGGATGACCAGCGCCCACATCGTCTCCTCCGCATCGTAGCTGCCCGGGCGCAGGAAGATCTGCAGCAAGTGGATGGAGGAGATGGCGACGATGCTGGTGGCCAGCTTCAGCTTCAGGTCCCCAGTATCCAGCCCACCCACCCAGTGCATCCGCTCCTGCGCCGCATCCTCCTTCAGGCGTGAGACGAGGCTGTCGTAGGAGGAGATGGCGACCATCGCGACCATCGAGGCCACCAGAGCCGAATCGGCCAGGTAGAGCAGGGTCAGCAGGTCCTCGTTCTCCGACAGGACGAACAGGCGGGACGCGAAGTCCCACAGTTTGGTGACGAAGCGGAGGGCATAGAGCACCAGCCCCGCCATCAGGCCCAGGAAAAACACGGCTAGCACGTAGCGCCCGGCCAGCATCGTCTTGTCGATCAGTCGCAACATAGGGGTTCTCGATGAAAAGGGGCGGCGGGCGGGTGAAGCGCCACGGCGCGATCCTGCAGCTAATGCGCGGCCTTTGCACCCGTTGCCTTGGCGTCGCGCCCGGCCGAAAAAGGCCTCCTTGAAAAGGGAGACCGCGAGCATGACCATCCAGCGCCTGGCCGAGGAGCAGCGCCTGTCCGGCGCCACCGTGGCGAATGGCTTCATCTTCCTGGCCGGCCAGATCGCCGACGATTCCAGCCTGGATGCCGAAGGTCAGACCGCCGACATCCTCGCGCAGATCGACGCCCTGCTGGCCGAGGCCGGCACCGACAAGCGGGCGCTGCTGCAGGTGCAGATCACCCTGGCTGACATCACCGACGCGCCCGCCATGAACCGCGCCTGGGACCGCTGGCTGGACCCCTCCGCCAAGCCGGCGCGCATGACCAGCGAGGGCCGGCTGGTCGACCCGAAGCTGAAGGTGGAGATGATCGGCATCGCCCTGGCGCCGCGCTAGAGCGTGGTTTGAGGTGGAATCACCGAAGGCCTGAGGCACGCGATGAGGCATGGACGGGGAGCGTGGTGCGGCAACGAACGTGAACGCGCCATGCTCTGAGCCCCGGGGCGCGTAAAAAAAGCTAATCGACTGGGTTATCAGGCGGAAAAGCGCCTCGCGGCCCCTTCACCCGGGGGGCCGCGCGGGGCATTCTGCGCCGCCCGCGCGGTATGCCCGCGGCCCCCGCCCGCGCCTCCTGCCCGCCGTGGAACCGCCCCGGTTCCGCCGCAGTCATGGGGCACATCTTGCCGACTGGCTGCCGAGAGACCTGCCCATATGCGTATCCTCGCCATCCGAGGCACTACCGGCTTCCTGATCGGAAGCGTGGCGTGAAGCCGGGGTTCTGGCGGGGCAAGCATGTCCTCGTCACCGGTGGCGCCGGCTTCCTCGGTAGCGGGCTGTGCCACGCGCTAGGCGCTCTGGGCGCCCAGGTCACGGCGCTGGACGCGATGCTGGATGGCACCGGCGCGCATCCGGCCAATCTGGAAGGCAGCGGCGCCACCCTGCTGCGGGCCGACCTGCGCGATTCCGATCTGGCGTCCGCCGTCACCGGCCTGGACGCGGTGTTCAACCTGGCGGCGCAGACCAGCCACGCCGGCAGCATGGCGGACCCCTTCACCGACCTCGCCATCAATGCCGAGGCACAGCTGCGGCTGATCGCCGCCCTGCGGCAGGGCTCGCCCGCCGCCACGGTGGTGCATGCCTCCACCCGGCAGTTCTACGGCACGCCACGCTACCTGCCGGTGGACGAGGCACACCCGCTGGCCCCGCCCGATGCCAACGGCATCTCCAAGCTGGCCGGCGAGCAATACTGGCTGCTGGAGCACAAGGTGCATGGCCGCCCGGTTGTCTCTCTGCGCCTGACCAATTGCTACGGGCCGCGCCTGCGGGTGCGGGATGCGCGGCAGACTTTCCTGGGCATCTGGTTCCGCCGCCTGCTGGAAGGCCAGCCCTTCGAGGTATGGGGCGGCGAGCAGCTGCGCGATCTGGCGTATCTGGATGACGTCGTGGCTGCCTTCCTGCTGGCGGCGGAGACGCCCGCCTGCGCCGGCCGCGCCTTCAACCTGGGCGGCTCCGCCCCGGTGTCGCTGCTGCAACTGGCCGAGGCCGCCGTCGCCGCCAATGGCGCCGGCCGCTTCGTCATCAAGGAATTCCCTGCCGAGCGCGCGGCGATCGACATCGGCAGCTACCATGCCGATGACAGCGCCTTCCGTGCCGCGACCGGCTGGGCACCGGAAACGACGCTGGACCAGGGGCTGCGCCGCAGCCTGGACTGGTTCCGGCCGCGGCTTTCCGCCTATGTGTGATCTGGCTGCGTACCCCTGAGGAGAAGGGCAAGATGGACCTGCCCGACATTGTTTCGCCCCCCCGTCCCGCGATGATCCCGCTGGCCGACCCGGGTGCCGCCTATCGTGCGCAGCGTGACCTGCTGGATGATGCCATGGGCCGTGCCCTGGATTCCGGCTGGTACATCCTGGGTGGCGAGGGTGCGGCCTTCGAACAGGAATTCGCCGCCTGGCTGGGCCTGCCGCGTGCCATCGGCTGCGCCAACGGGACAGACGCGCTGATGCTAATCCTGCGCGGCATGGGCATCGGGCCGGGCATGGCGGTCGCCACCGTCTCCCACACCGCGGTCGCCACCGTCGCCGCCATCGAGATGGTGGGCGCGACGCCACTGCTGCTGGATATCGACCCCGACACCTACACCATGGACCCGGACGAGCTGATCGCCGTGCTGGAGGACCCGCCGCCGGGCCTGCCGCCGATCCGCGCCGTCATCGCCGTGCATCTCTACGGCCAGGCCTGCGATCTGGAGCCGATGCTGGCGGCCTGCGAGACCGCCGGCATCCCGCTGATCGAGGATTGCGCCCAGTGCCATGGCGCCACCCTCGGCGGCTACAAGCTGGGCACGCTGGGCCATGCGGCGGCGTTCAGCCTGTACCCCACCAAGAATCTTGGCGCGCTGGGCGATGCCGGTATCCTGGCGACGCGGGACGAGGCGCTGGCGGACCGCATTGCCGCCATCCGCCAATATGGCTGGAAGTCCCGCTACATTTCCGACCTCGTCGGCGTCAACAGCCGGCTGGACGAATTGCAGGCCGCCGTGCTGCGCGTGCGCCTGCCGCTGCTGGCCGGCGGCAATGCCCGCCGCAACGAAGTGGCCGATGCCTATGACGCGGCGCTGGCCGATACCACCCTCTCGCCACCGACGCGGCGGCAGGACGCCACCCACGTCTTCCACCAATACGTCATCCGTAGCCCGGACCGGGACGCGCTGATGGCCAGGTTGAAGGAGCACGGGGTGGGCACCGGCATCCACTACCCGGTACCGGTGCACCTGCAGCCCGCCTATCTCGACCGTGTCGCCCTCGGCCCCGCCGGCTGCGCGGAGACCGAGGCTGCGGCACGGGAGATCCTCAGCCTGCCGGTCTATCCCGAGCTGACGGATGAGCAGGTGGCCCGGGTCTGCCAGGCCCTGCGAGAGGTCGCTGGCTGAAGGCCAGTTTGACGCGGCCATTGGCCATCTAGACCCGCCGGAAGCGGTGGCTGCGCACCAGGATCAAAGCCTGGGGCGCGGCCATCGCCCTGACGGAGGCGTCTTCCGGCAGGCCGGTTGAGCGAGCTCCCGCAGATCAATTGTGGAGGCGGTTTGGCCCGATGACCTCGCAGCCGTCCAACGTTCCCGCCGGGCCGGCACAAGGCGTACCAACCGCCCGCTCAGTGGCCAGAATGCCCAAGCGGCTCCCTCAGCGATGCCGGCCCAGGAACTCCAGCACCGTCCGATTGAAAATCTGCGGCTGTTCCCAGTAAGCGGAATGGCCGGCCTCCGGCACGATCACCATCTCGCTGCCCGGCACCGCGGCGGCGAACATGCGCACCACCGACGGTGGCGCCCAGAGATCGGCATCGCCGCCGATCAGCAGCGCCGGGACCTTCATCTGCCGCAGCCCGGCCCAGGTGATCTCGTTCTCATAGCCCAGCGGCACCCGCCGGCCGGGGGCGCGGGAGCCGTGTTCCAGCGCCACCCACTGTGCCACGCCGGCCGGGTTGGCGGCGCGGTAGGACGGCCCGACTTCGCGGAATTCGGACGGCATCTCCGCGAAGCCCTTCGGCCGCAGCCCATTGCTCATCGTCAGGTAGTCGGCATCGCGGATACCCATATGGGTGCAGGCGAACACCGCGCTGTGCAGCCGCCCCGGATGCGACAAGGCGAAATCCACCGCCACGATCGCCCCCGCCGCCGAGCCGACCGCGTGGAAGCGCTCCACGCCCAGGTGGTCCGCCAGCTTCAGCAGATCTCCGGCCCCGGTGCCATCCTCCGCACTGGTGGAGGGCGAACCCAGATGGCTGCGGCGGGAATAGCCGATGACCCGGTACCCCGCCTCGGCGAAGACCGGCTGCTGGTAGCCCCAGGTGGCGTGGCTGCCGGTGGAAGGGTGCAACAGGATAATGGTCGGTGCCTGTGCATTCCCCGCCGGGGCTCCGGTGTCCCAATAGGCCAGTGCCGCGTCGCCCAGTTGCGCCACCCCGGCCGTGGCAGGGCGCTGCTCCGGCAACGGCCGCAGCATCGCCTCGGTCAGGTCCCGCTGCGTTGCTCCAGGCGCGGCCAAGCCCTGCGCCCCGGCACGCCCCGCCGCCAGCAGGCCCAGCCCCAGCATGGTGCTGCCGATGACGCCCCGGCGGCTCTGTCGAATGTCTCTCATCTGTTGTCTTCTCCCCTTGGCCGGTCCTGGATGCCGGCCTTCAAAGAGGCAATAGACTATGAAATTAGCTTTTTGAGAACGCTCTTTCCCAAGGACTGAACCGTCAGTCGCCGGAGGACCTCGGTGCACCCTGTATCGAGAACCAGACAAACCTCCCAAGACCACACCGCTAAAAACTCGAAGAAAAAAGAAGCGGATCGGGCAATTCCTTCCCCGGCCTTGCCCCGCCCTCAGCCCCGCGCAAACTTCAGACCGGTTCGATCGACAACCACGGCCAGCGCGCCTTGTAGCTCTCCGCCTTCGCCAGGAACTGGCGTGGCTGCGGGTGGCGTGGGTTCAGGCGGAGCCGGCCGGCCTGCAGGTCCGGCAGGCTGTCCGGGGCGTACAGGGTGCCGGTCCCGGCCTCGATGCCGACGCAGGTGCAGGCGATCAGATAGCGGTCGATGCCATCGCGTGAGGAGGCGAGGCGCGGGTAGTCCTCGCCGAAATGCGCCTTGTACCAAAGATGCACCCGCGCCTGGTTGCGCACCTCCACCGTGACGCCGAGGTCCGCGAACAGGGAATCCGCCCGGCGGATGACGCGGTCCTCCGCATCCCAGGACAGGTCGGAATCATCGAAATAGAAAACGTCGTAGTCCTTCACGCCCCAGCCCGGTGGCTGGCCGGCCGCCGCGTTCCACACGGCCTGGAACAGGCATCCGGCCACGAGATGTGCCTGGGGCGCGCCCAGCGACGGCAGGCGGGCGAGGATGGCGGCATTGACCGGGTTGGCCAGGGCCAGCGCCAGGAAATCCTTGTCGGTGAAGGGCATCGGCGGTGCGTCTGTCCTGGTTGTCGCCGGGATATCAGGCCGTGCCCCGGGGCGGCAATGCGGTGCGCACGATGTTGATATGAAGCCTCGGGCCATGAAGCGCGCGCGCGGCTATGGTAGGATGGCGTCCTCCCCTGGCGGATCGACCCCGCCCACCCGGAAGACCATGCCATGCTGCGCCTGACCGAAGTGAAGCTGCCCCTCGACCATACGCCGGAGGCCCTGCGCGCCGCCGTGCTCGCCCGGCTGGGCCTGCCGGGGGAGGAGTTGCTGGACATCCATGTGTTCCGCCGCGGCTACGATGCCCGCAAGCGCAATGCCATCCAGCTGATCTACACGCTGGACGTGACGTTGCGGGACGAGGCCGCCACGCTGCGCCGCTTCCCGCAGGACCAGCACGTCAACCGCACGCCGGACATGGCCTACCGCTTCGTCGCCCGCGCGCCGGAAGGGTTCGCCAACCGCCCCGTGGTCATCGGCGTCGGGCCGTGCGGGCTGATGGCGGCGCTGGTGCTGGCCCAGATGGGCCTACGCCCGATCATCCTGGAACGCGGCAAGGCGGTGCGGGAACGCACCAAGGACACCTGGGGCCTGTGGCGCCGGAGCGAGTTGAACCCGGAATCCAACGTGCAGTTCGGGGAAGGGGGCGCCGGCACCTTCTCGGACGGCAAGCTCTACAGCCAGATCAAGGACCCGCAGCACCACAGCCGCAAGCTGCTGGAGGAGTTCGTGAAGGCCGGCGCGCCGGAGGAGATCCTCTATCTCTCCAAGCCGCATATCGGCACCTTCCGCCTGGTGACGATGGTGGAGAGCATGCGCCGTACCATCGAGGAGCTGGGCGGCGAGTACCGCTTCAACACCAAGGTGGTGGACCTGGACATCCAGGCCACCGCCGATGGCGGCCGCCAGATCCGCGGCGTGATGCTGGAGGATGGCGGCTACCTCGCCGCCGACCACGTCGTCCTGGCCGTCGGCCACAGCGCGCGGGATACCTTCGCGATGCTGCTGGAGCGGGGCGTGTTCATGGAGGCTAAGCCCTTTTCCGTCGGCTTCCGCATCGAGCACCCGCAGGGGATGATCGACCGCTGCCGCTTCGGTGAGGCCGCCGGCAACCCGTTGCTGGGCGCCGCCGACTACAAGCTGGCGCATCACTGCAAGGGCAAGGGGCTGGAAGGCCGCACCGTCTACAGCTTCTGCATGTGCCCGGGCGGCACCGTGGTGGCCGCCACCAGCGAGCCCGGCCGCGTCGTCACCAACGGCATGAGCCAGTATTCGCGTGCCGAGCGCAACGCCAACGCCGCCATCGTGGTCAGTGTCACGCCGGCCGACTATCCCGACGGCGTGCTGGCCGGCCTCGGCTTCCAGCGGGAGCTGGAGGAGCGGGCATACCAGGCCGGCGGCGGCGCCTATTTCGCCCCGGCACAGACGGTGGGGGATTTCCTGGCCAACCGCCCCTCCACCACGCTGGGGGAGGTGGTGCCGTCCTACAAGCCGGGCGTCACCCCCACCGACCTGGCACCGACCTTGCCGGACTACGCCATCGCCGCGATCCGCGAGGCGCTGCCGGCGTTCGAGCGGCAGGTGCGCGGCTACGCCCGGCCGGACGCGGTGATGACTGGGGTGGAAACCCGTACCTCCTCCCCCCTGCGAATCCGCCGCGGAGAGAGTGGCCACAGCGTCAACACCCGCGGGCTGTTCCCGGCGGGGGAAGGCGCTGGCTATGCCGGCGGCATCCTCTCGGCCGGCGTGGACGGGATCAAGACGGCGGAGGCGGTAGCGCTAAGCCTGCTGGGAGACATCGCCCAGGCGGCTTGAGCGTGGCCGCGTGGCCACACGGTTTACATCAAGCGCAAACGTGACGTTGAGGCGTCGCGCCCTCTCGCATTTTCCACGAAGTCGTCGCAATCTAAACAAATTGTGAGGGCACTGTTCCTTACGGTGTCGTGATGCGGCCACTGGTGGCCACGCGGAGGGGATCGAGCGGCGTGAGCCACAGTTTTCCAGGTCTTCCGGACGGTCTCGCACCGCGCCAGACCAGCCTGCGTGCCAGCACGCGGACCACACTCATCTGCGGCGGCGTGGTCCTGGCCGCGCTGGCGGTGGTGTTGTTCACCCTGCTGCGCGCGCCCATGAAGGATGATGTCGCCTGGTTGCTCTGGGTGGCCAGGCAGTGGCTGAAGGGCCAGCGCCTCTATATCGACGTGGTGGAGGTCAACCCGCCGCTGATCGTCTGGATCAGCGCCATTCCGGTGCTGATCGGCGATGCCATCGGCGTCTCGGCCAAGACGGTGGCGGTGTATCTGTTCGCCGCCTCGGCGCTGTGGTCCTCCTGGCTTTCAGCCAGGCTGCTGCAGGGCGTGGCGCCGGCGTTCCAGCGCGTGCCTGTCACCTTCGCCGTCATCGCCTGCGTGGTGCTGCTGATGCCGGGCGTCGAGTTCGGCCAGCGTGAACACCTGATGATCATGGCGGTGCTGCCGCATCTCTGCGTGCTGATCCGGGCGCTGGAGGGGCATTCCAACAGCTTCGGCATGGTGGCCGGCAGCAGCATCGCCGCCGGCCTCGGCGTGTCGTTGAAGCCACGCTACTTGCTCTGCCTCGCGACGGTGGAACTGGTGGGCTGGCTGCAGCGCGGCTTCAAGCTGCGGCTCTCGCCTTTCATCGCCTTCGGCGTGGCGGGGCTCTACGTCCTGGCCATCCTGGCCTTCTTCCCCAGCTTCATCGACCGCGCGGTACCGCTGGCCGTCACTTTGTATGGCGGCACCGATACCAGCCTGCCGGAACTGGTGCTGGAATCCTGGCGGCTGCTGGCGGGCGTGGGTGTCGCTGCCCTGCTGATCCTGGCGCTGCCCAAGGACTCGCCGGGCCGCACCGTCATGGCGGTGCTCAGTGGCTTCGCCATTGCCGCCACGCTGGCGATGTTCCTGGACGGCAAGAACTGGTTCTACCATCGCATCCCCGCCACCATCGCCGTGGTGCTGGCTTTGCTCTACTGGTGCGCCGAGGCCGCGATGACCCGCCGCAAGGCCGGCACCCGGCCGGATCTGCGCTACGTCGCGCTGATGGTGCTGGCCCTGGTGCCGCTGGCCATGCAGGCCGACAAGCTGGGCGAGCGGCTGCATGAGCGCCTGGCCCTGGCGGTGGAGCCGGATAATTCGACCGAGGTGAAGCTGGAGCGGCTGATTCGCCGCGAACGCGTCCGCACCTATGTCGCCTTCTCTGAGTGGATCGGCCTTGGCTTCCCGGTGGTGGACGATACCGGCGTCACCTGGGCCAGCCGCTTCGATTCGATGTGGGCCCTGCGCGGCGAGCTGTGGCGCGCCCGCATGGACGGCAAGCCGCCGGCGGAGTGGCCGATGCGCCTGTGGGTGGCGCAGGACTTCATCCGCGGCTGCCCTGACCTGGTGGTGGTGGACCGCCGCCGTGGCACCGAGGACATCAATTACCCCAGCGTACTGGCCCAGGCCGATGCCGAGTTCGCCGAGGTCTGGGCCCGCTACCGGCAGATCGCGTTGCTGGACGGATTGCAGGTGTTCAAGCGGGATGGCGAAGGCTGCGCGACTGCGCCGCCGGTCGAGAACAACGAGTGATCATGGGGCGGCATCGCCCAGTCCGATCTTCAAGCTGCGTGAGGGGCGGGGCTTCCTGGAGGAGGCTTCGCCTCTTCCCGTTTCATGGCAGCTCGCTTCGGCCTGACGGCAATCGTTGGCGCGGGCTTCAGGCCCTTCGCTCTCGGTCCGGCTGAACCTTCCCGCCACCATCCCGAGGAATCGCGGTGCAGCGGTCGTATCGGTTTTCGGGGGAGGCCGAGGGGGCAGCGCCCCCTCGTTCCCAACGCCGAAGCCGCAGGGGGTTCAGATCCCCGCCGCATCCAGGCGCAGGATGGCCCGTGCCACCGCCTGGGCCCGGGGGACGAAGCTGTCCACCTCCATGTATTCTTCCGGGCTATGCGCCTTGCCGCCCACCGGCCCGACGGCGCAGAGCGTCGGCGCGCCCATCAGCGCCGTGAAGCCGCTATCGGCACAGCCGCCGGTGAATTCGCCCGCCGTCTCGAACTCCGCCACGTCCTTGTAGAGGGCGAAGACGGCATCGGTGCCGGGGTTCTTCTTCAGCGGCACGAACTCGCCACGGATGGTCAGGCTGGCGCTGGTGCCGGGCACGAAGCTCTTCTCGGCAATGGCGTGGATGGCACCCATCAACTCATCCCGGTCCACCGGGTCCACGTAGCGCAGGTCGATCTGCGCCTGGGCCCAGGGGGCGACGGTGTTGACGCTCTGCCCGCCGCTGACCAGCCCGACATTGACCGTGATGCCGCGCTTCAGGTCGGTCAGCGCATGCAGGGCCTGCACCTTGCGCGCCAGTTCCTCGATCGCGCTGATGCCGGCCTCGAAATTGCCGCCGGAATGCGCCGCCTTCCCGGTGATGTCGATCACCGAGAACACGCCGCCCTTGCGCCCGGTGACGACGGCACCCGTCGGCCGCCCCGGCTCGCTGTTAAAGACGACGCGGGCGGCGCGGGCCTCGGCCTCGATCACCGGCCGGCCCTCGGGGGAGCCGATTTCCTCGTCGCCGGTGAACAGGCCGACCACCGGGCCGGGCGCGCCGCCGAATTTCTGGATGGCGGCCAGGACGAACATGTTCATCACTAGCCCGGCCTTCATGTCGCACACGCCGGGGCCGTAGGCGCGGCCGTCCTCGATCTTGAAAGGCCGCCGCTCCGGCTCGCCCTTGGGGAAGACGGTGTCGCGGTGCCCCATCAGCACGATATTGCGCCGTTCATTGCCACCGCTGGCGCTGCCGCCGGCATCGACCACGGCGCGCAGGCAGTCGCCGTGCTTCTGCTGCGGCAGCGTCTCCACCGTCACGCCATGCTGGGCCAGGAAGGCGCCGACCTGGGCGCCGACCGCGTCCACGCCCGCCTTGTCGTAGCTGCCGCCATCGGTGTTCACCATGGCCTCCAGCTCCGCCAGCATGGCGTCCCGCTGGCTGCCGAGCCATGCGACGATCTGGTCTTCCGGGTTGCTCATGCTGCGTCTCCTGCTTCGTATGCCAGGCAAGGTGGCGAAATCCGCCCCGGCTGGAAAGACCCCGGGCGAACAGGCGGCAGAACGGAAGCCAAGCGGAAAGACCGGGTGGGGCGATGGACGCCGCGAAAGCCCCGCCCTATCGTGCGCCCTGTTTTTCCGGGACATGGAAAGGGACCAGGATGCGGCTGCGTCGCCGCCTGCCGGTGTTGATGGCTGCCCTGCTGGTACTGATGCTCTCGATGGGCGCGTTGCTGGCGTCGTATCTCTCCAGCCAGATGCGAGAGAATCGGGCGATGGTGTCGCAGGGCCTCCGCGTCGGGCAACTTGCCCGCGCGGTGCTGTCCGACGTCCAGGATGCCGAGACCGGGCAGCGCGGCTACCTGATCACGGGCCGCGACGTCTACCTGGCGCCCTATACCGCCGCCGTCCTGTCCCTGCCGGGCAACATGGCCCGCCTGCGCTCCCTGGCGCAGACCGAGCCCAGCCTCGGCTCCCGCCTCGCGCTGCTGGAGACGATGGTCGGCAGCAAGATGGCGGAGATGGCGCGCACTATCGCCGCCGCCCGCGCGGAAGGCCTGGATGCCGCCCGCACCGCCGTTCAATCCGACCTCGGCCGCGCCACCATGGATGCCATCCGCCGCGCGGTGAGCGAGGTGCTGGCGGAGCAGGACAGCCGCGTATCCCAACGGGTGGCCGAGGCCGAGGCCACCGAGAAATTCGTGTTCGTCGCCGCCATCATCGGCACCGCACTGGCCGTGATGGTGCTGCTGGGCGGTGGCCTGCTGCTGTTCCAGCGCAACCGGCAGCTGCGGTTGGCGGAAGCCGGGCTGGCGCAGCAGACCCGCCTGTTGCAGGCGACGCTGGACAACGTGCAGGACGGTATCGGCGCCTTCGATGCCGCTGGCCAGCTGGTCGCTTTCAACAGCCGCTTCTTCACCCTGCTGGGCCTGCCATTGGAACTGGCCCGCGCCGGCACGCCGCTGGCCGAGTTGGAGAAGGCCGAGCGAGACCACCCCCGCTCCGTCCTGTCCGGCGACCATCGGGGTGAGAGCGGGCCGGTGCAGCTGTCGCTGGATGGCCGGGACCTGGAAGTGTTCCGCAATGCCATGCCGAAGGGCGGCTTCGTCATCACCTGCCTGGACGTGACCCGGCGGGCGCAGGCCGAGGCGACGGTGCGGCAGGCGCAGAAGATGGAGGCCGTCGGCCACCTGACCGGTGGCATGGCGCACGACTTCAACAACCTGTTGCAGGTCATCACCGGCAACCTGGAGCTGCTGGCCCGCGCCGCACCGCTGCAGGGCCGTGCCGCGGTGCATCTGGCCAGCGCCCTGGGCGGTGCCGAGCGTGGCGCCCGGCTGACGGCGCAGCTACTGGCCTTCGCCCGGCGGCAGCCGCTCGACCCGCGCGTGATCAATCTGGGCCGCCAGGTACGGGACATGACCGACCTGCTGCGCCGGACCCTGGGTGAGCAGATCGAGGTCGAGGCCTCCGTCGCCGGCGGCCTGTGGAACACCCTGGCCGACCCTGGCCAGGTGGAGAACGCGCTGCTGAACCTGGCCATTAATGGCCGCGATGCCATGCCGGATGGCGGCAAGCTGACCATCGAGCTGGCCAACGCCTTCCTGGACGACAGCTACGCCGATTCCCACCTGGAAGTGGCGCCCGGCCAGTACGTGATGCTGGCGGTCAGCGACACCGGCAGCGGCATGTCCCCCGAGGTGGCGGCGCGGGTGTTCGAGCCATTCTACACCACCAAGGCGGAGGGCGAGGGCACCGGCCTCGGCCTCTCCCAGGTCTATGGCTTCGTCAAGCAGTCCGGCGGCCACATCAAGCTGTACTCGGAGCTGGGGCAGGGCACGACGGTCAAGCTGTACCTGCCCCGTTCCCGCCGCCCGGCCGACGTGGCCGAGGCACCGCTGGCTGGCCCCGTCGAAGGCGGCACCGAGACCATCCTGGTGGTGGAGGACGACGTGGCGGTGCGGGAGGCGGTGGTCGAGATCCTCTCCGACCTCGGCTACAGCGTGCTGAAGGCCGGCGATGCGGAGGCGGCGCTCTCCGTCCTTTCCAGCGGCGCCCGGGTGGATCTGCTGTTCACCGACGTGGTGATGCCCGGCCCGGTGAAGACGAGGGACCTTGCCCGGCGGGCGCAGGCGCTGCTGCCCAGCCTGAAGGTGCTCTACACCTCCGGCTACACCGCCAACGCCATCATCCATGACGGCCGGCTGGATGCGGATGTGCTGCTGCTCAGCAAGCCCTACCGGCGCGAGGAACTGGCCCGCCGTGTCCGCCGCGTGCTTGGCTCGCCGGCGGATATGCCTTCCATGCCGCCCGGCCTCTCCGCCCTGGCGCCGGTGCCCGCCGCCGCCCGCCTGCCGGCCGCCCATGGCTGGCCGACCGGCAGCCTGGTGCTGGTGGTCGAGGACGACATGATGATCCGCATGAGCCTGGAGCAGATGCTCGAGGAACTGCGCTTCAAGGCCGAAGGGGTGGAAACGGCCGAGCAGGCGCTGGCGCGGCTGGCCCAGGGCATCGTGCCCTCGATCCTGATCACCGACATCACCCTGCCAGGCATGAGCGGCCTGGCGCTGGGGGTGGAGGTGCGGCACCGCCTGCCGTCCCTGCCACTGATGATTTCCACCGGCTATGCCGCCGCGGGCGTGACCTTGCCGGCGGAACTGCAAGGGCGCGTCGGCTTCCTCAGCAAGCCGTTCAGCATGGCGCAGCTGGAGGCCGCCCTGGCCGAACTGCGGCAGGACATCGTCTGAGAGCTGCCTGCGAGCCCTGGTGCACCGCCTGCGAATGCTTGTTCCGCGCCGAATCGGTCGGTGGCGTGGCCCTGTGTCCCGGCACTGGGCTGGCATCAGCGTCGCAGTGGTAGGAGCGGTGGCAGCCTCATCTCCAGCGGCTGCGATGTCCGGGAAGGGCCCAAGCGGCAAATTCCGCTTGCTTCCGCTGGGTGCGGCGCCACACCCTTGGGCCATGCGCGCCGGAATCCTGCTCCTTGCCGCCCTGGCCTGCACGCCACCCGTGTTGGCGTCCGCCCAGGGCAACCCGCCCGCCAATGCCGCGACGCGGCGGGCGGAGCTGGACCGCCTGCTGGACTCCCTGGCCAAGGCCCCTGACCCAACGGCCGCGCAGGCGCTGGAAGGCCGCATCCGCGCACTCTGGATGCAGGCGGCCTCGCCCGCCGTGGTGCTGCTGATGCAACGCGGCAGCCGCAATCTGGAAGCCGATGCCGATGCCGACGCGGTCGAGGATTTCGACGCCGCGCTGGTGCTGCAGCCCGACTTCACCGATGCCTGGCTTCTGCGTGCCGCCGCCCTCTCCGCCACCGGCGACAACGCCGCCGCCGTCCGGGACGTCCGCCAGGCACTGGTGCTGGAGCCGAGGCGGTTCGATGCGTTGGACCTGCTTTCCCGCATCCAGGAACAGAGCGGCGACCTGCCGGGCGCCCTGCGCAGCCTGCAGGCCGCGCTGGCGATCCACCCGAAAATGGTCGGCGCGGAAAGCCGCATCCGCCTGTTGCGCCAGAAGGTCGAGGGACAGGCGACCTGAAAGGGCGCCTTTGGGGTTGAAGGCCAGGAAAAGGCCGGGGCAGGAATTCCCCGGACCCCTTCTTTGCATTTTTCGAGTTTGCTGGTGTGGCCGCTAAGAGGTTGCCCCCGAGATGGAGCGCGGCCGGGGTGCGGTCCTGGACCCTCGTCGGCTGACGGTTCAGCCGGCGCAGCCAACATTTAGAACCATCACAGGCGCATGCTCCCAGCCCCGAAGCGCCACACCAGACTCGCAGAAATAAAGGAGGAGCCTGGAGAATTCCTTCCCCGGCCTTCCCTTACCAACCCCCGATAAGCCCCGTAGCGTTCAGCGCGGGCGGATCAGGTCGAACCGGTTGTCCGGGTCGATCGCCGCGTAGGCGGAAGGTCCGCCGCCGCGTAGGACGACGCCGGAGTTGAAGGTGTCGTAGATGCCGTCCTTCAGCAGGCTACGGTTGATATGCACCGCGACCACTTCGCCGATGACCAGCCAGCCCTGGGCGGGGCGGCCGTCATGGCCCTTCAGGTCGACGATATGCGTCACCTTGCACTCGAAGCTGGCCGGGCTTTCCGCCACGCGCGGCGCCTGGATGAGGCGGGAGGGGGCCTTGGTCAGCCCCGCCAGCTCGAACTCATCGGTGCCGTAGGGGACGGGCGCGCAGGTGGCGTTCATGGCCTCGGAGAGGCCACGCGTCACCAGGCTCCAGCCGAACTCGCCGGTTTCCCGCGCGTTGCGCAGGCTGTCCTTCTGCATTCCGGTGGTCGAGAAGCCGACGATGGGCGGCGTGTAGCAGAAGGCGTTGAAGAAGCTGTAGGGCGCCAGGTTGACCGAGCCATCGGCACCGCGCGTGGAGATCCAGCCGATCGGCCGTGGGCCGACGATGGCGTTGAACGGGTCGTGCGGCAGCCCGTGGCCCTTGGTGGGTTCGTAGAAATGCGTATCGCCCTGGTCCGTCATGCCGCCCTGTATCTCTGGTCTCGCGGTTGGAAAAACCGGGGCGCGGGCGGCCGACGCCCGCGCCCCGGCAGGTTACTTCACCGTCGCCACGCGTAGCGCGTTGGTCGTGCCCGGCGTGCCGAATGGCACGCCGGCGGTGACGACGATCTCGTCCCCACTCTCCGCGAAGCCTTCGGAGGCCGCGGCGCGCACCGCCTTGTTGACCATGTCGGTCATGCTGTTCGGCTCCTGCGACAGCAGCGGGTGCACCCCCCACACCACGGCCATGCGGCGCGCGGTGGATTCGCTGGCCGTCAGGCCCAGGATGGGGCTGGACGGCCGTTCCCGCGCCACGCGCAGAGTGGTGGAGCCGGTGGAGCTGAAGGTGGCGATGGTCTTGGCGTCGATCGTCTCCGCCACCTGGCGCGCGGCGGTGGAGATGGCGCCGGCGGAGGTCTTCTGCGGCTCCGGCCGCGCCGCATTGGTCAGCTGGCGCCAGCCCGAATCCTGCTCCACGCGGGAGAGGATGCGGTCCATCATGTTCACCGCCTCGAACGGGAACTGGCCGGCGGCGCTCTCGGCGGAGAGCATCACCGCGTCGGCGCCGTCGAACACCGCCGTCGCTACGTCCGACGCCTCGGCCCGGGTGGGGGAGGGCGAGGAGATCATGCTTTCCAGCATCTGGGTCGCGACGACCACCGGCTTGCCCAGCTCCCGCGCCATGCGGACGATGCGCTTCTGGATCAGCGGCACTTCCTCGGGCGGCATTTCCACGCCGAGGTCGCCACGCGCCACCATCACGGCATCGGTCAGCGCCATGATGCCTTCCAGGTTCTCGACCGCCTGCGGCTTCTCCAGCTTCACCATCACCCAGGCACGGCCATCGGCGATGGCCTGGGTCTCGGCCACGTCTTCCGGCCGCTGGACGAAGGAGAGGCCGATATACTCGATGCCCAGCGGCAACACGAAGTCGAGGTCCGCGCGGTCCTTCACGGTCAGGGCCGGGATATTCAGCGGCACGTCCGGCACGTTGACGCCCTTGCGGTCGGACAGCGCGCCGCCCACCAGGATCTCGGTCTCCAGGTGGTCGTCCCGCTTGTGCACCACGCGCAGGCGCAGCTTGCCGTCATCTAGCAGCAGGGTGGTGCCGATGCGCGCGGCCTCGATGATCTCGGGGTGCGGCAACTGCACGCGGCGCACGTCACCGGGCGTGGCGCTCATGTCCAGGCGGAAGGACTGGCCGGTCTGCAACTGCACCCGCCCGGCCTGGAAGCGGCCCACGCGCAGCTTGGGGCCCTGCACGTCGGCCAGGATGCCGATGGGGCGGCCCACCTTCTTCTCCAGCGCGCGGATGATGCCGATGCGCTGCGCGTGGTCCTCGTGGCTGCCATGGCTGAAGTTCAGCCGGAACACGTCGGCGCCCGTGCGGTACAGGCGCTCGATCACCTCCGGCGTGGAGCTGGCCGGACCCAGGGTGGCGACGATCTTCGTGCGGCGGCGACGGCGGAGGGGGATGCGCGGCGGCAAGTCATTATCCTTTTCGGCGGCCCCGGCGGTTTTTGCCGGGTTGAGGCGCGATCGTCGAAGGTTGTTTCAACCGGGGACGTGGCTTACGCGGTCAAAGTCAGGTCTGGAGCCTGTCAGGTTCGCAGAGGCTCACCCGCCAGACTCCCGCTTCTTGTTCTTGCGAGCATCTCCACTGGGCAGGCGATTCCGCCTGACTTGGATATACCCTAGGCAATCAGCACCAGACGCAGGTCGTTGACGTTCGTCAGCGTCGGCCCTGTGACGATGGTGTCGCCTAAGCTAGCGAACAACCCGTAACTGTCGTGTGAAGACAAGCTCAGCCGAGGGTCTAGACCCGCCGCACGGGCCCGCGCCAGGGTGTCCGGCGTGACAATGGCGCCAGCATTGTCCTCCGATCCATCGATGCCATCGGTATCACCCATCAGCGCCCAGACGCCCGGCGCGCCGGCGGCAGCCACGGCGAAGCCCAGCAGGCACTCGGAATTGCGCCCGCCGCGCCCGCCCTTGGGGGTGCCGGGGCGGATCGTCACCGTGGTCTCGCCGCCCGAGAGCAACAAGCAGGGCGCCGGCAGCGGGTGACCATGGCTGCGCACGCTGCGGGCGATGCCGGCCAGCACGGTGCCGAGCACGGCGGCCTCGCCTTCCAGCGCGTCGCCCAGCAGCAGGGCTGGCAGGCCCATGGCCTTCGCCTCGGCCGCCACAGCCTCCAGCGCCATCTGCGGCGTGGCGATCATGCGGAATTCGGCCCGGGCCAAACGCGGGTCGCCCGGCTTGGGGGTCTCCTCCACCGCGTCCGCCAGATGCGCGGCGACGGCCGCCGGGACCTCGGCTTCGTAGCGCGCCAGGATGGCCTGGGCTTCTGCGAAGGTGGTGGGGTCCGGCACGGTGGGGCCGGAAGCGATGACGCTGGGCTCGTCCCCCGGCACGTCGGAGATAGCGAGCGTCACCACCCGCGCGGGGTGCGCCGCCGCTGCCAGCCGGCCGCCCTTGATGGCGGAGAGGTGGCGGCGGACGCAGTTCATTTCCTGGATGGTGGCGCCGCTGGCCAGCAGGGCGCGGTTGACCGCCTGCTTGTCCGTCAGGGTCAGCCCGCCATCCGGCAGCGCCAGCAGGGCGGAGCCGCCGCCGGAGATCAGCGCCAGCACCAGGTCATCCGCCGTCAGCCCCTGCATCAGGGCCAGGATGCGCCGCGCCGCCGCCTCGCCAGCCGCGTCCGGCACGGGGTGCGAAGCCTCGACCGTCTCGATGCGCCGGGTCGGCACCGCATGGCCGTAGCGGGTGACGACGAGGCCGGAGAGATCCGCATCCGGCCAGGCCTCCTCCACCGCCGCCGCCATCACCGAGGCCGACTTGCCGGCGCCGATGACGATGACGCGCCCCTTCGGCCGTTCCGGCAGGTGCGCCGCCAGGATGGCGCGGGGGTCCGCTGCGCGGATGGCGATGTCGAACAGCCGCCGCAGGGTCGCTCGCGCGGTCGTGTCATCCCAGGTCATGCCAGCCGTTTCTCCTGCTTTGGCGCCGGTTCGCCGCCATTGTGGCCTGTGGGGCGGGATGGGGGAAGGTGGGCTGCCGGAACCTGGGTCAGTGCCGGAGGTTCACCCTGGAACGTGCCTGAAGCAACAACAGGAGGAACAGAGAGATGACCCAGAACAAGCAGCAGGGCAGCGGCAAGCAGGGCTTCGCGCAGGACCGCGAGCTGGCGTCCGAAGCGGGCAAGAAAGGCGGCCAGCATAGCCATGGCGGCCAGGGTGGCGCCCAGCACAGCCAGGATTCCGGCAAGGGCAACCCGGGCAACTTCGCGCAGGACCGCCAGAAGGCGTCCGAGGCCGGGAAGAAGGGCGGCCAGCGCTAGCCATCTGGCCTAACCCGCCGCGCTCCGCGTGGTGGGCGCGTGACTGATGAAAAGGGACCCTCCTCAGGGTCCCTTTTTGCGTCTCGGCCCCGGCGGCCAGCGTGATGCAGCCGTCGTGGGTTGGCCTCAGGCGATCCGGCTGACTTCCTCGGGCGTCTTGCGCACCAGGGCTTCGTAGTCGTCCAGCAGGGTCTGGGTGATGTGGCCGGGCGTGTAGGTCTGCGCGCCGATGCAGCGGACCGGTGTCACTTCGGCGGCGGTGCCGGCCAGGAACACTTCGGTCGCGTCCTTCAGCTCCTCCAGCCGGATGGTCCGCTCCACCACTTTCATCTGGCGGTTGATGGCCAGCTTCATCACCGTGCGGCGGGTGATACCATCCAGGAAGCAGGTGGGGGTCGGCGTATGCACTTCGCCATCGAAGACGAAGAAAGCGTTGGCCCCGGTGGCCTCGGCCACGTCGCCCTTGTAATCCAGCATCAGCGCGTCGTCGTAGCCCTCGGCCTCCGCCGCGTGCTTGGACAGGGTGCCGATCATGTACAGGCCGGAGGCCTTGCTGGCCGTCGGCGCGGTATCCGGCGCCGGCCGCCGCCATTGCGCCATGCCCAGCCGCACGCCCTTCATGCGGTTGTTGCCGAACAGATTGGGCCAGGCCCAGGCGGCGATGGCCAGATGGATCTTCGTCTGCTGGGCGGAGACCGCCAGCATCTCCGTCCCCCGCCAGGCGATGGGGCGCAGATAGGCGTCGGTCAGGTTGTTGCGGGCCAGCACATCGATGCATGCGGCATCGATCTCTTCCGCGGTCCATGGGATGTTGAAGCCCAGGATCTGGCCGGAGGCGATCAGGCGGCCGGTATGCTCATGCAGCTTGAAGATGTTTCCGCCATAGGCCCGTTCGCCCTCGAACACTCCGCTGCCATAATGCAGCCCATGGGTCAGGACATGAAGCTTCGCGTCGCGCCACGGAACCATCTCACCATCGAGCCAGATCCAGCCGTCGCGGTCGTCGAAAGGAACCAGGGCCATGTGCGTTATCCTTCGGGGCTTTCTTGCGCAACATAATTGCGTTTAGAAGCCAGACCGTAAAATTTATCGTTTAATGTGTCAACAAGACTGACCCAAAAACCGAGCATGCCATCCATGTCCGATACGCCTGACAGCAAGCCCATGGGGGCCGGCCGCCAACTCCTCTTCCTGAGGGAGGAGGAATTGCGGCTGGCCCAGGACCTGCTCTTCTTCGGCTATCGGGACTTCACGGCCGGCCCCGATGCCCTGCTCGCCGAGATCAACATGGGCCGCGCGCATCACCGCGTGCTGCATTTCGTCGGCCGCCGCCCCGGCATCACGGTGGGGGAGCTGCTGTCCATCCTCGGCATCACCAAGCAGTCCCTCGGCCGCGTGCTGACGCCGTTGATCGAGGATGGCTACGTGGTGCAGGCGCATGGCCGCAACGACCGTCGCCAGCGGCTGCTCTCCCTGACGCCCAAGGGCCAGGAGCTGGAGCGGAAATTGTTCGAGCGGCAGCGCGAATGGGTAATGCGGGCCTACCGCGAGGCCGGGCCGGTGGCGGTGGAGGGCTTCCGCCGCGTCATGCGCGGACTGATGGGGGCCGAGGCCCGTGCGCAACTGGACCGTGCCGAACCGGCCCAGGGCACCGGCCTGCCGATCGGCCCTTCGAGGAGTGTCGCCTGATGGAAACCGCGATGCCGCCGGCCCACCTGCTGGTGGTGGATGACGATGCCCGGCTGCGCAACCTGCTGCAGCGCTTCCTCTCCGAGCAGGGCTTCCGCGTCAGCGCTGCGGCGGATGCGACGGCGGCGCGGCAGGCCCTGGCCAGCATGTCCTTCGACCTGCTGGTGCTGGACGTGATGATGCCGGGCGAATCGGGCCTGGACCTGACCGAGAGCCTGCGGCGCGACGGCCATGAGGTGCCGATCCTGATGCTGACCGCCGCCGGCGCCCCAGATGACCGTATCGCGGGGTTCGAGCGCGGTGCCGACGACTACCTGGCCAAGCCTTTCGACCCGCGTGAGCTGGCGCTGCGCATCCGCACCATCCTCAAGCGCGCCGCGCCGGCCGCACCCTCCGGCCTGCCGATGGCGCCAGTGCAGCTCGGCCCCCATTGGTTCGACCCGGAACGGGGCGAGCTGCGCGGCCAGGACGGCACCCAGCGCCTGACCGGGGGGGAGGCCGCGCTGCTCTCCGCCCTGGCCCGCCGCGCCGGGGACGTGCTGACGCGGGAAGAGATCGCCGCCGCCCTTGGCACGCCGGAGGCGGGGGAGCGCGCGATCGACGTGCAGGTCACGCGCCTGCGCCGCAAGATCGAGCCCGACCCGCGCGAGCCGCGCTTCCTGCAGACCATCCGCCACCGCGGCTACGTGCTGCGGCCCGGCGCCTGAGCCGGCCGATGAAGCGCATCGCCCGCCTGATCCGTGGCCTGCTGCCGCGCGGGCTGCTTGGCCGCACCCTGCTGATCATCCTGCTGCCGCTGCTGATTCTGCAGGGCGTCGCCTTGCAGCTGTTCTATGGCGGGCATCTGGACGTCATCTCCCGCCGGCTGGCGGGCGGCGTCGCCGGCGATGTCGGCATGGTCACCGAACTGATGATGCGCTTCCCCAGTGAGGAGGACCGTGGCTGGATCTTCCACGAGGCCGCCTGGCGCTTCGACCTCTCCCTGGCGTTCGAGCGTGGGGCCACCATGTCCGCCGGCGGCTTCCGCCAGGGCTGGCTGCCCATCCTGCCGCTGGAGGGTGACCTGGTGCAGGCTCTGGGCGAGCGCATGCGACTACCCTTCGACACCGACTGGCAGACCGATCCGCGCAGCGTCATCATCCGCGTGCAGTTGCCGGATGGCGTGCTGCATGTGGAGGCGCCCCGGAAGCGGCTGTTCTTCGGCACGCTGTACCTGTTCGTTATCTGGATGGTCGGCACCTCGCTGCTGCTGTTCCTGGTGGCGGCGCTGTTCATGAAGAACCAGGTGCGCTCCATCCGCCGTCTGGCCAGCGCGGCGGAGGCCTTCGGCATCGGCCGGCAGCACGGCGCCATCAAGCCGGAAGGCGCGGCCGAGGTGCGGCAGGCAGCGGCGGCCTTCAACCAGATGCAGGGCCGCATCCGCCGCTTCATCAACCAGCGGACGGAGATGCTGGCCGGCATCAGCCACGACCTGCGGACGCCGCTGACGCGCCTGCGCCTGGGCATCGCCATGCTGCCGGCGGGGACGGAGGACGACGCCTCTGCCATGATCGAGGACGTGGCCGAGATGGAGCGGCTGATCGCCACCTATCTGGCTTTCGCGCGCGGGGAGGGTACCGAGCAGTCCCAGCCCGCCGACCTGGCCGACCTGGTGCGGGACCTCGCCGCCCGCGCACCGAAGGACGGCGCGACGCTGGAGGTGGAGGCACCGGATTCCCTGGTGCTGCCGCTGCGGGTGGATGCGCTGCGGCGCTGCCTGGGCAACCTGCTGGACAATGCCCGCCGCCACGCTGCCCGTATCGTCGTGGCGCTGGAGGAAGTGCCACGGGCGGACGGTGCCCGCGCCGGCACGCAATGGGTGCAGATCACCGTCGACGACGATGGCCCGGGCATTCCGGAGGATGTACGGGAGGATGCCTTCAAGCCCTTCGCCAGCTTCTCGGATGGCGGAACGGGGCTGGGGCTGGCCATCGCGCGGGATATCGCGCGCGCGCATGGCGGGGATATCACCCTGGCGAGCAGCCCGTTGGGCGGGTTGCGCGCCCGGGTCCGGCTACCGGCCTGAGCAGGCGGCCAGCCCGCGCGTGGGCTGGCCTGCCGGGCGGCGCTACGCCTTGGGCGGGGTGCTGGCCTTGGCCATCAGCGTCTTCACCTCGTCCATCGCTTCGGCAAAGCGGCGGTTGAGCAGGGAGACAGCCTCCCCGTTCGATTTCTGGATGAGGTCCGAGATCTCCTGCATGTTCGCCACGGCGCGGCCATAGGTGGCCTTCACCAGCTCTGCCTGGCTGGTCGCCTTATCCTGCGGCGAGCCGGTGGTGGAGGAGGCGGCGCGCACCGCTTCCGTCAGCTCGGCCATTGATTGCTGCAGGATTTCCATGTGCCGCTTGGCCACCGCCTGCGCGCCTTCCAGCGCCACGCGGTTGGCGGCGGAGAGCGCTTCGAAATTCCGGCGCTGTGCAGCGGCGAGGCTCTCCACGTCCGGCATGGCCGGCAGGCGGAAGTCGGAGAGGAGGCGCATGATGTCGTTCCCCGGCGAGCGGCCGCCCGAGCCTGAGCCGCCCGCGCCTGGACTGGATGTATCGGACAACGGCGTTTCCCTTATCTGGCTTATCAGGCCAGCCTAGACCTCTTCGCCGGGGGAGCGGAAGACATTCTCATGATGCGGCGCCTGGAGCGTGCTCTGGTCCCGCAGCTTCGCCGCGCACCCTCCATGCTTTTGTTTCATCGCAGGATTCACGTCTCCCGGCGATTCCACCCCAGGCCACCACGCCCTGGCCTCACGGCGTGGCGGGAGCGGTGTCCTCGTCCGTCGTCAGGCGCAGGGTGCGGCCCACCTGTTCCGCCCGGTCCAGCGCCTTGTCCAGCCCGGCCATGGTCTGGCCGAGATCGGCGCCCTCGTCCTGCTCCCACGCCCGCAGCGTGGCGATCCAGACGGCGCAGAGCCCCTTCACCCGCAGCGCGCCGGTGATGCCGCTGGTGTCGATCCGCGCCGCCTCCAGCATCCAGGACATCGAGGCCGCCATTTGCGGCGCCAGCATCAGCGCCAGCAGCGGGTCGGTCCGCATCTCCTTGCCCATGCGGATCAGCCCGTCCCGGTGCGGCTGCAGCACGTCGATGCGCTGCATCAGCACATCGAACAACCGATCCCGCGCCGTGCCGGTGCTGGTGGCCGGGGTGCCGCTCAGTACGGCCTGGTCGACGGAGCGGGCGAACAGGCAGGGCAGGGCGCCCTTGTGCGGCACCTTCTCCCGCAGCTCGGCCAGGCTCATGCCGGCTTCGGCCGCCACGGCGTTCAGGGTCAGGCGGTGCCAGCCCTGCTCGGCCACCAGCTTCCAGAAGGCGTCGAACAGGGCGGTATCGGGGGAGGTCGTGCTGTCGCTCATGCAGCGCAGTTTGGTGCTTCCGGGCGGTTTGACCAGAGGCAACCGCGCCGGAAGCGCCGATCAGCCCGCCAATTCGCGCGACCGTGCGGTCGCGGCCGCGATGGCTTCTTCCATCAGCTTCGGCCAGGCATCGGGGGCCATCAGCACGTTGAGGGCGCGCTCGGTGGTGCCCTTGGGGCTTGTGACGTTGATGCGGAGCTGGGCGGCATCCAGCTCGCTGGCCGCCAGCAGGGCGCCGGAGCCGGCGACGGTGCGCCGCGCCATCCGCCGCGCCAGGTCCTTCGGCAGGCCCTGGCTGATCGCCGCCTGTTCCAGCACCTCGGCCAGCAGGAAGACATAGGCGGGGCCGCCGCCGGAGACGGCGGTGACCGGGTCGATCAACCCTTCATCCTCCACCCAGGCGACCTCGCCCACGGCGGAGAGCAGCGCATCGGCCAGGGCCTTCTGCACGGTAGTGACGCCTTCACCGGCGAAGCAGCAGGTAAAGCCCTGGCGGACGGCGGCGGGGGTATTGGGCATGGCCCGCACCACCCGCGCATCCCCACCCAACATCCCGGTCATGCCGGCGACGGTCTTGCCCGCCATGACGGAGATGAACAGCGCGCCGGCCTGCGCGAAGCGCGCGCAGCCGGGCAGGGCGGCTTCGGCCTGTTGCGGCTTGGTGGCCAGGATGATGGCGGCGGGGCTGAACCCCGCCGGCACCTTCTCCACGCTATCAACGGTGGTGACGCGGCCGGCGAAGGCGGCGGTGGCCCCCGCATAGGGCTCCACCACCACCACCTGCTCCACGCCCTGTTCCAGCCAGCCTTCCAGCATGGCGCCGCCCATCTTGCCGCAACCGATCAGCAGCAGGGACGGCAAAGCGGCGTGGCTCATGCCTCGCCCACGCAATCCAGCATGGCGGCCTGCAGCGCTTCCTCGGGCGACTTGCCGCCCCACAGGACGAACTGGAAGGCGGGGTAGAAGCGCTCGCACTCGGTGATGGCGATGTCCATCATGTCCTCCAGGCTTTCGGCGCTGGCACCGCGGGCGCCGCGCAGCAGCACGGCGTGACGGAACACCGGCCCGCCATCCTCGCTATCGATGCCGAAATGGCCGATCCACAGCTTCTCGTTGGCCAGGGCCAGCAGCTCGTAAAGCTTCTGGCGGTGGGTGGCCGGTACTTTCAGGTCGAAGGCGCAGGTGAAGTGCATGGCGCTGATATCCTGCGACCAGCAGAAGAACATGCCGTAATTGCACCACTTGCCGGGTGCCTCGGCCGCCATCTCGCCATCCGAGCGGCGATCGAAATTCCACTCATTCGCTGTGACGATCTGTTCCAGGACGTCAAGCGGGTTGACGGAACGGTCTCGGTCTACGGTCTGCAGTCCGGACATCGTGGCACCTCCTTCCTGGTTGGAGCGGTGCGGGACACCTCTGATTGGGGAAGCGGAGAGGTCCACCACCAACATATGGATATCGCAGCGCGAAATGCCGCCGCAAGAGGCAAGCCACCGAGTCTGCCATGGCCGGCGGTAAAATCACGCAACCCTCATTGTCGTGGGGCCCGATGGGCAAGGCCCGGCGCTCAAGGTTATGCTGCCGCATGCCCAGCCCAGCCCCTGCCGCCCCCGGCTCGATCGCCTCCCCTGCCAGGGAGCGGTTGACCGGTCTGCTCTGCGCCGTCGGCGTCGTGCTGGTCTGGACGGGCTTCCTGCTGGCCTCCCGCCTCTCGGCCACGCAGCCCTTCACGCCGTGGGACGTGGCGGCGCTGCGCTATTCCGGTGCCTTCCTGGTCGGGCTGGCACTGGTGGCGGCCTTTGGCTGGCCCCGCATCCCGCCGCTGCGTGTCCTCGGGCTGATGGCGGGCGCCGCCTTTGGCTTCCCCCTGGCCTCCTATGCCGGCTTCACCTTCGCGCCGACCGCGCATGGCGCGGTGTTCATGACCGGGCTGCTGCCCTTCGTCACCGCCGGCCTCGCCACGCTGTTCTTTGGCGAGGGGTGGGACCGGCAGAAGGTCGTGTCCCTGGCCGTGGTCGGCATCGGCATCGGGCTGCTGGCGGCGGATACGTTCGGCTCCCACCCCGGGGCCTGGCGGGGAGATGTGCTGTTCCTGCTGGGCTGCTGCTCCTGGGCCAGCTTCACGCTGCTGATCCGCCGTTGGCGTGTTCAGGCGGTGGCGGCCACCACGGCGCTGGCGCTCTACCCGGTGTTTCTCTACCTGCCGGTCTGGTGGCTGTTCCTGCCCAGCCGCCTGGCGGAGGCCCCGCTCGGCGCCGTGGCGTTCCAGATGGTCTATCACGGGCTGTTCGCCGTAGTGGTGGCCGGCTTCCTGTTCACCCGGGCCGTGAACGCCCTGGGCGCCGCCCGCACGACTACCGTCACCGCGCTGACGCCCGCCCTGGCGGCGCTGGCCGCCTGGCCGCTGCTGGGGGAACCATTGGGCTGGGTGGGGCTGCTGGGCGTCCTCCTGGTCTCGGCCGGCATGGTGCTGGGGGTTGCGCGCCGCCCCAGCTGAGGCCAACTCGGCCGGATGACGATGAGGACGACCGAGTGAAACGCTGGCTCAGCCCCCGTGGGCGCATCGGGCGCCATACCTACTGGTTCGGCTACCTCATCCCGGTGGGCGGGGCGCAGATGATCCTGTCCTTCCTCATCATGACGCTGATCACGCAGAGCCTGGGCCAGATGACGCTGATGGCGCTGGACGATCCCGGCCAGGACGGGCTTACCGCCATGCAGGACCTGGCATCCGCCAGCGCCCGTTGGAGCGGCGCCATTCAGCTGGCCATGGTGCTGCTGTGGGTACCGATGCTGGCCGGCGCCGCCAAGCGCTGGCGCGACCTGGGGCAGAGCGGCTGGTGGGCCCTGCTGGTCCTCATTCCCGGCCTGGGCATTGTCATCGCGCTGGTACTGGGCTGCCTGCGCGGCCAGCCCGACTATCGCGAGGCCTTGCCGGCGCCGCCGGCGTGAGCCAACGCCTGAACCTCGCTCTGGCAGCACTGAACCCGCATCTGGGTGCGTTGCCCGCCAATGCCGCGCGCATTCTGTCCATGCGGGCGGAGGCAGCGGGCCAGGGGGCGGCGCTGCTGCTGACGCCCCAGGCCTCGCTCTGTGGCCATCCGGCGCGGGACCTCGCCCGGGATGCCGGCTTCCGCGCCGCCTGCGACGCCGCGCTGGCCGAACTGGCCGCCGCCACGGCCGATGGTGGCCCGGCCCTGTTGGTGGGCGCGCCGGCTTTGGAGGCCGGTGCGCTTTACGACACGACCTTCCTGTTAGGGGAGGGCCGCATCCTGGCCCGCCGCGCCCGCCACGCGGTGCCGGAACGGGACGGCCTCTTCCAGCCTGGCCCGGCACCTGGCCCGGTCGCCTTCCACGGCATCCGCCTGGGGCTGATGACCGGCGCCGACCTCGCTGACCCCAGCGTGGCGGAGACCCTGGCGGAATCCGGCGCTGAGTTGCTGCTCTGCCCCGGCGCCACGTCCGCCGGCGTGGCCGATACAGTGCCCGAGATCGACCTGGCGGTGGCGCGCGTGGTGGAAACCGGCCTGCCGCTGGCCTGGGCCGGCCAGTGGGGCGGGCAGGACGAGGATGTCTATGCCGGCGGCGGCTTCGTGTTGAATGCCGACCGCTCCCTGGCCCTGCGCCTGCCCGAGATGGGCGATGCGCTGGCAGTGGCCGCGTGGCAGCGGGAGGTGGAAGGCTGGCATTGCGCGCCCCAGCCTCTGCCGGCTGCCATGGCGGGGGAGGAGCGGCTCTGGCGCCTGCTGACGTTCGGCCTCGCCGATCACGTGTCCAGGAACGGCTTTGCCGGCGCTGCCGTGCCGCTGGACGGTGGTGTCGGTGCGGCGCTGGTGCTGGCGCTGGCGGCGGACGCGTTCGGCACCAGCCGGGTACGGGCCCTGGTCCCGGAGGACGCGTCGCCGGACGCCGCCATCCGCCTCGGCCTCGCCTGGCAGCGCGTGCCTACCATCGCCGTGCCGGGCTGCGAGGCACCGGAGGCCGCGCGCCGGCTGCGCGATGCCATCCTGCTTTCCCTGGCCGAGGCGCGGGGTGAGGTATTGTTGCCCGGCTTCGACCGCACCGCCTGGCTGCTGGGCGAGGCCTCGACCCCTGGCGGCTTCGCTCCGTTGAAAGGCCTGTATGCCAACGAGGCCCACGCCCTGGCCCGCTGGCGCGGCCTCGACGTGGCGGCGGTGGCGCCGGGCAGCGACGCCGACGCCGTCCTGCAAGCCCTGGCCGATCGCGGCCAGACCCCCGGCGCCCTGGCGGCGCGGGGCGCCGACCTATCGATGGCCAGCGCTCTCTGGCGCAGGATGCACCGGGGCGGGTACAAGCGGCAGCAGGCTTCCCCGGGCATGACGCTCGGCCGGTGGCGAGATCGCCACGCCCCCCTGACCCATGGATTTACTGACCCAGCCTCATGAGCGGTTCCTTCGACGAAAACCTCTTCTCGCCCGAGGGCGGCTTTGCCGTCCGTATCCGTGACCTCTCCGGCGGCAATGGCGCCGAGCCGGTGGAGACCATCCGCGGCTTCCCCACGCTGGTGCAGGCCAACGCCTTTGCCCGCCGCTACGTGCGCGACTCGATCGAGCGCTGCCGGGCGAAGGGCATGGGCGCGGAGGATGTGCTGCAAGCCTGGTTCGCCTTCGGCGAGGACGCGGAAGTGGTGAGCCAGGACGGCCAGGGCTGGACCAGCGGCACCGAGATCCGCGACTTCGCGGCGAACAAGGTGGAGGACCCGGAGGAGCGCAACTGGCGCGTGCTGGACCCCCGCCGCGATGAAGACGACGACGCGGAGGATGCCGAATGAAATTGCGCTTCGCCCCCAGCCCGACGGGCTACCTGCATGTGGGCAATGCGCGCGTGGCCCTGGCCAACTGGCTGGTGGCGCGCAAGTCCGGCGGCACCTTCGTGCTCCGCTTCGACGACACGGATACCGAGCGTTCCAAGCCCGAATACGCCACGGCGATCGAGGAAGACCTGCGCTGGCTGGGCCTGGACTGGGATGAGAGCTTCGCCCAGACCGAGCGGCTGGAGGCCTATGAGGCCGCCGCCGCCCGGCTGAAGGCCGATGGCCGCCTCTACCCCTGCCTGGAGAGCGAGGAGGAGCTGCGCTTCAAGCGGGAGCAGCGCCAGCGCCAGGGCCGCCCCCCGGTCTATGACCGCGCCGCCCTGCAGATGACGGCGGAGCAGCTGGAACGCGCCATCGCCAACGGCAAGAAGCCCTATTGGCGCTTCAAGCTCTCCCCGCGCACGGTGGAGTGGCAGGACCATGTCCTCGGCCATCGCGCGGTGAAGCTGCCGCCGATCTCGGACCCGGTGCTGATCCGGGCCGACGGGTCGTTCCTCTACACCTTCACCTCGGTGGTGGACGACCTGGATACCGCCATCACCGGCGTCATCCGCGGTGAGGACCACGTCACCAATACCGGCGTGCAGATCGACATCATGGAAGCGCTGGGCATGCGCCCGGGGCGGATCGACTTCGCGCACCTGCCGCTGCTGACGGATGCGGATGGCAGCCAGCTGTCCAAGCGCATCGGCTCCATGGGCCTGCGGCAGTTGCGGCGGGATGGGATCGAGCCGGCGGCGCTGGCCGGGTACCTGGCGGCGCTGGGCTCCTCGCAGGACCCGGTGGCGGGCATGCCGGCGCAGCTTGTGGCCGGCTTCGCGCTGGACAAACTCTCCAAGAGCTCAGCGCGGTTCGACCCGACGCAACTGCTGGCGCTGAACCGCCGCTACCTGCACGGCCTGAGCTTCGAGCAGGTGAAGGCCCAGTTGCCGGAGGGCGCCGACGAGGCCTTCTGGCTGGCCGTGCGCGGCAACCTGGACCTGATGTCCGAGGCCCGGGACTGGCACGACATCGCTACCGGCGCGCCGGAGATCCCGCCCCAGCCGGACCAGGCCGAGTTCCTGCGCGCCGCCCTGGCCGCCCTGCCGCCCGCGCCATGGGACGAGACGACCTGGAGCGCCTGGACCCGCGCGTTGGGCGCTGCATCCGGGCGCAAGGGCAAGGCGTTGTTCCTGCCTCTGCGCCTTGCCCTGACGGGGGAGGAGCATGGGCCCGAGCTGAAGCTGTTCCTGCCCCTGATTGGCCGGGAGCGGGCGGAGCAGCGGCTGGTGCAGGCAGCCGGCTGAAGCTTTAACCGCCGCTTCACGTCTCGGACACACACTGGCTGGTACTGGAGCATGATGCGTTCGCCTTCGTTCACGCACCATGCTCAACGCCTTTGTCTGGTCGCGTGATTCAGGCTTTCGGTGATCCCACCTTACGCCATCACGCTCCAGGTCTTTGTTTGATCACGTGATTCACGCCTTGCGGTGCTTCCACCTCAGGCGATCACGCACTATCGCCGGGGCCGGCACGAACACGCCGGCCCGGTTCAGCGGGGAGACGGTTGGATGAGCGTTGTCGCCGCATCGATCTACCGGGATGGCTGCGCCGTTCCGGACCCCTCCCGCCCGCCGGAGGCGCGCTGGCGGCTGGATTCCGGCGAGTTCGTCTGGATCGGGCTGTTCGAGCCGTCCGAGGGCGAGCTGCGGGAGCTGGCCGAGCGCTTCGGCCTGCACCCGCTGGCGGTGGAGGACGCGCTGGCCGCCCACCAGTTGCCCAAGCTGGAAGTGTACGGCGAGCAGCTCTTCGTCGTCGCCCGCACCGCGCGGCTGGAGGATGGCGAGATCCTCTATGGCGAGACCGCCATCTTCGTCGGCCGCAACTTCATCATCACCGTCCGGCACGGCTCCGCCCGCGCCCATACCAAGTTGCGCAACCAACTGGAGGCGGCGCCTGAGCGGCTGAAGCATGGCGTCGACTTCGTGCTGCACGGCGTGCTGGACTTCATCGTCGACGGCTACACCCCGATCATCGAGGCGATCGAGGAAGAGGTGCTGGCGCTGGAGAGCCGCTCCCTAGAATGCCCGCTGACCAAGGACGAGATCCAGCGCATCTTCCGCCACAAGCGGCACCTGATGCGGTTCAGCCGCATCCTGGGCCCGATGCAGGAGATGAGCGGCAAGCTGGAGAAGCTGGACCTGCCCTGCATCGACGCCGACATGCGCCACTATTTCCGCGACGTGAACGACCATGTGAAGCGGGTGGAGATCCAGGTCGGCGGGTTGCGGGATGTGCTGCGCTCGGTGTTCGAGCTGGGGCTGCTGATCGAGCAGCAGCAGCAGAGCGTCATTACCCGCAAGCTGGCCGCCTGGGCCGCCATCCTGGCAGTGCCGACCGCGATCGCCGGCCTCTATGGCATGAACTTCGAAAATATGCCGGAACTGAAATGGGCGTATGGCTACCCGATGACGGTGGCAGTCATCGTGGCGGTCTGCGGCTTCCTCTATTCCCGCTTCCGCAAGGCCGGCTGGCTGTAGCGCTGCAACCCGAGGTGGCCAGCCCGGGTTCTGCACGGCACCACGCCTCGGCGCGGGTTCGCCACCGGCCGATGCGTGCGGCCTCTGCGACGATCACGCGCCAGGGCCCCGTTTGACCCTGTGACCCATGCTTTCCGGTGGCCCCACCGCGGGCGGTCACGCTCCAAGGAATACGGCCATGGCGAGCAGCGGCTCCCGCAAGGTCATCTACGCGGCGCTGGCGGGCAACCTTGCCATCGCGGTCACGAAATTCGCGGCGGCGGCCTATACCGGTTCCTCCGCCATGCTCAGCGAGGCCATCCACTCGGCGGTGGATACCGGCAACCAGGGGCTGCTGTTGCTGGGCCTGCGCCGTGCCGCGCGGCCGCCCGACCCGGACCACCCCTTCGGCCACGGCATGGAGTTGTACTTCTGGGCCTTCGTCGTCGCCCTGCTGATCTTCTCGCTGGGCGGCGCCTTCTCGATCTACGAGGGTATCCACAAGATCTCGGCGCCCGAGCCGATGCGGAATGCCTGGGTGAACTACGCGGTGCTGGGCTTGGCCATCGTGTTCGAGGGCTTTTCCTTCCGCGTGGCGCTGCGCGAGTTCCGCAGCATGCATCTGGGCGAGCCGCTCTGGGGTGCTATCCGTGCCAGCAAGGACCCCAGCGTGTTCGCCGTGCTGCTGGAAGATTCGGCGGCGCTGTTCGGCCTGTTCATTGCCATCATCGGCGTTGCCCTGTCCCAATGGCTGGAGATGCCGGCGCTGGACGGCGTGGCCTCGGTCATCATCGGCGTGCTGCTCGTCGGCACCGCGGTGTTCCTGGCGCGGGAGACGCTGAGCCTGCTGACCGGTGAATCCGCCTCCCGCCGCTCGCTGGCCGATGTCCGCGCGGTATTGGCGGCCGACCCGCGCGTGGCGGCGGTGGACGAAATGCTGAGCATGCAGCTCGGCCCGCGCGAGGTGCTGCTGGCCATCACCATCGACTTCCGCGACGACCTGAACGGCGAGGAGGTGGAACGCGCCGCCGCCGAGCTGACCCTGGCCGTGGAAGGTAGCCACCCGGAGATCACCCGCCTGTTCATGCGCCCACGCCGCCTGAAGCCCGGGCCGGCGGTGGCGAGCCTGCCGGATGCACTTGGCTAGCCGGGTTTCTTCTGCGGCTTGAGAGGGGCTCGGCCCGTCTCGAACTCTCCCCGCCAAAAGCCTGAGGCCTTTGGAAACCCATTTCTGGAACTGCCCTGGTTGATCGTGGGCTGCTCCTTGTGGCGGGCGGACTGGCATTGGGCGATAGGGCTCGGCCAGGTGGTCTCCCTAGGCGGCGATGGCCGCCGGGGGTGACGCCACCACGGGCCGGCGCGGCAGGGCCAGCACGGCCACGCCGAAGGGCAGCAACCAGGCGATGCGCGCCTGGTACCGGTGGTGCGGCTTGGACAGCGCCCCGGTGGCGAAGGCATTGGCCGCCACGGCGACGAACAGGAACAATGCGAAGGCCTGCGGCGCCCCGCGCAGCCGCCACGCCATGACGGCCAGCCCGGCCATACCCAGCAGCAGCACCGGCGCGTAAGGCCACAGGAACGGCGCGGCGCGGCCCGGCAGCAGGTCCCGCGCCTGGGCAGCAGCGTCGTAGCGCGCCACTTCGGCCGGGCCGAAGCCTTGCTCCAGCCTGGGGCGGGCGGCGGTGCCGAGATTGTCCCGCCCCAGCGTGTCGCCCACCCCGGCCAGCAGCAACTGCCGGCCGAAATTCCGTAGCGCGGCCCAGGCGACGCCGACCGGCTCCCGCCGGATCGTCTCAGCGACGATCTGACGCGCTTCCGGTGCCAGCCGGGCCCCGCCGAGGAAGATGGCGTTGCCGTTGGCGTCCCGGTTCAACGGGCTGTCCGGCAGCCAGAGGAAGTCGTCGCTATCCGCCGGCAGCCGCCCGGCCCAGGCGCAGAGATACCAGCCAGATTGCGGGCAACGTGCCTCGATGGTACGGGCGGCGGTGCCGTCCCCGATCATCCGTGCCAGCAGGAAGGTGGAGCCGTAGGGGGAGAGCGACAGCCGCCCATGGCCGACCCAGTTGGTGCCCAGCAGCAGCCCTACCGCCAGCACCAGCGGCGCCACCACGCGCAGCACCGGCCACAACCGCCGTGCCAGCAATGCCGTGGCCACGACCAGCGCCGCAGCCAACGGCAAGTGGGAGAGATGCGCGGCGATGGACAGCGTGCACAGCACCAGCAGATAGGCCACTTCCCGCCGGGACAGCGAAGCCCGCCCCAGCCCGAGCAGGTACAGGCACAGCGCCACCATCGGCGTCAGTGCATCCGGCATCAGCAGCGCGGTCACCCAGGGCAGGGCGGTCAGCAGCGCCAGCGCCAGGCAGAGCAACAGGTGCGCGCCAGGCGTGGCATGGCCGCGCACCGCCCGCTGCGTCAGCCACAGAAGGTGGGCCATCACCAGCCCCTGCGCCAGCAGCGGCCCCCACAGGCTGATGCCCCAGTGGAAAGCGTGCAGCAGGGGGCCGTAGATCCAGGGTTTGTCCCAGATCATGAGAGGCTGCACCGTCTGCGCCAGGAAGGCGCCGGTATCGCTGAACAGGATGGGGTAGCCGTTGAGGAAGGCGGGCCAGACCAGCATCAGCCCGCCCAGCAGGATGGCGAGAAGCGCCTTCAACCCCATTTCGCCGCGGCGGCGTCGTCGCTGGCGCGGGCTTCGACCCAGCGGGACTGGCCGTCGGCGAATTCCTCGCGCTTCCAGAACGGCGCGCCGGTCTTCAGCCAGTCGATCAGGAAGGCGCAGGCTTCCAGCGCGGCGGTGCGGTGGCGGCTGGCAGCCAGCACCAGCACGATCGGCTCCCCAGGCAGGATGCGGCCGACGCGGTGGATGACGGTGCAGCCGGTCAGTGGCCAGCGGCCCTCCGCCTCGGCCACGATGCCGGCCAGGGCGCGCTCGGTCATGCCGGGATAATGTTCCAGCACCAGCGCCGCCAACCCGTCATCGGCCCGGCAGAGGCCGAGGAAGCTGGCGATGCCGCCCACATCCACCCGTCCGGCCGACAGGGCGGCGGTCTCCGCCGCCACATCGAACGGCGCTTCCTGGACGCGGATGGTGGCCATGCCGCTCAGCCGCCGGTCACGGGTGGAAAGAACGCCACTTCATCGCCGGCGCGGACAGGGTGGTCCCGCGTGCAGAATTCCTGGTTCACGGCAGCGCGGATCTGCTTGCCATGCGCAAAAGCCTCGGCATGGCCGGCGCTGCGGCTGCTCAGCCAGTCCATCAGCCCGCCGATATCAGTGACGGCGGGTGGGGGGGAGACACGCTCCGACCCCAAGCCGACCTTCTGCCGCACCCAGGCGAAATATAGGACTTCCATGGCGTCAGCGCGGCGTCGGGACCTGCCGCACGCGGCCATCGGCATCCATCAGCGTCGTGGTGGAGCCCTGGGGCACGGCGATGCCGGTGGCACCGTCCGGTGTCGTGTAGGTGGCGTAGCCGGGGCCACCGCCGGTGGTGATGGCCGGGCCTTGCGGCGTTGGGATCACGCGGCCATCGGCACGGGCGGGCGGGGCATAGACCGGGGCGGGCGGCGGCGCCGGCTGGCGCAGGCCGGGATAGGCATCCGTCACCGGCGGCAGGGCCGGCGGGGTGGAACTGCCCCGGCGCAGCGGCGGCGGCCGGTCATTCTGCTGGTCCGGCCGGATCACCGCATCGGGGTTGCCGATGGTGCCGCGGCGCTCTTCATCCGATGCGCTCGGCCAGACGCTGCCGGCAACCGGCAGCAGCGGATCGACCTCGACCGGCTGCCCCATCACGCGGGCCACCGTCAGGCTGTCCACCGGTGCTTCCAACGGGCGGCCGGCACAGGCGGCCAACGCCGCCAGGGCGCCCACTGCCGTCAACCGCAACGCCATCCGGGGCTTGCCCATTATCGACTCCTGACAAACGAGAATTCCAGCGCATGATCGCTTGCGGTGGAAACACCGGGAAGCGCCAATCATGCGATTAACAAAGGCGTGGGCGTTGCGTTCCGGCGCGGAACCGCCCCTGCGATGAAGATGCGGTCGCGCCGCATCTCCCTCAAGATGCGGGCCTACGAAGGCGGCAGGTTTTCCCCGGCGGAGCGGGCGACATCCTGCTCCTCCGCATGGCGCAGGCCGGCCCGCAGGTAGTCCCAGCCAGTGACCAGGGTGAGCACGGCGGCGGCCCAGAGCATGGCCTCCCCCAGCATGCTGACCGGCAGGAAGCCGAGGCCCAGCACCCGCGCGCCGGTATCGCCGGCCAGCAGGGTGCCGAGCGCCGCCATCTGCATGCCGGTCTTCCACTTCGCCAGCCGCGTCACCGGCAGGCCGACGGACAGCCCGGCCAGGAACTCGCGCAGGCCGGAGACCAGGATCTCCCGCAGCAGGATGACGATGGCGGGCAGCAGGCCGAGCGGGGAAAGCCGCTCCAGCCCCGCCAGCAGCATCAGCGCGGAGCCGACCAGCAGCTTGTCCGCGATCGGGTCCAGCATGCGGCCAAAGGCGGAGATCAGCTTCCGCTCCCGCGCGATCTTGCCGTCGAAATAGTCGGTGATGGCGGCGATGGCGAAGACGGCGCAGGCCGCGGCATCCCCAACCGGCGTGCGAAGCGCCGCCAGCAGCACCAGCAGCGGGATCGCGGCGATGCGGGAGATGGTCAGCAGGTTGGGCAGATCAGTCGGCAAGCCAGTACCCTATCACGCTCTGCCTCAGCCCTTTGCCGAATTCGGCCCGCTTGCGCCAGGGTGGAAATGCTCATGGATGCGGGTCGCCATCGCCGGACCGATGCCTGGGCAGTTGTTCAGGTCGCTCAACCCGGCCTGCCGCACCCCGCGGGCAGAGCCGAAATGGTTCAGCAGCCGCCGCTTGATGGCGGAACCGACGCCGGGGATCTCGTCCAACTCGCTGCGCGTTAAACTTTTGGAACGGCCGGCGCGGTGGGTGGTGATGGCGAAGCGGTGCGCCTCGTCCCGCAGCCGTTGCAGGTAGTACAGCACCGGGTCGCGTGGCGGGAGCTGGATCGGCGCATGGCCTTCCCGGTAGAACCATTCGCGCCCCGCATCGCGGTCCGGCCCCTTGGCCACGGCGACCATCGGCAGGTCCTCCAGCCCCAGCTCCGCCATGACCGCGCGGGCGGAGGAAAGCTGGCCGGCGCCGCCATCGATCAGCACCAAATCCGGCCAGCCCTCGCCATCCCGCGTCGGGTCCTCCTTCAGCGCCTTGCCGAAGCGCCGTTCGAACACCTCCCGCATCATCGCGAAATCGTCGCCGCCGCCACTGGCGGCACGGGAGCCGCCGCCGGCGCGGGGCGGCCTGGCCGGTGCCTGGCCGATGGTGCCGGGCAGGGGGGAGCGGCCTTCGCCCATGCCGGGCAGCATCACCACCTCGCCATCCTCGGCGCTGACGATGCCGCCGCCTTCCAGCGGCGCGGCCTGGGGGGTGCCACGCGGGTTCCGCACCAGCCCGCTCTCGCCCCGGATGGCGTATTTGCGGTAGGCACCTTTCATGAAGCCGTCCGGCCCGGCGACAACCATCACGCCATAGGCGTTGCTGCCCTGGATATGGCTGTTGTCGTAGATCTCGATCCGCTTCGGCGGTTCCGGCAGGTCGAACAGGGTGGCGACGCCGTCCAGCAGGGCGCCCTGGGCAGTGCTCTCGGCCAGGTGGCGTTCCAGCGCCTCCCGCGCGTTGGTCGCGGCGTGGTCCACGGCGGCGCGCTTCTCGCCGCGCTGCGGCCGGTGCAGCTCCACCTTGCGTCCCGCCTTGATGCTCAGCGCCTCCCCGATCAGCCCGGCCTCGGGCAGGTCGTGGGAGAGCAGCACCAGCGGCGGCGGCGGCAGGTCGTCATAGAGCTGGGAGAGGAAGGCGGTCAGGACCTCGTCCGGTGCCGCGTCATCCTTGGCGTGGCTGGGGAAGAAGCTGCGGTTGCCGTTGTTGCGGCCGCCGCGGAAGAAGAACACCTGGACGCAGGACTGCCCGGCCAGCTGGTGCAGCGCCACCACGTCGGCATCGCCCACGCCTTCCAGGTTGATGCTGTTCTGCCCCTGGATATGCGTCAGGCCCCGGATGCGGTCCCGGATGCTGGCCGCACGCTCGAACTCCAGCGCCTCGGCCGCCTGTTCCATCTCGGCGGCCAGGTTCTTCTGGATGCTGGGTGTCTCGCCGGAGAGGAACTGCTTCGCTTGCTTGATCAACCCGGCATAGTCGTCCTTGCTGATGCGGTCCACGCAGGGGGCCGAGCAGCGCTTGATCTGGTAGAGCAGGCAGGGCCGGTCCCGCGCCGAGAACACCGTGTCCCGGCAGGAGCGCAGCAGGAACACGCGCTGCAGGGCCGTGATGGTCTGGTTGACGGCCCAGGCGCTGGCGAAGGGGCCGAAGTAGCTGGCGCCCTTCCGCTTCTCGCCCCGGTGCTTGCCGATCATCGGGTAGTCGTGGTCCTCCGTCAGCAGCAGCCACGGATAGGATTTGTCGTCCCGCAGGACGATGTTGTAGCGCGGCCGCAGCCGCTTGATCAGGTTGGCCTCCAGCAGCAGCGCCTCTGCCTCGCTGCCCGTGGTCACGATCTCCATCTTGCGGGTGCCGGAGACCATGCGGCGCAGCCGCTCCGGCAGCCGCCCGATCTGCGTATAGGCGACGACGCGCTTCTTCAGGTTGCGCGCCTTGCCGACATAGAGGGCATCCCCCTTGGCATCGAGCATGCGGTACACGCCCGGCGCCGCCGGCATGTGGACCAGCGCCGCCTCGATCACCGCGACGCCCTGGATGGGCGAGGCTTCCCCCGTTTCGTCGGAGGAGAGGCCGGGGGCAGGGGGGGAGTCAGGGGCGGACATGGGCAGGATCAATCACGCACAGCAAGCTGGCTCAAGGGGTTGCTAGGCTTTTCCACGGGGCCTGTGGACAACTCTGTGGAGCGCACGGGGGCAATGGCCGGAAAATGGCTGTCATCCGCCATTCATACGACAATGCTTACGGTTTGAGCATAAGGATGAAGCGAACAAAATCAACAAGATAGAAGTTTCCTTCCGTGCAACGGGCCGTCAAGTGCAGCATTTCCATTGACGAAAGGTCGCTTTCAGGCGGTGCCGGGCGGCGGTGGATGAATTGTGGCAATGGGCCGGTTTTGGCCAGCTCGAAGCAGGTTTTGGGACTCCACCAAGCGAAATCTTGTCCACCGTTTCAGTGGATAAGAATGTGGGCAGGGACGGGGGGATCGGAAAGAGCCCCTGTTTTCACCACGCGTATCCTCGGAGCGCATAAGGCTGCCTTCACCGGGCCGGCCCCGTCCGGGCATGGCATCATGCATTCGATGCATGGCTCGCGGATCGGCATGAGGGCTTGGTCGGCGCTCGGGCCGGCCTGGGAGTTGTCCACCGATTTCGTGGATAGGTCTGTGGGTACCTCACCGGTAAGCCGCACCACCAGCGGGGATAGTCTGCCGCCGCCGCCGCACACCGCCTGTGCTCAGGATGCGGGCAGGAAGACGCCACGCTTCCGCAACATCGAAGCGCTGCCCGAAGGGCGGGAGTTGTTCACCGAAGCTGTGGAAAACTCTGTGGAGGACAGGTGGGCCAACGCCGGAAAACGGCTGTCATCTGCCCGTTACACAATGTTGCCCAGAGTTTGGGCAAATACGTAACCTATTGTTTTCACGAAGAACCTTGCGATTTCAAGGGCCCGGGCCTGTCAAGCCCCAGATGACGGTTCAGTGAAAAAACTCAGCCGCGCCAGTATTTTGCCGCGGTGGATGATTTCACGATGTCAACTGCCGCACGCGCTCAACGGTCACGCCGACACCGGTCACGTCGGCGAAGGCCTCGGGCTTCTCCACTGTCACCCGCACCTTCAGCACCCGCAGGTCCTTCAGCGCTCCCAGGGCGATCCGCTCGGCCAGGGTCTCGGCCAGGCGGACATGCTCGCCGGTCGCGGTGGCGCGGGCGCGCTTCACCACGGCCTCGTAATCCACCACCCGGTCCAGCCGGTCCGCGCCGGTGCCATGCGGCGCCGCGTCGTCCCGAACCAGCAACTCGATATCGATGAGGACGCGTTGCGGCGCTTCCTCATGCGGGTAGATGCCCAGGCGCGCCTGCACGTCGAGGCCACGGATGAAGACCCGCCGCAGGCCGGAGGCGGCATCGGGAGTGTAGCTGATCATTCCGGCAGGCTTTGCCCCTGGGAGGGGGCCCATTGCAAGTGCTGGCCGCCATCCAGCGCGATCATCTGCCCCGTCATCGCCGGCAGGCGCAGGATGGCCAGCACGGCTTCGGCCACCTCGGCCGCGCTGGTGCCGTGCTCCAGCGGCACGCTGGCGCATTGCTGGGCGAAGTGTTCCGGGCTTTGCCGCGTGCTCGGCATGGCCGGGCCGGGACCGATGCCATTGACGCGGATGCGCGGCGCCAGCGCCAGCGCCATGCTCTGGGTCAGCGCCCACAGCGCGGCCTTGGAGACGGTGTAGCTGACGAAATGCGGCGTCAGGGACCACACACGCTGGTCCAGCATGTTGATGACGACGCCGGTGGCGTGTTCCGGCAGCGCGGTGGCCATGGCCTGCATCAACACGAAAGGTGCGCGCAGGTTGGGCTCGATATGTAGGTCCCAGCTCTCGCGGGTCGCGTCGTGCCACTCATCCCGCTCGAACGTGGAGGCGTTATTGAGCAGCACGCCGACCGGCCCCAGCGCCGCCGTGGCATCCGGGATCAGCCGTGCCACCTCGGCCTCCGCCGCCAGGTCGGCGTGCAGCATCACGGCACGGCGGCCCAGTGCCTGCACGGCCTGGCAGGTCGCTTCCGCGTCCTCCCGGCTATCCCGGTGATGGATGGCGATGTCGAAGCCAGCGCCGGCCAGGGCCAGGGCGCTGGCGCGGCCCAGCCGGCGGGCGCCGCCGGTGACGAGGGCGACGCGGGGGATCGAATCGGAAATCGGCATGGGGGCGAGAGTGGGGGAGGCCTCGCGTGGCGTCCAGGGGGCGCGCAGGAAGCGGGGCCGGGGGATCATGCTCCCCGGCCCCGCTGCCTCAGCCGATCGCGGCCTTGCGGACTTCCTCGCGGATTTCCGCCATCAGCCGGGCTTTCAACTCGGCGAAGACCGGGCTGGTCTTCACCGTCCAGTCGCGCGGGTAGGGCAGGGGCACCGGCACTTCCGCCTTCACCCGGCCCGGGCGGGCGGACATCACCAGCACGCGGTTGGCCAGGAAGATGGCTTCGTCGATATCGTGGGTGACGAACAGCACGGTCTTGCGGGCTTCCGGGCTGTCGGCGCCCCACACTTCCAGCAGCAACTCCTGCATCAGCTCCCGCGTCTGGTGGTCCAGCGCGCCGAAGGGCTCGTCCAGCAGCAGAATCTCGGGGTCGTTGGCCAGGGCGCGGGCCAGGGCGGTGCGCTGCTGCATGCCGCCGGAGAGCTGGCGCGGCCAGTGGTTCTCGAACCCCCGCAGCCCGGTGCGGGCGATGAACTTCTCCGAGATCTCGCGGATCTGCGCCTCCGGCAGCTTCCGCTCCCGCAGGCCGAACTCGATGTTCTGCCGCACCGTCAGCCAGGGGAACAAGGTGTAGGACTGGAACACCATGCCACGGTCCGGCCCTGGCCCGGTCACCTGCCGGCCGCCAAGGGTTACGGTGCCACCGCTCGGCCGGTCCAGCCCAGCGACGATGCGCAGCAGGGTGGACTTGCCGCAGCCTGACGGGCCGAGGATGGAGACGAACTCGCCGGGCGCGACGTCCAGGTCCGTCGGCTGCAGGGCCAGGGTCGGCGCGGTGCGGCCCTGGCCGGGGAAGGTGCGGGTCAGCCCGCGAATGGTCAGGACCATCAGAGCGCCGCCCAGCGGAACAGGCGCCGGTTCAGCGCCTTGAACAGGAAGTCGGTGACCAGGCCGATGATGCCGATGACGACGATGCCGAAGATCATCTGCCCGGTATCCAGCAGCCGCTGGCTGTCCATGATCATGTGGCCAATGCCGCTCTGCGCGCCGATCAGCTCGGCGACGATGACGTAGGTCCAGGCCCAGCCGAGCACCAGGCGCAGCGCCTCCATCACCTGCGGCGCGGCGGAGGGGATGATGACGCGGCGCAGGATGCCACGGCTGCGCGCGCCCAGCGTATAGGCGGCCTCCACCAGGTCCACCCGCGTGGCCCCGGCGATGACGGCGACCATGATGACGATCTGGAACACGCTGCCGAGGAAGATGACCGAAAGCTTCTGCGCTTCTCCCACCCCCGCCCACAGGATCAGCAGCGGGATGAAGGCGGAAGCCGGCAGGTAGCGGGCGAAGGAGATGAAGGGCTCGAAGAACGCCTCCACCCCCTTGTAGGCGCCCATCATCAGGCCAAGCGGCACGGCGATGACGGCGGCCAGCACGAAGCCGCCCAGCACGCGCCATACCGTCATGCCGATGTCACCCAGGAAGTTGTATTCGGTGAACAGCGAGATGCCTGCCGCCAGCGCCGCGCCCGGCGAGGCGAGGAACAGCGGCTGCACCACGCCGCCATAGGTGACGGCGGCCCACAACCCGATGAACAGGACAAAGAAGCCGATGCCCAGGACGACCCGGGCACCGGCGGAGACTGGCTTGAGCGGTTCCATCACTCTGGCATCAGGCGACGAAGCGGGTGTCCAGCAGCTTGGCGAGGTCCGGCGCGGTGCGGACGACGGCGGCCTCCTTCTGCACTTCCAGCGCCTTGCCCATGAAGGCCTGCAGGTCGCCGCCGACATAGGCCTTGTTCATCGCGGCGTCCTGCCACTCGATGAAGGCGGCGCTGGCCTTGAAGGCCTCGCCGGACTGGTTGACGCGCTTGCCCATGATCTCGAACGACTTCTCCGGCTCGGCCTTGATCATCGCCAGGGCGTCGTACCAGCCCTTGATGACGGCCCGGACGGCGCCCTCGTTCTTGGCCACGAAATCCGGCGTGAAGGCCAGGGTGTCCACCACGCAGGGATAGTCCGTCGTCGTCGCCAGGATGCGGCCCTGCGTGGCGCTGATGCCGCGGATGGAGGAGAGGTAGGGCTCGTAGGTGGAGCAGCCGTCGAACTGCCCGGCGACGAAGGCCTGGGCGGCCGGCTGCGGCGCCAGGGTCGCGGTCTGCACGTCCTTGATGGACAGCCCGTTCTCCCGCAGCATGTAGGCCAGCACGAAGTAGGGCGTCGTGCCGGCGCCATCGACCGCGAAGGTCTTGCCCTTCATGTCGGACCAGCCGCCGATGGTCGGCCGCACGGCGATGCCGTCGCCGCCCTTGGACTTGTCGAGCACCAGCACCTGCACCAGCGGCATGGTGCTGCCCCAGAGGATCATGGTGTCCACGGTGGTGACCACGCAGTTCAGCGCGCCGGCGGCCAGGGCCAGGTTGCGCTCCCGCTGCGGCACGAACTTGGTCTCGACCTCGACGCCTGCGGCCTTGAACAGGCCGGCCTGCTCGGCCAGCGTCAGTGGCGCGAAGCCGGTCCAGCCGGACATGCCGATGGTGATCTTGGGCATGGCCTGCGCCCGGGCGACATGCGGGGCAGCCAGGGCGCCGGCCATGCCGGTGGCGGCGGTGGCAAGCAGGTTGCGGCGGTTCAGCATGAATCGTCTCCCAGGGGCCTGAGGGCGGCGCGCGGGCCAACCCAGGCCAGCAGCCTAACGCGGGGCGGAAGCGTTGCGGAAGGGCCACGGGGCTGGGCTTCTGCGGTGTGGGCACCGCCACCGCGACCCAGCCTGCCCGGGCGGTGGGCAGGCTGCCCGCCGGGCTGGCAGGGCGCGGCCATCAGCGCGCGGTGGCGCTGGCCTGGCTGGCCCATTGCGTCACCACCATGCCGCCGATGATCAGCGCCGCGCCCAGAAGCCGCATCGGCGCGACCGGCCTGGCCGGCAGCCCCACCAGGCCGAAATGGTCGATGGCCAGAGAGGCGACGATCTGCCCGGCGATGACGGCGACGATGAAGCCCGCCGCCCCCAGCCTGGGCGTCAGCAGCAGCGCGGCGGTGAGGTAGAGCACCCCGGCCGCGCCGCCGGCCCAGACCCACCATGGGCCCTTCAGGGCATCCCCGATGGCCGGGAAGGGCAGGCGGAATGCCAGCATGACCGGAATCAACAACGCGATGCTGACGGTCAGGGACACCAGCGTTGCCCAGAGCGGATGCCCGATGAGCCGCCCGAGCGCCGCGTTGGCCCCGGCCTGGAAGGGTACGGCGGCCCCGGCCAGCAAGGCGGCGGCGAGGAGAGGCGTGGTGCTGGGCATGTCGTTTCCCGATCAGGTCGTGGGTGCCAGGCTGGGTAGATTATCCGCCCTGCTGATGGAAATTCGGATTTCGTCCGCATACCATGCACCGAATGAATAGCCTGCAAAGTGTCGATCTGAACCTGCTGGTGGTGCTGGAGGCCCTGCTGGCGGAGCGTCATGTCTCCCGCGCCGCCACCCGGCTGAACAAGAGCCAGCCGGCGGTCAGCCACGCGCTTGGCCGGCTGCGCGCCTTGCTGGGCGACCCTTTGTTGGTGCGTCGCGCCGGCCAGTTGCAGCCGACCGCGCGGGCCTTGGAACTGGCGCCGCAACTCTCCGAGGCGCTCCACCGGATGCGGCAGCTGCTGGGGCCTTCGAGGTTCGACCCGGCCACGGCGCGGCGGGTGTTCCGGCTGGCGATGTCCGACTACGGCTCGGCCGTGCTGCTGCCGGGGCTGATGCGGCGGCTGCGGCGGCAGGCGCCCGGCATCGACCTGATGATCAGCCAGACGGGGCGGGAGGGCATGCTTTCCCAGGTCATGGAAGGTGAGATCGACCTGGCGCTGGCCGTCTGCCCCGATGCACCGCAGGGCCTGCACTGCCAGACGTTGTTCCAGGAGGAGTTCGTCTGCGTCGCCGATGCCGCCACGCCGGCCGCCGTGGAATTGGAGGCCTATCTGGCCCGCCCGCACGCCTCTGTGGCGCTGCGGCCGGATATGCCGAAGGAGGTGGACCTCGCCCTGGCCGCGATCGGGCGCAGCCGCCACGTCGCGCTGGTGCTGCCGCATTGGGGGCCGGCGACGCGCGTGGTGGCGGGGACCGACCTGGTGCTGACCGTCGCCCGGCGGATCCTGCCGGCGCGGCCGGAGGCGGAGGGATTGCGGGTCTTCCCGCCGCCCTTCGCCATCCCCGGCTTTGCGTTCCAGCAGGTCTGGCACCCGCGCCGGGACGGCGATGCGGCACATCGCTGGTTGCGGGAAGCGATCATGGAACTGGGCGCGGAGCTCTAGCCGGAGCGGGGCACCTGCGCATTCCGGCTGTCTGGCAGCAGATTGGCTTCAGGTGCGCCGCCCCAGCAGCAGCGTCACCATGCTGACGCCCAGGCACAGCAGCAGCAGCACGCCGCCAAGAGCCAGCGCCATCGGCAGATCGCCCTTCTGGGTTTCCAGCGCGATCGCCGTGGTCATGGTGCGGGTCTCGCCGCGGATATTGCCGCCGACCACCAGGATGGCGCCGACCTCGGCGATGGCGCGGCCAAAGGCTGCCAGGAACACGGTTACCAGTGGCGGGCGGGCCATGCGGAACAACTGCCACATGCAATGGCGGAAGCTGGCGCCGTCGATCGCCAGGGCATCGCGGTGGTCGTGCCACAGCGGCGCGAAGGCGCGGCTGGCCAGCGCGACGACGATGGGGAAGGAGAGGATGGTCTGCGCCAGCACCATGCCGCTGGGCGCGAACAGCCAGCCCAGGGCGCCCAGCGGGCCGCTGCGTGAGAGCAGCAGGTAGCACACGAGCCCGACGATGACCGGCGGCAGGCCGAGCGCAGCGTTGAACAGCAGCAGCAGCGTGTTGCGCCCGCGGAAGCGGGCGATGACCAGGCTGGCCGCCACCGGTAGTCCCAGTACGAAGGCCAGCAGTGCCGCGCTGCCAGAGACGCGGAGGGAGAGCAGGATGATCTGCGCCACCTCGGCATCGCCATGCAGGATCAGGCCCAGGGCGAGGCGGGTGGCTTCGGTGACGTCGTTCATCAGGCGGGTGCGTGCGGCATGGCGGCACAGCCATGCCGGTTGCGCGCCGCCACTGCAACCCGGCACGGCCCTGGCGAATTCCGCATCGCAGTTGACGGTTTGGAAAGGATGGCTGGCCCATGATGAGAATGACCCAAAACGGGAAAGCCGCCGCGATGCAGAAGCCTGCCGAAACCTCGACCCAATTGCTTGTTCTCGACCCGCGCCTGGAGGGGTGGCCATCGCTGTTGGCCGCCGCCGAGCCCGGCGTCGCCGTGCTGCTGCTGGACACGGCGCGGGACGGCCTCACCCAGATCGCCGAGGTTGCCGGCGAGCTTGGCCCACTGGCCGCCATCCATATCGCCGACCACGGCGCGCCCGGCCGCCTGCGCCTGGGTAGCGTGACGCTGGAGATGGACATGCTGGGCGGGCGTGCGGCCGACCTGGCGCGGCTGGGCGATGGCCTGGCCCCCGGTGGCGCGCTGCTGCTGTGGGGATGCGAGATCGGCCAGGGCGCCGTCGGTGGCCGCTTCGTCGCCGCGCTATCCCGCGCCCTGGCCCGCGATGTCGCCGCATCGGACGACCGCACCGGCCCCAGCAGCCTGGGCGGCGACTGGGACCTGGAAGTGGTGAGCGGCCGGGTTTCCACCTACCCCGTCCACGCCGTCGCCGCACCGGCGCTGGAAGCGCACCCGGTGCTGCTGACGCCGCCGCGCCGCTGACCCGCGCTACGCCGTCTTGTAGGGAGGCTTGTCGAACCCGGCGGGAGAGAGGGTGAAGATCTCGTATCCATCCTCGGTGACGCCGATGCTGTGCTCGAACTGCGCGGAGAGGCTGCGGTCGCGCGTTACGGCGGTCCAGCCGTCGCTGAGCACCTTCACGTCGCAGCGGCCGGCATTCACCATCGGCTCGATGGTCAGGAACATGCCGGGGTGCAGCGCCAGGCCAGTGCCTTCCTGCCCGTAATTCGGCACGTTCGGCGCGTCGTGATAGACGCGGCCGAGCCCGTGGCCGCAAAAATCCTCCACAACGCTGAAGCGTGCGGCCTCGGCATGGCTCTGCATCGCGAAGCCGATATCGCCCAGCGTGGCGCCGGGCCGCACGGCCGCGATGCCGCGCATCATCGCCTCGTACGTCACCTCGATCAGCCGTGCCGCGCGGGTGCCGATCTTGCCAACCGTGTACATGCGGCTGCTATCCCCGTGCCATCCATCGACGATCACGGCGAGGTCGATGTTGAGGATGTCGCCTTCCATCAGTGCCCGCTCCCCGGGAATGCCGTGGCAGACGACGTGGTTGAGCGAGATGCAGGTGGCGTGGCTGTAGCCCTGGTAGCCGAGGGAGGCCGGTACGGCGCCGTGCTCCACGATGAAGGCGTGGCACAGCCGGTCCAGCTCCGCGGTGGTGATGCCGGCGCGTACATGCGCGGTCACCATGTCCAGCGTGGCGGCCGCCAGCCTGCCGGCGGCGCGCATGCCGGCGAAATCTTCGGGGGTGTGCAGCTTGACCGGCCGCTCGTCGACGATGTCGTTCATGGCGTTTGTAGCAATCCGTAGGAGGGCGGCTCAGGCCGCGTGGGTGGTCCCGGCGCGGGCGCCGGCGAAGGGCAGGCCCGCATGCAGCTCGGCCATCATCTGGCCGGCGAAGGCGGGGATGGGGGCTTCCGCCAGCAGATGCGGGCGGAGAATGGCGATGGGCGCGTCGAAGATCAGGAACTTCGCGCGCGACAGGTCCTCGTCCCGGATGGTGCCGTCGCCGAAGCGGGCGATGCAGGCGCGGAAGGCCTGGTCCATCTCGGCTTCCAACTGCTCCATCGCCTGCCGCAGCGGTTCGGGCGGCGGGGCGTCCTCGAACAGGGCGACGGGCTCGTGCAGCAGCAGGAACCGGGCGCGGGGCCGGTCCTCGCCCGCCCAGGGGATGAGCGCCAGGGCGGCCTCGCGCGGCCGGCCGGCTTGCAGCAGCGGCACCAACAGCCTGGCCAGCGAGCCGTAGCTGGCGTTCCAGGCGGCGGCGAGAATGGCGGAGCGGGAGTCGAACCGGTGGTAGATCGAGCCGGTGGGCGCCCCGACGCGCCGGGCAATGGCCTGCATGGTCGCCGCACCCGGCCCACCTTCGGCGACGAGGGCGATGGCGGCGTCGACGAAGTGCTCAGCGGAGAAGCGGGCGGTTCGGACCATACAAATAGATTGAGCGTTCTAGAATGATATGTCCAGATTGCGGCGCCCGGTTTTTGCGTGGCGACGCGGACCACTGAGCTGTTGCTGTGTTCATCCATCGGCGCGTTTTGGTCGAGGTGGCCGGAGAGTGCTGCCCCACGATTTCGGCGGACCGAGGGCGCTAGGTCGGGGTTGCCAGCGGCGGGCGTGCCGCGCTCTGCTGGGCAAGGAGGACACCACGGGTGACCGAGGCAACGACGGAATTCACCGCCAGGCAGCAGGAAGACGGCGAGGGCGCACCCGGCGCGACGGCGGCGTTTCCCTATGACCGGATGACCGTGGAGCGCTTCCGCGAAGCCTTCCCGAATGCGCGCTGGCGCGACGATCTGCGGGCCTGGTTCGTACCCGGCAAGCGTGCGGAACAGCGCCTGACGAAGTGGATGAGCCGCGAGTGGTCCGGCGTGCTGGCCTATGCCGACCAGCGCGGCCGCGATGCCTTCACCTTCGAGCCGATTGCGAGCCCCTACCTGGAGATCGCCGAAGACCTGATGGTGCGGACGCCGTATTCCCGCACCGTCATCGCTGAACTGCGTCTGGTGCCCTGGGCGTGGTGGGACCCGGCATCGAAGGCCTGGCGTGTGCCGTTCCGGTCCTATGAAGCATTGCAGAAGCACTGGCCCGCCATCGAGGCTGCGGCCCGGCAAGCCGAGCCGGAGGAACGGCGTAAGCGTGCCGAGAGCCGCAAGGCTGACCCCGGGCAGTTGGAGAAGCGTGAGGAAGCCGCGGAGCATCGCCGCCACCGCTATCCCGTACCGGCGGATGCGCTGCCGCCGCCAGACCGGGTCGTGATGACCCATCTGGGATGCGTGGTGATCGAGACGGTGACGGGGGAGGTGGTGGAGCCTGCCATCGCCGCCCGCTTCTATTCCGATGTCGGCGCGGCGGATCTGGTCTGGGCCGGTTGGCGCCGGCCCAGCCATGCCGAGTTGGTTCAGGCCTGGCCCGCGCGGACGCCAGCGGAACCGGCCGACCTACAGCGCGGCTGGTGGCAACCGACCATCGACGTCCTGCGGGAGGAACGCCGCAAGGCGGCGTCCCTGGAGCGGGCCCGGGCGACGCGGCAGGCCAAGCACGACGCGGCATCCGCCACGGAGGCTGGCTGAGCCGGTGCCCGGACGATTGGGGTTCGGCTCAGCGCCCTTCGGGGACGCGGGCGATGACCTTGATCTCGATATCGAAGCCCGACAGCCAGGTGACACCGACGGCGGTCCAGTTCGGGTAAGGCGGCTCGCCGATGATGCGCGACCGGACGGCCATGAAGGTCTCCATTTGCTGGGCCGGGTCGGTGTGGAAAGAGGTCACGTCCACCACATCGGCCAACGTGCATCCCGCCGCCTGCAGTACCGCCAGCACGCTGTCGAAGGCCAGCTGCACCTGCCGGGCGAAATCCGGCTCCGGCGTGCCGTCCGGCCGGGCGCCGACCTGGCCGGAGACGAACAGGAGATCGCCCGAGCGGATGGCGGGCGAGTATTTGTGGGCGTCGTAGAGGGCGTGCCGGTTGGCGGGGAAGATCGCTTCGTTCTGAGCCATGGGTTGGTTCCTTTCACGGGGCGCTGGCCTGCGGGCACTGCTTCGTTGGCCGGCGCGGGCGGGTGGATTCACGAAGCATCCTGCGGTTAATATACGCTCCGTATGTGAATACCATCGACGCATACGCTGCGTATGTCAACTAACATACGCAGCGTATGTTTGTCTGAAGGATGCAAGGATGCCGCCGAAACGCCGTGCCGAGATGGTGGAGGAGACCCGGGCCAAGCTGGTGCGCGCTGCCCGCGCGGCGTTTGCCGAGAAGGGCTACGCAGCGGCCTCCATGGACGATCTAACGGCCGAGGTCGGGCTGACGCGCGGCGCGCTCTACCACAACTTTGGCGACAAACGCGGCCTGCTTCAGGCCGTGGTGAATCAGATCGATGAGGAGATGGCAGCCCGGGCGCATGCCATCGGCAGCCAGGCTGACAGCGCCTGGGAAGGCCTGCTGGCCGAAGGCGCTGCCTATATCGAGATGGCGCTGGAGCCGGAGGTACAGCGCGTGGTGCTGCTCGATGGCCCGGCCGTACTGGGTGATCCCTCGCAGTGGCCGAGCCAGAACAGCTGCCTGCGGGCGACGATCGAGACCGTCGAGGCGCTGATCGCGCAAGGGGTGGTGAAGCCGGTGGATGCGGAAGCCGCTTCCCGGCTGCTGAATGGTGCCGCGCTGAATGCCGCGCTCTGGATCGCGGCCAGCAACGATCCGCGCGCCGTGCTGGCCAGGGCCGTGGAGGCCTTCCGGTGCCTGGCCGCTGGCCTGCTGGTGGCCAGGGACTGAGCGCCGGTAGCGAAGCCGGCTGCCGCGCCAACACCGTGACGCCGAGATCGCGGAGCCGCGGGCGAGGCCGCCAGCAGCAGCTCGTCCTCGGATGTATCGCCAAGGCGCGAATGCCGGAGTTGCTGGATGGCGCAGTCTGGAAGTGCGTGTCAGCCGGAAGGTGAACGCGCGTCCTTCGGGGCGCGCAGCACGGCCTCGGCCCCTGCCGCGCAGAAGGCGGTGAGGCGCTGCACGAGGGAAGCGGCGTCCTGCGCGTTCAGCTCGGGCGCGCACTCCGCGCCCAGGAGGCGCGAGATTCTGCCGCCGGTCATGGTGGTCATCACCAGCGCGCCGGCCGCGAAGAAATAGGCTTCCGCCGCGGCCGCTCGCGTCGCGCCCGGGTACAGGCTGGAAAGTGCTGCGATGAAGCGTGCGGCGGTCGGGTCGAAATGCTCGGCCAGGACGCCGCGTGCCGCCTCGCGCGGGTCGACGGCCTCGCGCGCCGTCAGCAGCGCGAAGGCCGCGCCTTGGGCGCCCCCGGTCAGCCGCTGCCGCACCGACGGCCCAATGAAAGCGGACATGACATCCCCGATCGTCGGGGCCGGTTGGGAGAGCGCCTCGCGGAGCGCATCCTCGCGCGCCTGGGCGAGCGCGCTGGCGCGGCGGGTGAAGACGGCCCGGTACAGCGCTTCCTTGGACCCGAAATGGTAGCTGAGCTGGGACAGGCGCACGCTGGCGGCGGCGGCGAGATCCCGCATCGAAGCCCCGTCCTCGCCACCACGTTCGGCGAAGAGCCGTTCGGCCGCGTCCAGGATGCGATCGCGGGTCGGCGCCTCGGTCATCTGCAAGCTCTCTCCTGGCACGCGGTGAAAACGGGTGCCGAACGCGTGCTTGTCAACGAGCTGGCCACTCCCTAGAATTAGGACGTTCGTCCAAGACGGTCGTCCGACCGATAAGCCTACCCGATCAAAACCAGGCGGGGCAATACGAGGAGGAGACGGCGATGGCAGCCAGTCCAAGGCAGATCATCCACGCCCAGGTGACGCATGCTGTGGTGGAAGGCGCCGCAATCTGGCTAATCGCTTCGCGCGCGAGTGCAGCATGATGCGCGCCGGCCGGTTCATCGATATCTCGGTGCCGCTGGAGAACACGCCCTACGCCGACCCGCCAAATATGGGGCCTTCCGTCGAGTACCACGCGCATGCGGAGACGGCGGGCGACATCGTCAGCTTCTTCCCCGGGCTGCGGCCCGAGCAGATGCCGAATGGCGAAGGCTGGGCGCTCGAGAAGGTGCAGCTGTCGACCCATAACGGGACGCATGTGGACGCTCCCTACCACTACCATTCAACGATGGATGGCGGCCTTCCCGCCGCGAAGATCGACGAACTGCCGCTCGACTGGTTCTTCGGCCCTGGCGTGAAGCTGGACTTCCGCCATCTGCCGGACGGCCATGTGGTGTCGGCGGCGGAGATCGAGGCCGAGCTGACGCGCATCGGCCACGTCCTCTCGCCCGGTGACATCGTGGTGGTCAACACCGCCGCCGGCCAGGCCTACGGCCAGCCAGACTACGTCTCGCGCGGCTGCGGCATGGGGCAGGAGGCGACGCTCTACCTCACCGAGCGGGGCGTGCGCGTCTGCGGCACGGACGGTTGGTCCTGGGACGCGCCCTTCGTGCACACCCGGCGCCGCTGGGATGAGACGGGCGACCCCTCCATCATCTGGGAAGGCCATCGCGCCGGAATGGTGCGCGGCTACTGCCAGATCGAGAAGCTCCACAATCTGGAAGCGTTGCCCCCGACCGGCTTCACCGTGTGCTGCTTCCCGGTGAAGGTGCGCGCCGCCTCCGCGGGCTGGACGCGGGCCGTGGCCATCCTCGCCGACTAGAGCAGTCCTCCATCAGGTGGAATCATCCGATGGAGTGAAGATGCTTCTAAACAACACGGCAGAGCATCCGCAGTAAGCCTGTGCGAACGGAAGATGCTTCAGCTGACAACCCGCACCGCGCCGCCAAGCCAGAATGCGGGATTCCATCAATGGGAGGGAACTATGCAAAGGATTTCACTATCCCGCCGAACGATGCTGCTGGGCACAGCGGCTTTGGTCGGTGCCGCGCTGCCGTCGCTGGCGCAGGCTCAGGCGGCCTACCCGACACGGCCGGTGCGGCTGGTCGTGCCGTTCGGGCCTGGCTCCTCGCCGGACGTCATCGCCCGCCTGCTGGGGGAGCGGCTCTCCAGGGCCATGGGCCAGCCGGTGGTGATCGAGAACCGCGCCGGCGCCAGCACGAGCATCGGCGCACAGGCCGTCGCGACGGCGCGGCCGGACGGCTACACGCTGCTTTACGCCGTCAACAACACGCTCTCCATCAATCCTTTCATCTACAGCAACCTGTCCTACAAGCCGGAGGACCTTGTCCCGGTGATCCGCGTGCTGTCGGTGCCGTATGTCCTGCTCGTTCCGGGCAACTCACCGATCAAGACACTGGGGGAGTTGATCGAGGCGGCCAAGGCGCGGCCGGGGGCGATGACGTATGGAAGCTACGGCATCGGGCAGGGGACGCATGTCGCGCTGGCGCGCCTGTTGAACGAGGCGGGCATCACGATGACCCACGTTCCCTACCGGGATGGCGTGCTCAACGACCTGGTCGCGGGGCGGATCGACCTTTTGTTCGACCCCACCACCACCGCAATCCCGCAGATCGAGGTGGGTGCCGTGCGGGCCCTGGCCGTCTCGGGCCCCCGCCGCGTCGATGCGCTGCCCCAGGTGCCGACGGTCGCCGAGACGCTGCCGGGCTTTGTGGGTGATTCCTGGCACGGCGTGCTCGCACCGCGCGGAACGCCGGCGGAGGTCGTCGACAAGATCGCGACCCTTTCCGACGGCATCATCAAATCCGATGAGTTCCGCGCCAAGCTGCGCGAACTGGGGCTGGTTCCGGCCGGTGGCACGCCGGCTGACTTCCGGGACTTCCTGGTCGAGGATGCGAAGATCTGGGGCAAGGTCGTCAAGGAGAACAACATCCGGGTGGAGTGACGCCGCCACCCCGCGCCCGGCTGGTCCGCATAGGGCTGGCCTCCGGTGCGCATCACCGAAAGCAACGCCTCCACAGGCAAAGCACCGTGGCTGCCCCGACGACGCCGCCGAGGGTCCGCTGCATCCGTGCAGCGGGCGGGCGGCGGCAGGTGCGGCTTCTGAAAGGCCCGCATGCGCCGCACCCCCAACCCCATCGACGGCTTCACCGTCGATCCCTCTGCTATCACCTATGTCGGGGCGGGCTTGCAGCGCCCGGAATGCATCCTGGCCGAGCGCGATGGCTCCCTCTGGGCGGCCGACGCACGGGGTGGCGTCGTGCACATCCGCCCGGATGGCAGCCAGCGCCTGGTCACCCAGCGCGCGCGCAGCACCTTCGCGCAGGCGACGGACGAGGAGGCGCGCTTCGTCACCGGCACCCTGCCGAATGGCCTGGCCTTTGCCCGCAACGGCGACATCGTCATCTCGAATTTTGGTACCGACCGGCTGGAGCTGATGACCCGCGATGGTGAGACGCAGGTGCTGGTCGATGCCATCGACGGCGAGCCGATCGGCAAGGTGAACTTCGTGCTGCGCGACAGCCGCGACCGGCTCTGGATCACCGTCTCCACCCGGACGAAGAACTGGATGCGGGCGATGAGCCCCTCCATCGTCGATGGCTTCATCGCCCTGTACGACCAGGGGCGGCTGCGCATCGTCGCGGATGGCTTCCATTTCACCAACGAGATCCGGCTCGATGCGCGGGAGGAGTGGCTGTACGTGGCCGAGACCTGCGCCCGCCGCGTCACCCGCCTGCGCGTGCACGAGGATGGCAGCCTCACCGGCCGCGAGACTTTCGGGCCGTCCGACCACGGGGCGTTCATCGACGGCATCGCCTTCGATGCCCATGGCAATCTCTGGGGCACCCATGTGATGACGGACCGCATCTTCGCCATCACGCCGGACGGCGACCTCAGGATCATCCTTGACGATGACCGCGGCAGCGAGGCCGGCCGGACATTGATGGAGGCGTTCGCGCGGGACGCAGCCACCTCCCAGCTCATGCTGGCTTGCGGCGGCGCCATCGCGCCCTGGTTTGCCAGCGTGACGTTCGGCGGGCCCGACCTCCGGACCGTCTCTATCGGCAGCCTTCGCGGCGACCGTATCCCGTGCTTCCGCTCACCTGTCCCGGGGCTGCCGATGGTCCATTGGTAGGCGTGCCGCTTCGCTGAGAGGGATCGCGCATGGCCGCAGCCGACGGCGGCCCGAGTGAAGGTGGCGTCGCCGATGCCGATGCAGGCGGGCGCATGACGATGATCGGCCCGCCCCGGTTGGTGCGTCCCCCTGCGCTGGTTCGCGGGGTTGCCGCCACGTAACTTCGAGGGGATGCTGGCGGAAAAGAGGAACCGCCGTGACCGGGACAACAGAGCCTCCGCGCCGCCGCGCCCGTCCGGCCACGGCTGGATGAGCGCGACGCGCCGCGCCGGATCGCCCTTCGCGATCCGGAGTTACCGTTTCCAGTGGTCGGCGGACTTGATGACCTCCTGGGCCTTCGAGATGGAGACCCTGATCCTCGGCTGGTACATCGTGGTTCAGACGCAATCCGTGCTGCTGGTCACGGTCTTCGGCTCGCTGCAATTCCTGGGGACGTTGATCGCTCCGTTCTTCGGCCTGGCGGGCGATGCCTTCGGGCACCGCAACGTCATGTGCCTGATGCGGGCGGCCTACGCGCTGCTGGCGGCGGTCCTGGCGGCGCTGCTGCTGACCGGTAGCTTGACGCCGTTGCTGGCGCTGGTGGTGGCGGGCCTCGCCGGGCTGGTCCGTCCTTCGGACATGGGCATCCGCAATGTGCTGATCGGCGAGACGATGCCGGAGGAGCGGCTGACCAGCGCCATCGGGCTGTCCCGCATCACCTCGGACCTCGCGCGCGTCGGTGGCGCCCTGGCCGGGGCAAGCATCGTCGCCGTCCTGGGCATGGCGCAGGCCTATGGCATGGTGGTGGCGTTCTACGTGCTGGGCATGCTGCTGACACTCGGCGTCAGCGCGACACGCGCGGCGGAACACGGGACCACGGTGGCAGCGCCGTCGCCGCTGCGTGGCTTGTGGGAGGCGGCGCGGGCCGTGTGGCAGGCGCCGCCGCAACTGGCCGCCATGCTGATGGCCTTCCTGATCAACCTGACCGCCTATCCGTTCACGCTGGGCCTGCTGCCCTACGTGGCACGGGACGTCTATGGCACCACCCAGGCGGGGCTTGGCTATCTGGTCGCGGCGGTGGCGGGGGGCGGCATCCTGGCCTCGCTGATCGTCAGCCGCCTGGGCCGGTCGGCGCAGCCGGCGCGCATGATGCTGGTGTTCAGCGTCGTCTGGCACGGGCTGGTCATCCTGTTCGGCCAGGTGGAAAGCCTTCGTGGCGGCCTGGTGCTGCTGCCGTTGATCGGGATGGCGCAGATGCTGTGCCTGCTGCCGATGTCGGTGCTGTTGCTGCGTGGTACGCCGCCCGCGTTGCGCGGCCGGGTGATGGGGATGCGTACGCTGGCGGTGTACGGGTTGCCGATCGGGCTGCTCTGCTCCGGTCCGCTCATCGGCTGGCTGGGCTTTCCGGCGACCACGGCGGTCTATGGCGTGGCGGGCATCGTCGCGACGTTGCTGGTACTGGTCGCATGGCGCGCGCATCTCTGGCCGAGGACCGCGCCGGGGAATGCTGGCTGAAGGGGACCCATGAGCAGTCAAGGTCTTCGCGGCGGAACCAAGGCCTCGCCGGTACGGTCTTGACCATCTCAGGGGCAGCTCCCCCCGCACGATGCCCGCGTCACCGCTCAATATGAATGGCCCGTAACTTTTTGGCCATTTTACCGTTTCTCTCCGGCTGTAACGGAGCAGATGAGCGATGATGGCTGGCCCGCTGGGTTTGCGAAGTTCTGATCGTCGCTGGAGTCTCAGCTTCCCGCCGGGTGTCGCCAGCCTCCGCCGCAAGCGGACGCCCTCGGCCAGTGGAGTGGCGAGCGCCCATCGTGGACGGGGCGCCCGCCATGGGGTTTGAACTCCCCGCGACCTCCGCTTTCGAGAGTTATGACCCGGAGGACGAGGCGAGGCGCGAAGCGCTCCTCACGCTCGGGAACGGGCTGTTGTCCTTGCGCTCGGCGGTGCCCTGGGCAAAGGCGGGCGACGTGCATTACCCGGGCCTCTATCGTGCCGGACTCTACAACCGCCTGCCGGACCGGATCGAGGGGCAGGAGGTGTGGAACGAGTCCGTCGTCAACCTGCCCAACCCCACCTTCCTGACCTTCCGGCATGCTGGCGAGCCGAAATGGTTCGCGCTGGAGGACATGCGGGTCCTGTCCTACCGCCATGCCCTCGATGCCGCCTCTGGCGTCGCGACGCGGAACCTCGTGGTCGAGGATGGCCAAGGGCGCCGGACCGCGCTGAAGGAAATCCGCTTTGTCAGCATGGCCGAACCCGAGCTCATGGCGCTGCGGCTGGAGATCCGGCCACAGAACTGGCGCGGCCGTATCGAACTATGCTCGGCCATCGATGGGCGCGTCGCCAATGACCGCGTGGCCTGCCTGAAGCATTTCAGCAGCCAGCATCTCATCGACGTCTCCGGCACGGTGCTGGAGTCGGGGGTCGGGTGCGTCACCGCCCGTACATCGCAATCCGCGATCACCATCGCCGTCGCCGCGCGCACCGAGATCTTCAACGGCCGCTACGAAGCGCACCAGCGCCAAGGCGATGGGGCAGGGGCCGAGGAGCGCTTCTTCTGCGACGTCCCCGACGATGGGATCGCGGTCGAGAAAGCCATGGCCATGGCAACCGGCGCGGAGGGGACGGAGCGCGCGCTGGCCCTGGTCCGCGATGCGGGGCGCTTTGACGACCTGCTGGCGGCGCACCGGCAGGGATGGGCCGCGCTGTCCGAACACGCATATATCGAGGCCGAGACGCCCGACCTGGCCATCGCGCTTCGCCTGGCCGAATTCCGCATCCTGCAGACCGTCTCGTCGCACGTGCTGGGCCATGATCTCGGCTTCCCCTCACGGGGGTGGCAGGAGGCCTATCGGGGCCAGATCTTCTGGGACGAGATGCTCGTTCTGCCTTATCTCACCTCGCATTTCCCGGAGCTCGCTAAGTCGCTGCTGCTCTACCGTTACCGCCGGCTGGATGATGCGCGGGCAAGTGCCGCAGCCGCGGGTTTCCGTGGCGCCATGTTCCCCTGGCGAAGCGCGAGCGACGGTGGAGAACATACGCCGCGCTTCCAGTGGAACCCGCTCTCCGGCCGCTGGATGCGGGACAACACCAACCTGCAGCGCCACATCGCCTCCGCCGTGGCCTATAATGTCTGGAACTACTGCCTCTGCACCGGTGACGAATCCTTCCTACACCACGAAGGCGCGGAGATCCTCCTGGAGGTCGCCCGGTTCTGGGGCAGCATCGCGCGCTACAACGCGAAGGAGGATCGCTTCGATATCGCCGGCATCGTCGGGCCGGACGAGTACCACACCGCTTATCCGGGCGCGGAGGTACCCGGCCTGCGGAACAACAGCTACACCAACGTGATGGCGGCCTGGACGCTGGCACGCGCACTGGAATTGCTGGACCGGCTGCCGGCCGAGGCGAGGCGGATGCTGGAACGCCGCCTCGGGGTCGATGACGCCGAGTTGCGGCATTGGGACCGGGTCAGCCGGCGCCTGTGCGTCGAGTTCGCCGCTGACGGCACGCTGCTGCCCTTCGCGGGGTTCGACCGCCTGATCCCGCTGAGCCCCGAGGAGCTGGAGGACGAGGCCCCCGGGCAGCGGCCTGACTGGCTCATGGAAGCCAGGGGCGACGACATCAACCGGTACGCCCTGGCGAAGCAGGCCGACACGCTGATGCTGCCCTACCTGCTGTCCCATGGGCAACTCGACGAGACGCTCGATCGGCTGGGTTACCGCGTCACCAGCGCGGATATGCAGCGCACCGCGGCCGAGGATCTGGCCCGGATGTCGCATGATTCGAGCCTGTCGGAACTCGTCTGCGCCGGTGCCCTCAGTTCCTTCGACCCCGAGCGGTCCTGGCAATGCTTCAAGACGACGCTGGAGGCGGAGCACGATCCGTCCGGGCCGACGACCTCAGGCGATGGCGCGCATCTGGGCGCCATGGCGGGGGCGCTGGATGTGCTGCAGCGCCACTATCTCGGCTTCCGGGTGGAAGAGGCAGGGCTTCAGCTTTGCCCCAACCCACCGCCCGGCCTGCGCGGCATCACCTTCCGCCAAGTATGCCGCCACGGGCGGTTCACCCTGCTCTGGGACGGCAAGACTCTGAGGATCGAGGCTGACGGGGCCAACCCGGCCCCGGTGGCGGTCCGCCACCTCGGCGGCAGCGATGACCTGGCGCCGGGGGCGAGCCTCGCCATCCCGTCCAGGGCCGTGGATGCGCTGCCTGACGCGGCGCAGTGAGGAGGGTGGAACGCCGCTTCCGCGTTCCGCCGCCTGAAGAACTGGCGCGGAACTGGACATCCGCGTCGGTTGCCGCCTCTGGCGCAGGCCAGCGTCGCGCCGGCCTCAGGCGTCCACTTCCTCCAGGTCCAGCTTGGCGGCGTTATCCTGGATGAAGCGGAAGCGCAGTTCAGGGCGGCGGCCCATCAGCTCCTCCACCCGTTCGGCGGTCGCGGCACGTTCCTCGGGGGGCAGGATCACCTTCAGCAGCGTGCGCCGCTTCGGGTCCATCGTGGTTTCCTTCAGGGACGCCGCCGGCATCTCGCCCAGGCCCTTGAAGCGGCTGACCTCGACCTTCTGGTTGGGCTTGAAGGCCTTTTTCAGCAGCTTCTCCCGTTCCGCATCGTCCATCGCGTAGACGGTCTTGCCGCCGGCGGCCAGTCGGTACAGCGGCGGCCGCGCCAGATGCACCCGGCCCTGGCGCACCAGCTCCGGCAGCTCTTTGTAGAAGAAGGTCATCAGCAGCGTGGCGATATGCGCGCCGTCCACATCGGCATCGGTCATGATGATGATGCGGGCGTAGCGCAGGCGGGCGATGTCGAACCGGTCCCCGGCGCCGCAGCCCAGCGCCTCGATCAGGTCCTTCAGCTCCTGGTTCTGCCGCAGCTTGTCGGCGCTGGCGGAGGCGACGTTCAGGATCTTGCCGCGCAACGGCAGCACCGCCTGCGTCTCCCGGTCCCGCGCCTGCTTGGCGGAACCGCCGGCGGAATCGCCCTCCACCAGGAACAGCTCGGTGCCCTCGGCGGCCTCGCGGGAACAATCGGCCAGCTTGCCGGGCAGGCGCAGGCGGCGCGTCGCGGTCTTGCGCGGCGTGTCCTTCTGCTCCCGCCGGCGGATTCGGTCTTCCGCCCGCTCGATGGCGAAGGCCAGCAGGTTGTCGGCCCGGGCGGGGTCGCCGGCCAGCCAGTGGTCGAAATGGTCGCGCAGGCCGGCTTCCACCAGCTTGGCGGCTTCCGGGCTGGTCAGCCGGTCCTTGGTCTGGCCCTGGAACTGCGGCTCCCGGATGAAGACCGAGAGCATACCGGCCAGGCCGCCGAAGACGTCCTCGGCCGTCACGTTGCCGGCGCGCTTTTCCTTCTTCAGCTCGCCATAAGCGCGCAGGCCCTTGACCAGCGCCGCCCGCAGCCCGGCTTCATGTGTGCCGCCCTGGGGGGTGGGGATGGTGTTGGCGTAGGTGTTGAGGAAGCCGTCGCCGCGCTCCTGCCACGTCACCGCCCATTCGGCGCGGCCGGCACCGTTCGGGAAGGTCGCGTCCCCGGCCCAGGGGGTGGGGATGACGGTCGCCTGCCCCTCCACCGCCATGGCCAGGAAGTCGGAGAGGCCGCCAGGGAAGTGCAGGGTGGCGTTGCTGGGCGTCTCATCCTTGATCAGCGCCGGGTCGCAGGCCCAGCGGATCTCGACGCCACGGTACAGATAGGCCTTGGACCGGCACAGCTTGAACAGCCGCGCAGCCGAGAACTGCATCGTCGCGAAGATCTCGGGGTCCGGCTTGAAGCGGATGGTGGTGCCCCGCCGGTTATGCACGGCACCGGCATTCTTCAGCTTGGTCAGCGGCTTGCCGCGCGCGTAGCTCTGGGTGAACAGGGTGCGGTCGCGCGCGACCTCCACCTCCATCAGCTCCGACAACGCGTTGACGACGGAACTGCCGACGCCGTGCAGACCGCCCGAGGTATCGTAAGCCTTGCCGGAGAACTTGCCGCCCGAATGCAGCGTGGTGAGGATGACCTCCAGCGCCGACAGCTTCGGGAATTTCGGATGCGGGTCGACCGGAATGCCGCGCCCGTTGTCACGCACCACCAGCACGTTGCCGGCTTCCAGCGTCATCTCGATGCGGTCGGCGTGGCCGGCCACCGCCTCGTCCATGGCGTTGTCGAGCACTTCCGCCGCCAGATGGTGCAGGGCGTTCTCGTCGGTGCCGCCGATATACATGCCAGGCCGGCGCCGTACTGGCTCCAGCCCCTCAAGGACCTCAATGTCCTTGGCGGAATACGTCGCTTGCGCAGGGGCCTTGCCGCCTTTGCCACCGAACAGATCGTTCATGCCTTGTTCACACCCCTCGAGCCGCACGGTAGCGGCGGAGGGGGGTGAATCGCAACCCGGGGCACGCGGTGCCCCGGGCGAAGCGGATTACTTCTCGACGTTCTCGATATGCGCCTCGAGCATCCACAGCTTCTTGTCGAGGTCGCGGGAGAGCTCGGTCAGCAGGTCGGCGGTGTCGGCGTCGCCGGCCTCGTCGGTGGTGTCGATGCCCTCGCGCACCGCCTTGGCATTGGCGGCGAAGCGGTCGGCCAGCTCGGCCACATGCGTCAGCGTGTAGGTCACGTCGCGCGGGTAGGCCTTCAGGCGGGTCTTCTCGGCGATCAGCTGGCTGGTGCCGTCCGGCGTGCCGCCCAGCTGCACCAAGCGCTCGGCGATGTCGTCGGTCGTGGCGAAGAGATCGTTGTAGAACGTCTCCAGCATCGTGTGCAGCCCGATGAAGTTGGGGCCGCGCATGGTCCAGTGGGCCATGCGGACGCAGTGGGTGAGGTCGATGCTGTCGACCAGCACGCCGTTCAGGACGGCGATGGAGGTCTTCTTGGCGTTCTCGCCAACATCGTTGCGGGACTTACGAAGGGCCATGGTCTCGGTCTCCATTCTCTGGCGCGTCTAACGCCACCCGGTAGATGAGAGTTGCCGGGCAGGGTTTGCCAAGCCCTGCCAAGCTCAAGAATGGCTGATGCGTGCTGGCCGGGATGCTGGGCCCCGGCCGTGGCCGGCCCCGCACGCCCACGGCCGGTGTACCCGCTAGCGAGCGGCGAAGCGCAAAGGCCCTATTGCGGGTCCTGCGCGATGTAGCGGGAGGCCTCGGGCGGGGTATCGCCCCGGTGGAAGGCGGTGGCGCGGGCGATGATGGCGCGGTCCTCCGGCTCCAGCCTGTGCATCTCGCGCAGGTGTTCGGTCCAGCTCTCCACCGCCCAGAACTCGGCCCAGTATTCCGGGTGGGCCACGTCGTCATACAGGCGCCACCACAGGGCGCCGCTGCGCAGGCGGACGCGCCGCACCTCGGCCATGGCGGCCAGGAAGGCGGTGCGGTCGGCGGGGTCGATGCGGTAGCGCACGCCTTCCAGCACCCGGTCACGGCCCCGGGCCAGCAGGTTCGCCAGCTCCGGCGCCGGGGCCTCCGGCTGCGGGATGGCGGTGGCGGGGGCGGGGATGGGTGTGGGCCCATCCAGGTGCCACCGGCGCACGGCGATGCCGGAGAGCAGGCCACCCAGGCCGAAGGAAACCAGCGCCACCTGCACGCCGACATAGTCGCCCAGCCAGCCGGCCAGCGCCGAGCCCAGCGCCAGCACGCCGAAGAAGCAGAGCTGGTAGATGCCGATGGCCCGCGCCCGTACCCAGGCCGGCGCCGAGAGCTGCGCGTTGGCCTGCATGGTGGAGGACGCCGTGATCCAGGAGACGCCGTAGAGCAGCATGCCCAGCGCGGCCGGCGCCCAGTGCGTGGCCACCCCCAGCAAAATCAGCGCGGCCGAGCCGATGATGGTGGCCAGGAACACCGTGGTGCCGCGGGAGAGTACATCCCGCATCCGCCCCAGCATCATGCCGCCGCCGACGGCGCCAACGCCCATGGCGCCCAGCAGCATGCCGAAGGCTTCCGGCCCCAGTCCCAGCCGGCTGCGCACCACCAGCGGCAGCAGCCCCCACATGGCAGCGGCGAAGAAGAAGTAGGTCACGGCGCGCAGGATGGTGGCGCGCAGCGCCGGCGCCGCCGCCACGTAGCGGACGCCCGCCCGCATGGCGGACAGGAAATGTTCCTTGGGCAGGGCGCTGCGGGGTGCCTCACGCTTCCAGGCCACCAACGCCATGATCAGCACCAGGAAGCACACCGCGTTGAAGGCGAAAGCCGCCTGGGTGCCGCCCAGCCCGATGATGAAGCCCCCCAGCGCCGGCCCCACGGCGCGGGAGAGGTTGAAGCCGATGCCGTTCAGCACGATCGCCTGGGTCAGGTCGCTGCGCGGCACCAGCTCGGGCGTCGTGGCCTGCCAGGCGGGCGAGTTCATGGCGCTGCCGGCGCCGATGGCGAAGGTCAGCGCCAGCAGGCCCCACGGCCCGATCATGTGCAGGGCGGTCAGCAGGCAAAGTAGCGCGCCCATGGCGCACATCCAGGCCTGCGCCAGGATCAGGTGCTTCCGCCGGTCGACGATATCCGCGAAGGCACCGGCCGGCAGCGCCAGCAGGAATACCGGCAGCATGGACGCCGCCTGCACCAGGCTGACCATGATGGGGGAGGGCGCCAGGCTGGTCATCAGCCAGCCCGCCCCGGTATTCTGCACCCAGATGCCGGTGTTGCTGGCGAGGCTGGCGATCCAGAGCAGGCGGAAGGCCGGGTGGCGCAGCGGCGAGAAGGTGGAGGAAGTGGCCTTCGCCATGCTCAGCGCGGGGGCAGGACGGGCAGCGTCCGGTTCGGCATGTGGTTTCCTTCCCAGATGGGCTTCATCCTGTTGTGGCGCAGTCCGGCAGCCCCGGCCAGCGCCGCGGCACCGATTCCGGCCGCCCTGAGGCCACGCTTCAGCTGGCGGCGCGGCCGCCCTGGCAGAGGGCGACGACGCAGGCCTCGAAGCCTTCCAGGTCGCTCCAGCGCCGCTCCGCGGGCACCTGGCGGGTGATGAGGCGGCCGCCGGCGGCGAGGATGCCGCCATCGATCATCAGGTTGTCGTGCAGGCCAAAATCCTCCAGGTGCAGGCCTTCGGCATCCGTCCAGTCGCCGTCCGCGCGCTGGCGCGCGGCGGGGCCAAGGAAGGCCAGCGTGCGCTCCCGGAACGGCTCGGCTGTGTTGGCGTAGCCGTAGATCGGCCGGCCCAGCGCCCGCATGAAGCCCAGCTCGTACACCGTGCCGGCATCGGCGGAGGGGCCACGGAATGGGGTGAGGTTGGCGACAAGGGCATCGCAGGCGCGCATATGCGCCTCGTTGCCCAGATAGATGCGCATGAAGCGGTCCGGCGCCTCGCCGGCATCCGCCGCCAGGTCGGTGGGGAAGACGCCGGTGGCCCCGTGCCGCTCGCAGATGGCCTTCTTCGCCACAGCCATCGCGGCGGCGTCGGGCAGGAAGACATCGGGGCCGGCCAAATAGATGCGCATGGCGGCAATCTGCCTTGCCGCCGGAATCGCGCCTAGGGGGTGAAAGCGCCTCCAACAGGGCTGTGAACTGCGCGGCCTCAGGCAGCCGAGGCGCCGTGCTCCAGGCTGGCCGGGTTGCGCAGGTCGCACTCGAACCGGTCGCGCCAGCGCTCCAGGCTGTTGTGGCGCATCACCGCCATCATCGCCGCGTGGCGCTCCCGCCGCTCCTCCAGCCGCATGGAAAGGGCGCGCTCCAGCGCGGCGGCGGTGCCGGCCTCGTCATGCGGGTTGATCAGCAAGGCGGCATCCAGCTCCCGCGCCGCGCCGGCGAAGCGGGAGAGCACCAGCACGCCCGGGTCCGCCGGGTCCTGCGCCGCGACGAATTCCTTGGCGACGAGGTTCATGCCATCCCGCAGCGGCGTGACCAGCCCGACCTGCGCGGCGGCGTAGAGCGGCATCAGGTCCCGCCGCGCGAAGCTGCGGTTCAGGTAGCGCAGCGGCGTCCAGTCCAGCTCGGCGAAGCGGCCATTGATGCGGCCGGCCTCGCCCTCCAGCTCCCGCCGGATCTCCTGGTAGGCATGCACGTCGGAGCGGGAGGGGACGGCGATCTGGGTGAATTCCACCTTGCGGTGCCAGCCGGGGTTGTCGGCCAGGAAGCGCTCGTAAGCCGTGAAGCGCTGTGGCAGGCCCTTGGAGTAGTCCAGCCGGTCCACGCTCATGATCAGGGCGCGGCCGCCCAGGCTGGCGCGCAGCGCCTGCACCTGGGCACTGTCAGCGGCGGCTGCCGCTTCCTGCCGCAGCATGTCCACATGCACGCCGATGGGATAGACGCCGGTGCGGATGGCGTGGCCGCCCACCGCCAGCACGCCGCCCGGCAGGGCCTCGCCGCCCATCTCCCGCAGCACGTAGTCGGCAAAGGCCAGGCGGTCGGACTCGGTCTGGAAGCCGATCAGGTCGTAGTGGCACATCGCCGCCATCAACTCGGCATGCGCGGGGATGTTCATCAGCACGGCGGGGGCGGGGAAGGGGATGTGCAGGAACAGGCCGATGCGGTTGCGCGCCCCCTGGGCCCGCAACGCCTCCGCCAGGCAGAGCAGGTGGTAGTCGTGCACCCACACCACGTCCTGCGGCGCCATCAGCGCCTGCAGGCTGTCCGCGAAGTGGCGGTTGACGCGGCGGTAGCCCTCGAACTCCGCCCAGTCGAAATGGGCGAGGTCGGTCTGGTAATGGAACACCGGCCACAGCGTGGCGTTGGAGAAGCCCTTGTAGTAGGCGTCGTAATCCCGCTGGTTCAGGTCCGTCGTGTACAGGCTGATGGGGCCGGAGCGCTGCTCCACCACCGGCAGCGGTGGCGTCACCATGTCCGGCACCACGTTGCCGCTCCAGCCGAACCAGCGGCCGCCCTTCTGGCGCAGCGCATCCATCACGCCCGCGGCCAGGCCACCGGCCGTGGGCTCCCCCTCGGTGATCGGGGCGACGCGGTTGGAGACGACGATCAAGCGGGACATGGGGGTTTGCCCTGGGCGGTTCTCTGAAGGCCGCATAGGGGCGGCCAATTCGGGCAGAATTGAGCCGGGGGCGGGACAATTCCGTGGGCGGCGCATTTCTTCGCCGCGGTGCGAAAGGCCCATATTTCAGCCATATTCAAAAACTAGGTTCGCCACTGGGTACAGATGTACTTCACCAATCGGCCAGATCACCCGGAACCTGCCGCGCGCCCGAATAGCTGGGCGCCGGATTCTCACGGCGGCCATATCAAGGGATCGCGTTGCATGCGTATCGCGCAAATTGCCCCGCTGTTCGAAGCCGTCCCGCCCAAGCTGTATGGCGGGACCGAACGTGTGGTGCATTCGCTGACCGAGGAACTGGTGGCGATGGGGCATGACGTGACCCTGTTTGCCAGCGGTGACTCCGTGACCAGCGCCAAGCTGGCCGCGATGCGCCCGGAGGCTCTGCGCCTGGACCCGACCGTGAAGGACTGGGTGGCCCACTACATGAAGATGGTGGAGCAGGTCGCCCGCCGCTTCGATGAGTTCGATGTCATCCACTCCCACATCGACTACTTCCCGCTGGGCCTGCTGAGCCGCCAGCGCGTGCCGTTCCTGACCACGCTGCACGGCCGCCTGGATCTGCCCGAGTTCAACGAGATCTACGGCACCTATGCGCAGACGCCGTTCGTCTCGATCTCCGACCACCAGCGCCGGCCGATCCCGCAACTGAACTGGGCGCGCACCGTGCTGCACGGCATGCCGGCCGACCGCCTGCGCCCGCTGGACGTTGAGCGTGGCTACTTCGCCTTCCTCGGCCGCGTGTCGCCGGAGAAGGGGCTGGACCGCGCCATCCGCATCGCCGCCGCCGCCGGCGTGAAGCTGAAGGTCGCCGCGAAGGTCGACAACGCCGACAAGGCGTATTTCGAGAACGAGATCAAGCCGCTGCTGACCACCGGCCATGTCGAGTTCATCGGTGAGATCAACGACGAGCAGAAGCCCGCCTTCCTCTCCGGCGCGCATGCCCTGCTGTTCCCGATCCGCTGGCCGGAGCCGTTCGGCCTGGTGATGATCGAGGCGATGGCCTGCGGCACGCCTGTCATCGCCTTCCGCGACGGCTCGGTGCCCGAGGTGATGGAGGACGGCGTGACCGGCTTCATCGTCGAGAGCGAGGAGCAGGCGCTGGAAGCCGTGAAGAAGATCGCGACGCTGGACCGCGCCCGCGTGCGTGCCCGCTTCGACGAGCGCTTCACCGCCCGCCGCATGGCCCAGGACTATGTGGACCTGTACCAGGAGCTGATCGACGCCGCGAACGCCAAGGCACCCCGCCTGCGCGCCGTGGCCGGCGGCAACTGAGCGGCATCACCTGAATACGAAAGGGCCGGGGAAGACATTCCCCGGCCCTTTCTGTTTGCGCTTCCTGCCGCCCGCTCAGCCGCCACCCTTGTTGGCGGCCCAGTCGGCCAGGGTGATGCGCGGGATGTCGATCATTTCCGCCGTGCGGGCGTACCAGCCCCGGCCGTGCATGCGGCCGATCAACTCCAGCTTCGGCGTGTCGATGTAGTTCTTCGCCGCATCTTCCACGCAGTCGTCATGCACGTGCATGGCCAGCACCTTGCCCAGCACCAGGATGTTGCCGCCCAGCGGCACCAGCTGGAACAGCTCGCACTCGAAGGCCACCGGGCTCTCGCCGATGCGGGGTGGCTTCACCTTGGTGCTGGGTACCGGCGTCAGCGCGGCCTCGGCCAGCTCGTCCACCTCCGGCGGCAGGTCGGTGGCGGTGATGTTCATGGCGTGCGCCGTGCGCTCGGACACCAGGCAGACGACGAACTGGCCGGTGGCCTTGATGTTGGCCAGCGTGTCCTTGTCCCCCGGCCCACGCGGCGAATCGCCGATGCTGACGCCGAGGATGGGCGGGTCGCTGGACAGGGCATTGAAGAAGGAGAAGGGCGCCGCGTTGGTGACGCCGGCTTCGTCCTGGGTGACGACCCAGGCGATCGGCCGCGGCACCACGGTGGCAACCAGCAGTTTGTAGCGTTCCCGCGTCGGGAGCGTGGTGAAATCGAACAGCATGTGGGGGCGCCCCGGGATGTCGTGCGCGCCGAGAGTGCGGAGCGCGTGACCGATTGTCCAGGGCAGGGCAAGCGCCGGGCCGGGCTGCCGTGGTCGGCAGCGCGGCCCGGGTCGGTTGCTCAGGCCGCAGCGGTGGCTGCGCTGGTGGCCGGGCCGCGACGGATGGCCAGCGAGATGCCGGCTGCCACCAGCCCGGTCATGCCGGCGAAGATGAACATGCCCAGATAGTCGCCCTGCGTGTCCCGCAGCAGCCCGCCCAGGAAGGCGGCGGTGGCGGCGCCGATCTGGTGCCCGGCGGCGATCCAGCCGAACACCACGGGGGCATCGCGCTCACCGAAGGCCTCGGTCGCCAGCCGCAGGGTGGGTGGCACGGTGGCGATCCAGTCCAGACCATAGAAGATCGCGAAGATGCTGAGGCTGTAGAAGGAGAAATCGGAATAGGGCAGGTAGATCAGCGAGAGCCCCCGCAGGCCGTAATACATGAACAGCAGCTTGCGGGGGTCGTAGCGGTCGGTCAGCCAGCCGGATAGCGTGGTGCCGACGAGGTCGAAGATCCCCATCAGCGCCAGCAACCCGGCGGCGCGGACTTCCGGGATGCCCATGTCGCCGCAGAGCGCGATGAGGTGGGTGCCGACCAGGCCGTTGGTGGTGAAGCCGCAGACGAAGAAGGTGGCGAACAGGTACCAGAAGGCCCGGGTCCGCGCGGCGCGCGCCAGGCTGCCGAAGGCGGAAGCCAGGATGCCGGTGCGCTTCTGCTCGGCGGGCACGGTGCCGGGCGGCGTGCCATAGGGCACCAGCCCAGCGTCAGAGGGGCGTTCCGGCACCAGCAGCCACACCAGCGGGATCATGCAGGCCGCGACGATGGAGACGGTGATGACCACCGGCCGCCAGCCGCCGGACTGCGCCAGCCAAGCCAATGCCGGCAGGAAGATCAGGGTGCCGGTGGCGGTGCTGGCGGTCAGCAGGCCCATCATCAGCCCGCGATTCGAGACGAACCAGCGGTTCACGATGGTGGCGCCCAGCACGATGGCCACGGCGCCGGAGCCGATGCCGGACATGACGCCCCAGGTCAGCACCAGGTGCCAGGGCTGCGTCATGAAGGCGCTGGCGCCGGTGGAGAGTGCCATCAGCGCCAGGGCGGAGAGCACGGTGCGGCGCAGGCCGAAGCTGGCCATCAGCGCCGCCGCGAAGGGACCGACCATGCCGTACAGGAAGATGCCGATGCCGGCGGAGAGCGCGGTGGTGCTGCGGCCCCAGCCAAAGGCCTGCTCCAGCGGCAGGATCAGCACGCCGGGGGTGGAGCGCAGGCCCGCCGCGGCCAGCAGCGCCAGGAAGATGACGCCGATGACGACGAAGGCATAGTTCTGGCCAAAGGGCCGGCGACGGATTATGCTCATGTGACTGACCGGTACGTTGCGGCGTTATCTTTCGTACCGATCGGTAACATCGTCAAGAGCTTCATTTCGATCATGTCCGTCACGTCGCCCAAGCCGCCCAATGCTGCCGAGCGCATCCGCAAAACCGCGAGCGACCTGTTCTACCGCATCGGCATCCGCGCCGTGGGGGTGGATGAGATCGTGGCGCGGGCCGGGGTGACGAAGCCCAGCCTGTACCGGAATTTCTCATCCAAGGACGAGCTGGCCGCCTGCTACCTGCGCGACTACGAGGCACGGTTCTGGCAGCGCTTCGATGAGGCGGTGGCGGCGCATCCGGGCGATGCCCGCGCGCAGATCATCGCCTTCCTGCGGGGCGTCGCGTTGCGCGCCACGTCCGAGAACTACCGTGGCTGCGGCATGACCAACGCGGCGGTGGAGTATCCGGACCACGCACACCCGGCGCGGCAGGTCAGCGAGGCCAACAAGCGCACGCTGCGGACCCGGTTGCGCGGCATGGCCGCGGAGATGGGCGCCACCGATGCGGATGCGCTGGGCGATGGCCTGCTGCTGTTGATCGAGGGTGCCTATGTCTCCGGCCAGTTGTTCGGCATCGGCGGGCCGGCGGGCGCGGTGGCGGAGAATGCGGACCGGCTGATCGGCGCCTGGCTGGCGCCGCGCCAGAGCTGAGGGTGCCCAGCGGCGCATTCAGTGCCGGGCGATGGCCAGGAAGGCGGCGACGGAGGGTAGTGCCTCTTCAACCCGGTAACTGAGATAGTGGCGCAGCCGCGGCTCGGCGCCCTCGATTGGGATCAGCACCAGGTCGGGGCCAGCGAAGTCGCGGAAGCTCTCGGCGGCCAGGGCGACGCCGGTATTCGCCAGCACCAGGCCGAAGGTCGCGGCGAAGTCCATGCTGTCCACCACCAGGCGCGGGCTGAAGCCCGCTTGGCGGAAATGCCCTTCCATCTCCTGCCGCAGCGACAACTCCGCTGGGGGCAGGATCCAGGCATCCTCCCGCAACTCGCCCAGCGGAATGCGGGGGAGGGCGGACAGCCGGTGCCAGCGCGGCAGCACCACCCGCATCGCTTCCTCGCCGATGAAGTCATGCGCCAGTGCCTCGTGCGGGTAGGCGACGGTGCCGAAGGTGACGTCGATCCGGTCGGCCAGCAGCTCCGCTGGCTGCGCCTGGCTGGAGACAATGCTCATCTCCACCGTGATACCGGGGCGCTCGGCGCGGAAGCGGCGGATCAGGGCGGGTATGCCGCCATGCAGGGACGGCACGCTCAGCCCGACCCGCAGGCGGCCGCTTTCGCCACGTAGGTTTCGGCCCGCTTCCGCCAGGGCGCGGTCCACTGCCAGAACCGCCTTGCGGGCGTGCCGCACCACGTCCTCACCCAGCGGCGTCAGGATGACGGCGGCGCGGCTGCGCTTCACCAGCCGGTGGCCCGCCAGATCTTCGATCCGCTTCAGGAGCTGGCTGATGGCGGGCTGGGTCATGCCCAGGCGCGACGCAGCGCGGCTGAAATTCCGCTCCTCGTCGATCGCGACGAGGCAGCGCAGATGACGAAGTTCGAGGTTTTGCATAAGCCAGGCTTATAAGGGCAGCGGCAATCACTATTGGACACGCCGCCGCTTGTCCACTTTGTGCGATGCGGCATGCCGCGCGTTCCCGCCGGACGCGACCCCCGGATGCGACCAAGGACCCATCATGACCCCACCCACCCCAGGGGCGCCGCCAGCAGGCCGGGAGGATTCCGGCCCGGCCACGGCCGGCGCGCTGCTGCTGTTGATGTCGTTGACCGCCCTCGGTCAGATGGCGACGAACATCGTCGTGCCCTCGCTCAACACCATCGCGGTGGAGATGGGGCTCGGTGCCGGCTCGGCGGGGGTGATCATGTCCGCCGTGCTGGCCGGGCTGGCGTTCGGGCAACTGGTGGTCGGCCCGGTGTCGGACCGGGTGGGGCGGCGGCCGGTGCTGCTGGCGGGGCTGGTACTGTACGTGCTGGCCAGCCTGGCGGCGACCTTCGCCACCCATGGCGCCATGCTGCTGGTCGCCCGGCTGATGCAGGGGCTGGGGGCCAGCGCCGGGCTGGCGCTGCCGCGTGCCATCGCGCGGGACCGCTATGTGGGCGACCACTTCCTGCGCGCCATGTCGCTGCTGACGCTGGCCATGGCCGTCATGCCGGGTCTGGCGCCGATCATGGGCGGTGCCATCGCCGGTTCCTCCAGCTGGCGCGCCGCGCTGGCGGTCAGTGTGGCGGCCGGGCTGGCGGCGCTGGTGGCGACGCTCTGGGCGCTGCCGGAGACGCACCGGAACCGCACCGGCGGTGGCGTGGCGGCGGTTCTGGGCGGCTACCGCACCGTGCTCGGCAACCGGCCCTTCCTGCTCTACACGCTCATCCCCGGCGCGGCCTTCGGTGGCGCGTATGTCGAGGTCGCGGGCGCGCAGGCCCTGTTCGGCGGCCTGTTCGGCTGGTCCCCGGTGCAGCTCAGCCTGGCGACGGCCTGCTACCCGATGGGCTTTCTGGTCGGCGGCCTGCTGGCGCCGCGCCTGGGCATGGGCTTCCACCGCCGCATCCAGGCCGGCATCGCGCTGATGCTGCTGGGGGCAGTGCTGTTCCTGGGGCTGACGACGTCCGGGCTGCTGACGGCCTTCGGCGCCATCGGCTGCGTCGTCCTGTCCCAGGTCGGCGTCGGCTTCATGGGGCCGCCGGCCATCGGGCTGGCGCTGCTCTCGGTGAAGGGCGCGGCGGGCACGGCCAGCGCGGTGATGGGTGCGATCCACATGGTGATCGGCGCCGGCGGGGCGGCGATGGTGGGTGCCATCGCCATGCCTGTGGCCTGGAGCATGCCGCTGATCATGCTGGGCTTCGCCATGGTGGCGGTGCTGTGCCAGCTCTTGGCGGGCCGCCCGCCGGATGCACCCGGCGGCGAGTGAAGCGACGCCGCCGCGAGGCCGCTGCGTGATGACCCGAGACGGTGCCGCCCGAACACGCCGCCGACAAAAGGCCAGGCCCGTCCGCCGCATCTCTGCGGCGGACGGGCCTGGGCGGTGGCCGCTGGGCTTGCCCGGCGGCCCGCCAGCGTCAGGCGGTGCGGCGCAGGCCGGCGAGGCGTTCCGGCTGTGCGCCCAGCTCTTCCATCGGCGTCCGGTAGGTTTCGCGCGCCGTCATGATGGAGATGGCGGCGATGACGGCGGTGACGGAGGTGAACACGGCCACCGGCACCCAGCCCATCGGCCCCGGGCCCAGCAGGGCGGCGCTGATGCTGGGGGCGAAGCCGCCCAGCGCGAAGCCAAGCTGCGTGCCGATGGCCATGCCGGAGAGGCGGACGCGGGTATCGAACATCTCGCCATACAGGGCCGGCCAGACGCCGTTGGCGGCACTGTAGACGACGCCCGAGAGCAGGATGCCAAGCACGAAGATCAGCGGGATGTTCGCCACGCTGATGGCCCAGATATACGGCCAGATCAGCACCGCGCAGCCCAGCGCCCCGATGATGAACACAGGCTTGCGGCCGATGCGGTCCGCCAGGATGGCCCAGGCCGGAATGGCCGCCAGCGCCACGACATTGGCCAGCACCAGCACCGTCAGCATGGTCGAGCGGTCGATATGCAGCGTGTTGACGGCGTAGGAGAGGGTGAAGACGCTGAAGATGGTGCTGACCACCGAGACCAGGGCCGCGAAGATCACCCGCAGCACGTCCGCCCACTGGGTGCGGAACAGCGCCACCACGGGCACGGTGGCGGGGGCGCCGGAGCGCTCCTCCTTCTCGAAGGCCGGCGTCTCCGGCAGGGTGCGGCGGACCCAGAAGCCGACGATGACCACCAGCACGCTGAGGAAGAACGGAATCCGCCAGCCCCAGGCCAGCAACTGCGCTTCCGAAAGCCAGGAGACGGGGATGAAGACCAGCGTGGCCAGGATCAGCCCCGCCTGGGTGCCGCTGAGGGTGAAGCTGGTGAAGAAGGCGCGGCGGTGGGCCGGCGCGTGTTCCAGCGTCATGGAATTGGCGCCAGCCTGCTCGCCGGCGGCGGAGATGCCCTGCAGCAGCCGCGCCAGCACCAGCAGGATCGGCGCCAGGATGCCGACATGGTCGTAGGTGGGCAGGCAGCCGATGATGAAGGTGGAGAAGCCCATCAGCAGCAGCGTGAAGGTCAGCACCTTCTTGCGCCCGAACCTGTCCCCCACATGGCCGAGCGCCACGGCGCCGAGCGGCCGCGTGATGTAGGCGACGCCGAAGGTGGCGAAGGATGCGATGGCGGCGGCCTGCGGGTTGGCGGCGGAGAAGAAGATCTTCGGGAAGATCAGCGCCGCGGCGGTGCCGTAGATGAAGAAGTCATAGTATTCGACGGCACTGCCGATCCAGCTCGCCAGGGCGGCCTTGCGGGGCGTCTGCGCGGCATGGAGGCCGGCCTCTGCTTGGGACATGGGTTCCTCTCCGGTTCTTGTCGGGCGTTTGGTCCGCAGGCGTGCTTGCGCCCGCGGCGTTCAGCCGGGGCGCGGGGCGCGGTATCGGGTCTGCGGAATCCTCATTGGTACGTACTTTCCTTCCCGCCGGGGCCTCGTGGGCCACCGGTCCTGCCGGTCATGTCGCCGGTTGTGGGAATTTTATGGACTATCCGGTTAGTCATGGAAACGGGAAAAAAGAAGGGCGCCGACCTCAGGGCCGGCGCCCGTTACGCCCTGGCAATCTGTGGCCGGCTTTACCCGACGCGGTGGGGCGGCGCCTCGCCCCGCAGCAGCACAGCGTCCAGGTTGTCCAGCGCCCGGAAGCCCATGGCGTCACGGGTTTCCACCGTGGCGCTGCCCAGATGCGGCAGCAACACCAGGCTCGGCGTCGTGTAGTAACCTTCATGAATGCGCGGCTCGCCGTCGAAGACGTCCAGCCCGGCGGCGCGCAGGTGGCCGCTGGCGAGTGCGGCGCACAGCGCCACGTCATCCACCGTGGAGCCACGGCCGGTATTCACTACAATGGAACCGGGGCGCAGCTGCGCGATCCGCCGCGCATCCAGCCAGTGCCGCGTCGCCGCCCCGCCCGGGATGTGCATGGACAGCACGTCGATCGCACCCAGGAAGGCGGTGTCGTCGGCATGGTAGATGGCGCCCTGGGCCTCGGACTCCGGCAGTGGGTTGCGGTTGCGGTAGTGGATCTCCATCCCGAAGCCGCGCGCCATCTTCGCCAGCGCCTGGCCGATCCGCCCCATTCCGAGGATGCCGAGCTTCTTGTTCTCCAGCGTCACGCCCATCAGCTGCGTCGGCGCCCAGCCGGCCCATTCGCGGGCGCGCAGCATCCGCTCCGCCTCGCCGCCGCGGCGGGCGGCGGAGAGGATTAGCAGCATGGCGATCTCGGCCGTCGCCACGCTCAGCACATCCGGCGTGTTGGCCACCAGGATGCCGCGCGAGGCCGCCGCCTGCAGGTCGATATGGTCGGTGCCGACACTGAAGGTGGCGATGATCTTCACGCTCTCCGGCAGCGCTTGGATGGTGGTGGCGTTGAAGGCGTCCCCGGCGGCGCAGAGGATGCCGGCGGGCTGGGTATGCGCGGCGGCGGCGGCAATTTCTTCACCCGTCATCGGCGTGTCGGCCGCGTTGGGGATGGTGGCGTAGTCGCGCGCGGCGCGGGCCTCCACCGCCGTGGGGAAGTGGCGGGTCAGCAGCAGCAGGGGCTTGGACATGGGCGGTATTCTCCGTCGGTCTCGGCGTTTCCTCGCCCCAGCTTGGCGGCGGGAGGACGGTTCGCCAAGAGGGGGGGGTGGTCTTGCCTTCGCCAGGCGTTACGTTCACCGTCCGCGCCGATTCACACGGCGAGAGTGGGAGAAGAGAAATGGATCTGGGTCTCAAGGGGCGTCGCGCCCTGGTGATGGGTGGCTCGAAGGGCCTCGGCCGCTCGGTGGCGGATGCGCTGGCGGAAGAGGGCGTGTCCATCGCCGTGTCCGGCCGTGACCAGGCTAGCCTGGACCGAGTGGCGGCCGAGCTGAAGGCGCTGGGCGCCGCCAACGCCGTCGGCATCCCGGCCGACGTGGCGCATGGCGAGCAGATGGACGCGCTGGTGCAGAAGGCCGTGGCCGCGCTGGGTGGCATTGACATCCTGGTGCTGAACCATGGTGGCCCGCCGCAATGCACCGCCGCCGACATCAAGCAGGAAGACCTGACCACCTGGTTCCAGCGCATCGTGCTCTCCCCCATCCGGGTGGCGACGCAGGTGCTGCCGGCGATGCGGGCGCAGAAATGGGGGCGGATCATCGCCATCGGCTCGTCCGGCATGGTGAACCCGCTGCCGAACCTGGCGCTGTCCAACACCCTGCGTGCCGCGATCGTCGGCTGGAACAAGACGCTGGCGGCGGAAGTGGCCGGCGATGGCGTGACCTGCAACATCCTGGCCCCCGGCGCCATCCGCACGGACCGCAGCGTGGAGCTGGCCGCCGGTGCCGCGCAGAAGGCCGGCAAGACGCCGGAGGACATTATCGAGGCCCGCAGCAAGACCATCCCGGCCGGCCGCTACGGCGTGCCCGCCGAGTTCGGCCCGATGGGCGCCTTCCTGGCGTCCGACCGCGCCGCCTACACCACTGGCCGCATCCACCTGATCGATGGCGGGGTCGTCGGCGGTGTCTGAAGCCGTGCGCAGCAACCTGACGCCGGATACCGATCTGGCGTCACGGATGTTCGATGAGCTGCGTGCCAACAGCACCGACGGTCTGGGCGTCACCCGTGACGCCTACGGCCCCGGTGAGCGGATGGCCCACGCCCTGGCGCGGCGGGAAGCCGAGGCGCTGGGGCTGGAGGTGCAGGCGGACCCGGTGGGTAACCTGTACATGACCCTGCCGGGTGCCGACCGCACGGCGAAGCGCGTGCTGCTGGGCAGCCACCTGGATTCCGTCAAGGAAGGCGGCAATTTCGATGGCGCCGCCGGCGTGCTGGCCGGGCTGGCCGCCGTGGCCGGGCTGAAGCGCGCGGGCTTCCAGCCGGCGCGGGACATCACCGTCATCGCCACGCGGGCGGAGGAGGCGGGGGCTTGGTTCCCCACCTCCTACCCCGGCAGCCGTGGCGCGCTGGGCATGCTGAAGGCGGCCGAGCTGCAGGTGAAGCGGCAGGATACCGGCCGGTCGCTCGCCGACCACATGCGGGAGGAGGGCTTCGACCCCGATTTCGCCGTGCGGGGCGAGCGCGTGCTGACGCCGGACAACACCGCCGCCTTCCTGGAACTGCATATCGAGCAGGGCCCGGTGCTGGATGCGGAGGAGATTCCGGTCGCCGTCGTTACCGGCATTCCCGGTTCCCGCCGGCTGCGGCAGGGGCGGGTGCTGGGCGAGTACAACCACTCCGGCGGCACGCCGCGCCGCTACCGCCGGGACGCCGCCATCGCGCTGGCGGAGCTGGCGTTGGGCCTGGACGAGGAATGGGCGTTGCTGGAGGCGCAGGGCCACAGGCTGGTCTGCACATTCTGCACCCTGGCCACCACCGCCGAGGCCGGCTTCACCAAGATCCCTGGCGAGGCCAACTTCATGCTGGATGTGCGCAGCGTGAACCCGGGCAGCGTGGACGCCATCTTCGCGCGCCTCGCAGTGCTGGTGCCGGAGATCGAGGCGCGGCGTGGCGTGCGGTTCGACCTGGGGCCGGAGACGGGCTCGCTGGCCTCGCCGATGGATGCCGAGGTGCGGGCCGGGTTGGCGCGCGCGGCGGAAGCCAGCGGCGTGCGGCATATCGAGATGGCCTCGGGCGGCGGGCATGACGCGGCGGCTTTCGCGGCTGCGGGCATTCCGGCTGGCATGCTGTTCGTTCGCAACCAGAATGGCAGCCACAATCCGCACGAAGCCATGCGGATGGAGGATTTCGCCAGTGCCTGCGCCGTGGTCACGCGCTGGCTTGCGGATGTCTCCGGTTGAAGCCTGACGTCTATATCGACGCCGATGCCTGCCCGGTGCGGGACGAGGTGTTCCGCGTGGCGGAGCGCCTCGGCCTCATCGTGCATGTCGTCAGCAACGGGGCGCGCGGCATCCGCCTGCCGGAGGTGGACTGGGTGAAGCGCGTCATCGTCGATGCCGGCGCGGATATCGCGGATGACTGGATCGCCGAGCATATCAGCGAGCACGATGTCTGCGTCACCGCCGATATCCCACTGGCCTCGCGCTGCCTGGCCAAGGGCGCGCGGGCGCTGAAGCATAACGGCACGGTCTGGACCACCGACAATATCGGCGGTGCCCTGGCCGGGCGTGCGGTGGCGGAGCATCTGCGTTCCACCGGCGCCACCACGCGCGGCCCGGCGCCAATGCAGGGTTCCGACAAATCCCGCTTCCTCTCCGCGCTGGAGACGGAATTGCAGGCGGCGATCCGCGCCAAGGCATCGCCGCCCGTGGCGCTGTGGCGGCCAATCGAGTGGTGAGGCCTGCCGGGTTGCGGCGGGCCCTGCGCGGGTTGGTGCTGGTGGCGTCCGCGCTGCTGGCGGCCTGCGCGACGCCGTGCGACTTCAGCCAGGGCGATGTGCTGCCGATCTCGCTGGCCGGCGGCAAGCCGGTGGTGCCGGCGGAGATCAACGGCACGCGCCTGCCTTTCATGGTGGATACCGGCGCCACCGCCACCGCGTTGTTCGCCGAGAGCGCGGCCGCCCTGCGCCTGCCGCCGGACCGGATGCGCAACACCACCGCGCGCGGCATCGGCGGCGTGTCCCAGCAGCGCAACGCGCTGGTGCAGCAGATGCGCATCGGCGAGCGGGAGATGCAGCGGCTGACCCTGCCGGTGATGACCCACAGCCGGCCGGGCAGCCTGCCGATGGTGGGGCTGATCGGCGCGGACTTCCTCGGCACGTCGGAGGTGGAGATCGATTTCCCCGCCCGCCGCTTCGTGCTGCACGATGCCCGCACCTGCTTCGCCCGGACTTCCCCGGCCTGGAGCGGCGAGTACGACACCATTCCGCTGGAAGTGCTCCCCAACGGGCTCATCCGGCTGCGTGTGCAGGTGAACGGGGCCGGCGTGTGGGCGGTGCTGGACACGGGGGCCGAGCACTCGACGATGCTGCGTTCCACCGCCGCCGGGCTGGGCGTTCCGCAATCCGCGCTATCCGGCAAGCCGATCGGCGTGGTGCACGGCATCGGCGCAACGCGGGTGGAACTGCGGATGCAGCGCTTCGAAACGGTGCAGATCGGCGCTGAAACCTTGCGGAACTGGCCGATCGGCATCATCGACCTGCCGCCGGGCACGCCGTTCTCGATGTTGCTGGGGTTAGACTACATCGCACAGCGCCGGCTGTGGATCTCCTACGCGCAGCAACGGCTGTACGTGCAGCAGGTGGAGCAGCCCGGTCCGCGCAAGGCACCGCTGTAGGGCTGGCCTTCGTGGCGTGGCGGCGGCGCTTTCAGCGCCACCGCCAAACGGCTCAGCCCGGCAGCAGCGTGATCCGCTGCATCTCCTTCGCATCGACCGCCGCGCGCGAGTAGAGCAGCGGCACGTACTCGCCACGCGACCAGCCCGGCGCCAGGTCGGCGTAGTGCGGGGAGCGCGGATCGCCTGACTGCCCCGGCGCGTTGATGGCGATGCTGTTGTCCCACTCGCCCACGTCCATCACCAGGCGGACGGAAGCGCCGTGCATGGCGCGGAAGTCGGACGGGCGGTACCCGGTGTGCATCGGCGTCGAGGAACTGCCGCCGACGGGCAGCGGCCCGACATCCCAATGCGCCTGCTCGGCCGAGAGGCCGGAAAGCGCGTGGCTGAAGTAGCCGGAATGCAGCTTGCCCCAGGACCAGGCGGAGGGCGAGGCACCCATCCGCTTCTCGCAATCGCGGAAGGCGCCGGTCAGGCAGGAGGCGAGCAACTCGTCCCGCCCGGCCCGTGCATCGGTGCCGAAGCGGTCGTCCGGGTTCTCCAGCACCCGCACCAGCACCACGTTGTCCTGCGGCAGCAGCAGCGGGCGCAGCGAGGCATCCGGGACCAGCAGCGTCAGCATGCGCGGCTTTAGGAACTTGGCCAGGAACACCTCGAACAACGCCGCGGCCGGGCTGGTGGCGCGCAGGCGGTGGTCCCATTCCTCCAGCATCGTCAGCGCTGCCCACAATTCCGGCGCGGCACCGCTGCGCGGCAGGCGCAGCAGCAGGTCGCACAACTGGCGCGCGGGGATGGAGAGGACGTCGGTCTGCAACGCGGCGGAGTCTTCCACGCGGTGCAGCGGCACGTCATTCACGCCGGTGGCGCCGAGCACTTCGCGGATGCGGCGGGCGCGGTAGTACTCGGTCCACTCGTAGCCGTACATCTTCTCGGCATGCGGCCAGTCGGCCGGCAGGTTCTGCTCGTTGGCGGAAGCGACGAAGCCTTCCGGCGGGTTGACCACCAGCGGGTGCTCCGCCGGGTCCAGCAGGCCGGACCATTCGTAGCGGCCATCGCCCGGCACCGGCAGCAGCCCGTCCCAGTTCGGCCGCTGCGGCGCGTAGCCGGTGGGCATCCAGGCAATGGTGCCGGTGACATCGGCATAGACCTGGTTGACGGAGGGCGTGCCCCAGCCGCGCATCGCCTCGGCAAAGCCGTCCACCGTGGTGCTGCGCATGCCGGAGAGGCTGCGGAGATACGGCGCGGAGCCCGGCAGCATCCACACGGTGCGGATGGCGATGGCGCGCCCCGGCGCTTCCGCGACGACCGGCCCATGGCGGGTGAAGCGCAGCGGCAGGCTCTGCGTCTCATGGCCCTTCACCACGAACTCGGACATCTCCTCGACCATCTGTTCGTAGGCATCGCCGTAGCGATAGGAATCGCCGTCGCCGATGGTCTCGTAGACCATGACGTCTTCCTGGTCGGCGCCATGGATGGTCAGTGCGAAGGCGGCGGTGCCATTATGGCCCATGGAGATACCCGGCACCGCGGGCTCACCCATGCCGATGGCGTTGAAGCCGGGCGCATCGAGATGGACGAGGTAGCGCAGCCCGGGCGCCGCATGGGCGCGGTGCGGGTCGCTGGCCAGGATGGGGCGGCCGCTGGCGGTGCGGCTGCCATGCACGGCCCAGTTGTTCGAGCCCTCCATCTCCGCATTGCGCATGATCTCGCCGCTATCGGCCACCTTGCTCCAGCGGCGCCAATCCACCAGCGGCGCGGAAAGGCGCTCGGCCGAGAAGGTGACGGCGGCGGTGGCCAGCTTGAAAGTGTCTAGCACCTCGGCGCCGATGGAGCTGAGGTCCAGCCCCTCCGGCCGCGTCGGCTCGCGCATCGGCTCGATATCCTTGCGCAGCAGGTCGGTCGCCAGGTCGGCGCGGGAGAGCACGATGGCGCGCAGCACCTCGGACAGCGCGTTGCGCGTCAGGCTATGGCTGCGGATGCGCACCACGTCCTCCGCCGCCCAGTGGCGCGGCTTGGTGCCGAGGGAGACGAATTCCGGCGGCAGGCGCGCCGGCTCCCGCTCGCACAGATCGACATAGGCGTTGATGCCGGCGACGAAGGCGGCGCAGATCTCGCGTGCATCCGGCGAGTAGGCGTTGAACTCCGCGTCCATGTCGCCGCGATAGAGGAACAGGCGGGAGGCCCGGTCCTGCGCCAGGAAGCCCGGGCCGAAATCGGCGGCCAGCAGGCCGAGGCCACGCTTGCGCCAGAGGTCGATCTGCCAGAGCCGGTCCCGCGCCGCGTTGAAGCCTTGCAGGAAGAACAGGTCGGCCTCGTTCTCCGCCCGCAGGTGCGGCACGCCCCAGCGGTCCACCACGATGGAGGCTGGCGCCTGGAGCCCCTCCAGCGTGATCGTCTCCTGCGTGGCGTGCGGCGTTGCGTCGGTCATGACGGCGGTGTCTCCCGTAAGAAGCGTTGCGGCAGGCTAGGAGCGGGAAGGGCGGCGCGCAATGTGCGGGAGCCGGCTGGATCATCCGTCCCGATGGGGGCATGATCCGCAGCCTTGCCTTTCCGAGGGGACGCCCTGCCATGGCGCTGCGCTGCGATATCATCATCCGGGATGCCACGATCTTCGACGGGACGGGCGCGCCGCGCCGGATCGGCGATGTCGGCGTCAGCGGCGACCGCATCGTCGGCGTGGGCGACCTGGGCGGCGCCACGGCGGACCGCGAGGTCATCGCCACCGGCAAGGCCATCGCCCCCGGCTTCATCGACAGCCATACGCATGACGACCGTGCCGTGCTGTGCGGCCCTGCCTGCACGCTGTGCAAGATCAGCCAGGGCGTGACCACGGTGGTGGTGGGCAATTGCGGCATCAGCCTGGCGCCGATGCGCCACACCGCCAGCCGCCCGCCGGCGCCGCTGGACCTGCTGGGCGACGAGCAGTGGTGGACCTTCGACAGCTTCGGCGACTACGCCCACGCGCTGAAGACCAAGGGCAGCGAGGTGAACACCTACGCCCTGGTCGGCCACCAGACATTGCGCGTCGAGGCGATGCAGGGCGACGTGCTGCGCCCGGCGAAGGAAGCCGAGATCCACCGCATGCACGCCCGCCTGAAGCAGTCGCTGATGGAAGGCGCCTCCGGCTTCTCGACCGGCCTGTACTACCCGCTGAACAAGGCGGCGACGACCGAGGAGGTCATCGCGGTCGGCGAGGCGCTGAAGACCACTGGCGGCCTCTATACCAGCCATATGCGGGACGAGGCGAACCATGTGCTGGCGTCGATCGAGGAGACGCTGCGCATCGGCACGCGTCTCGGCCTGCCGGTGCATATCAGCCACCACAAATGCTCGATGCCGGAGAATTACGGCCGCTCCGTGCAGACGCTGGCGCTGATCGAGGCCGCGGCCTCGATGCAGGAAGTGGCGTTCGACATGTACCCGTACCCCGCCGGCTCAACCGTGCTGATGGCGGACAAGGTGCGGGACGAATTGCGCACCATCATCACCTGGTCCGTGCCGTATCCGGAGATGGCGGGGCGCGACTTGTCCGAGATCGCGCGCGGCTGGAACACCGACCTGCGCGCCGCTGCCGAGCGGCTGACGCCGGCCGGCGCCGTGACCTTCCAGATGGATGAGGAGGATGTGCGCCGCATCATGCGCCATCCGCTTTCCATGATCGGCTCGGACGGCCTGCCGCATGACGAGAAGCCGCACCCGCGTCTGTGGGGCACCTTCCCGCGCGTGCTGGGGCTGTATTCCCGCCAGCTCGGCCTGTTCGACCTGGAGACGGCGGTGCACAAGATGACCGGCCGCTGCGCCCAGGTCTTCGGCATGGTCGACCGCGGCGTGATCCGCGAAGGCGCTTATGCCGACCTGGTGTTGTTCGACCCCGCCACCGTCATCGACAACGCCACCTTCGAGGACCCGGTGCAGATGAGCGTCGGCATCGACAAGGTCTGGGCCAACGGCGTGCTCTCCTTCGCCGAAGGTAAAGCAACGGGCGAGAAGCCGGGCCGGCTGGTCACGCGCGGCCGCTGATTTTAGGTCACTGATATTGACCTAATCGGGAATTCCATGCTCCGCTGGGGGCATGGAATTCACGATGTCGGTGCCCTGGTCGTTGCTGGGCTTCGCGGTGGCGGCCAGTGTCACGCCGGGGCCTAACACGCTGATGGTCAGCGCCATGGGCGCGGCGGGCGGCTGGCGCGCGCCACTGCCGGCGATGCTGGGCATCACGCTGGGCTTCATGCTGCTGCTGGTGTTGACCTCGCTGGGGCTGGCGGCACCGCTGGCGGCCAGCCCGTCGCTGCATGGCGTGCTGCGCTGGGTGGGCGTGCTGTGGTTGCTATGGCTCGCCTGGAAGATCGGCCACGCGCCGCCGCCCGAGCCCGGCGCCGCCCCGCGTGGCTTCGGCTTCCTGGCTGCCGCAGCCTTCCAGTGGGTGAACCCCAAGGCGTGGATGATCGCCCTGGCGGCACTGCCGGCCTTCACCGCGCCCGGAGAAGCGATGCTGGATGCCGGGCTGCGCATCGCGCTGACCTTCGGCCTGATCTCCATGCCCTGCCTGCTGGTCTGGGCCCTGGTGGGGCAGGGTGCCGGGCGCCTGCTGCGCACGCCGCGCCACTGGCGCATCTTCAACATCGTGATGGGCCTGCTGCTGGCTGCCAGCGTGCTGCCGCTGTTACGGTGACGCCGCTTCCGCCGTGACGCCCTGCTGCGGGACACGTTTGCCCCAGCGAAGGACCGGCCCGCTTTGCCAACCCCCGAATTGCCGAAGCCGGAACTGCTGAAGCCAGCCTTGCCTGAACCGGAAGTGCCCGAGCCCCGCCCGGCGCCGGAAGCAGGCGCGGGCGGCGCCACGCCTCTCTGGGCGGTGCTGGGCCTTACGGTCATGCTGCTGCTGCCCTTCGGCCCCGTCGGCCTGGTGGCCGTCGCCCTGGCGGGCACGTTCGCCTACTGGGAAGCGATCAACGTGGCCGCGGTCCTGCTGGCGGGGGCGCTGTTCCTGCTCTCGGGCGAGAAGGGCATGCGGTCGCAGCTCTGGCCCGCCTTCAAGTGGGGCGCCGGCGCCGCGCTGGTGGTGGGAATCCCACTGGGCATCCTGATGATCTCCCCTGCGGGGGACTGGATGGAACGGCAGCGCGCGGCGCTGCTGCAGGCCACGCTGTACATCGACATGACCTGGCTGGCGGTGGTGGCCGTCGTCGCCTGGCGTGGGCCCAAAGACTCGCGCCGGCTGGGTATCCTGCTGGCGGTGGTGGTCGGCACGTCCCGCCTGATGATGTTCCCCGCCTTCCTGGCACTCGGCGTCATGACGACGGGTGCGATGAGCATCGTCATCGCCCCCGTGGCGCTGGCCGGTCTGGCCGCCGGCATGCTGCTGGTGACGCTGGCGGGCCTGCTGCTGGCCTGGCTGGTGGCCCTGCCGCGGCGCCACGTGCCGCCGCGCCGGGTCCTGGCCGGGCTGGCGGCGCTGCTGGCCGTGCTGCAACTGGCCTCCGTGGTGTTCGGCCTGCGGGGCGATTGATCGGTGCCCACGGCTTGGAGAGCGCGGGCGCTGCGGGCAGGATGCAGGCCAGGGCCCGGCGAGGCCCCCACAGCCAGTCCAATTCGGGAATTGCCATGAGCCGCACGGTCTTCGTTCTGAACGGTCCCAACCTCAACCTGCTGGGCAAGCGCCAGCCCGAGATCTATGGCCACGAAACCCTGGCCGATGTGGAAGCCGATTGCCGGGCGACCGCGGCCGGGCTGGGATTCGACATTCGCTTCCACCAGAGCAACCGCGAATACGAGATCATCGACTGGGTGCATGAGGCGCGGGAGGTCGGCGCGGCGATCGTCATCAACCCCGCCGCCTTCACGCACACTTCAGTCGCCATCCTGGATGCGCTGAAGACGTTCGAGGGGCCGATCATCGAGATCCACATCAGCAACGTGCATGCGCGGGAAGCCTTCCGGCACCATTCCTACGTCTCCGCCGTTGCCTCCGGCGTCATCGCCGGCTTCGGCACTCAGGGCTACACGCTGGCGCTGCAGCGCGTCGCGAAGCTGCTGCAGGCCGGCTGACGCAACGGCGCCAGCGCTGCGCCGACGGATAGGGGCGGCTTCGGCCGCCCTTTGACTTTGGGGCACCGGCTGCGGCAGACTGTGCGCCTGACGCATGAACATGCGCACTGCGTACAAAGGACGAACCGCATGGCCGGAAGCACCGACATCGACGCCGAGGTCCTGGTCTGCGGCGGCGGCATGGCCGGCACCGTGGCCGCCATCGCCGCCGCGCGGGCAGGCGCCGATACCTTGCTGGTCGAGCGCTGGGGCTTCCTGGGCGGCAGCGCCACGGCGGCGGCGGTCGGCCAGTTCGTTGGCTGGGAGACCGAGGCCGGGCGCCAGGTGATCCAGGGCACGGCGGAGGAAGTGGTGCGGCGGCTGGAACGGCATGGCGCTTCCGGCGGCCATACCCGCTTCACCATGTCCACCGGCCACGCCATGGACCAGGTTTCCTACGACCCGGAAGCGCTGAAGCTGGTGCTGGACGAGATGGCGGCCGAAGCCGGCGTGCGCGTGCTGTTCCACGCCACCATCGCCGACGTGCGCGCCAGCGGCCAGCGTATCGAGGCAGTGTCCGTGCAGACCAAGGCCGGCGTGCTGACCATCCATCCCCGCGTGGTCATCGATGCATCCGGCGACCTGGACGTGCTGGAGCGGGCTGGCGCCACCTTCCTGCCGCTGGCGGCGGACGAGGCGCCGCAGCCAGCCACCATGATGTTCCGCTTCGGCCCGATCGACTTCCCCCGCTTCGATGCGCTGAGCACCGCCGAGCGGCAGGAGCTGGCCCGGCAGGGCGTGGAGAGCGGCGCCCTGGCCCGTGCCGCCCTGCACCAGAGCCGCATCCCCGGCACCCATGACGGCTGGTTCAACATCAGCCGCGTCAGCCTGGATGCCACCGACCCTTTCGCCCTCAGCGCCGGGGAGATGGAGGGGCGCCGCCAGGCCTTTTCCGCCGCCACCTTCCTGCGCGCCCATGTGCCGGGTTGCGAGGATGGGCGGCTGGTCACGCTGGCCGCGCAGCTCGGCATCCGTGAATCGCGCCGCGTGCAGGGCGACTACCTGCTGACGGCGGATGATCTGCGGGCGCAGCGCCGCTTTCCCGACGCCATCGCCGTCGCCGCCTACCCGATGGACATCCACCCCGCGAAGGGTGCCGGGCTGAGCTTCGAGACGCTGGGCGGGGATCGCGCCTACGAGATCCCGTTCCGCTGCCTGATCCCGAAAGGGTTCGACAACGTTCTGGTGGCCGGGCGCGGCATCTCCGCCACCCATGGCGCCCATGCCTCCGTGCGGGTGATGCCGACCACCATGGCCATCGGGCAGGCCGCCGGCACCGCCGCGGCGATGGTGGTGGCCGGCAATGCCGGCACCCGCGCCGTCTCGCCCGGCCTGCTGCGGGAGAGGCTGCGCGCGGCCGATGCCTTCCTGACCGCCTGATACCGACGCCTACGCAACGACGAAGCGACAACAACAGGAAACGACCATCATGACGAGTCCCGCACCCGGCCGCCGCGCCGTCCTGGCCACCGCCCTGGCCCTGCCGTGGATCAGCCATGCCCGCGCCGCCGAGGCGTGGCCGAACCGTCCGCTGCGCGTCATCGTCCCCTTCGCCGCCGGTGGCCCAGCCGATGGGCTGGCGCGCATGCTGGCGGAACGGGTGCTGGGCCCGAAGCTGGGCCAGCCCGTGGTGGTCGAGAACCGGGGCGGCGCCGGCGGCGTCATCGGCACCGCCGCGGCGGCGCAGGCCAGCGATGGCCACACCCTGCTGTTCGGCAGCATCAGCATGACCATCGTGCCGCATTTGCAGGCGCAGCCGGTCGGCTACGATGTGCTGAAGGACTTCACGCCGCTGGCGCAGATCGCCTCCACGCCGTTCCTGCTGGTCGTGCCTGCGGCCTCGCCGTTCAAGGACGTCGCCGGGCTGCTGGCGGCGGCGAAGGCGAAGCCGCGCACTGTGACCTCCGCCAATAGCGGCTACGGCACGCTGTCCCACATGACGACCGAGTTGCTGAACCGCCAGGCGGGCGTGGAGATCGAGCCGGTGGTGTATCGGGGGGAGGGCGTGCTGATGCCGGACCTGCTGGGCGGGCAGGTGCAGATGGGCTTCCTGACGCTGTCCTCCATGCTGCCGCATCTGCGCGCCGGCACGGTGCGCGCGCTGGCGGTGGCCGGGGCGCAGCGCTTGCCGGAACTGCCCGAGGTGCCGACGCTGACCGAGGCCGGCGTGCCGGGCATCGAGGTCGATGGCTGGCAGGCGATGTTCGCCCCGCGCACTGTGCCGGCCGAGGGCGCCGCCCGCGTCGCCGCCATCCTGGCCGAGGCGATGGCGCAGCCGGCGACGCGCGAGCAGATCACCACCTTCGGCGCCGTGCCGGCGAGCCGCTCCAACGCCGATTTCGCCGCCATGGTGCCGGCGGAATTCCAGCGCTGGGGCGCCCTGGTGAAGGAGCGTAATATCCACGTCGAATGACCGGAGCGCCCCGCATGGATGACGAGACCGGCGCCAGCCCGCGCAGCCGCACCTTCGTGACGGCCTTCGCCCGTGGCCTGGACGTCATCCAGGCCTTCGGCGAGGGCGCGCGGCGGCTGACGCTGTCCGACGTCGCCGCCCGGGCGGGGGTGGACCGCGCGGTGGCACGGCGGCTGTTGCTGACCTTGGTGGAACAGGGCTTCGCCAGCACGGATGGCAAGTATTTCGAACTGACAGGGCAGGTGCTGCGCCTGGGCTTTTCCTACCTGGCGGCGGCGGGGCTGGACCGCCGCGTGCAGCCGGCGCTGGAAGCGCTCTCTCACCGCATCGGGGAAAGCACGTCCCTGACCGTGCTGGATTACCCGCATATTGTGAACGTCGCGCGGGCGGAGGCACCGGACCGGCATGTCCGCTACGCGCTGAAGACCGCCACCCGCATGCCGGCCACCGCCACGGCTTCCGGCCGCGTGCTGCTGGCGGGGCTGGAGGATGCGCGGGCGGAAGCCCTGCTGGCCAGTGCGCCGATCCCCGGCTTTACCCCGCATACGCTGCGGGCGGTGCCGGAACTGCTGGATGCCATCCGCGCCTGCCGCGCCGAGGGCTATGCGGTGGTGGACGGGGAATTGGAGGAAGGCTTTGCCTCCGCCGCCGTGCCGTTGCGGGACCGTGGCGGCCGGCTGGTGGCGGCGCTGGCCACCAGCAGCCATGCCGGCCGCATGACGGCGGCGCGGATGCGGCAGGAGGTCGTGCCGCTGATGCGCGCGGCGGCGCGCGAGATGGGCAGCCTGTTGCTGTGAGGCCGGGCAGGCGCCACGCGTGATGCATCGTCCCTTCAGGATAAACCCATGCCGCCCGGCACGCGTTCTGCGCCGGTAGGCTGGCGGGGAGGGGAATGATGCAACATTCAGGCGGCGACCACGCGCCCGGCTATGCCGATATCCTGCTGGGCATCACCACCTTCAACCGCCCCGGTATCGTCGCCGCCACCTCACGCTCCCTGGCCCGCGCGCGGGGCGTGGAGGAAGCGGGTATCCTCGTGCTCGACGACGCCAGCACCGAATATGGGGCGGAGGACCTGCGCCGCTGGTACCCGCCGCATGCCGGGATCCAGCGGCGGGAATACAATTCCGGCCGCGCCGACTATGCCGCCTTCAACCTGATGCGCCAGTTCATCGAAGGCACCGACAAGCGCCTGCTGCTGGTGCTGGATTCCGACCTGCTGGTGGCACCGGATGTCCTGGACCGGGCGCTGGAGGCCTTCCCGCGCTGCCAGGGTCTGCTCTCCCTGTTCAACACGCCATCCCACCCCGGCACCCTGCGGCCGGACGGGCTGCTGCTGAAGCCGCATGTCGGCTTCGCCGGCACGATGTGGTCGCGGGAGGCGGTGGCGGATGTGCTGGCGCATGTCACGCCCTCCCGCCGTTTCGACTGGGAGATCTGCGAGCGCTTCGTGGCGGAGGGGCGGGCCATCGTCTGCCTGCCGGACTCCGCCGTGCAGCATCTGGGGCTGTCGGATGGGCAGAACTCCTCCATCCTGCGCTCGGATTACGGCCTCTCCTTCACCGATGCGTCCTGGCAGAACACCTCCCCCTTGCTGGAGGCCATTCTGTTCGGGATGCGGGAGGAACTGAAGGCGCAGCGCCTGGCCATGCGCGCCGCCAAGGTGGAACACGACCACGTGGTGGCCGAGCTGCGCGCCGAGATCGCCGGGCTGCACCGCCTGCTGGAAGCGGTAGCCGGCGGCAGGCTGCCACCACCGGCGAGGCTGGTGGGGCGGCTGGTGCGGGCCCTGCGGCGCTAGAGCGTGCCGCGTTCGCACGCCCTGCTCTGATCGCGCGATTCAGGCGTTTCGGTCATCCCACGTCATGCCCTTGGCCCACCAGCGCCGACATGGCTGGCGGATGACGTTTTGGCTGTGACATTCGGCCGGCGTTGGAAGCGGCGGCGATGCCGGCTACAGCCACCGGGCACGCCAATGCGGCCGCGCGCATCCCGGCCGTGCCAGAGAAGCCCGCCCGATGGACAGCCAGCAGCGCCATATCCTCGACCTCTCCCGCCGTGGGCTGCTGCGCGGCGCGCTGGGCATGGCGGCGCTGGCCGCCACCCAGGGCACGGCACCGCGGGCGCTGGGCGCGCCGGCCCTGGCGGGGAACCCGTTCACCCTCGGCGTGGCCTCCGGCGATCCGTGGCCGGATGGCGTGGTGCTGTGGACGCGGCTGGCGCCGGAGCCCCTGGCCGGCGGCGGCATGCCACGCCTTGCACTGCCGGTGGCGTGGGACATCGCGCACGACCCGGAGTTCCGCGCCATCGCCGCGACGGGCGAGGCACTGGCGCGGCCGGAACTGGCGCATGCGGTGCACGCCGAGGTCTCCGGCCTGCAGCCGGGGCGCATTTACTGGTACCGCTTCCGCTACGGCGCGTGGCTCTCCCGCACCGGGCGCACCCGCACGGCACCGGCGGCGGATGCCGCGCCGGCGCGGCTGCGCTTCGTCAATGCCGGCTGCCAGAACTACCAGCAGGGCTACTTCACCGCCTGGAAGCACGTGGCCGAGGAGGAGGAGCTCGACTTCGTCTTCCACTATGGCGACTACATCTACGAATCCGGCCGCAACGCCAGCGCCATCCGCTTCCATGAGGGGCCGGAGCCGGTGTCGCTGGACGAGTACCGGGCCCGCTACGCCCTGTACAAGCTGGACCCTGATCTGGCGGCGGCACAGGCGGCACACCCGTTCCTGCCCTCCTTCGACGACCACGAGGTGCAGAACAACTGGGCCGGCCCGTTCAGCCAGGATGACGGCAGTCGCCCGAACCGCCCCGCCGTGCCGCCGGAGGTCTTCGCCCTGCGCAAGCAGGCCGCCTTCCAGGCCTGGTACGAGCACATGCCGCTGCGCCGCGCCCAGTTGCCGCACGGGCCGGAGATCGAGGCCTACCGGGCGCTGCGCTACGGCCGGCTGCTGGATATCGCGGTGCTGGACACACGCAGCTTCCGCACCGACCAGCCCTGTGGCGACGGGGTGAAGCCCGTCTGCGCCGCGCAGCAGGACCCGGCGGCGCAGATGATCGGCCCGGCGCAGGAGGCCTGGCTGGCACGCGGCCTGGGCCGCAGCCAGGCCAGCTGGCGCCTGCTGGCGCAACAGGTGCCGATGTTGCGGGTGGATGCGGGCACGGACGCCACCCAGCGCCTGCACATGGACAAGTGGGATGGCTACCCCGCCGCCCGCCGCCGCGTGTTCGGGGCGTTGCAGGCGCCGCGCAACCTCGTCGTCGTCTCGGGTGACGTGCATGTGGCGTTGGCCGGCACGCTGAAGCTGGATTACGACCGGGAGGACAGTCCTGCCATTGGTACCGAGTTCACCGCCACCTCCATCAGTTCCGGTGGCGATGGGTCCGAGGCAAAGCGCGGCACGCCGGCGGAGATGGCGCGCAACCCGCATCTGGCATTCTTCAATGCCCGGCGCGGCTACACGCTGCATGAGGTGAACAGCACCACCTTCTCCGCCACCTACCGGGCCGTCTCCCACGTCACCACCCCCGGCGCGGCGCGGGAGGACCGGGCGCGCTTCGTCGTCGAGGCCGGGCGGCCAGGGCCGGTGCGGGCCTGAAGGGTTCCCGCCCCGCGCTGCGTGGGTTACTGAGGAAGCGAGGAAAACGGCAGGATCGCTGTCCAGAACCGTCCGCCGCCGCGCGATGCGGCGGCCGTGCGCTGGGCCTTTGTCTGGTTGCGCGATCCGCGTCCCTGATCCGGGCGATCGCGCTCTCACCACCGCCTGTGCCGGAGGTCCCCGATGAGCCATGCCCAATGCCTGCCCGCCGAGGCGCCGGCCACGCCCGATACGTCCCGCGCCTCCCTCCGCATCGGCATCCTGGCGGCGCTGATGACGGTGGCGATGTGGACGACCTGGACCGTCGGTTCCCGCTTCGCCATGCAGGGGGCGCAGCCGCTCAGCCCGGCCCTGCTGGCGGTCATCCGCTTCGGCACCTCGGCACTGCTGCTGGCCCCATGGTGGTGGCGCTGTGGCCTCATCCCGCGCGGCGTGCCGAAGCTGGCGCTGCTCGGGCTGATGTTCGGCGGGCTGCCCTACCAGTTCCTGGTGCTGTGGGGCCTGCGCTACGCCCCGGCATCGGAAGCCGGGCCGCTGCTGGCCGGTACGCTGCCGTTGTTCATCGGCCTGCTCTCCCTGCTGGTTCAGGGCGAGAAGCTGAGTGGTGTGCGTATCGCCGGCATCGTGTTGATCACCCTCGGTGCCCTGGCCATCACCGGCACCGGGTTGCTGCGGTTCGCGGACGGGCACTGGCGCGGCCATCTGCTGGTGCTGGCGGCGGCCTTCTCCTGGTCCATCTACACGGTCGCGTTCCGGCGCAGCGGGTTGAGCGGGGTGCAGGCGGCGGCGTTCGTCGGGCTGTGGTCGGTGCTGCTGCTGGCGCCCTTCGCCCTGCTGCCGGCGCTGGAGGGCATGGCGCAGATGCCGGCCGGCGTGTTGCTGAAGCACGTGCTGATCCAGGGCATCATGGCCGGCGTCGTGGCGCTGATCACCTTCACCACCGCTGTGCGCTACCTCGGCCCCTCCCGCACCTCCGCCATCACGGCGCTGACGCCTGTGGCGGTGACGCTGGTGGCCATGCTGCTGCTGGGCGAGGCCCCGGGCCTGCCGGAACTGGCCGGCTGCCTGCTGATCACCTCCGGCGTTGTGTTGGCCAGCGGCGTGCTGCGCCGCCGGGCCCGCCTGGCCTGAGAGCGACCGCCATCGGCCCCTGGCGCGCCGCGCCCGGGCTTGATAGCCTCCGCCTGGCGCAACCGGCATGCAGGAGGGCTGGACATGACATCCTACGACCAGCACCACCCGCGCGGACCCTGCCTTGCCCCGTGGCACGATGCCGCGGGGCGGGCCTGATGCCGGGCATGGCCCCGGATTTCCACAGACCGCTCTGAACGGCGCCTGTGCCCGCCTGGCGTTTCGCCGGCCGGGCATTCCTGCGGCCTGCCGCGCCGGCGGGCCGTGACGAGAGCGTGATCGCCTGAGGTGGAAGCACTCAAAGGCGTGAATCGCGCGGTCAAACAAAGATCTGGCGCGTGATACGGCCATGGCGGCAAGGCCCGCCCGCCATCACGCTGTGTGAGAGATATCCATGGGCTCCCTCAATCTGCGCGGCGTCGGCATCCTGACGCCCGAGTCGCTGTTCCAGGACCTGACCCTGACCTTGCAGGATGGCGACCGGCTGGGGCTGGTCGCCGGCAACGGCGCCGGCAAGTCCACCCTGCTGCGCTGCCTGGCCGGGCAGGCCGAGCCGGGCGCCGGCGAGATCACCCGCTCCCGCGGCCTTCGCGTCGGGCTGGTGGAGCAGGACATGCCACCCAACCTGCTGGACCTGCCTTTGTACGAGGCCATCCGCCGCGCTATCCCCGCCGCCGAGCGGGATGGGCAGGCCTGGCGTGTCGATGTGGTGCTGGATGAGTTCGCGGCGCCGCTGGCGTTGCATGAGCGGCCGGTGCGCCAGCTCAGCGGCGGTTGGCAGCGGCTCGCGCTGATCGCCCGCGCCTGGGTGGCGGAGCCGGACGCGCTGCTGCTGGACGAGCCGACCAACCACCTGGACCTGGAAAAGATCGAGTTGCTGGAAGGCTGGATCAACGACCCGGCACGGCAGATGCCGATCGTCATCGCCAGCCACGACCGCCGCTTCCTCGACCGCTGCACCAACCGCACGCTGTTTCTGCGCCCGGGTGTCAGCGCCTACTACGCCCACCCCTATACCCGCGCCCGGCACCTGCTGGCGGAGGATGACGCCGCCCGCCAGACGCAGCTGGAACGCGATGGCAAGGAAGCCACCCGCCTGCGCCGCAGCGCCGGCGAGCTGAAGAATATCGGCATCAACCGAAGCAGCGACGCCGCGCAGAAAAAGGCGGCGCAGATGGCCCGGCGTGCCGAGGCGCTGGAGGACCGCCTGCAACCCGTGCACAGCGAGCGCGCGGGCGAGATCCGCCTGGCCAATCGCGGCACCCATGCGAAGGTGATGCTGACGCTGGAGGATATCACCGTCACCGCGCCGGATGGCACGAAGCTGTTCCGCACCGGCAAGCTCTCCATCGCGCAGGGGGAGCGGGTCGTGCTGCTGGGCGCCAACGGCGCCGGCAAGTCCCGCCTCGTCGGGCTGCTGCGGCAGGCGATGGAGGGGGCGGACATCCCCGGCATCCGCGCCAGTGCCACGGCGGTGATGGGCTACATGGACCAGCAGATGTCGCAATTGCCGCAGAAGGCAACGCCGCACGCCTTCATTGCCGGACGGTTCGACCTGGGGGACCAGAAGGTGCGGTCCCTGCTGGCCTCGGCCGGCATTGCCATGGACCGGCAGGGGCGGGCCATCGCGCAGCTCTCGCCCGGGCAGAAAGCGCGGCTGGGCCTGCTGGCGCTGCGGCTGGCCGAGCCGAATTTCTACCTGCTGGATGAGCCGACCAACCATATCGACATCGCCGGCCAGGAACGGCTGGAGGAGGAGATCATTGCCCAGGGCGCGACCTGCGTGCTGGTCTCGCACGACCGCGCCTTCGTGCAGGCGGTGGCGACGCGACGGCTGGTGGTGCGCGGCGGCATGTTGCGAGAGGAAGGCTGAAGGCGAGGGGAGGTGGCAGCCTCCCCAATTCAGCATGGAGAATCGTTCTGGAGTTTCTTGTGCGGTAAAAATTAGTGCATTAAGAAAAGGCGCATCGAATAGATGAGAATGGATGCCCTTTCCGATGCAGCGACGCAGCTTCCTGGCCGCATTCGGCGCGGCCGCCGCCCTGCCGTTGGCCCGCCCCGCCCTGGCGGCTGACAGCAAGGTCTTGCGCTTCGTCCCGCAATCCAACCTCAGCTCGATCGACCCGATCTGGACCACCGCCAATGTCAGCCGCAACCACGGCTACATGGTTTACGACACGCTGTACGGCGCCGACCGCGCCTACGCGCCGCACCCACAGCTCGCCGCCGGCCACAGCGTGGAGGAGGACGGCAAGCGCTGGATCATCACGCTGCGGGAGGGCATCCGCTTCCATGATGGGGAGCCGATCCGGGCACGGGACGCGGTGGCCAGCATCCGCCGCTGGGGCCTGCGCAACGCCTTCGGCCAGAAGCTGCTGGCGGCGACGGAGGAACTCTCGGCGCTGGATGACCGGCGGCTGCAGTTCCGGCTGAAGAAGCCGTTCCCGCTGCTGATCCACGCCCTGTCCTTCGCCGGCCAGCCCGCCTTCATCATGCCGGAACGGGTCGCGCAGACCGATGCGTTCAAGCAGATCGAGGACGCCACCGGCTCCGGCCCCTATCGCTTCCTGAAGGACGAGTACAACAACGGCTCGCTCGCCGCCTATGCGCGCTTCGATGGCTACAATCCGGTGCAGGCCGGTACGCCGAGCCTGACGGCGGGGCCGAAGATCGCGCATTTCGAGCGGATCGAGTGGCGAATCATCAGCGATGGCGGCACCGCCTCCGCCGCCCTGCAGGCCGGCGAGATCGACTGGTTCGAGATGCCGGAGTACGAGTTGCTGGAGTTGTTCCAGCGCGACCGCAACCTCTCGGTCGAGGTGCTGGATACCGGCGGCAATAACGGCCTGCTGCGGCTGAACCACCTGCACGCGCCGTTCGACAACAAGGCGGTGCGCCAGGCGCTGCGCTACGCCATCTCCCAGTCCGATTTCATGACCGCCAATGCGGGGCCGGAGCGGGCCAACTGGCGCGACGATACCGGCGTGTTCACCCCCGGCTCCCCCTACGCCAGCGATGTCGGACTGGAATCGCTGCGGGAGCCGCGCAGCCTGGACAAGGCCCGCGGCCTGTTGAAGGAGGCCGGCTATACCGACCAGTTGACCCGCATCCTGGGCCCGACGGACATTCCCGCCGCTTCCGCCTGGAGCCAGGTGGCGGCGGACCTGTTCCGCCGGCTGGGCCTCAACCTGGATTACGCGACCTCCGACTGGGGCACGGTGCTGCAGCGCCGGGCTAGCCAGGAGCCGGTGGAGAAGGGCGGCTGGTCCGCCATCACCACTGGCTTCTCCAGCTTCGACTTCGCCAGCCCGGCCTCCCACCCGCTGGTGCGCGGCAATGGCCGGCAGGGTTGGTTCGGCTGGGCCGACATCCCGCAGCTGGAGACGTTGCGGGACAGCTGGTTCGATGCGCCGGACGAAGCACAGCGCAAGGCCATTGCCGGCGAGATCCAGCGCACCGTGATCGACGAGGTCGCCTATATCCCGACCGGCACCTACTACTTCCGCACCGCCCTGCGGAAGAGCCTGACCGGGCGGGTGGAGGGGCTGCCGATCTTCTGGAATCTGCGCCGGGCCTGAGGCCGGGCGGCGTGCGGGGGGCTGCCTTGCACGCAGCCGGTAGCCCTTTCGCCCGGCCTCGGTCTATCGTGCAGGGGTACTATACGCTCCAACGAGGAAACTGAGTGTCATGACGGTGAACGGGTGGCAGCCCGGAAGCTGGCGCGAAATGCCGATCAGGCAGGTGCCAGACTATCCGGACGCGGCAAAGCTGAAGGCGATGGAGGCGAAGCTCGCCGGCTTTCCGCCTTTGGTTTTTGCAGGCGAGGCCCGGCGCCTCCGGAAGGCCCTGGCGGATGCCGGGCAAGGCTGCGCCTTCATCCTGCAGGGCGGCGATTGTGCCGAGGGTTTCCCCGACTTCAACGCCAACACCATCCGTGACACCTTCCGGGTGCTGCTGCAGATGGCGGTGGTGCTGACCTTCGGCGGCGGGTTGCCGGTGGTGAAGCTGGGCCGCATGGCCGGGCAGTTCGCCAAGCCTCGCTCCTCGGATACCGAGACGGTCGAAGGGGTCACGCTGCCCTCCTATCGTGGTGACATCATCAACGGGCCGGACTTCACCGCCGAGGCACGGTTGCCGGACCCGGCGCGGATGGAATTCGCCTACATGCAGTCGGCGGGCACGCTGAACCTGCTGCGCGCCTTCGCGACGGGCGGCTATGCCGACCTGCACGAAGTGCACCGCTGGAACCTGGATTTCGTCTCCCGCTCCCCCCTGGTGGACCGGTACCGGGACCTGGCCAGCCGCATTGACGAGACGCTGCGCTTCATGGGCGCCTGCGGCATGTCCGAAGCCCCGCAGGTGCGAGAGACCGACTTCTACACCAGCCACGAATCCCTGCTGCTGCCCTACGAGGAAGCGCTGACCCGCGTGGATTCCACCACGGGCGACTGGTACGCGTGCTCCGCCCACTTCCTGTGGATCGGGGACCGGACCCGCCAGCCGGATGGCGCGCATGTGGAGTTCCTGCGCGGCGTGAAGAACCCGCTGGGCCTGAAGGTCGGCCCCACCACCGATGCGTCGGAACTGGTGAAGCTGACCGAGATCCTGAACCCCGCCAACGAGCCTGGCCGCCTGACCCTGATCTCCCGCATGGGGGCCCAGAAGGTGGTCGAGAAGCTGCCGCCGCTGCTGCGCGCCATCCGCGACGCGGGGCGCGAGGTGGTGTGGATCTGCGACCCGATGCACGGCAACACCCACACCGCCGGCGGCTACAAGACCCGTTCCTTCGACGCCATCCTCTCCGAGGTGCGCGGCTTCTTCGATGCGCATCAGGCGGCGGGCACCTGGCCCGGCGGCGTGCATGTGGAGATGACGGGGCGCGACGTGACCGAGTGCATTGGCGGCGCGCATAAGCTGACCGAGGCCGACCTCGCCGCCAACTACGTCACCCAGTGCGACCCCCGCCTGAATGCGGAGCAGGCGCTGGAGCTGGCGTTCCTGGTGGCGGAGGAGCTGAAGGCCCGCCGCCCCGAAGGCGCCCACGCGCCGCTGATCGCCGCCCAGTGACGGTGGGGACCAGGCCGGAGCCATCGGATGCGGCCATCGCCGGCCGCACCGATGTCTACTTCAACCGGACCAAGCAGATCGTCGCCCGGTTCGGGGATGCGCAGGTCACTTACGCGGTGTTCCTGCGCCGCCCCGTCGTCTCCGCCCCCCGCCTGGCCATCGACTGGCTGCAGGCGGTGGCGGCGGAGCGTGGCACCGAGATCCGCATCGAGCTGATGCACAAGGAAGGCGAGTGGGTGGGGGCGGGCGATCCGATCCTCTACATCAGCGGCTCCTTCGTGCAGCTGGCGGATCTGGAGACGTTGTACCTGCAGAAGCTGGGCGCGCCCTGCGTGGCGGCCCACAACGCCTACCAGATGGCGTTGGAGCTGCCGGAGGTCGCCTTCCTGGCCATGGAGGCCCGCCACTGCGCCGGGGCCGAGATGCAGGAGATGATGGCCTATGCCGCCGCCGTTGGCTCCGCCGCCGCGAAGCGGGAGGGCGCGAAGGGCTTCATCGGCAACGCCAATGATTCCACCGCGCACTGGTTCGGCAAGGACCACGGCTACGGCACCATGCCGCATGCGCTGATCGGCTACGCCGGCAGCACCGTGCGGGCGGCGGAGATGTTCCACGAGACCTTCCCGGCCGAGACGCTGACGGTGCTGGTGGATTATTTCGGCCGCGAGGTGACGGACGGGCTGGAGGTCTGCCGCCGCTTTGCCGAGCTGGCGGCGGCGGGGCGGCTCTCCGTCCGGCTGGACACCCATGGCGGCCGCTTCCTGGAAGGGCTGGACCCGGCGGAATCCTACGCGGTGCTGGAACGCCATGCGCCCGGCACCATCCGCCGCTACCGCTCCGAGACGGAGCTGCGGCACCTGGTCGGCACCGGCGTCTCCGCCGCCGCCATCTGGCGGATGCGGGAAGCGCTGGACGAGGCGGGCTTCCCGAAGGTGGGCATCGTTGCGTCTTCCGGCTTCGGTGTCTCGAAGTGCCGGGTGATGCATGAGGCAAAGGCGCCGATCGACGTGGTCGGCACCGGCAGCTTCATCCCCAATACCTGGAGCGAGACCTACGCCACGGCCGACATCGTCGAATATGATGGCCAGCCGCGGGTGAAGCTGGGGCGCGAGTTCCTGCTGCGGAAGAACGGCGCCCGCAAGCGCGGCAACTGACTGCGCGAAAGCTGGAAAAGGCTGGGGAAGAAATTCCCCAGCCTTTTTTGTGTCTGCTGGCTGGACGTGGCGCTTGAGGAGCACCGCCGTGATCCGGCGCGAACGGGCGGCGCCGCAGCCGCCCCGTCAGTCCAGGCGCACCAGCCAGCCTTCGCCCCCGGCGCAGGCGGCGGGGTGGGCCTCGGCCACCCAGGGGTCATGGGCCGGGATCACCATCTCCGGCGCATCGGCCAGGGCGAGGCAGGCATCGAACCCCGCCAGCGCGTCGCCCACATGGTAGAGGGCGGGGAAGGGGACCCGGCGTTCCAGATGCGCGCGGGTGGCCACCACGTCGCCAGCCAGCACCATCCAGCCACGCCGCGTCCGCAGCCGGGCGAATTGCAGGCCATCGGTGTGGCCGCCGGCATGGTGCAGGGTCAGCCCGGGGGCCAGCGCGACCTCGCCATCATGCAGGCGCATCCGGCCCGCATGCAGCAACGCCACATGCGCCGCGATCTCCGCCACCTGGTACCCGGCGCGCAGCACCGCGTGCTGCATGGCGGGGCCGGTGACGTAGGCCATCTCCCGCGCCTGCATGTGGAAGGTGGCGGCGGGGAACAGGTCCGGCTGTCCGGCATGGTCCCAGTGCAGGTGCGTCTGGATGACGTGCCGCACCGTGCCGGGGTCGATCCCAAGCAATTGCAGCGCAAGCGGCAGGCCCTGCACGAACGTCTTGCCGTAGCGGGCGCAGGCGGCTTCGTCGGCGCCCGTATCGAAGGCGACCCAGCCGAGCGGCCCGCGCAGCAGGAAAGCCTGGTAGGCGAAGGGCGTCAGCGCATCCCCTCCGGCGCCGCCCAGGAAGGTCTGGCTGGCGCGGCGGTTCAGATCCTCCGCGTAGCGGATGGCATAGGCTTCCCACAGCTCGCTCACGGCCGCATGCCCATCAGGGACAGGCCACCATCGACGGTGATGGTGCTGCCGGTGACATAGGCGGAGAGGTCGCTGGCCAGGAACAGGATGGCGCCGGCCACGTCCTCCGGCGTGCCGGTGCGGGCGGCGGGGATCAACGCCAGCTTCTGCACCCGCCAGTTCGGGTCCGCCCGCGCCGCGCGGTTGAAATCGGTCTCGATGGTGCCGGGGGCGACGAGGTTGACGGTGATGCCATCCACCGCCAGTTCCAGCGCCATCTGCCGTGCCAGCTGCATCAGCCCGCCCTTGGCGCTGCCATAGGCGACCAGCCCAGGATTGGGCATCCACTGGTTGACCGAGGATGTGTAGATGATGCGCCCGCCCTGGCCGGCCGCGCGCATCAGCCCTGCGGCCTCCCGCCCCAGCGCGAAGCCGGCGGCGAGGTTGATGGCATGGACGCGGGCGAATTCCTCGTCGGTGGTCTCGGCCAGCGGCTTGCGCAGCAGCAGGCCGGCATTGCCCACCAGGATGTCCAGCCCTCCTAGCGCTTCCGCCGCGCGGTGCGGCAGGGCGGCAGCGGCGGCGGCATCCGCGAGGTCGGCCTGCAGCACGACGCCGCCCAGTTCCTCCGCCAGGGCCGTGGCGGCCTCGGCTTCCGCCAGGTGGTGCACGGCCACCCGGGCGCCGGCTTGCGCCAGCATCCGGGCCGCTGCGCGGCCTATCCCTTCCGTGCCGGCGCCGGTGACGAGCACGCGGCGGCCGGACAGGTCGATCGGGACGGTCATCAGTTGCGGCGCCGGATCTCGATGGCCAGCGTCTCCTCATCCGCGCGCGGGGTGAAGCTCACGCGGTCCCCACGGCCGGCCCAGAGGGATTCGAAGGTGAGGATGGGGATCACCAGGTTCTGCGCCATGGTCTGCTCCATCGCCTGCTCCAGGATCTTGCGGCGCGCATCATTGTCCAGCGTGCGGCGGCCCTGCTGGATCAGCGTGTCGATGGCAGGGACGGAGATGCCGGAATAGTTGATGGCGCCGAGGCCCATCTCGCGGTTCGGCGTATGGATCTGGCTGGTAAGGAAGTAGCTGCTCTCACCCGTCAGGCTGCCCCAGCCGGCGGCGTGCATCGGCCATTCGCGCCGCATGCGGGCGGGGAAGAAGGTGGCGCGGGGCATCACGTTCAGGTCGATCTTGATGCCGACGCGCTGCAGCTGCTGCGCCACGGCCTCGCAGATCTTGCTGTCGTTGACGAAGCGGTCGCTGGGGCAGGAAAGGCTGGTCTGGAAGCCCTGCGGATATCCCGCCTCGGTCAGCAGCGCGCGGGCGCGCTCCAGGTCGAACCGCGCGGCGGGGATGTTCTCGGAATGGCCGAAGAAGCCGGCAGGGATGGCCTGGTTGGCCACGCGGGCATGGCCCTCCATCAACCGGTCCACGATGGTCTGCCGGTTGAGCGCGAGGGAGACCGCCTGGCGCACCCGCGCATCCTGCCACGGGTTGGTGGTCAGCGGCTGGCCCTGGGCGTTGCGGAGATTGGGCATGCTGTCCTTACCCAGTTCCGGGAACAGCATGTAGACGTAGGAGGAGACGCCGCCGAACACCTTGTAGCGCTGGCCGGCGCCCTCACGCTCCAGCCGCGCCACGTCCTGCAGGGGCACGGCGTTGATGAAGTCCACGTCGCCCGCCAGCAGCGCGCCGACGCGGGCGCCGTCGCTGGGGATGGGGCGGAAGCTGACGCGCGCCCAGTCCGGCTTGGTGCCGTAATAGGTGTCGGAGCGGTCTAGCACCAGCGGCTGGCCCGGCTGCCAGGAGACGAAGCGGTACGGCCCGGTGCCGATGGCGGCGCTGCCGTTGTTGAAGGCGCTGTTCGCCTGCGGCCCCTTGGCGCCGGAGATGATGAAGATGCTGGTCAGGTTCACCGGCAGCAGCGGCACCGGCCCGTCGGTCAGGAAGCGGACCGTCAGCGGGTCCACTACCTGCACTTCCTTGATGCCTTGGATGTAGGTGGAATAGCTGTTCGGGTTGTTCGGGATGGACGGCACGCGGGCGATGCTGAAACGCACGTCCTCAGCCGTCAGCGGGCTGCCGTCATGGAAGGTGACGCCGGGGCGCAGCTTGAACTCCCAGGTCGTCTCGTCCACTGCGCGCCAGGATTCCGCCAGGCCGGGCTGCACCTGCAATTGCGGGTCCCGCAGCACCAGCGTGTCGTAGATGTTCCGCAGCGCCGAGGTGTTGGTGCCCAGCAGGTTGAACTGCGGGTCCAGCGTACTGGGCTCGCCCTGGATGCCGACGGTCAGGTTCTGGGCGGCGGCGGGCAGCACGGGCGCTGCCAGCAAGGCGGCAAGGGCCGCTGGCACCACCTGACGAATACCAATGGGCATGACAGCGAATCCTGGATGTTGCGATGCGGGGAGCGCATTCCCGGGCCTTAACCCGACCGCTGTCAAGCCGGGTGCGGAACAGCCTGTCTTGGAGGCGCCGCGCAGCCATGGCAGGTTGCCGGCCATGCGGATCCACATACAAAACCCCGAAGCCGAATCGATCTTCCCCCTGACGCCGGAGCAATGGGCTGCCGCCCTGGCCCGGAACCCGGACATGGCCGGGTTGCAGCCCAGCTTCGCGCATGACGATGCCGGCTTCGCCGCCGCGATCGGCGAGGCCGAGCTGCTGATCACCTGGACCAAGGTGGTGCATGCGCGCTTCAGCCAGGGTGGGCTGAAGGCGCTGGCGCCGAAGTTGCGGACCATCTTCTGCACCTCGGCCGGGCTGGACCGGCTGGCCCCCTTCGCCTGGCTGCCGGACGACGTGGCGCTGCTGAACAACCGCGGCACCCACGCCGCCAAAGCCGGCGAGTTCGGCCTGATGGCGCTGCTGATGCTGGCCAACCACATCCCCTTCTTCGCCCAGGCGCAGCAGCGCGGCGAATGGGCGCCGCGCTTCGGCTCCGTACTGGCGGGGCGCAAGCTGGTCGTGGTCGGGCTGGGCTCGCTCGGCGGCGCGGTGGCGGAGCGTGCGGCGCAGTTCGGCATGGTCGTCACCGGCGTGCGCAACACCGCCCGGCCGCACCCGGCCTGCCGGCAGGTGGTGGCGCAGGATGCGCTGGACACGGTGCTGCCGGAGGCCGAGTTCCTGGTGCTGGCCTGCCCGCTGACGCCCGAGACCACCGGGTTGCTGGACCGCCGGCGCCTGGGCCTGCTGCCCAAGGGCGCCAAGCTGGTCAACATCGCCCGCGGCGCGGTGTGGGACCAGGATGCGGTGTGCGACGCGCTGGAATCCGGCCACCTGGATGGCGCCGTGACCGATGTGATGGTGCCGGAGCCGATGCCGCCTGGCCACCGCCTGTGGTCCACCCCGGGCATGTTCGTCACGCCGCACATGTCGGCCGACGACCCGAACACCTACAACGACAACAGCCTGGACATCCTGTTCCAGAACCTGCGCCTGGCCCGCCAGGGCCAGGAGATGCCCAACCGCGTCATCCCCAAGCGGGGCTACTGACGGCGGCGGGACGGCCCGCCCCGGCATTCCGGGGCGGGCGCCGCATCACTTCGTGGCGTTTGCCTTGGCGATGGGCGGCACGAATTGCTGCTCGGTATCCCAGGGGAACAGGATCCAGGTATCCTGGCTCACCTCGGTGACGAAGGTATCCACCAGCGGCTTGCCGGCGGGCTTGGCGTAGACGGTGGCGTAGTGCGCCTTGGGCAGCAGGGCCCGCACCACCTTCAGCGTCGTGCCGGTATCGACCAGGTCGTCCAGCACCAGCCAGCCCTCGCCATCGCCGGCGGCGACGGGGGACTTGGCCACGACCGGCTCGCCCTTCACTTCCTCGTCGTAGGTGACGATCGAGACGCTCTCGATCAGCCGGCAATCCAGTTCCCGCGCCACGATGGCGGCGGGGATCAGCCCGCCGCGCGTGATGGCGACGATGCCTTGCCAGGGGCCTCTGTCCACCAGCCGCCAGGCCAGCGCCTTGCCGTCACGGTGAAGCTGGTCCCAGGAGACCGTGTAGTAGCGCGGAGCCATTCAGAACATCCTGCCGCCATTCGGGACGGCGATATCGGGGCGGAGAAGGACCACCGCGCCATCTTCGTCCGGCAGGCCCAGGGTCAGGACCTCGCTCTCGAACCCGGCGATGCGGCGCGGCGGGAAGTTGACGACGCCCAGCACCTGCCGGCCGATCAGCTTTTCCGCCGCGTAATGCACGGTGATCTGCGCGGAGGAACGCTTCACCCCGATTCCCGGCCCGAAGTCGATATCCAGCCGGTAGGCGGGTTTCTTCGCGCCCTCCAGCGGCTGGGCGTCGACGATGGTGCCGACACGAATGTCGAGACGATCGAGATCCTCGATGGTGGCTGTGCCTGTCATTCCTTTCGGATAGCGCGTTCATCGCCGGGAAGGGAAGAGGACAAAGGGCCGGGCGCAAAGCGGGGCGGGGCGGATGGACGCGGCGGCCATGTCGTGTCAGCGTTCCGCGAGCAAAGTTTTCCCGCCGCTATCGAGAGTTGAACATGCGCGATTTCCATGCCCCCGGCCGCAGCCCCGTCCTTGCCACGCGGGGGATGGCCGCGACCTCGATGCCGGCGGCGACGCTGGCGGCCGTCGATATCCTGCGGGCCGGCGGCAATGCGCTGGACGCCGCCATCGCCGCCTGCGCCGTGCTGGCGGTGGTGGAGCCGCAATCGACCGGCATCGGCGGTGACTGCTTCTGCCTCTACGCCCCCGCCGGCCAGGGCAAGGTGGTGGCCATGAACGGCTCCGGCCGCGCGCCCGCCGGCGCGACGCCGGAGAAGCTGCGCGCGGACGGGCTGACGGCGATGGACCCGACCTCCGCCCACTCCGTCACCGTCCCAGGCGCCGTATCGGCCTGGGCCAAGCTGAACGCTGCCTATGGCCGCATGCCGTTGGACCGCATCCTGGCCCCGGCCATCCGTCTGGCCGAGGAAGGCCACCCGGTACACCCGCGTGTGCATTCGGATTGGGAAGCCGCCACGCCCAAGCTGAAGAAGAACGCCGCCGCCAGCCGGAATTTCCTGAAGGACGGCAAGGCCCCGGCGGTGGGCGACGTGTTCTACCAGAAGACGCTGGGCAAGACGCTGCGCGCCATCGGCGAGAACGGCGCCCGTGCTTTCTATGAGGGCGAGATCGCGGCCGACATGGTGGCCACGCTGCGCGCCGCCGGCGGCACGCATACTGAGGCGGATTTCGCCAACGGCCTGGACGTGGCCGAGTTCGTCGAGCCGATCCACGCCAACTGGAAGGGGCTGGACGTCTACCAGTGCCCGCCCAACGGGTCCGGCCTGTTGGTGCTGTCCATGCTGGGCGTGCTGGGGCAGTGCGAGACGCCGGAAGGTGGCCCGCTCTCCGCCACCCGCCTGCACCGGCACGTCGAAACCGCGCGCCTGGCCTACCGGGACCGGGACGCCTTCCTGGCCGATCCCTCCCAGGTCGAGGTGCCGGTGGCGAAGCTGACCTCGGCCGAGTACACCACCAAGCTGCGCGCGCTGATCGACGACGAGAAGGCGATGCGGGAGCTGCCGCCCGCCGGCCTGGCCGAGTACCTGCCGGTGCACCGGGACACGGTGTATCTCTGCGTGGTGGATGAGGACGGCAACGCCTGCTCCTTCATCAACTCGCTGTTCGAGAGCTTCGGCTCCGGCATCCTGGCCGAGCAGAGCGGCGTGATGCTGCAGAACCGCGGCTACGGCTTCCGCCTGCAGGACGGCCACCCCAACTGCATCGCCCCCAACAAGCGGCCGATGCATACCATCATCCCCGGCATGGTCATGGAGAACGGCCGTGCGCTGATGCCCTACGGCGTCATGGGCGGCCACTTCCAGCCGATGGGCCAGACGCTGTTCCTGAGCAATCACTTCGAATACGGGCTGGACGTTCAGGCGGCGCTCGATCTGCCGCGCCTGTTCCCCTACGCCGGCAAGGTGCAGATCGAGCGCGGCATCCCGTCCTCGGTCGTCGACCAGCTCTCCCGCCTTGGCCACACGCCGGAGCTGATCGACAAGCCGCATGGCGGCGGCCAGGCCATCCTGATCGACCATGAGCGGGGCGTGCTGATCGGTGGGTCCGACCCGCGCAAGGATGGCTGTGCCCTCGGTTACTGATCTCGTGACTTTCAAGGATATCGCTGCATGACCGAGCCCTGCGACCTTACCGCCGTCCAGGCGCGCCAGCTGATCGGGACCAAGAAGCTTTCGCCCGTCGAGCTGGTGGAATCCTGCCTCCGGCGCGTGGGCGAGGTGAACCACGCCGTCAACGCCATGGTGGCGGTGGACGAGCAAGGCGCCCGCAAGGCCGCGAAGGAAGCCGAGGCGGCGGTGATGCGCGGCGACACGCTGGGCGTGCTGCATGGCCTGCCCATCGGCATCAAGGACCTGGATTCCACCGCCGGGCTCGTCACCACCTTCGGTAGCCCGCTGTACAAAGACAACATCCCGGAGAAGGACGACAACCACGTCGCCGATCTGCGGGACGCGGGCGGCATCATCTTCGGCAAGACCAACACGCCGGAATTCGGTGCCGGCGCCAACACCCGCAACGCCATCTACGGTGCCACCGGCAATCCGTTCGACCCGACGAAATCCGCTGCCGGCTCCTCCGGCGGCTCAGGCGTCGTGCTGGCCACGAACATGGTGCCGCTGGCGACGGGCTCCGATACCGGCGGCTCGCTGCGCAACCCGGCGGCGTTCAACGGCATCGTCGGCTTCCGCCCCAGCCCGGGGCTGGTGCCGAACAGCCGCCGCCGCCTCGGCTGGTCCGGCCTGTCCGTGTTGGGCCCGATGGCGCGCAACGTAGGCGATCTGGCGCTGATGCTCTCTGCCATGGCGGGGGACGAGGGGGTGGACCCGCTGTCCTACACCCTGCCGGACATGGACGTGCGGCGCGGCATGGCGTGGCACGAGGCGATCGACCTCTCCTGCCTCAACGTCGCCGCCACGCCGGATTTCGGCTTCGCGCCGACCGAGAACCATATCCGCGAGGTCTTCGCCTCCCGCATCGCCGCGCTCAGCCCGCTCTTCGCCACGGTGGAGGACAAGAGCCCGGACTGCACCGGCTCGGACGAGGCGTTCGAGGTGCTGCGCGCCGTCAGCTTCCTCGCCGGCTTCAGCGACCGGCTGAAGAAGGATCCCAACAGCGTCGGCCCCAACGTGCGCGCGGATGTGGAGCGGGGCTGGAACTACTCGGCCGCCGACGTGGCGCGCGCCAGCGTGTTGCAGACGGATATCTACCAGCGCTGGCAGGCCTTCTTCGCCAGCGGCACGGACATCATCCTGGCGCCCGCCATCACCCTCTCGCCCCGCCCGTGGAGTGAGCTGGCGCCGTCCGAGATCGACGGCAAGCCGACGCGCACCTACTTCCACTGGCTGGCCAACGCCTATGCGGTGACGCTGCCGGGCCACCCGGCGCTGAGCCTGCCGCTGGGCGTGGACAAGGCGGGCATGCCCTTCGGCCTGCAGATCGTCGGCCCACGCGGCGGGGATGCGCTGGTGGTGGCCGTCGCCGCCGCCATCGAGGCCGCGGTGGCCGGCGATGCCACGCTGGCGCGCCCGGTGCCGGACCTGGCGAAGCTGCGGGCGGCACCGCCGATCAGCGGCATGCCCGGCTTCCTCAGTTTCGACTGAGCGACGCGGCGGAACAGGCCGGGGACGATACGTCCCCGGCCTTTTTCACGCCCCGATGGCGCCGTCCGCCCGGATCGGCTGCCACATCGACACCTCCCTCGGCCCGGCCAGCAACTCCGGCAACGCCGCGTGCCATTCGGTGCGGTAGGGGCGGTGCAGTTGTACGGCCAGCACGTCCTCATGGTCGGCCCAGGTCTCGTACAGCATGAAGCGGAACGGGTCCTCAGGGTCCCGGTGCAGCACGGCGTGAATGAAGGTGGCCTCCAGGCGCATCGCATTCAGCACGCCGTTCAGCAACGCCTGGAAGCGCTCCAGCTGCGCGGGCAGAACCTGGAAGCCGATGGTGTAGACGACGCTCATCTCTGGATCTCCCTTGCCTGGGTCAGCGCGGCGCGGGTGGCCTCGTCCGCTGGGTAGAAGCATTCCAGCGCCAATTCGGAGAGGGTGACATCCACTGGCGTGCCAAATACCGTGGTGGTGGAGAGGAAGGACAGCACCGTGGCCTGCCCCGGCAGCCGTAGCCGCAGCCTCACCGCGATGGCATCGGTGGCGGGCAGCTGAGGCGGCGCGGCCGGGCGGGGATAGGCCGCCAGCTCGGCCAACAGCGCCACCAGCACCGGGTCGCCCGAATGGTCAATCTGCCCCTGCAGCCGCTCCAGCAGATGCGCGCGCCATTCCGCCAGGTTGTCGATGCGATGCGCCAGCCCATCCGGGTGCAGGCTGAGGCGCAGCACGTTCACTGGCGGCGCCAGCAGGCTGGCGGCGACGCCGTGCAGCAGTGGCGACACGGCGGCATTGGCGGCCAGCAGCGTCCAGTGCCGATCCACCGCCAGGGCGGGGAAGGGCTCATGCCCTGTCAGGATGGCGTCCACGGCGCTGCGGGCGGCTTGCATCTCGGCCGCCTGCAACGGGCGCTCTGCATAGCGGGGCGCGAAGCCGCCGGCGACCAGCAGGCGGTTCTGCTGCCGCAGCGGCATGCCCAGATGCTGCGCCAGCCGCAGCAGCATGTCCCGGCTGGCGGCGGCGCGGCCGGTCTCCACGTAGCTCAGGTGCCGGGTGGAGATCTCGGCATCCAGCGCCAGGTCCAACTGGCTGCGCTTGCGCCGCAGCCGCCACTCGCGCAGCAGGCCGCCGGCCGTGGGCTGTGGTGGGGTCATCGACATGCCGCGCATCCTAGCAAGACGGCGCGCCGCCGCCATGACCTGCGAGGTTATCGCGGCGTTGCCGGCGCCAGACCTATCGCTGCGGCACCGGAGGATGGCTCCGGCAACCGAGGAGCGCCGCCATGCAAGACCGCAACACCCTGGCCGAGGCTTATCTGGCCGCCTGGAACGAGCCCGACATCGCCAGCCGCCGCCGGCTGATGGAGCGCAACTGGGCCGAACAGGCGCGCTATGCCGACCCCATGATGCAGGCGGAAGGCCGGGACGGCATCGCCGGGATGATCGAAGCGGCGCGGGCCAGCTTCCCCGGCCACGGCTTCAGCCTGCGTGGCGTGCCCGACGGGCACGGTGCCTTTCTGCGCTTCGGCTGGGTGCTGGCGCCGGAGGGTGGTGCCCCTGTGGCCCGAGGCTCCGACGTGCTGCGGCTTGATGAGGAAGGCCGCATCGCCGAGGTGATCGGCTTTCTGGACGCCGCCTAAGGCGCCCAGCAAGCCGCCGCGCCGGTTACTCGGCGCGGATGTTCCCCTTGCGGACCACCTCGGTCCAACGGGCGATTTCCTTCCGCTGGAATTCGGCGAACTCCGCCGGCGTGCTGGCGACGACGCTGAAGCCGTTGGCGTTCATCTGCTTCACCGTCTCCGGATGCCGCAAGGAGGCGACGACGGCGGCGTGCACCTTCTCCACCAGGGCCGGCGCCATCTTCGGCGGCGCCGCTACTGCCTGCCAGGAGGAGACGACGAAATCGGCCAGGCCGGATTCCACCGCGGTCGGTACATCCGGCAGCAACGCGTGCCGCTCGGTGGCCGTGACGGCGATGGCCTTCACCTGCTTGTCGCGGATGAAGGGCGTGATGAAGCCCAGGTTCTGGGACGACATCTGCACATTGCCGGCGATCAGGTCGGTCGTGGCCGGGCCGCCGCCGGAATAGGGCACGTGCGCCGGTTCGGTGCCCGTCAACTGCTTGAACAGTTCCATCGTCAGGTGGTCGGAGGAGCCGACGCCGCTGCTGGAATAGGAGGCGCGGGCGCCATCCTTCTTCAGCCAGGCGATCAGTTCCTGCAGATTGTTGGCCGGCACCTTCGGGTTGATCACCAGCACGTTGGGCGTGGTGACGGACTGGGTGAGGTTGGTGAAATCGGCGACCGGGTCGTAGCCCAGATTGGGCCGCAGCGCCTTGTTGATGGCGAAGGTGCTGATCGGCGCCGCCATCAGCAGGTAGCCATCCGGCGCGGCGCGGGCCAGCAGGCGGGCACCGATCTCGCCGGTAGCACCGGGGCGGTTCTCCACCACCACGGGCTTGCCCAGGGCTTCGGACATCCGCAGCGCCATAGCGCGGCCGATGATGTCGGAGGAACCGCCGGGCGCGAAGGGCACCATCATGGTGGTGGGGCGGTTGGGCCAATCCTCCGCCCGGGCCGCGCGGCCCAGAAGAAGCGCGGGCGCGGCAAGGGCGCCCACCTGCAGCAGATGACGACGATTCATGGTTGTGTTTCCCTGGACGCCCGGCTCCCGGCCGCCGCGTGTGTGGCGGCCGGGGTCCTGTGGTTGTTGTTCGCTGGTGGCAGCGCGGGGTCTTAGCGCCCCTTTTCCTTCCGCCACGCCGCGAAGGTCTCGAGGTTGCTCTCATCCGTCGGCGGATAGAGGCCGAGGATGCTCTGGCCGCCTTGCACCTTCTCCGTCACGAAATCCTCGAACGCGGTCATCTCGACCGCCTCCGTCGCGATCTCGTCGGCCAGGTGCGCGGGGATGACGATGACGCCATCCGAGTCACCGACAATGACGTCGCCCGGGAACACCGGCGCGTCGCCGCAGCCGATCGGCACGTTGATGTCGATCGCCTGGTGCAGCGTCAGGTTGGTCGGCGCGGAGGGGCGGCTGTGATAGGCCGGCATGTCGAGATGGCCGATCTCGGCGGAATCACGGAAGCCGCCATCGGTGACGACGCCGGCCGCACCGCGCACCATCAGCCGCGTGATGAGGATGCCGCCGGCGGAGGCCGCGCGGGCATCCTTGCGGCTGTCCATCACCATCACGGCGCCGGGTGGGCATTCCTCGACGGCCTTGCGCTGCGGGTGGCCACGGTCGCGGAACACGGTCAGCTGGTTCAGGTCCTCGCGCGCCGGCATGTAGCGCAGCGTGAAGGCCTCGCCGACCATGCTCTCGGTGCGCGGCTTGTCGCCCACCGGGCGGACGCCCTGGATCATCTGGTTGCGGAAGCCGCGCTTGTACAGCGCGGTGGCCAGCGTCGCCGTGCTGACGTTCTTCAGCTTGGCGCGGGTATCGGGGTTCATGCTCATCGCTGGCCTCAGAAGATCACGGGTTCATCGACCGGGCGGCCGAATTCGGTTTTCAGGAAGTCGAAGTCGCAACCCTCGTTGGCCTGCTGGATGTGCTTGGTGAACATCCAGCCATAGCCACGCTCGTAGCGCACCGGCGGCGCCTGCCACTCGGCCCTGCGCCTGGCGAGCTCTTCCTCGCTGACCACCATGTTGATGGTGCGGGCATCGACATCGACCTCGACGATATCGCCGGTCTTCAGCAGTGCCAGCGGGCCACCGATATAGGCTTCCGGCGAGACGTGCAGCACGCAGGCGCCGTAGGAGGTGCCGGACATGCGGGCATCGGACATGCGCAGCATGTCGCGGTAGCCTTCCTTCAGCAGCTTCTTCGGCATCGGCAGCATGCCCCACTCGGGCATGCCCGGGCCGCCCTGCGGGCCGGCATTGCGCAGCACCAGAACGCTGTCCGGCGTGAAGGGGTAGCTCTCGTCGTCCACCGCCTTCTTCATGGAGGGGTAGTCGTCGAACACCACGGCGGGGCCTGAATGCTTCAGGAACTTCTGGTCCATCGCCGCCGGCTTGATGACGCAGCCATCCGGCGCCAGGTTGCCCTTCAGCACGGCCAGCGAGCCCTCGCCATAGATCGGGTTGCTGGTGGGGCGGATGACGTCGTCGTTGTAGATCTTGGCGCCTTCGATGTTCTCGCCGATCGTGCGGCCGGACACGGTGAGGCAGGTGAGATCAAGATGTTCCTTGATGTTGCCCATCAGGCCCTTGATGCCGCCGGCGTAGAAGAAGTCCTCCATCAGGTAGGTGTTGCCCGAGGGGCGCACGTTGCCGATGACGGGGACCTTGCGGGAATACGTCTCGAAATCCTCCAGCCCGATCTCCTGCCCGGCGCGGCGCGCCATGGCGATCAGGTGGATGATGGCGTTGGTGGAGCAGCCCATGGCCATGGCGACGGCGATGGCGTTGCCGAAGGCGGCCTTGGACTGGATCTTCTGCGGCGTCAGGTCTTCCCACACCATGTCCACGATGCGGCGGCCGGATTCGGACGCCAGGCGGATATGCCCCGCATCGGCGGCGGGGACGGAGGAACCGCCCGGCAGCACCATGCCTACCGCTTCCGCGATGGCGGTCATGGTGGAGGCGGTGCCCATGGTCATGCAGGTGCCGTAGCTGCGGGCGATGCCACCCTCGACGCCCAGCCAGTCCTGGTCGGTGATCTTGCCGGCGCGCAGCTCATCCCAGTACTTCCAGGAATCCGAGCCGGAGCCGAGCACCTTGCCGCCCCAGTTGCCGCGCAGCATCGGGCCGGCGGGCAGGAAGATGGCGGGGATGTTCATGCTGGTGGCGCCCAGCAGCAGCGCCGGCGTCGTCTTGTCGCAGCCGCCCATCAGCACCGCGCCGTCGATCGGGTGGCTGCGCAACAGCTCCTCCGTCTCCATCGCAAGCATGTTGCGGTAGAGCATGGTGGTCGGCTTGACGAAGCTCTCGCTGACCGAGATGGCCGGCAGCTCCACCGGGAAGCCGCCCGCCATCAGGATGCCGCGCTTCACGTCGTCCACGCGCTGCTTGAAGTGGCTGTGGCAGGGCTGCAGATCGGACCAGGTGTTGACGATGGCGATGATCGGCCGCCCGGTCCATTCCTCGGGCGAGTAGCCCATCTGCATGGCGCGTGAGCGGTGGCCGAAGCTGCGCAGATCCGCCGGGCCGAACCAGCGGCGGGAGCGCAGATCCTCGATCTTCTTGATCTTGGGCAGGGGAGATTCAGTCATGACGGCAGGGGCTTCCGCTCAGACGGGGTCGATGGGGGGACGGCCGGAACAGACGGCCGCGATGTTGTCCAGCGCGCGGAAGCCCATGGCATCGCGCGTTTCGATGGTGGCACTGGCCATGTGCGGGGCCAGGAAGACGTTCTTCAGCTCGGCGAAGCGCGTGTCGAAATCAGGCTCCTTGCGGAACACGTCGAGGCCGGCGGCGAAGAGATGGCCGTTGGTCAGCGCCTCCAGCAGCGCGTCCTCGTCTACGACGGAGCCGCGTGCCGTGTTCACGAACACCGCGCCCTTGGGCAGCAGGGCGAAGGTCTCGCGCGTCATGACGGTGCCGCTGGCGGCGCCGCCCGGCAGGTGCAGGGAGAGGAACTGGCTGTGCGGCAGCATGGACTTCAGGTCGGCGAAGTACTCGGCACCCTTCTCCAGCTCCGGGCTCAGCCGGCTGCGGTTGTGGTAGATGACGCGCATGCCGAAGCCGCGCGCGCGGTCCGCCATGGCGCGGCCGATGCGGCCCATGCCGACGATGCCCAGCGTCTTGCCGCTGGGGCGGACGCCCAGCATGTCCGGCAGACCCAGCTTCTGGCGCCAGCCGGCGCGCATCAGCGCATCGTATTCATAGGCGCGGCGGGCGGCGCCCAGCAGCAGCATGAAGGCCAGGTCGGCGGTGCAGTCGGTCAGCACGTCCGGCGTGTTGGTCACCAGGATGCCGCGCGCCTTGGCGGCGGCCGCATCCATGTGGTCGTAGCCGACGCTGCTGTTGGCGATCAGCTTCACGTGGTCCGGCATTCCGGCCAGCGCCGCGGCATCGAGGCGGGAAGTACCGCCGATCAGCAGCGCGTCAGCCTTGTGCTCACGCGCGGCCGCGATGGTCTCGGCGGCGTCCATGTCATGGTCGGTCATTAGCGCGTCGAATTCGCTGCGGGCACGCGCATCGGCGGCCGGGGTCAGCCGGCGGGCGACGACGATACGGGGGCGGGACGCGCTCATGCCGTGCGAACCGGCTGGGCGGCGAGGGGGTGCGTCAGGGCAAGCGACATGGCCGGCCTCCTCCTGGGGGTTGGGCTCTCGCCAAGTGGCGCGGCCTCTTTCCCCATGCTTATCCTTAAGCGAGTTGTCCGACAAGCATCCGATATTTCGGATTTCGCTTTTGCCTGCTAGACTGCGCGGGCATGAACGCCAATGCCGACCTGACCCCGGATGCGGATGACGGACTGACGCCCTTCGGCCGCAGGCCCTCGGCGGGGGATTTCGCCTTCGCGCGGCTGCGCCAGGCCATCATCGCGCTTGCCCTCCCGCCGGGTTCCGTTCTCTCTCGCCTGCAACTGGCGGAGCGCCTGGGCCTCAGCCAGACCCCGGTGCGGGAGGCATTGACCCGCCTGCAGGACGAAGGGCTGGTGATGGTGGTGCCCAGCGCCTCCACCCGCGTCGCGCATATCGACCTGGACCACGCCCGGCAGGCCCAGTTCCTGCGCCTGTCGCTGGAAGTGGAGATGGTGCGCCGGCTGGCCGGTATGCCGACGCCTGGCCTGCCGCCCCGCATCGCCGCGCATCTGGAGGAGCAGCGGGGGCTGATCGGCCAGGACGGTTTCGCCCAGGCCGACGACGCCTTCCACGCCACGCTGTATGAGGCGGCCGGCATCGGCGGGCTCTGGCCGCTGGTCCGCAGCCGCAGCGGCCACCTGGACCGGCTGCGCCGCCTGAACCTGCCCAGCCCCGGCAAGATGGAGGCCGTGGTGGCCGAGCATGCCCGCATCGCCGCCGCCATCGCGGCGGGCGACGTGGCGGCGGCCGAGCAGGCGCTGCGCCAGCATTTCTCCGGCACCTTCTCCCGCATCCCGCAGGTGCGGGAGCAATACCCGGATTATTTCGCCGAGGCCTGAGGCCCGTAGCGTGACTTGCTCCGAGGCTGCCAAAAGGCGCGCGCCGGATACCGGCCCGGTCGCCTCCTAGCCTTCCTGTTCCATGCGCTGCCGCCGCGCCAGTTCCGCCGCCGAGGGCTCCGGCAGTTCGAACGTCCCGGTCGCCACGTCGCCCGCCCGCGTATAGATGCCCATCATGACGCCGGTGGTGGAGACGGCATGGCTGGCCAGCGTCAGCGCCCCCGGGTGGCTGCCGGGGCCGAACAGCCGCTTGCCGGCGCCCAGGATGACCGGGAAGGTCAGCAGCCGGAACTCGTCCACCAGGTCATGTTCCAGCAGCGCCCGCAGCAATACGGTGCTGCCCTGGGTCAGCAGCATCGGCCCGTCGCCCTGCTTCAACCGGGTGACCTCCGCCACCACGTCGCCCCGCAGCGCCACGGAGTTCACCCAGTCCAGTGGCCCGCTACCGTTCGTGGCGACGTACTTGGTCACGCGGTTGAACAAGGGCCCGGTCGGGTCGTCCTCACCCACGTAGGGCCAGTGGGCGGCGAAGATTTCGTAGGTCTTGCGGCCCAGCAGCAGGTCGAAGGGCTGGGAGAAGATGGCACCCATGAAGGCGCCCATGGCCTCGTCCCAATAGGGCACGGTCCAGCCGCCATGGGCGAAGCCGCCTGTCGGGTCCTCCGGCGGTCCGCCCGGCGCCTGCATGACGCCATCCAGGCTGACGAACGCACCCGCGACGATTTTCCGCATCCTGAGGCTCCTCCCGTCTCCGCGCCCTGGCTCGCGGGCGTCTTTGGAGGGTTCAGGCTAGAACGGATTGGCTGGCGGGAGAGACGGAAAAGGCCGGGGAATGTCCCCGGCCTTCTCGCGACAACCTGTCTGGGCAGGCCCCGACCCTTACTCGACGAAGCCGAGCGCCAGGCCGAACGTCTCCGGCGCCGCCACCAGCAGGCGGTTGCCCTCGGCCTTGAACGGCACCTTGCCCTCTTCCAGCGCCGCCCTGGCCTTGGCCAGGGAGCTGGTCCGCAGCACCAGCCCGACCATCTTCTCGGCGCCATCGGCCGGCAGGGCGGGAAGGGCATCGCCCAGGTGCTGGCGGGCGGCGTCCGGCTTCAGGATCAGCAGGCGGCCCTGGCCGGCATTCAGCGCCACGCCGCCGGGCAAGCTTTCGAACGCCGCGTCGCCATAGAGGCGGCGGTAGGGGGCCGCGGACTTCTCCGGGTCGCCGGAGACGACGACGAACTCGGCGATGGAGGTCACGCCGTTCGGCTGGTCCTGCCACTCCTTCCGCCACACCAGTTCCGGCGTGAAGTGGTGGCAGAAGAAGACGCGGCCATTGAAGGCGATGGAATCGTCCAGGTGCGTCACGCGGAAGGCGGCATCGCGCTGGCCTTCAGGCACGTCCACCGGACGGCTGAACTCGCGGGACGGCTGGGCCGGCACGCCGCGCTCGATGAGGGCGTCCCGGAAGCCGGCATCGGGGCCCGGCTTGAACACCAGCCCGCCCAGGCCCACCGGCATCTGCCACAGCCCGGCCGCCTTGGCGGCATTGGCGGGCTCGTAGCCCAGCAGCTCCATGTAGTCCGTGCCGAAGATGGCCAGGTTGTTGCTGCTGCCCATGGTGTGGTGGCCACGCTCGGTCAGCTGGAAGCCCAGCTTGGCGTAGGTCTCGGCGGCGGCGTCCAACTGGTCTTCCACATAGATGACGACGTGGTCGAAGCGGGGGGCGGGAATGGCGCTCACGCGGGTGTCTCCTGCGGGTTCACCGGGTTGAGCCGGCCATCGGCCAGACGCAGCACCCGGTCATGGAAAGCGGCCACCGCGGGGCGGTGGGCGATCGAGAGGATGGCGGTTCCAGGCAACTCCGCCCGGAGCAGGGTGTAAAGCTGCCGCTCGGCCTCGGTATCCAGGCTGGCGGTGGCTTCGTCCAGGAACAGCCATTTCGGCTTCACCAGTAGCGCGCGGGCCACGGCCAGCCGCTGCTGCTCGCCGCCCGAGAGGCTGCGCTCCCAGCTGCCTTCCTCGTCCAGCCGCGTGGCCAGGGCGCCGAGGCCGGCCTTCTCCAGCGCGCCGCTGATCTCGGCGTCGCTGTATTGCGCCGGGTCGTGCGGGTAGCAGACGGCGCGCCGCAAACTGCCCAATGGCATGTAGGGCCGCTGCGGCAGGAACAGCGCCTCGCCCTCCGGCCGCGAGATACGACCGGAGCCGAAGGGCCAGATGCCGGCCAGGGCGCGGAACAGGGTGGACTTGCCGCTGCCGGAGGCGCCGGTGACCAGCACGGCCTCCCCGGGTTCCACGCGTAGGGCGGCATCCTCGGTCAGCACGCGTCCCTGGGGCAGCACAAGCCGCAGCCCTTCGGCCGTCAGCGCGCCGCCGCTGCCGGTGGTGACGGACGGGCCCTCCTGCGCCGCCGCGTGCGCGGCTTCCACCGCGTGATGGAAGCCCGTTAGGCGTTCCACCGTGGCGCGCCAGGCGGCGATGGCATCGTAGTTGCTGACGATCCAGGACATCGAGGCCTGCACGGAGCCGAAGGCGGTGCTGGTCTGCACCAGGGCGCCCAGCGGGATGCGGCCGGCGAAATAGGCCGGGGCGGCCACGATGAAGGGGAAGATGCTGGCCACCTGGCCGAAGCCGGCGGTGAAGAAGGTCAACTGCTTGGTGGCGCGCATGATGGCCCACCAATTGTCCATCACCGCGCCGAAGCGGGAGCGGAGGCCGGTTTCCTCCTGCGGCTCGCCACCATGCAGGGCGATGCCTTCCACGTTCTCCCGCACCCGCACCAGGGAGAAGCGGAAATCCGCCTCCACCCGCTGCTGGTTGAAGTTCAGCTTGATCAGCTTGCGGCCGATCAGATGCGCCAGCCAGGTGCCGACCACCGAGTAGATCAGCGCGATCCAGACCAGGTAGCCGGGGATGGTGATGCCGAAGACCTGCATGGCGCCGGAGAGGCCCCACAGCACCACGATGAAGGACACCAGCGTGACGACCGCGTTCATCAGCCCCAGGCCGAGGTTCAGCGTGCTGTCCACGTACAGCCTGGTGTCGTCGGCGATGCGCTGGTCCGGGTTGTCGGCGCCGGCCTGCACCAGGGACATGCGGTAATAGGCATGCCGGCCCAGCCAGTCATGCAGCATGTGGTTGACCAGCCAGCGCCGCCAGCGGATCTGCAACGCCTGGTTCAGGTAGAGCTGGTACACCGCGACCACGATGAACAACGCGGCGACGATGGAGAAGCCGGGCAGGTAGTTGCCTTCCTCCGACCGGTGGCCCAGCAGCAGCAGGCTGGTGAAGGCCGCGGCATCCTTGGTCTGCATGGCGTCGTAGAACGCCGCCTGCCAGTAGGTCAGCAGCACGTTCATGCCGACCAGGGAGAGGTTGAGGATGATGATGACGGCGAGTAGACCGCGCGCCTTCCACTTCTCCTCGCTGCTCCAATAGGGTCGGGCCAGGGCCCAGGCATCGCGCAGGAAGGGCAGGAAGCCGCGCATGCGATCACGCTTTCCGGGTTGAAGGACGCTGTGTGATGGAAGGGGTTCCCAGCCATGCCGGTTGGCCGGGCCGCCAGGGGCAGGCGGCACGGTTCGGGCAGAGAGCCGGGTGGAGGGAGGCGCCGGCGATGGAAGGCACCCGCCTCATCGGTGGCTCATTCCGTCTCGCGGATACGCAGGCGGATGACGCCGCGCACCTCTTCGGCCGGCACGGGCTTGCCCTTGCGCAGGATGTCGATGCGGCCTTCCTCCTGCAACGCCATCGCCACCTTGCGCACGCGCGTCATCAGGCCGCGCCAGGGGGCTTCCTCGCCAGGGTTGGCGGCGACGGGGGCCAGGGCGCGGGCCACTTCGCTGGGGCAGATGGACTTGCCGGTGCCGGCTTCGGTGGCACGGCGGAGGATCTCGGCCGAAAGGTCGCTGTTGCTGGGGGCGGTCATGCAGGTCCGGTTCGCGCTGGAGCGTGGTCGCCTGCGGTGGGATCACCGCAGGCCTGAATCACGCCATCAAGTAAGGGCCTGGGGCGGGGTCTGTGAATGCCTATGAACAGGTCACGCTCCAGGCGGGCAGGAGGGGGCACGGGGTCCCCCGGTAGCGCGTGCCGCGCGTCCACACGGCACGCTTTGGTCTGCTTCAGGCAATACGATGCAGGGTGCCGGCGCCTGCGCCGGACATACCACGCACCCGCCCTATACCCGCTTCTGCGCGGCAAGGCGGCTGAAGCTGATCAGCGCCGAGGTGCCGGCGATGATGGCCGCCGCACCCAGCGCCCAGATTGCCCCGTTCTGGCTGCCGATGACAGGGCCAAGCGCCAACCCGGCCAGGGCGGCGCCGATGGTTTGCCCTAGCAGCCGGGCGGTGGAGAGCATGCCGCTGGCACCGCCGCTGCGCTCGCGCGGGGCGGCGGCGAGCAGCACGCGGTTGTTCGGGCTCTGGAACAGGCCGAAGCCCAGGCCGCACAGCCCGACGCGCCAGCCGATATCGACCGGGTGCGGTGCATCCGGCAGCAGCACCAGCAGGAAAAGCCCCACCGCCATGACCAGCAGCCCGATGCCGCCCAAGAGGCCGGGCGAGATACGGTCCGACATTCGGCCGGCCACCGGGGCGACGAGGATGATGATCAGCGGCCAGGGCGTGATGACCAGCCCGGTCTGCACCGCCGTCAGCCCGAAGCTGTGCTGGAACAGGAAGGGCATGGAGACGAAAGCCAGCATCTGCGCGGTGAAGGAGCCGATGGAGACGGCGATGGACAACGCGAAGATGGGGATGCCCAGCAGGTCCACCGGCAGCAGCGGCGCCGGCCGGCCTGCCTGCCGCCGCACCAGCGCCGTGCCGAAGCCGATGAAGGCCAGTGCGAACAGGCCGACGATCCACCAGGACTGGCCGCGCGTCGCCTGTTCCACCCCCACCGTCAGCGTACCGAAGGTGGCGGCGCTGAGCAGCGCGCTGGCGGTATCGAAGCGGCGGCCGCTGCGGTGGGTGCGCGGCAGGAAGCGCGTCAGCACCAGCGCCAGCAGCCCGAGCGGCAGGTTCACCGCGAAGATCCACGGCCAGTGCGCGATGCTGAGGATGGAGGCGCCCACCGTGGGCCCGGCGACGGAGGCGGAGGCGACGATCAGCGCGTTGACGCCGACGCCCTTGCCCAGCTCCTTCTGCGGATAGATGTAGCGCAGCAGGGCCGTGTTCACGCTCATCAACCCGGCGGCCCCGAAGCCCTGGATGGTCCGGGCGACGATCAGCGCTTCCAGCGAATTGGCCAGCGCACAGGCCACGGACGCCGCCGTGAACACCACCAGCCCGACGCGGTAGACGCGCTCATGCCCCACCTTTTCCCCGAGCGAGGAGAAGGGGAGCAGGGAGAGGATGGTGGCGATCTGGTAGGCATTGACGACGAGGATGACATCCGCCGGCGGCACATCCAGGTCCCGCGCAATGACGGGCAGGGCGACATTGGCGATGGAACTGTCCATCACCGCCAGGGCGATGGAGACCGCGATGGCGGCCATCGCCCAATAGCGTTGCGGTGGCGGCAGGCCATCCGTCTGGTCTTGCATTGGCGATCCCTTGGCCGGGCGAAACAGCGGCTACGGCCGGAACCGCCCGACTCCTGCCGCCCGCGCCCGGAAACCGGGCATCGCCAGGACCTTGCCCCCTGTCACCGCCCGATGCCAAGGCCGCCCAGCCTTGCGCCGGATGCATTGCTCCGCCCGGGGCTCAGGCGAAGGCGCGTTCCACCCGTGGCCCGGGGGCATGGAAGGCGATCTCGCGGATGATCTTGCGGCGGACGGCGCTTTCGAAGGCGGTGAAACCCTCCGCCACCATCAGGAAGCTGCCGGGGCCGCCGATGACCTCGTCCTGGTAGTATTCGTCCAGCGGCCGCTGAATGCCGATGAGCTGCGGCGGCGTCGGCGTGCGGTCCAGCACGGCCAGGCCATTCAGGATGACGCCCTTGGCCAGCGCCTCCGCCCGCGCCGTCGCCAGCGGGCGGCCGGAGTTGTTCACCCCGTCGCCGGAGATGTCGACCACCTGCCGCGTACCCTCGAATCCCTGGCCGAACAGGGTGGACGCGTAGTCGATGGCGCCGGAGATGGAGGTGTAGAGGAAGGTCTCGCGCGGCGCGGCATCCAGCACCTCGGCGAAGCCGGCGGCGGCGGCGCGGCTGTCGATGCGTGTCCAGGGCACCAGCAGCTTCTGCATGTCCCAGTCCGACCAGGTGAAGAAGGACACGGCGATGGCGCCGATGGCTCCGCGCGCGATGCCATCCGCCAGGCGCGGGTCGCGGAACGCATTGGCGTAACCGCGGAACTGCATTTCCTGCTCTTCCTGGTCGACGGAGCGGCTGACATCGACGGCCAGCACCAGCTCGACATCGACGGGCTCCATGGCCCGGGCGGCACGGGGGGTGAGCAGGGCGGGCGTGGCCAGCAGGCCCGCGCCCCATTGAAGTAACTGTCTGCGTTGCATGGAACCCTCCAGAGTCGAGGGCCGCGTGGCTTGTCATCCCTGGAAGGACAGTAATCCAGACTTATTGTGCGATGCAACATCGCTGGCCGGCAGCGCATAAAAAAGGGGCGCCGTGAGGCGCCCCAGTCATCGGGCCAACCGGCTCCGATGGATCGATCTGCCGGGGGAAAGGACTGGCCTTTCCCCCGTAGTATCGGCCCGCGAGGATTAGCGCAGGACGATTTCGACGCGGCGGTTCTGCGGCTCGCGCACACCATCGGCCGTCGGGACCAGCGGGCGGCTCTCGCCGAACGCCTGGACGGAGATGTTGGAGCGGGCGACGCCCAGGCGGGCCAGCTCGGACGCAACGGCGTCCGCGCGGCGCTGGGACAGGCGCTGGTTGTACTGCGGCGAGCCCGAGCGGTCGGCGTGGCCGGCCACTTCGATGCGCGTCGTCTGCACGCGGCCAGCGTTCTGGGCGGCTTCGGCGATGATCTGGCGGGCGCGGTCCGTCAGGTCGGCGCGGTCGAAGTCGAAGAACACCAGGTAGGTGCGGGTCGGGGCCGGGGCGGCGGCGGGAGCCGGAGCCACGGGCACGACCGGCGCCGGCGCCGGCGGGGTGTACAGGGCGTAGCGGACACCGATCAGGGCGGAGTGGTTGTGCGCCTGGTCGATCTGGAAGTCGCCACGGCTCACGTTCGCACCGGCCGGGGTCGTCACGCGGCCGCCGAAGTCAGCCTGCAGGGTGCCCGTGTAACGGTACTCGGCGGTGATGGACAGGCCCGGCACCGAGGTGATCGGGAAGGCCAGACCGGCGATGCCCTGGTAGGCGAACTGGCCGACGGTGTCGTCGATGTTCACGCGGTTGCCGCCGGGGACGGAGCGGTTGCCCTTAACGTCCATGTCGGTCCAGAGGTAACCGACGCCACCACCGATGTACGGGACAACGGCGACCGGCATGGTCGGGAACCACTGCGGCAGCTGGAAGTCATAGAACACGTTCGCCATGACGCCGTACTGCGCCACTTCGCCGCTGAAGTTGCTGAAGGAGCTGGAGGTCGTGCTGCCGGCGCGACGACCCGGGAAGCCACCCATGTGGTTCAGGTCGTTGTAACGGTAGCTGCCCTCGACCTCAGCGCGGAAGCCGTTGCCGAAGCCATAGCCAACGGAGAGAACGCCGACGAAGCCTTCGTCGAAGTTCGCGTTGCCCTGGCGGCTGGCGCCGGTCGCGTCGAAGTAGGCGGCATTGCCGCCCTGCGCGGTCAGGTTGTTCTTGCCGTAGTGGTTCCAGCCAGCGCCGGCGCCCAGGTACACGCCCTGGATGGGCTGGGCGGCGGCCGTCGGCAGCCAGGAAGACTGAGCCATCGCCATACCGGGCAGGGCGACGACGGCGGTTGCTGCGAGCAGCAGATGACGGAACTTCATATTTTTTTTCCTCAGCAACCCAGTGTGCGGGCGAAGAAAGAACCCGGGTTGCATGCGCCAGTTGCTTTATTTCGATTGAATGAAGATCGGTGTGGCAAAAAGGCCACGATCATGAATAGAGCCGGTTAGTTTTCAGTAGGTTAACAGGCCCCACCCCTGGCTGGGTTCGATCACAGTCAACGCCACACAACGGGCTTAAGAGCATTTCCACCGCCCCGGCGCCACGCCGCCGCCGAAACGGTTCCGCTGACATCCGCGTGATCAGCGGAACCCGAGCTTCTGCCAGCCGGAAACCGGCCTCAGAAGCCACTTCCGGGCTGTGATAAATAAGTCTCCTCGGCCGGCGTATTGCTGCGGCGCAGGGTCTGGTTGCGGTGGGGGAACCGGCCGAAGCGGGAAATCACCTGCCGGTGACGCCACGCGTAATCGATGACGCCGCCCGGCGCGCGGCTCGGCGTATGGTCACGCAACCCTTCGAACAGCGCGACGGAGAGGTCCTGGTCGGCCAGCGCTTCGCCATGCTCGAAGGGCAGGTAGAAGAAACTGCGTGCCACCGGCCCGGTCGCCAGGTCATGCCGCCGCTGCAGCACGGCCTGCCGGGCCACCTTCCGCGCATGCTCATCGGACGCGAAGGCCTCGGGCGTGCCGCGGAACAGGTTGCGCGGGAACTGGTCCAGCACCAACACCAGGGCCAGCGCGCCCTCGGCGGTGTCCGCCCAGGAATCCAGCTCACCCTGCCGCGCCGGGAGCACCAGGGTTCCGAAGCGCTGGCGGATCTCGGCGTCGAAGGCATCATCGCGCTGGAACCAGGCGGGGCGGAAACTGTCCGGCCCATCCGCGAACCAGAAGTTCAGGATGTCGCGCGCGCCGCTCATGCGCGCGGCGCCCCGGTCACCGCGCGGGCCAGCAGGCGGATGGAGTGCACCGCCTCCCGCCCCGACAGGTCGCGGATCTGGTGGCGGCAGGAGGTGCCGTCGGCAACGATGGCATCCTCCGCCGCGGTGGCGCGGATGGCGGGCAGCAGGGATAGTTCGGCCATGGCGTGGCTCACCTCGATGTTGCGGGCGTCATAGCCGAAAGCGCCGGCCATGCCGCAGCAGGAGGACGCGATGGGCTTTACCTCCAGCCCCGGGATCTTCCGCAACGTCTGCACGGCGGGCGCGAAGGCGCCGAAGGATTTCTGGTGGCAGTGGCCATGGATATGCGCCTGCGCGGTGCCGATGTCCTGCAACGGCAGCGCCACCTTCTGCTTCGCCAGGAACTCGGTGGCCAGGTGGGCCCGTGCCGCCAGCCTTTCCGCCGCCTCGCCCGGTAGCAGGGAGATGAACTCGTCCCGCAACGTGGTCAGGCAGGAGGGTTCCAGGCCGATCACCGGCGCATCGCTGGCGGAGAGGGCTTCCAGCGTCCGGCGCGCCTCGGCCCGCGCGCGGTCCACCATACCGGCGGCCAGGTAGGTGCGGCCGCAGCACAGCGGCTTGCCGTCCGCCGCCACGGCCGGCCGCACGCGGAAGCCGGCGGCGCCCAGCACCGTCACCGCGTCCCGCAGATTCTCCGGCTCATAATAACGGTTGAAGGTGTCGGCGAAGAGCAGCACCTCCTGGCCCACGCCGTCCCGGTGTGCCTCGGCATCGCGGAAGGCATCGCCGCGGAAGCGGGGCAGGGGGCGGCGGGCGGAGATGCCGAGCAACTTCTCCCCCAGCGCGGCGAGACCGGGCAGGCTTTCCCGCAGATTGGCCAGCGCAGGCACCTTGGCGGCCCAGGGCGCCCAGCGCGGCAGGCCGGCGATGATGCGGTCCTTCAGCTTGATGCCATGGCGCTGCGCGCGGGCGTGCTGCGCCTCGATCTTCATCTTCGCCATGTCGACGCCGGTGGGGCACTCCCGCTTGCACGCCTTGCAGGACACGCAGAGGGACATCGCCTCCGCCACCTCGTCCCCCGCCAGCGCGTCCGGCCCCAGCTGGCCGGTCAGGGCCAGGCGCAGCGTGTTGGCGCGGCCGCGCGTCAGGTGCTGCTCGTCCCGCGTGGCGCGGAAGGAGGGGCACATCACGTCGGCATCGAATTTCCGGCAGGTGCCATTGTTGTTGCACATCTCCACCGCGCCGAGGAAACCACCCTGCGGGCCGGGCCAGGCGGACCAGTCCAGCGCCGGCTTCACGCCAGGGTCCGCCGCATATCCCGGCGGATAGCGGAACAGCGTCCGGTCATCCATGCGCGGCGCCCGCACCACGCGGCCGGGGTTCAGCAGTCCGGTGGGGTCGAAGGCGTCCTTCACCGCCTCGAACGCCCGGACGATGCGGGCGCCGAACATGCTCTCATGGAATTCGGAGCGGACGATGCCGTCGCCATGCTCGCCCGAATGGCTGCCCTTGTATTCGCGCACCAGGGCAAAGCATTCCTCGGCGATGACGCGCATCTTCGCCACGTCCTCGCCCTGCTTCATGTTCAGCACCGGGCGGACATGCAGGCAGCCGACGCTGGCATGGGCGTACCAGGTGCCCTTGGTGCCGTGCCGCTCGAACACCTCGTTCAGCCGCTCGGTGTAGTCGGCGAGGTCGGGCAGGTCGACGGCGGTATCCTCGATGAAGGAGACCGGCTTCCCGTCCCCCTTCATCGACATCATGATGTTCAGCCCGGCCTCGCGCACCGAGGCGACCTGGGCCTGGAAGGCGCTGTCCGTCACCCGCACCACCGCGTCCGGGTAGCCGAGGTCGCCCATCATCTCCTCAAGCCGGTCGAGGTCCCGCAGCAGCGCCGTGTCGTCATGCCCGTGGAACTCGACGATCAGCAGGCTGTCCGGCTCCCCGCGCACGATGGCGTCGATGGTGGCGCGGTAGATGGGGATAGAGCGGCCGAGGTCGATCATGGTGCGGTCCACCAGTTCGACCGCCTCGGGGTTCAGCGTCACCAGGTGCTGGCTGGCGGCCATGGCGGCGCGGAAGGTGGGGAACTGGCAGATGCCCAGCACCTTGCGCGGCTTGATCGGCCATAGCTTCAGGTCGAGCGACTGGGAGAAGGCCAGCGTGCCCTCGCTGCCCACCAGCAGCCGCGCCAGGTTGCCGCGTCCTTCCGCCCGCGCGGCGGGGGTCAATGCCTCGATATTATAGCCGCCGACGCGGCGGAGCTGGCGAGGGAAGCGCGCGGCGATCTCCTCCGCCTCCCGCGCCCCGATGCCGCGCAGGGACTGGATGAGGGCCGCCACCTCGGCCGGGATGTCGGCGCCCAGATTGTCCGCCACCTCGCCGAAGGTGAAGCGGGTGCCGCTGGGCAGCAGCGCGTCGATGGCCAGCACGTTGTCCGCCATCAGCCCGTAGCGGATGGACTTGCTGCCGCAGGAATTGTTGCCCGCCATGCCGCCGATGGTGCAGCGCGCCCAGGTGGAGGGGTCCACCGGGAAGAAGAGCTTGTCCTGCTTCAGCGCATCGTTCAGCGCGCCGAGGGCGATGCCCGGCTGCACCTTCGCCACCCCTGCCGCCGTATCCACCGACAGCACGTTGCGCAGGTGCTTGGTGCAGTCGATCACCAGGGCGCGGTTGACGGTCTGGCCGCACTGGCTGGTGCCGCCGCCGCGTGGCAGCACCGGCACGCCTTCCTCCCGGCACAGGGCCACCGCCGCTTCCACATCCTCCATCGTCCGCGGCACCAGCACGCCGATGGGTTCCACCTGATAGATGCTGGCATCGGTGGCGTAGCGGCCGCGATCAGCCGGGGCGAAGCGCACCTCACCCTGGGTGTTGCGCTTCAGCTTGGCGGCCAGGCCAGGGTCGCCCGGCCGGACCTTGGAGGTGGTGATGGCGTTCATGGAGCTTCCTTCTTGCCGGCCAGCCTAGCCGGGCGCCCTGCCGCTGTCCGATCTATAATACTCATCAATCCGACAAGCCGAACTCATTGGCGGATGCGATGGATGGCGGGTAGGGCTGTCGGCCAGGGAGAACGATCACCATGGCCTATTTCCAGTCCAAGCCCGTCGCCGGGCGGCATTTCCTGCAGATCCCCGGCCCGTCCAACGTGCCGGACAAGGTGCTGCGGGCGATGGACAATCCGACCATGGACCATCGTGGCCCGGATTTCGGCCTGTTCGGCAAGCAGTTGCTGGAGAAGGTGAAGCCGGTCTTCGGCACCAAGGGCCCGGTGATCATCTATCCGGCTTCCGGCACCGGTGCGTGGGAAGCGGCCCTGGTCAACACCCTCTCTCCTGGCGACACGGTGCTGATGTGCGAGACCGGCCAGTTCGCCAGCCTGTGGCGGGAGATGGCGGAGCGCCTGGGCGTGAAGCCCGTCTTCATCGAGACCGACTGGCGCCGCGGCGCCGATGTGGACGCGATCGGCGAGCGGCTGCGCGCCGACACCGCCCACACCATCAAGGCGGTGGCGGTGGTACATAACGAGACCAGCACCGGCGCCACCAGCCGGATCGATGAGGTGCGCGCGGCCATGGACGCCGCCAGGCACCCGGCGCTGCTGCTGGTGGACACCATCTCCTCCCTCGGCTCGGTCGAATACAAGCATGACGAGTGGCGGGTGGACGTGACGGTTTCCGGCTCCCAGAAGGGGCTGATGCTGCCGCCGGGCCTCTCCTTCAACGCGGTGTCGGAGAAGGCGCTGAAGGCCAGCGAGACGGCAAAGCTGCCGCGCAGCTTCTGGGACTGGAAGCCGATGCTGGCCAGCAATGCCACCGGCTACTTCCCCTACACCCCGGCCACCAACATGCTCTACGCGCTGGATACGGCGCTGGACCTGCTCTACGCCGAGGGGCTGGAGAATGTCTTCGCCCGCCATGAACGCCATGGCGAGGCCACCCGCCGCGCCGTGCGCGCCTGGGGGCTGGAGGTGCAGTGCGAGGACCCGCGCCACCTTTCCCCGGTGCTGACGGCCGTGCGCCTGCCCGAGGGCCACTCCGCCAACGCGCTGCGCGCCACCATCCTGGAGCGCTTCAACATGAGCCTGGGCAACGGCCTCGGCCGGTTGAACGACCGCGTGTTCCGCATCGGCCACCTGGGCGATATCGGCGACCTGCAGGTGCTGGGCACGTTGACGGGGGTCGAGATGGGCCTGCGCCTGGCCGGGGTACCCCACAAGGCCGGCGGCGTGCAGGCGGCAATGGATTACCTGGCCGGCAACGCCTGAACGCCTGCGCTTCGGGACCAGGGCGCGGCAGCGCAAGACTTGAACCGGACCGCCCTCCTGCCCCACCTGTGCGGGGAACAGGAGGGCCACCGCCCATGACCAGCGATATCGAGACCACCCGTACCGAGCTTGAGGCCGCCGCGTTCCGCCGGCTGGTGGAGCATTTGCGCGAGCGGTCGGACGTGCAGAATATCGACCTGATGAATCTGGCCGGCTTCTGCCGCAACTGCCTCAGCCGCTGGTACCGCGAGGCGGCGGAAGGCCAGGGCATCCCGCTGACCGACCCCGAGGCGCGGGAGATCGTCTACGGCATGCCCTATAAGGAGTGGCAGGCCAAGCACCAGATCGAGGCGACGCCGGAGCAGAAGGCGAAGCTGGCCGCCAGCAACCCGGGCCACTGAGCGCCGCCGGGCATGCCGGGCCCGGACATTCGAGCCCAGGCTTGCAAGGATCAGCCGCGTAACGAGGGAAGGGAGGGTTTGCCCCCCTCCCTCCGCCAAGCTATACCGCGCGCCCCGGCGCCCGCGATGGCGCCGGCCTCGTTCGCTGCACTGTCCGGAGACCCTTGATGAGCGATTTCGACGAACAGGACGCGAAGGCCAGCCGCGACCGCCAGGCCGCCGACCCCGAAAGCGAAGTAGGCGGCATTGCCGTCGACCGCCTGCGCTCGATCATCGAGCGGGTGGAGCGGCTGGAGGAAGAGCGCAAGGCGCTGGCCGACGACATCAAGGATATCTTCTCCGAGGCGAAGTCGGCAGGCTTCGAGGTGAAGGTGATCCGCCAGATCATCCGCATCCGCAAGCAGGAGCCGGCGGATGTGGAAGAGCAGGAAACCCTGCTGGACCTGTACCGCCGCGCCCTCGGCATGTGATGCGCGGGCCGTGCCGCGGAGTTCCGCGGCGCGGCCTGATCTTTTGCTGCCTTTCCAGGACGACGCTGAGGCCAACGCGCGCCGGAGCTTGACGCGCTCATAGTCGTTCACACACCATGCTCTGACTGTGTCTGGTCGCGTGATTCAGGCTTTCGGTGATTCCGCCCTAAGCCATCGCGGCCTTACCCGGATGCGGGCATCACCATCCGGCAGGTGGTTGCCAGCCTGATCCGGTCCCATTCGTTCCAGGCCTCGACGATCTGTCCACCGGACGCGCGGACCATCGACATGCCGGTGAACTTGACCGGCTCCCCCGTCGCGCTCACCCCGAAGCCGTCGCCGCTATGCGTCGCCTCGGCCGACCAGCGGCCCGCCGCCCAGTCGCCATTCTCCACCACGTCATGCACGGTGAAACGCAGGTCCGGGAAGCTCTGCAGCAGTTGGTGCTGGAACGCCAGGAACGCCTCCGCGCCCTGCGCGCCATCGCCGGCGACATCCAGGGCGTGGATGATGCCGTCCGGCGCTAGGTAGCGCGGGACCTTCTCGGCGTCTCGCTGGTTCCAGACCTCTTCGTACCACAGGCGTAGTATCTCACCCGGCGAGGGCATGGCGGCATCCTCCTGGCGTGTCGGGGGCTTCCCGAACGCCGTTCTACCGCCAAACAGTTCGTTATCGGAACAACAATCCCGGGCTCTGCCCAATGGCCGGATGCGCCATGACCGCGTCGGCCAACTCGTCGACCGGCGCGGCCGAATCCAGCCGCAGCACGGGGCAGGGCAGGTCCCGCAGCCAGGCTTCGTGCAGGCTGCGGCTGCGCTGCTTCGGCCCGGCGGTGTCGTAAGCGGCGGCCCAGGCCAGGAAGGCGGCGCTGTTGGCTGCCATGTCGCCACCGCGCGTGATGCGGGCACCGTAGCGCGCCGCCTCCCGCGCCCGCAGGCGCTCCATGCGGGACCCGGCCTCCAGGCTCAGATACACCACCAGGTTCAGGCTCGGCAGCAACTGGTCGCCCCACCCGACCATGGAGCCCGCCACCACCCAGCGATCCGCCGCACCGCCTTCCGGCAGGGCGGCCTGCAGCCAGGCCAGCCGGTCAGCGACGGGACGCAGCCGGGTGAAGGGCGGGTCCGTCCGCTCCCACAATGCGTCGTCGCTGTCCACGCAGGGGCAGCCCAGCCGCGTGGCCAGGGCGGCACCCAGCGTGCTGGTGCCGGTGCCGGAGGCACCCGTCAGATGCAGCCGCATCAGCCGTAGATCCGGTCGAGCGCCGCCGCATGCACCTGCAGCACCGCCTTGCGCTTGATCTTCATCGTCGGCGTCAGCAACCCGTCCTCCAGCGTGAAGGGCGGCAGCGTCAGCGTGTGGCGGATACGCTCGATGGAGGAGAGGCGGCCGTTCACCCGGGCCACCGCCTTCGCCACGTTTTCCTCCTGCCCCTCGGCCGCCACCACCAGGGCGGCGATGCCGGGGCGGCCATCGCCGGCCACCACCGCCTGGGTGATCTCCGGCTCGGCCATCAGCATCCCTTCCAGCTTGGCGGGGCTGACCATGTCGCCGCCCAGGGTCTTGATGATGTCCCGCTTGCGGTCGGTGATGCGCAGGTAGCCTTGCGTGATCTCGCCCACGTCGCCGGTATGCAGCCAGGGCGCGCCGCCATCCTGGCGGTCGATCAGCGCGCCGGCGGTGGCGTCCGGGTTGTTCCAGTAGCCGTCCATCACCAGCGGGCCGCGCACCAGCACCTCGCCATCCGCGGCGATCGTCGCCTCCACGCCTTCCAGCACGCGGCCGACCGTATGGCGGCGGTTGTCCCACGGCACGTTGACGCTGATGACCGGCCCGGCCTCGGTCTGCCCATAGCCCTGGATCAGCGGGATGCCGAGGGCGATGAAGAAGCCGGACAGCCCCGGGTCCAGCCGCGCCCCGCCGGAGACGAAGGCGCGCAGCTTGCCGCCGAAGCGGGCCCGCACCTTGTCCCGCACCAGGCGGTCCAGCACCGCGTCCTGCACCTGTTCCCACAGCCGCAGCGGCGGGCCGTCCTGCTTGCGCAGGCCAAGGCTGACCGCCTTGTCGAACAGCCGGCGCTTGAAGGGGGAGTCCTTCTCCAGCCCGGCCAGGATGCGGGCGCGCAGTACCTCGAACAGTCGGGGCACGGAGGTAACGACGGCGGGACTGACCTGCTGCAACTCGGCCGCCAGCTTCTCGGCGCCGCGGCTGTACACCACCTCGATGCCGAAGGACGGCAGCAGGAAGCCGCCGACCGTATGCTCATAGGCGTGGGAGAGCGGCAGGAAGGAGAGGTAGCAGGCATCCTGCGGCAGCTTCAGCGCGTGGATGAAGTCCGAGACGCCATGCCGGTTGGCCAGCATCGCCCGGTGCGGCAGCATCACGCCCTTCGGCGCGCCCCCGGTGCCGGAGGTATAGATCAGGCAGGCCAGGCGGCCGGGCGGGATGTGCTCCACCTCCGCCACCAGCATCGCCAGGTCCGGCGGCGTCGCCGCCAGCTCGGCCCAGGGCACGGTATCCTCGGCCTCCTCCATCGCCACCAGCAGGTCCAGCCCGCCCAGTCCGGCGGCCTCCGCCAGGGTGCGCGCCAGCTTGGCGGAGGAGACGATGGCCGCCCGCGCCCCGGAATCCTTCAGGATATGCGCGTGGTCCGCCTTGGTGTTGGTGGTGTAGGTGGGGACCGAGACGGCGCCGATGGCCATGATGGCGGTGTCGGCGATGAGGAATTCCGGGCGGTTCTCCGAGACCAGCAGCACCCGGTCACCCGGGCAGACGCCCTTCTGGCGCAGGCCGGCCGCGACGGAGGCAACGGCCATGGCGTATTCCGCCCAGCTCATCCGCTGCCAGCCGCCGCCGCGCCAGAAGCGCAGCATCGGCCGTTCCGGCCATTGGCGTGCCAGGCCGAGCATCATGCCCGGCAGGCTGTTCCACTTCTCGTCGGACGCCATGTTCCTCCCTCATCTCCGCACACTTCCCGGTGCCGGATGCTTGGTCTACCCGGAGATGGGCTTATATCGGGGGATAGAGAACCACAACCGCAAGGCGTCCCGTGCAGTTTCCTCCTCTCCGCCAGCCCGCCCGCGACACCGCTTCCCGCCCCCACGGCGCTGGGGGAGACGCAGCTCTGCCGGCCTGGGACCTGTCCGACCTCTATGATGGCGCCGCTGACCCGAAGCTGGAGGCCGACCTGCGGCAGGCCGATGCCGACGCGCGGGTGTTCCAAGACGCGCATGCCGGCAAGCTGGAGAAGCTCTCCGGCGACGCCCTGGCCGAAGCCATCGCTGCCTATGAGCGGATCGAGGAAGTGCTGGGGCGGGTGATGTCCTTCGCCCAGCTCGTCTTCTCCGGCGACGCGCAGGACGCGGCGAATGGCCGCTTCTACCAGACGATGCAGGAGCGGGTGACCACCATCTCCTCCCACCTGCTGTTCTTCACGCTGGAGCTGAACAAGCTGGAGGACCAGGTGCTGGAAGCCAAGCTCGGCAAAAGCAAGGCCCTGGCCCATTACCGCCCCTTCCTGCGCGACCTGCGCGTGTTCCGCCCGCACCAGCTCTCGGACGAGGCGGAGCGGCTGTTGCACGAGAAGGAGGTGACCGGCCGCAGCGCCTGGAACCGCCTGTTCGATGAGACGATCGCCGGCATGGAGGTGACGGTGGCGGGCGAGACGCTCAACGTCTCCGGCGCCCTGAACAAGCTGTCGGACCGCAATCGCGGAGTGCGGGAAGCCGCAGCCAAGGGCGTCTCGGCGGCGTTCGGCGAGAAGGCGCGCCTGTTCACGTTGATCACCAACACCCTGGCCAAGGACAAGGAGATCGTCGACGGCTGGCGGCAGTACCCGCGCCCCGGCAGCAGCCGCAACCGCGCCAACATGGTGGAGGATGAGGTGGTGGACGCGCTGGTCAGCGCCGTTGTCTCCAGCTTCCCGGCGCTGTCCCATCGCTACTACGCCATGAAGGCGAAGTGGCTGGGCCTGCCCAAGCTGCAGCATTGGGACCGCAACGCCCCGCTGCCGGACGAGGACGATAGCAACATCCCTTGGGATGCCGCGCGGGACCGCGTGCTGGCCGCCTATGCCTCCTTCGACCCGGAGCTGGGCCGGATTGGCCAGCGCTTCTTCGACAAGCCGTGGATCGACGCCGCTCTGCGCCCCGGCAAGGCGTCCGGCGCCTTCGCCCACCCGACGGTGCCCAGCGCCCACCCGTATCTGCTGCTGAACTACCACGGCAAGTCGCGCGACGTGATGACCCTGGCGCACGAGCTGGGCCATGGCGTGCATCAGGTTCTGGCCGCCGACCGGGGCTACCTGATGTCCGGCACGCCGCTGACCCTGGCTGAGACCGCCAGCGTGTTCGGCGAGATGCTGACCTTCCGCGCCGTGCTCGACGCGGAGAAGGACCCGAAGCGCCGCCGCGCCCTGCTGGCCGGCAAGGTGGAGGACATGCTGAACACGGTTGTGCGGCAGATCGCCTTCTACCGGTTCGAGACGCTGCTGCACGACGCCCGCCGCAAGGGCGAGCTGTCGCGCGAGGAGATCGGCGCGCTGTGGATGCAGGTGCAGGTGGAGAGCCTCGGCCCGGCCTTCGAGTTCACGCCGGATTACGAGATCTACTGGTCCTACATCCCGCACTTCATCCACTCGCCGTTCTATGTCTACGCCTATGCGTTCGGCGATTGCCTGGTGAATGCGCTGTACGGTGTGTTCCAGGAGGGTGGCGTGAAGGACTTCCAGGCCAAGTATCTCGACCTGCTGAAGGCCGGTGGCACGCTGCGGCACAAGGAGCTGCTGGCACCCTTCGGCCTGAACGCCGCCGACCCTGCCTTCTGGCACAAAGGATTGAATGTGATTTCCGGCTTCATCGATGAACTGGAGCGCGCCGATGGCTGAGGACCGCGAGGGCCGCAGCTTCTTCGGCGAGGTGCGGCGCATGGCCCGTACCTCCGGCGCCGTGGGCGGCATCGCCGCGCGTGTGGCGGGTGAGCGCTTCCTGGGCATCAAGACCGACAAGGCCGTGCATGCCAACGACCTGAAGGCGTTGCTGGGCGGCCTGAAGGGCCCGTTGATGAAGGTGGCGCAGTTTCTCTCCACCGTACCGAATGCGCTGCCGGCGGAATACGCGCAGGAACTGGCGGCCCTGCAGGCGAACGCGCCGCCAATGGGCTGGAATTTCGTCCGCCGCCGCATGGCGAGCGAGCTGGGCACGGACTGGCAATCCAAGTTCGCCAGCTTCGGCCAGGAAGCCGCCGCGGCCGCCAGCCTGGGGCAGGTGCACCGGGCCACGCTGCCGGATGGCACGCTGGTCGCCTGCAAGCTGCAATACCCGGACATGCAGAGCGTGGTGGAGGCCGACCTCCGCCAGCTGAAGATCGCCATGGGCATCTTCGCCCGCATGGACGACGCCATCCAGCACGATGACGTCTATCTGGAGCTGTGCGAGCGGCTGCGCGAGGAGCTGGACTACGAGCGTGAGGCCGCGCAGATGCGGCTGTACAACATCATGCTCGACGACGTGCCGGATGTGCGGACGCCGCGGCCGATCGAAGGCTATTGCAGCAAGCGGCTGCTGACCATGAACTGGCTGGAAGGCCGGCCGATCATGGACCGACTGGGCGAGGAACCGCCGCTGGAAGAGCGTAATGCCTATGCGCGCGCGCTGTTCCACGCCTGGTACGTGCCGTTCTACCGCTTCGGCGTCATTCACGGGGACCCGCATCTGGGCAACTACCAGGTGCGCCAGCCGGTGGGGGACGAGCCCGCCGGCATCAACCTGCTGGACTACGGTGCCATCCGCATCTTCCCGCCTCAGTTCCTGCGTGGCGTGATCATGCTGTACGAGGCGATGCGCGACCATGACGACGAGAAGGCGCACGAGGCCTACCGCACCTGGGGCTTCACCGACCTGACGAAGGAGAAGATGCAGGTGCTTGGCCTCTGGGCCCGCTTCCTGCACGAGCCGCTGCTCGACGACCGCGTGCGGCCGATCCAGGCGGATGGCGATGTCGATTTCGGCCGCAAGGTTGCGGCCGAGGTGCATGCCGGGCTGAAGCGTACCGGTGGCGTGAAGCCGCCACGCGAGTTCGTGCTAGTGGACCGCAGCGCCGTCGGCCTTGGCAGTGCCTTCATGCGGCTGGGGGCGGAGCTGAACTGGCACCGCATGTTCAACGAGCTGATCCAGGACTTCAACGAGCAGGAACTGGCCGCCCGCCAGCGCGCCGCGCTGGATGAAGCCCGGGTGCCGCCCACGCTCGGCTAAAGCGTGATGGCTTGAGGTGGATCACCGAAAGCCGGAATCGCGCGGCCAGACCAGGGCTTAGAGCGTGGTGCGTGAACGCATCATGCTCTGACGCGCCGTCCCCGTGGCGGCGGCGAGGGCCGCATCTCCGCCAGCCCTGCCGCCGGGTGCCACGCGCCTCCAGGTCTTTTGAGGCGATGGGGTTGAGGGAGCTTCCCCCGAGGGCGCCCTGGCCAGACGGACACGCGGAGGGACCGTGCCACAAGGCACCGGTCGCGCTGCTCAGGTATGCGGTTCGATGCAGCGGCGGCGGGAACGCGTCGGCGCCAGGACTGGAGGCGGCGCCGATGACCGGGAGGGCCAGCACGTCTCAACCGGCCCCGAGTTCCTCCGTCCGCCGCTTCTCCAGCTCCTCGCCATAACGGCGCAGCAGGTGGGCCTGGGTCAGCAGGCCGATGACGTTGCGGCTTTCCCAGCCGTCGATCACCGCCAGCGCCTCGGCCTCCGACGCGTCGAAGATGGCCATGGCCTCCTTCGCGTTCATCGCCGGCAGCAGCGGTGTCTTCTCGTGGTGCAGCAGCGGGGCGATGGTCTCCAGCTCATCCGACGTTTCGGCATGCGCCTCGGGCACCGAGACCAGGCCGGCGTAGCGCCCGGCTTCGTCCAGCACGACCACGCGGGTGGCGGCACCCAGCGGAAAGTCCCGCCGGAAGGAGGAGAGGCGGGTGTCCGACTTCACCGTCCGCGGCTCCCGCCGCATCAGGCGGCCTACGGTCAGGTCCCGCAGCCAGCCGATATCGCGGGCCGAGCGGATGGTCTCGCCACGCAGATGGAAGCGCCAGGTGGCGAAGGAATAGCCGAACAGCCGCCGCACCGTGACGCTGCTGGCGATGACGGCGATCAGCACGGCGCCGGTCAGGCTGAAGCTGCCGGTCATCTCCAGCGCCAGGAAGGTCATGGCCAGCGGCGCGCCGATGACGGCGGCGCCGAAGGCGCTGGTGCCGACGGTGATCAGGAAGGTCGGGTCCACCCCGGGCGGCATCGCATAGGCCAGGAAGGCGGCGAAGACCTGTCCCATCAGCGCCCCCAGCAGCAGGGAGGCGAAGAACAGGCCACCACGGAAGCCGGCACCGATGGAGATGGCGGAGGCCAGCGCCTTCAGCACCAGCAGCAGCGCCACGGCGCCCAGCGTGTTCTCCACCACGAACAACCGGTGCAGCGAGGCATGCCCGGCCGACAGTACCCCCGGCGTGATCAGCGCCAGCAGCCCCACCGCCAGCCCGCCCACCATGGGGCGGAAATTGGTCCAGGGAATGAAGCGGCGCAGCCCCTGCTCGGTCAGCGTCACGCCGCGCATCAGCGCAATGCCCGCCAGGCCGCAGAGCAGGCCGAGCACCAGCGCCAGGGAGTAGCCCATCAGGTCCGCCCCATCGGCGTTGCCGACGGCCAGCACCAGGTTGTCCCCACGTATAGCGCGGGAGACCGCCAGCGCCGCCACGGCGCTGATGACGACCGGCGCGAGCGAGGCGATGGAGTAGATGCCGATCACCAGCTCGAACGCATAGAAGGTGCCGGTGAGGGGTGCATCGAAGGCGGCGGCTATGGCGCCGGCCGCGCCGCAGCCCACCAGCACGCGCAAATCCCCCCGCCGCAACGCGAACAGGCGGCCGAGGCGGGAGGCGGCGCCGCCGGCGATCTGCGTATAGCCGGCCTCCAGCCCCACCGAGGCGCCGAAGCCGTTGGAGACGAGGTTCTGCGCCACCACCACCAGCCCGTCATTCATCGACAGCCGGCCGCCGTGCAGCGCATTGGCCTCGATGGGATCGACCGGCGCGCGGGGGCGGTAGCGGGCCAGCAGCTTGTTCAGCCCGCCCAGGACCAGGCCGCCCAGCGCCGGCAGCAACAGCAACGCCCAGGGAGAGGCACCCTGCAGGGACGACAGCCCGTGCTCCGCCCCTGGCCCGTAGAACAGCACGTGCATCACCCGGGCGATGCCGCCGATGGCCACGGCCAGCACGCCGCTGATGACGCCGATGATGGCGGCCAGCAGGATGACGCCCAGCTCCGTCTGCCGCACCCAGCCACGCAAGGCGGCGATGCCCCGGCGGGGATGCAGGTGGGGGTAGGAGAGGTGCAATCGCATCCGGTGCCGCTACAGCAGCCCTTCGCGCCGGAAGGAGAGGTGGCGGCCATTGCCGATGATCAGGTGGTCATGCACGGCAATGCCCAGCGTGGTGGCGGCCTGCTTGATCTCGCCCGTCATCTCGATGTCGGCGCCGCTCGGCGTCGGGTCGCCGCTGGGGTGGTTGTGCACCAGGATTAGGGCCGTGGCCTGCAGCTCCAGCGCGCGCTTCACCACTTCCCGGGGATAGACCGGCGTGTGGTTGACGGTGCCGCGTGCCTGCGCCTCGTCGGCGATCAGGCGGTTCCGTGAGTCCAGGAACAGAATGCGGAACTGCTCTGTCGCCTCCCGCGCCATGGCGGCCTGCAGGTAGGCCAGCAGACTGTCCCAGTTGTTCAGCAGTGGCTGGTCCCGCACTTCCTGCCGCATCAGCCGCAGGGCGGCGGCCTGCACGGTCTTCAGCGCGGCAACCCCGGCTTCGCCGAGGCCCTCGATCTGCCGCAACTCCTCCGGCCGGGCGGAGATGGCATTGCCGAAGCTGCCGAAGCGGGCCAGCAGCGCGCGGGCAATAGGCTTGGTGTCACGCCGGGGCAGGGCCAGGAACAGCTGCATCTCCAGCAACTCGTGGTCCAGCAGCGCCTCGGGGCCGGCGGTCAGCAGCTTGCCGCGCATGCGGGCCCGGTGGCCTTCGGCCGAGGTGGCGACGGGCTTCGGCGCCGGCGAGGCGAACTCGCTCTCCAGTGGCAGGGCGAGGCTGTCCACGCCCTCCGCCATGCCGCGCGTCTTGCGCATGCTGCCTCTCTTGGTCCCGGGTCGGCGCCAATGTGGGCGGAAGCCAGGGCACAAGTCCAGGGGGGGGCAGGGGCGTGGAGCGTCGCGGTGCACAGGGCGGCCCGCTGCGCCAGCGCCGGCTCCTGGCTATGCCGGGTGCCGGGGCAGCAGCACGGATTGCGGTGACGATGGCCCGCGCAGATTCCGGCGACGCGGGCCACTTCGGTGCGCGGAGCTACCGAACAGAAGGGCAGGCTAAGGTGGCCCGCCTTCTATGCGGCATGCACAGGCGCGGCCACTGAAAGCTACCAGCAGGCCGCCCGGGGGCGGCCCGAAGCCGTCAGGCGCCGTAGGGCGGCTTGTGCATGCCGGCGGGGGAGTAGGTGAAGACCTCGCAGCCGTCTTCCGTCACGCCGACCATGTGCTCGAACTGCGCGGAGAGGCTGCGGTCCCGCGTCACGGCGGTCCAGCCATCGTCCAGCACCTTCACCTCGGGGCGGCCGACATTCACCATCGGCTCGATGGTGAAGAACATGCCGGGCTTCAGCACGGTGCCTTCGCCAGGGCGGCCGTAATGCAGGACGTTGGGCGAGGCATGGAAGGTACGGCCGATGCCGTGGCCGCAGAAATCCCGCACCACGGAAAAGCGCTGCTTCTCTACATAGCTCTGGATGGCGTGGCCGATATCGCCCAGCCGGGCGCCGGGGCGCACGGCCTTGATGCCGCGCACCAGGCTCTCATAGGTCACGTCCATCAGCAGCTTGGCCTTGGTGCTGGCATTGCCGGCCACGTACATGCGGCTGGTATCGCCGAACCAGCCATCCAGGATGACGGTGACGTCGATGTTCAGGATGTCCCCATCCACCAGTGCCTTGCTGCCAGGAATCCCATGGCAGACGACATGGTTGATGGAGATGCAGGAGGCGTGCTGGTAGCCGCGATACCCCACGGTGGCCGAGGTGGCGCCGTTCTTCTCGATGTATTCGAGGATGATGGCATCCAGCGCGCCGGTGGTGACGCCCGGGCGCACATGCTCGGTGATCATGTCCAGCGTCGCGGCGGCGAGCTGGCCCGCGCGCCGCATGCCGACGAAATCTTCCGGCGCATGCAGGGTGATGCGGCGGGACTCAGAAGCCGTTTGTTCCATAGCGGGCAAAGATGCGCGGGCGGGGTTCTGGTTGCAAGACTTTGGAAGGGATGGCTGGGCTGCGCTGCCTGGGGCGTATCGGGCCATGCCGCGGTGGCCGGACCGGCTCAGACGCTGCCGGGCGGCTTGCCTCCTGGAAGCCGAAGCTTCAGTGGGGCCGGGTCGGGTCGCCCGTGCGGTGTTCCACCGTACCCAGGGCATCGGCCAGCCGGGTATCGGCGCTGCCCGGGCGGGCCGGCTTCGGCTGGCTGGGGGCAGGGGACCAGCCGGTCAGCATCAGCATCTCCAGCGTCACCGGCACGTCCCCGCCCTCGGGCGAGAGGCGGGAAAGTGCCAGCGGGAACAGGGCGCGCGGCGGCGTGCGGGTATCCCGGGCGAGGGCGGCATTGGTCTCGCCGGCGGCACGCAGGTCCTGCAACAGCGCCAGCGGGGTGCGGTAGCGCAGGTCCAACCGGTCCCGGTCCGCCACCGGCAAAGCGAAGCCGGCGCGTTGCAGCAGGGAGGCACCGTCCCGCAGTTCCGGGAAGGGGGAGACGCGGGGGCTGATGCCCTCGCGCAACTCCGCCTCGGCGGCGCCCAGGGCTTCGCGCAGTGTTTGCAGCGTGCCCAGGGCGGGTAGGCTGGCCAGGAACAGGCCGTCCGGCTTCAGTGCACGGCGCAGTTGCACCAGGGCGCCTGGCAGATCGTTCACCCAGTGCAAGGAGAGATTGGCGACGATCAGGTCAAAACTGTCCGGCGCGAAGGGCAGCCATTCCTCGTCCGCCGCCACCGGCAGCCCACCGCCCGTCGCCGCCATGCGGGGTGAGAGGTCGGCGGAGACCACCATCTCCACCCCACGCGCCGCCAGCATGGGCGCGACGACGCCGCGGCCGCCGAGGTCCAGCGCATGGGTGAAGCGGCGGGTGGTATCGTCCAGCCGGTCCAGCAACCGCTCTGCCGCCGCCTCCAGGATGGGGGAGACGGCGCCGATGCCCGCCGCCACCTTGTCGCGCCGCCGCCGTACCAGGGTCCGGTCGAAGACCTGCATCGCATCCGTCATGGAGGGGCTGATGCGCCCGCCACGGGGTCCGATGCAAGGGCTTCATGGGAATCACGAATACGTGATAATGGGTGGCATGGATCGACAGGCAGTGGTGCTCGGGTTGCGGCGGCTGGGGGGGGCGGTGCTGGATGCGCTACTGCCGCCGCGCTGCCTCGCCTGCTCCACCGTGGTGCCGACCCAGGGCACCTTGTGCGGCGATTGCTTCCGCGCGGTGGCGCTGATCGGCGCGCCGCTCTGCCACCGCTGCGGCGTGCCGTTCATCCATGCCGGGCAGGGGCAGCCGGTGTGCCTGGGCGGGCCGCTGCACTGCCCGAAATGCATCGCCCGCCCGCCGGAATACGGCCAGGCACGCGCCGCCTACCTGTACGACAAAGGCTCCCGACGCCTGTTGATGCCGTTGAAATATGGGGACAGGACCGAGCTGGCCGGGCCGATCGCGCGGCAGATGGCCCATGCGGGGCAGGAGTTGCTGGAAGGGGCGGAACTGCTGGTGCCGGTGCCGCTGCACCGCCGGCGCCTGCTCTCCCGCCGCTACAACCAGGCGGCGCTGCTGGCCTGGAAGCTCTCCCGCCTCAGCGGCGTCATCTGCGTGCCGGACCTGCTGCGCCGCCGCCGCGCCACCCAGCCTCTGGGCGGCTTCGGTGCCATCGAGCGGGCCGTGATGCTGGAGGACGCCTTCGCCCTGCCGGTCCGCAACGCGGCGCGGGTGCGCGGCCGGCGGGTCGTGCTGGTGGATGACGTGCTGACCTCGGGCGCCACGGTCACCGCCTGCGCCCGCCTGCTCTGGGCCGCCGGGGCGGCGGGGGTGGACGTGCTGGCCGCCGCCCGGGTGCCGGACCCGACCCTCGCGGACGGCGCGGAGCTGCCATCCTTTCGTAACGCTCTTGACCGCAGCGCGGCAGCCGACGATGTGTGAGCGCATGGCCAAGGTTGAAATCTACACCACCGCGCTCTGCCCCTATTGCTCCCGCGCCAAGCTGCTGCTGGGCCGCAAGGGTGTCGAGTACACCGAATACGACGCCCCGCACGGCACGACCGAGCGGGAGGACGCGATCCGCCGTTCCGGTGGCCGCACCACCGTGCCGCAGATCTTCATCGGCGATCAGCCGATCGGCGGCTGCGACGACCTGTTCGCGCTGGACCGGGGTGGCAAGCTGGACGCCCTGCTGCAGGCGGCCTGATGATCCACTACCAGCTCCGCTGCGACCAGGCCCACGAGTTCGACGGCTGGTACAGGGATAGTGCCGCCTTCGAGAAGCTGGTGGCCGCCGAGTTGGTGGAATGCCCGGTCTGCGGCAGCGCCAAGGTGAACCGTGCGCTGATGGCGCCGGCCATCACCAAGGCGCGGCCGGAGCGTGCACCCGCCGAGGCGGCGGGCCAGGCCGTGGCCACGGTGCCGGCCGGTGCCCCCGCCGGG
>NZ_JACTVA010000079.1 GCF_014490485.1 Teichococcus aerophilus | reverse complement strand
CTCCCCTGGCGGCCTGAACGGCCGTTTCGGCGCCTGCCGGCTCGTATCCGGCGGTGCTGCCCTGTCCGCCGTGGCGTGGCCTGAAGGCCAACCCGCCACGCCGCGCCAGGGCGGCCCGCCCCGCGCCCGCAGCACCGCGACGAACCCGCACGGCCGCCGCGCCACGCCCCGATCCGGGGTCAGGTCCGGCCGGCTGCCACGCCCAGCCCTGACCGCCCCGAATCGGGATTCCGCTTCCTATGAGTGCATCCACCCTGCCGCGCGCCGCCACCGCGCGCGCCACCGCCCTTCCTGGCCTCTATCGCGCCGTCTGGCGCTGGCATTTCTATGCCGGGCTGATCGCCCTGCCTTTCCTGGTGCTGCTGGCCGTCACCGGCGGCCTGTTCCTGTTCCGTGCGGAACTGGATACGCTGATCCACCGGGACCTGATGCGCGTGGAACAACAGGCCGCCCCCGCCCGGCCGCCAGAGGCCCTGGTGGCTGCCGCGCTGGCGGCCCAGCCCGGCACCGCCTTCCGCTTCATCCCCGCCCCAGACCCGGCCGCCAGTGCCCAGGTCGGCATCCGCACCGCCGGTGGCGATCGCATCGTCGCCTATCTGGACCCCTACGACGCCCGCGTGCTGGGCATGTTGCCGGACAAGGGCACCGTCATGTGGTTCGTGCGGCAGTTGCACAGCCTCGCCTGGTTCGGCCCCGTCGCCAGCGGCATCATCGAGATCGTCGCCGGCTGGAGCATCCTGCTGGTCGGCACCGGGCTGTATCTTTGGTGGCCGCGCGGGCCGAGGCAGGTCCGTGGCAGCGCCCTCGCCGTGCGCGGCTCGCCACGCCGCCGGCCGTTCTGGAAAAGCCTGCATGGCACGCTGGGGGTCTTCACCGCCGGCTTCATCGTCTTCCTGGCAGTCACCGGCATGCCGTGGTCGGTGTTCTGGGGCAGCTACGCCAACCAGTGGGCCAACGGGCATAATTTCGGCTACCCGGCAGGCATCCGCGTCTCGGTGCCGATGTCCGGCGTCAAGCTGGCCGAATCGGGCCCGACCTCCTGGTCACTGCAACAGGCGCGGCTGCCGGAATCGGACCCGCATGCCGGCCATGGCGCGGCGGATGCGGGCGGGCATGACCACGGCCAGGCCATGCCGGCCCCCGCGACCCCGCCGGCCCCTGCCGCCAGCACCGCCATCGGGCTGAATGCCGCGGTGGCCGAGTTCACCCGGCTGGGCATGGCGCCGGGCTACGCGGTAGCGCTGCCGGGCGGCCCGCGCGGCGTCTATACCGGCTCCGCCTACCCCGACGACCTCTCGCAGCAGCGCGTGGTGCATCTGGACCAGTATTCCGGCCGGCCGTTGCTGGACATGGGCTACGCCGATTACGGCCCGCTGGGGCGCGGGTTGGAATGGGGCATCAACGTCCATCTGGGCCAGCAATACGGGCTGGCGAACAAGCTGGTGCTGCTGGCCGCCTGCTTCGGCATCGTCGCCCTGGCGGTGTCCGGCGGCGTCATGTGGTGGAAGCGGCGGCCGGCGGGCAGCCTGGGCCTGCCGCCCGCCCCGGCGGAACGGCGGCTGATGGTCGGCGTCGCCGCCATCCTGGCCATCGGCGGCGTCATCTTCCCGCTGGTCGGTGCCTCGATGCTGGTGATGCTGGTGCTGGACGTACTGCTTACCCGCCGCCGCCCGCGCCCGGCGTAGCGCCAATACGGGCCACCGCCGCCGCCACCGCCTCCCCGATCACCGGAGCCAGGCTGCGGAACTCCGGCGCGCGGGGGGATCGGGCGCGCCAGGCCAGGCCCAGCGTGCGCCCCATCACCTGGCCGGGTGGCGTCTCGATCGGCCTCAGCACCACCGGCGTGCCGGCCAGCACGCCGCCCGCCACCGCCAGCCGGGGCAGCAGCGTCACCCCCAGCCCGCCCGCCACCATCTGCACCAGCGTATGCAGGCTGGTGGCGGCGAAGGTCTCGCCCCCGCCCGCCCCCGGCAGCCCGCAGGCGGAAAGCGCCTGGTCCCGCAGACAGTGGCCATCCTCCAGCAGCAGCAGCCGCTCGCCGCCCAGGGCGGAGAGCGGCAACTGCGCCTGGTCCAGCAGCCGGTGCTCCTGCGGCAGGGCGGCGACGAAGGGGTCCTCGGCGATTCGCAGCGTCTCCACATCCGGCAAGGCGGCGGGCAGCGCCAGTAACAGCAGGTCCAGCCGCCCGCCCTGCAGGTCCTCCGCCAGCCGGTCGGTCAGATCCTCCCGCAGCCACAGGCGCAGGCGCGGGAAGGCCTTCCGCAGCGCCGGCATCAGCCGCGGCAGCAGGAAGGGTCCGATGGTCGGGATAATGCCGAGTCGCAGCGGGCCGGTCAGCGGGTCCCGCGCCGCCGCCGCCGTCTCGGCCACGGCGGAGAGCGCGGCCAGCGCCGCCCGCGCCCGCCCCACCAGCTCCAGCCCCAGCGGGGTGAAGACCGGCCGCTTGGCCGGGCCGCGCTCCAGGATCGAGGCGTCCAGTTGGCGTTCCAGCGCGATGATGCCGGCGGAGAGCGTGGATTGCGTCACCGCGCACGCGGCCGCGGCGCGGCCGAAATGGCCGAGATCGGCCAGGGCGACGAGATAGCGCAGCTGTTGCGGAGTCGGCAGCGGGGTCATCGATCAAACCAATCGTTTTGTCGAAAACAATTCATTGGCACATATGTGCACCGCACACCATAACAAGAGCGCCGGCGGGTTCGCCTTGGGCTGGACCGGCCGCTTAAGCGTAATGAACCGAAGCGACGTTAAGGGGATCGACCTATGCTGACCGTTGGCGACAAGTTTCCCGACTTCAACCTGACCGCCGTCAAGGGCGGCCCGGAAGGCCTGGAAGGCCCCGGCAAGTCCTTCACGCAGATCAGCAACGAGACCGATGCCGGCAAGTGGAAGGTCGTGTTCTTCTGGCCGAAGGACTTCACCTTCATCTGCCCGACCGAGATCGCGGCCTTCGGCAAGCTGAACGTCGAGTTCTCCGACCGTGACGCGGTGCTCTACGGCGCCTCGACCGACAGCGAGTTCGTCCACCTGAACTGGCGCGTCCACAACAACGACATCCGCGACCTGCCGATCCCGATGCTGGCGGACACGAAGCGCGAGCTGTCCTCCGCCCTCGGCATCCTGGACAAGAGCGAGGGCGTGGCCCTGCGCGCGACCTTCATCGTCGACCCCGAGGGCACCATCCAGTGGGCCTCGGTGAACGGCCTGAATGTCGGCCGCAACCCGCAGGAAGTCGTCCGCATCCTGGACGCGCTGCAGACCGACGAGCTGTGCCCCTGCAACTGGAACAAGGGCGACGCCGCCCTGAAGCCGCAGGAACTGTTCCAGGCCGCCTGATCCAGGCAGCCTGCCGCAACCGGCGGGGATCGTCTCCTCCCCCGCCGGCTTCGCGCCCCTTTGCTGGAAGCCCGCTTCCAGGCCCGCCGTCCCAGCGGGTGGGGCGCGGTGCGCCGAACCGGTGGCCCGTGCCGCCGGCTCTGCCCACCGCAACAACCCAGAGAATGTCGGCCGCAGAGAAACGCGGCGGACCTTCGCTGACCTTTCCTGATCCGCGTGATGCACGCCTTGCGGTGATCCCACCGTGGGCACCCACGCCCTAGCAACCGAGACCGGAGGATACCTTCGCATGTCGCTGGAAGCCCTGCGCAACCGCCTGCCCGAATACGCCAAGGACCTGAAGCTCAACCTGGGCAGCCTGTCGACCGAGCCGTTGCTGACGCAGCAGCAGCTGGCCGGCACCTTCGTGGCCAGCGCCATTGCCAGCCGCAATGCCGAGGTGACCAAGGCCATCGTCGCCGAGTTCGCCCCGAAGCTCTCGGCCGAGGCCCTGACCGCCGCCAAGGCCGCCGCCGCCATCATGGGCATGAACAACGTCTATTACCGCTTCGTGCACCTGGTGGGCGGCGACTACGCCACCCTGCCCGCCAAGCTGCGGATGAACATCATCGGCAAGCCAGGCGTCGAGAAGGTCGATTTCGAGCTATGGTCTCTGGCCGTTTCCGCCATCAACGGTTGCGGCATGTGCATGGAGAGCCATGAGAAGGTGGTGAAGCATGGTGGCCTGAGCACCGAGCAGGTGCAGGCATCCGTCCGCATCGCCGCCGTGGTGCACGCGGTGGCCGGCGTGCTGGAAGCGGAAGACGCCCTCGCCGCTTGAGGCATCTGCCTAAAATCAAGGACTTTCATACGCAAGGCCCGCTTCACGCGGGCCTTGTACGTTTCTGCCACCCTATCCAGCATCCCGGGTATGCAGAACCGGAAGCCAGACCTGCGCTGGGTGCATTGAGTTTTTGTGCTGCACCGCGAAAAACCACTTGCACACGAACGACCCTTTGCGTAAGTTCTGTCTCGCAGCAACGCACTGCGTTGTTGTCTTTCTTGGACGTTTCCTCCCTAAACTCGGCGGTGCTTCGGCACCGCCTTTTTTTTGCCCGCGCGCTGGCAGCCGAGCTGACGCTTTAGCCCCGACAATTCCGCGGGCCCAGCCATGGCAGGGGAAGCGCGGTCAGCCCTCGCCCCACACACGCTGCTCTGTCCAGCCCAGCTCAGCGAATTCCGCCGCCCGCAACGGTGCCTCGTCGGCGGGGAAGAACTCGTCCAGTTGCGGCGGCTTTACGCCAGTGCCGCTCAGCATGGCATGCGCCTGGCCGCGGTGGTGCACCTGGTGCTGGAACAGATGCAGCAGCAGCCGGTCCGCCCGCTCCTCCTGGACCCGGCTGCCCCGGTGCACGGCGATGGTCCGGCCAGCGCCCGCATCGTCCAGCGCCTCGCACCAGGCAATCAGCCGGCGGTCCACCGCCTCCTGCGCCACCTTCAGCGCCGGCAGCGCCGGGCAGGGAATCCGGTTCGCCCAGGCCGCCGGGCCCAGGCGCCCGCCTTCCAGCGCGTCCACGTAGAAATGGTCCACGATCAGGATGTGGTTCAGCGTGGCCTGCAGGGAGGGAAAGAAGCCCGCCCGCTCCGCCTCGAACTGCGTCTGGGTAAGCCCGGCGCAGGCGGAAAGCAGACGGTGATTGGCCCAGGCGTTGTTGTAGGCCATGGCACGCAGCGCCAGCGGCAACGAAGCAGGCATCGGTCCTCTCCCCATGATGATTCCGTGGTACGCACGCCCCCGCCCGGCGAAGCGCGAGGCGGGATCGCCCGATCCTATCCGCTTCCTCAAACCGTCCGGGTAGCTTCAGAATCGAGTCCCTGTCGGCCCACCGGGCTTGGCGTGGATCGACATGTGGCCTGAGCGGTAGGGAAAGGCTGGGGAAGGAATTCCCCAGACCCCTTCTTTTCTTTTTCGCGTTTTGCGGGTGTGGTTGTTGAGGGGTTGGACTTGAGAGATGACTGAGTGCGCCAGAGGTCTGGGACCTTCGGCGACTGAGGGTTCAGTCCGTGTAGCCCCTGATAACTATCATCAAGCAGCGCCAGCTCTCAGTCCCGCAGCGCCAACCCAAAGCCGCAGAAAGAAGATGGGGTCCCAGGGGAATTCCTTCCCATGGCCTTCTCTTTCTCTACGCCCTCACCCGCGCAGGAACCCCAGATCGGCCGCCGCCAGCCGGGCGATCAGCCGCGTCAGGTCCAGCCTCAGGCTGTCCATCTCCGGCAGGCGCTCGATCGTCGCCTCGTTCATGTACAGCGCCCGCGCCATTTCGATCTGCAGCACATGCACCGATTCGCGCGGGCGGCCGTAGTGGCGGGTGACGTAGCCGCCGGCATAGGGGTCGTTCCGGCGCACCCGGTAGCCCAGCCCGGCCAGCACCTCCTCCACCATTCGCACGGCGCGCGGGGCGCAGGCGGTGCCGTGCGCATCGCCCAGCACGAAATCGGGCGCCGTCTGTGGCGGATGCAGCGGGTGGGTCGGCATGGAATGGCAGTCAATCACCAGGCAGCAGCCGAAGCGTGCCTTGGTCTCCGCGATCAGCCCGGCCAGCGCCGCGTGATAGGGGTGCCAGCAGCGCTGGATGCGCGTCTCGACCGCCGGGAAGGACAGCCGGCGCTGGTACACCGGCTCCCCGCTGGCGACGATGCGGGCAATGGTGCCCAGCCCGGCACCGACGCGCGGGCTGGCGCTATTCACCCAGGGCGGTAGCGGGCCATCGAACATGCCCGGGTCCAGCTCCCAGGCTTCGCGGTTGGCATCGCAATAGACGCGCGGGAAGGTGGCGGCCAGCAGCGGTGCGCCGTATTCCGGCGCTGCGGCGAACAGTTCCTCGACGAAACTGTCCTCGGACCGGCGGACGGACAGCGCGTCCAACCGGCTCTCCGCCAGGAACTCCGGCGGGTAGAACCGGCCTGAATGGGGGGAGGCGAACACCAGCGGCGCCGTCTGCTGCGACGGGCGGGCAATCAGCACGGGGCCGGGGCGGTCTTGCCCGGCGATGACCGGAAGCGGGAGGTCCATAGTCCGACCGATCAAGCCATACTGCCATCGTCCTGTCACCGGCCAGGGTGACGCATTTCTTCGCTCACACCCTCTTGCTCTGGGTCCAAGACCGGGTTAGAGACCCCGCCCTACCGGATGGGCGCGTAGCTCAGCGGGAGAGCGTCCCCCTGACACGGGGAAGGTCACAGGTTCAATCCCTGTCGCGCCCACCATCCGGCTCTCCAGACAATGTGTTCGACCGTCCAAGCTGCCGCCAGGGCCGTGCACCACGCCCTATGCCGGCTGCTGCGCCGCGGTCTGGCTGAGTATCGGCCTGGAGGCCCGCCGGCACCCTGCGCGGCCTGCTGAATAGTGTCCTCCCCAGCGCTCCGCGACAGCCACCACTGAACCACCCCTGGCCGGCGATACCACCCTCTCACGCAGGCCGCCGGATGCCCGGCGAAGCGCCAGCACGACGAAGCAGGCACGGGACAGCATTGGCACGGCGCAGCCCGTGCCTGCGCCCGCCACTCCGCAAAGCATGCCGCCGACACTGCGCCACACTCGTAGGGCGAGAAGGCCGGGAAAGCCTCCTTCCCCGGCCTTCTCGCGCCCTCCCCGTCAGCCGATCGGCTGCGGCAGCGTCAGCCCGTATTGTTTGCCTAGTTCCGCCAGCGGCGCGGTGATACGGCCGGCCAGCGGCACGCCCTGCTCCCGCGCCTGCCGGCGCATGGCCAGGCCCTTCTGCCCCGGCACCCGCACCGGCGGCATGCCCGGGCGCGGCGCGGCGGCCCGGCACAGATCCGCCGTGTAGCCCGTCTCCCGCGTAAAGGCGTCCAGCCCGGCAAAGGCGTTCGGGTCGATCACCTGCACGAACAGTGCCGCCCGCATGCCAACCGTGCCCTTGGTGCGCCCGTGGCCGGACAGGCCCTGGGTCAGCGCCTCGGTCAGCAGCGCCTGGGCATAGCCCTTCTGGCCATGATCCAACCCACCGGCCGGCAGGATGGTGCCGCCCTGCGCCAGCACCGCCGGGTCCTTGGAGGGATTGCCCTCCGCATCCAGCAGCCAGTCGTGCTTGTACTGCGTCCCCTCCGCCGCCATCCGCGCGCTGAGATTGGCGGTGGTGATCGAGGCACTGATATCCATCGCCACCGGGTCCCCCGTCGTCGGCCACGCCGCGGCAATGGGGTCTGGCGAAAGCACACCCTGCCTCGCGCCGTAAGGCGCCACGCTGGCATTGTTCGGCGCGCTACTGTGGACGATGGCCATCAGCCCACGCTCCGCCGCCCGCAGCGGATACACGGCCAGGCAGCCGATATGGTGGCTCTCCGCGATGGCGATACTCACCGTGCCGTACTGGCCGATGCGCTCATACGCCGTCTCCAGCGCATGCATCACCACCCAGGCGCCGGGCAGGCCCTTCGCATCCCAGGCCAGGCAGGCGCCCTTGTCGGAGATCACCTCCGGCTGCCCGTCCTTGGCCAGGAAGCCAGGGGGAATATCCGCCAGATATTTCGGCGCCAGCGCCAGGCCATGCGTCAGGTGGCCCAGCAGATCGGCCTCCGTCAACACATCGGCCACGGTGGCCGCCTTGTCCCGCGCCACGCCGGCCGCGGCGAACAGATCGGTGGCAAAAGCGCGCGTGGCGACGGCATCGTACCGCCGGGTTTCGTCATGCATGGGGCGCGATGACCAAGCTGGAAACGTTCATGGCGAGCTGGACCTTCTTGCAGTTCTTCCCTGCAACGCAGCATGCACCGCAGCCTGCGCCTGGGCAACGCGGGGCTACACCCTGGCCCCCGCTGCGGCCGGGGAAAAGGCCGGGGAAGGAATTCCCCGGACCCCATCTTTTTTCTTCGAGTTTCGCGTGGCGCTGCGGGGCTGAGAGCGGCCCTGCTTGATGATATTTAAATGGGCCAAGCGGGCTGAACCCTCAGTCGCCAGAGGTCCCAGACCTCCGGCGCACCCAGCCGTCCCTCAAAACGAGGCCTTCCAAAAGCCAAGCCGGAAAACTCGAAAAACGAAAAGAAGGGGTCCGGGGAATTCCTTCCCCGGCCTCCCCGGCCTCTCTGCCGCTCCACCCCCAGGGGCAGCGCCGCCGTCACCCTTCGCCGAACACCTCGACCCAGCAGGCGCGCAACGCGGCGTCCACTTCGTCCATCGTCACGGTCAGGCCCAGGTCCCACAGGCTGGTCACGCCGTGTTCGCGAATGCCGCAGGGCACGATGCCGCCGAAATGCTCCAGGTCCGGTTCCACGTTCAGGGCGATGCCGTGCCAGCTCACCCAGCGGGTCACCCGTACACCGATGGCGCCGATCTTGGATTCGCCGCCGCGCTTCGGGTCCGCCACCCAGATGCCGATGCGCCCGTCCCGCCGTTCGCCGCGTACGTTGAAGCGGTACAGGGTGCGGATCATCCATTCTTCCAGCCCCAGCACGTAGGCGCGGATGTCGCGGGCCGGCACGCTGCCGTGGGGGCGCGTCAGGTCCAGCAGGGCGTAGGCGGTGCGCTGGCCGGGGCCGTGATAGGTCCATTGCCCGCCGCGCCCGGCGGCGTAGGTGGGGAAGCGGGCGTTCACCAGGCCATCCTGGGTGGCCGAGGTGCCGGAGGTATAGGTGGGCGGGTGCTCCACCAGCCAGACCAGCTCGGACGCCTCTCCGGCGCGGATGGCGGCGATGCGCGCTTCCATGGCGGAGAGGGAGATGGGGTAGTCGGTCAGGCCTTCCGCCACGCGCCATTCCAGCGGCAGCGGCGCCGCGATGGCGGCCTGGGCCCCGGCAGGGGTGCCTTCCGGGCCCGGGGAGGCGGAAGTTTCAAGAATATCGTCGGTCATGCTCGGTCGGGTTGTTGATGCGGCAGGAAAGCTGGGGTATAGCCCGCCCCCTATCATGACTATCCCGTATGCGGCCATGGCGGAATGGTAGACGCGTCAGCTTGAGGTGCTGGTGGGGGCAACCCCGTGGAAGTTCGAATCTTCTTGGCCGCATATTCCCTTTAGTTTTAGCCCCGCAGGCACACCGGTCCCGGCCAACCGCCTGCTCCGGCCTCCCGTCCCCGGGGCACGCAGAGGTGCCCGATGGACGAAGATTTCCGTAAAGCCGCGCTCGATTACCACCGCTTTCCGCGGCCGGGTAAGCTCAGCATTGAGCCGACGAAGCGCATGGCGACGCAGCGGGATCTCGGCCTCGCCTACTCCCCTGGCGTCGCCGCCGCGTGCGAGGAAATCGCCGCCAATCCGGACACCGCCTACGACTACACCACGCGCGGCAACATGGTCGCCGTCATCACCAACGGCACCGCGGTGCTGGGCCTTGGTGCCATCGGCGCCCTGGCCTCGAAGCCGGTGATGGAAGGCAAGGCTGTCCTCTTCAAGAAGTTCGCCGGCATCGACTCGATCGACCTGGAGGTCGAGGAGCGGGACCCGCAGAAATTCATCGACGCCGTGGCGGTGCTGGAGCCGAGCTTCGGCGCCATCAACCTCGAGGACATCAAGGCCCCCGAGTGCTTCATCATCGAGCAGACGCTGCGCGAGCGGATGAAGATCCCGGTCTTCCATGACGACCAGCACGGCACCGCCATCATCGTCGCCTCCGCCGTCCGCAACGGCCTGCTGGTGCAGGGCAAGGAGCTGTCGGAGGTCAAGATCGTCACCTCCGGCGGCGGCGCGGCGGCGCTGGCCTGCCTCGACCTGCTCGTCGCCATGGGCGCGAAGCGGGAGAACATCACGGTCACCGACATCAAGGGCGTGGTGTATGTCGGCCGCAACGAGCTGATGGACCCCTACAAGGACCGCTATGCCCGGGAGACCGAGGAGCGGACCCTGCAGGACGCCCTGCCCGGCGCCGACGTCTTCCTCGGCCTCTCCGCCCCGCGCGTGCTGAAGCCGGAATGGCTGCCGCTGCTGGCGCCGAAGCCGCTGGTGCTGGCGCTGGCGAACCCGGAGCCGGAGATCCTGCCGGAGGCGGTGCGCGCCGTGCGGCCGGATGCCATCGTCGCCACCGGGCGGTCGGACTACCCCAACCAGGTCAACAACGTCCTCTGCTTCCCGTTCATCTTCCGTGGCGCGCTGGATGCCGGCGCCACCACCATCAATGAGGAGATGAAGGTCGCGGCGGTGGAGGCCATCGCCCGCCTCGCCCGGATCGAGGCGTCGGAAGTGGTGGCGGCGGCCTATGGCGGCCACGCGCCGACCTTCGGCCCCGACTACATCATCCCCAAGCCCTTCGACCCGCGCCTGATCCTGGAAATCGCCCCCGCCGTGGCCCGCGCCGCCATGGCCACCGGTGTCGCCGCCCGCCCGATCGAGGATTTCGCCGCCTACCAGGAGACGCTGGAGCGCTTCGTCTACCGCTCCGGCGACCTGATGCGCCCGGTCGTCTTCGCGGCGAAGAAGCAGCCCCGCAGCGTCGTCTATTCCGAGGGCGAGGATGAGCGCGTGCTGCGCGCCGTGCAGACCGTGCTGGATGACGAGCTGGCCGAGCCAGTGCTGATCGGCCGCCGCGATGTCATCGAGGCCAAGGTGAAGGCCATGGGCCTGCGCATGGACCTGAAGCAGTCCGTCCGCTTGCTGGATCCCGCCCAGGATACCGAGGTGTTCGGTCCGCTGGTCGAGGTCTATCGCGGCAAGGTGGCGCGCCGCGGCGTGCCGGCCGATAGCTGCGAGCGGGTGGTCCGCACCCGCCCCGCCACCGCCGCCGCCCTGCTGCTGGAAACCGGCCAGGTGGATGCCGCCATGGTCGGCGGCCTGGGCGAGTGGATGCGCCAGTGGCACCAGGCCTATGACGTGATCGGCAAGGACGAGCATGTCGGCCGCGTCTACGCCATGACCGGCGTCATCCTGCCCGCCGGCACGCTGTTCTTCGTCGACACCCACCTGCTGGTGGAGCCCACGGCCGAGCAGGTGGCCGAGATGACGGTGCTGGCCGCCGAGCAGGTGCGGGCCTTCGGCATGACGCCCAAGGCGGCGCTGCTCTCCCACTCCAATTTCGGCGCCAGCCAGGCACCCGGGGCCCGCAAGATGCGGGAGGCGCTGCGCCTCATCCGCCTGTGCGCGCCCGACCTGGAAGTGGATGGCGAAATGCACGCCGACGCCGCCCTGGTGCAGGCGGTGCGGGAAAAGGCGGTGACCGACAGCCCGCTGACCGAGGGTGCCAACCTGCTGGTCTTCCCGAACCTGGATGCCGCCAACATCGCCTACAACCTGGTGAAGGCCACCGGCGACGGGCTGCAGATCGGGCCGATGCTGCTGGGCATGAACAAGCCCATCCACGTCCTGGTGCCGAGCGTGACCGCGCGCGGCATCGCCAACCTGACCGCGCTGGCGGTGACGCAGGTGCGCGGCTGAGGGTGAAGGCCGGGGAGACGGAATTCTCCCCGGGTCCCTCTTCTTCTATTCTTCGAGTCTTTCGCGGCCGGTCGTTGGGGCCGCTGTCTTTCGGCGGGATCGTCGCGGGGTGCTTCAGCCGAAGGCGTGAGTCGGGCAGTCGGCTAAGGACAGGGGCCTGCTGTCGCGGTTACCTGCGATGGATAGGCTCCAAGCCCATGTGCGCTTCCGCGCCCAAGGCCCGTCCACCTCCATACTTGGCTTCGCAGCCCGCAAGGTTTTTCAGCACTCCCTCGGCTCAAACTCCCAAGAAAACTCGCAGAAAAAAGATGGGGGCCTGGGGGAATTCGTTCCCCCAGCCTTCCCCCACCCCCCACCCGACGCCATCTTCCCTCGCATGGCTCAGCTCCCCGCCCGCCCCACCTCCGCGAGCGTCGCCGCTTTCCTGCAGAAGGCGGCGTCCGTGCCGGCCCTTCGCCCTGGCGTGCATCGCCCGGCGCGGATGATCTTCGCCGTCGATGCCACCGCCAGCCGCCAGCCGAGTTGGGACCGCGCCTGCCAGTTGCAGACCGAGATGTTCCTGGCCGCCGCCGCGCATGGTGGGCTGGAGGTGCAGCTGGCCTATTATCGCGGCTTCGGCGAATTCGCCGCCACGCCCTTCATCGCCGACGGGGCGCTGCTGGCCAAGCGCATGGCCGGCGTGGCTTGCCAGGGCGGGCAGACGCAGATCGGCAAGGTCTTGCAGCACGCGCTGGGCGAGGCGGCGAAGGAACGCCTGCATGCGCTGGTCTTCGTCGGCGATGCGGTGGAGGAAGCGGCGGACCCGCTGTGCCACCTGGCCGGGCAACTGGGGGTGCGGGGCACGCCGGTCTTCGCCTTCCAGGAAGGGCATGACCCGCAGGCCGCCAGCACGCTGAAGCAGATCGCTTCCCTGTCCCGCGGGGCCTACGCGCCCTTCGGCGCCGGCAGTGCCGCTGCGTTGCGGGACCTGCTGCGCGCCGTCGCCACCTATGCCGCCGGCGGGCATGGCGCCCTCACCCGGCTCGGCAGCCCCGCCGCCCGCGCCCTGGCGGCGCAACTGCCCGCGCCCGCCGCATGAGCTGGCTGATCGGTGGCGTCGGCTTCCTGGTCATCCTCGGGCTGCTGCTGCGCGGCTTCGTCAATGCCACGGTGGCGCAGGTCAAGCGCGGCTCCCTGTGGCTGCTGGCCGGCGTGGCGCTGGGCGGGTTGCTGGCGCTGGTGCTCACCGGCCGCGTCGCCCAGGCCATCGGCCTGCTGGTGCCGCTGAGCCCGCTGCTGCTGCCCGCCGTACGCAACTGGATCGGCCGCCGCCGCTTCGGCGCCCCGGCTGCCGCCCCGGTCTCGGATGTCCGCACCGCGATGCTGGACATGCGGCTGGACCACGCCAGCGGCACCCTCTCCGGCCGCGTGCTGACCGGCCGCTTCGCCGGGCGGGAACTGGGCGAGCTGAGCCTGCCCGACACCCTTTCCCTGCTGGCCGACTGCCATGCGAATGACCCGGAAAGCGTGCCGCTGCTCGAGACCTGGCTGGACAACGCCGCCCCCGGCTGGCGCCAGGCGGGGACCAGCGGTGGGCCGGCCGGGATGGACCGCGCCGCCGCCCTAGCCCTGCTCGGCCTGTCGGACGGTGCCAGCGAGGACGAGATCCGCGCCGCCCACCGCCGCCTGATGCGCGCCGCCCACCCCGACCATGGCGGGGACGCCGCCAGCGCCGCCCGGCTGAACGAGGCACGCGACCTGCTGCTGGGCCGCTGAGCCGGACGCCATGCATCGGCGCCCATCGGGCCCGCCGGCGGCACCCTCCGAGGCCCGTGCCATCCCGGCGGGGCCTTGGCCGCCGCTCCTCTCGCCGCCGGCGTCGCCTGGACGGAACAGCGCTGCTGCGGCTTCGGCCCAGTGTTCATCTTCAGGTTGCAGAACAGCGACGGTATTTCGTAGTTTTCACCACGAAAATTTCTTCTTCCCGGGGCGTTTGAACGCCATCCGGGGTCATGGACGTCATCCTGAACCCATGGCAATGCTGCGGTGCCGGCCATAATCCTGCCGTCTCCGCCCGGCAGGCTATGCCACGACACTTCAGAGAGGGACCAGCCCACGTGACGAAACCGCTCAAGAAGGCCGTACTGCCCGTTGCCGGCCTCGGCACGCGCTTCCTGCCCGCCACCAAGGCGCTGGCCAAGGAAATGCTGCCGGTCGTCGACCGTCCGTTGATCCAGTACGCGGTGGACGAGGCACGCGCAGCCGGCATCGAGCAGTTCTGCTTCGTCACCGGCCGCGGCAAGACCGCGATCGTCGAGCATTTCGACGTGGCCTACGAGCTGGAGCGCACCCTGAAGGAGCGCGGCAAGGACAAGGAACTGGCCGAGATGCACGCCCAGGCGGTGGAGCCGGGCAGCATCAGCACCGTGCGCCAGCAGGTGCCGATGGGCCTTGGCCACGCCATCTGGTGCGCCCGCACCTTCATTGGCGACGACCCCTTCGCCATCCTGCTGCCGGACGACCTGATGCAGTGCGAGGTCTCCTGCACCAAGCAGCTGGCCGATGCGTACCGGGAGACCGGCGGCAACGTCGTCGCCATCGAGGAAGTCCCGATGGAGCGCGTCAACAAGTACGGCGTGCTGGACATCCGCGAAGACAAGGGCCGTCTGGTCTCCATCAAGGGCCTGGTGGAGAAGCCGCCGATCGACAAGGCACCCTCCAACCTCACCATCATCGGCCGCTACGTGCTGATGCCGGAAGTCGTGCCCTTCCTGGCCATGATGGAGAAGGGTGCGGGCGGCGAGGTGCAGCTGACCGATGCGATGGCCAAGCTGATCCCGACCCAGCCCTTCCACGGCCTGCGCTACGAAGGCCGCCGCTTCGATTGCGGCGACAAGATCGGCTACCTGGAAGCGCAGATCGCCTTCGCCCTCGCCCGGCCGGACCTGGCGGACGCGGTGCGTAAGTTCCTGCCGCGCTACGTGTAAGGACGCACGGGGATGCGGATCGCGATGATCGGGGCCGGCTATGTCGGCCTCGTCTCCGGTGCCTGCTTTGCGGAGTTCGGCGTCGACGTGTGCATCGTCGACACGGACCCGGCAAAGATCGAGGCGCTGCGCGAAGGCCGCATCCCCATCTACGAGCCCGGCCT
>NZ_JACTVA010000078.1 GCF_014490485.1 Teichococcus aerophilus | reverse complement strand
GCCCCGGCCGCCGGCAACAATGCCGCCCCGCCGCCGGCGCTCGCCCCGCTGGCACCGCCCGCCGGGCCAGCCCAGGCCCAGTCCCAGGCCCAGTCTCAGCCTGGCCAACCGGCGCCGCCGGCCGGCTTGCCGCCGATCGCGGCGCCGGCTCCTGCCTATCCGTTCGGCACGCCCACGGCCTCGCCCGGCACCACCCGGGTGGAAACCCGCAGCCTGCGCCAGCTGGGCCAGCCGGCGCCGATGCAGCTGCGCGGCACGCTGGACCTGCAGGGCCTGCTGTTCGGCATCCGCGCCGATGAGGTGGTGACCGCCGCGCAGCTGACGCTGCAAGGTGCCACCAGCCCGGCGCTGATCCCCGAGCTGAGCCAGATCGCCGTCACGCTGAACGAGCAGTTCGTCGGCGCCATCACGCCGGACCGCGCCCGCCCGGCCTTCGGCCCGGTCAGCTTCCCGATGAACCCGGTGTTCTTCGCCGATGCCAACCGGCTGAACTTCCGCTTCACCGGCCGCTACGCCATCGAGTGCAACGACCCGCTCTCCGGCCTGCTCTGGTCCACCGTGTCCGACCTCTCCACCGTGCAGCTGACGCTGGAGCGGCTGCGCCTGCAGCCGGACCTGGCCCGCCTGCCGGAGCCGTTCTTCGACCCCCGCCTGCTGCGGGAGCCGCTGAACCTGCCGGTGGTGCTGCCGGACGCGGCGGGCAACGACGTGCTGCGCGCCGCCGCCATCTCCTCCTCCTGGTTCGCGGTACAGGCGGATTACCGTGGCGCCAACTTCCCGGTCAGCACGGCCATCCCGCCGCGCGGCAATGCCGTCGTCATCGCCCCGGGCCCGGATACCGTGCCTGGCCTGACCCTGCCGCGGATGGAGGGTCCGACCCTTGCCGTGGTGCCTAACCCGTCGGACCCCGAGAACGGTCTGCTACTCGTCATCGGCGGCCGCAACGGCGCCGATGCGGCGGTGGCGGCGCAGGCCCTGGCCGTCGGCCGGCAGGCGCTCTCCGGCCCCATGGCGATGGTGCAGCCGCCAGAGGCCGCGCCGCGCCAGCCCTATGACGCGCCGCTCTGGGTCCGCTCCGACCGCCCGGTGCGCTTCGGCGAGCTGGTGGACCCGTCCGAGCTGCAATCCTACGGCTTCGCGCCCGGCACCATCTCCATCCCGTTCCGCACGGCGCCGGACATCTACACCTGGCGGGACCGCCCGCTGCCGGTGGACGTGCGCTTCCGCGCGCCGCCGGGGCCGATCACCGACGTCGCCGTCTCCCGCCTCGATGCCGGGATGAACAACGTCTACCTGAAGTCCTTCCCGCTGCTGCCGGCCGAGCCGGGCTGGCCGTGGAGCTGGATCGCCCGCCGCGTCAACGCGGCCGGCACGGGCGACATCAACGATGGCCGCTTCGGCCTGCCGCCCTACCTGTTCTTCGGCCTCAACGACATGCAGTTCCGCTTCGACATGCGGCCGCTGCACCGGGGCGATTGCATCTCCGTCCCTGGCGACATCCGGGCCTCGATCGACCCGGACAGCACGGTGGACCTCTCCCGCGCCTACCGCTTCACCGAGCTGCCGAACCTGTCCTTCTTCGCCGGCAGCGGCTTCCCCTACACCAAGCTGGCCGATTTCGCCGGCACGGCGGCGGTGGTGCCGGAGCGGCCGACGACGGCCGAGCTCTCCGCCTTCCTCAACCTGCTGGGCCGCATGGCGGCGAATGTCGGCCACGCGCCGACGCGCATCGCCATCGTCCGCCCTGGCAACGTGCAGGAGGTCGCGGACCGGGACCTGCTGATGGTCGGCCCGCTGGGCCGCCAGCCGGCGCTGGCCGAGATGCTGCGGGACCGCAGCCCGCTGCAGATCGAGGGCAACCGCGTCACCGTCAGCCTGCCCGACTCGCTGGCCGGCTTCCGCAACCTGTTCCTCGGCGATGACGGGCGGCTGGAGCGGGACCGCCTGCGCGCCGTGCTGGCCACGCCGGGCGAAGCCAACGGCATGCTGATCGGCTTCCAGAGCCCGCTGGCCGCCGGCCGCAGCGTCGTCGCGCTCACCGGCTCCAACGCCCAGGGGATGGAGGCGATGGTGGCTGCGCTGCGCGACCCGCTGCTGCTGCCGCGCATCCAGGGCGATGTCGCCATCGTCAGCGCCGGGCGCGTCTCCGCCTTCAAGGTCGGCTCCAACTACACGGTCGGCTACCTGCCGCCCTGGCTGTGGCCGCAATACTATATGGGCGACCGGCCGGAGATGCTGCTGGGCCTGGTGCTGCTGGCCGCCCTGCTGGTCGCGGTGCCAACCTACTGGGTGCTGCGCCGCCGCTCCGCCCGCCGCCTGCGCGGGACCATCTGATGGCCCGCGCTCCCGACCCCCGCCCCGCCGGGGTGCCCCAGAACCACGATGCGCGGCAGCGCGGGAGAATGCGGTCATGATGCAGACAGACCAATCCGCCCTGGCCTACACCGCGCGCCGGGATGTCAGCGCCCAGTGGCGCGACTTCCTGCGCGCGATGCTGGATACGCTGGACGCCACCATGCAGCGGGACAGCCGGGACAACCTGCTGCGCGCCATCGGCCAGCGCTTCGCCGCCGCCATGCCGCTCCCGGCCTCCGACACCCTGGCGGCGCTGGAGGTGCGGATGAACGAAGCCCTCGCCGCCGCATCCTGGGGCCACGTGCTGCTGGAGCTGGACCAGCGCGAGAACACGCTGCGCATCGTCCACTCCGCCGCGCCCTGCATCTCCACCCCGGGCGACGATACCGGCGCCTGGGTGGCACCGGTGCTGGAAGGCCTCTACTCCAACTGGTTCGGCGCCCAGCCGGGCGGGGAAGGGGATACCGGCATCACCGTGCGCCTGCTGGCGCTGGAGCCGGGTCTTGCCACGCTACGCTACGGTAGCTGAGGGGCGTTCCGCTGCTTTTGGGCTGTGGAAGGAAGGCTGGGGAAGGAATTCCCCAGGCTCCTTCTTTCGTTTTTTCGAGTTTGGCGTTGGCGCTCAGGACTTGAGCCGGACGCTGCTGGATTTCAATAATGGGCCACAAGGGCTGAACCGTCAGTCGCCGGAGGTCTAGGATCTCCGACGCACCCAGCCGTAGCTGAGGCACGCCATCGCAACAGCCCCGCCCCCAAAAACTCGAAGAAAGAAAAGATGGGGTCCGGGGAATTCCTTCCCCGGCCTTTTCCCTCATCCAGCCCCTCCGCCGGCCCCTCTCCCATGGCCGCCATCCGGCAATGTCTCTTGCCTTCCGCTCCCCTGGCGGGCAATCGCCCCGCATGTCCCTGCAAGCTCCCCTGGAATTCGAGATCACGCGCCTCGGCGCCGCTGGCGATGGTGTCGCCGCGGGCGCGGATGGCCGTCCGGTCTTCATCCCCTTTGCCTTGCCGGGGGAACGGGTCCAGGCGCGCATCACCGGCAAGCTGGGCGATGGCCAGGCGGCCGAGCTGACCGGCCTGTTGCAAGCAGCGCCGGAGCGGGTGGCGCCGCCATGCCCCTTCTTCGGCCGCTGCGGTGGCTGCGCCATGCAGCATATGGCCATCCCGCCCTATGCCGCCTGGAAGCGTGCCCGGCTGCAGGAGGCATTGTCCCGCGCCGGCTACCCCGATGCGACGGTGGCGGAGCCGGAGGTCACCCCGCCCGCGACGCGCCGCCGGGCCGATCTTGGCGTGCGGCGGGTCGATGGCGTGCCGGTGCTGGGCTTCCACGGGCGCGGCAGCGGTGCCGTGGTGGATCTGACCACCTGTGTCGTGCTCGACCCCGCCCTGGTGGCGTTGTTCGAACCGCTGAAGAAGCTGCTGCGCGGCCTGGCCTGTTTCCGGCGGGAGGCATCGGTGGTGCTGAATCTGCTGGATACCGGCCCCGACCTGCTGTTGCGCCTGGATGGCGAGCCGAGCACCGCCGACCGCAGCCTGATGGCGGATTTCGCCCGGGCGCATGGCTTGCCGCGCATCGCCTGCGCGCCGCTGAAGGGCATGGTGTCGGAAAACGTGGCGCAGATCGGCCCGGTCTCGATCGCGCTGGGCGGCGTGCCGGTGGCGCCGGAACCCGGTGCCTTCCTGCAGGCGACGCCCCAGGGCGAGGCCGCCATCGTCGCCGCGGTGCTGGCCGGGCTGCCGGCGAAGCTGACCGCGAAGGCGCGGATTGCCGACCTGTATGCCGGGCTGGGCACGCTGTCCTTCCCCCTCTCCACCCGCGCCCGCGTCGCTGCCTTCGAAAGCGCGACGGAGGCGGTGTCGGCGCTGGATGTCGCCGCGCGCAAATCCGGCGGGCGCGTCATCGCCACGCGGCGGGACCTTTCCCGCCAGCCATTGACGGTGAAGGAGCTGGACGCCTTCGCCGCCGTGGTGCTGGACCCGCCCTATGCGGGCGCGGCCGACCAGATGCCGGCGCTGGCGCGCAGCGCGGTGCAGCGGATCATCTACGTCTCCTGCAACCCGGTGGCGCTGGCGCGCGATGCCAGGCTGCTGCAGGCGGCCGGCTGGCAGTTGCAGGTGGCGACGCCGGTGGACCAGTTCCTCTGGTCCACGCAGCTGGAAGCCGTGGCGGTGTTTTCGCGCGGCAAGTAGTCCCGCAAGGCTCGGAACCTGCCCCGCGTCCGGGCAGGGCCCTGCCCGCGAGCGCCAATCAGCATTCAGGCTTTGGGCGGGGGTGAAGGTCAGGGGAATGAATTCCCCTGAAACCCCTTCTTTTTTCTGCGACTTGAGAATGGGGCTTCGTATCGGAGTGTGGTGCTGGCTGGGCGAGGCGCGCGGAGAATCTTGGAGGCGCTTGCTTCGTCGCTGGAGGCCGCAGGTCTTCGGCGTGACGCGGGCTTGGATTGAAAAGGCCGACGCCGACAATTGCTAGTCCCGAAAGCTGCTCACCAAGGCGGGGGGGGGGACGGCGAATTCTTTCCCTAGCCTTCCTTATGCGTGCCCGCAAAGGTCAACGGCGACTGGCTCGAACGGTGGAGGCTTTCAAAGCGCCACGCCATCGCCCAGCCGTGCCGGGTGGCACCGCCTTCGTGGCTTGCCATCCTGCCCACGCTAGGAAGATGGGGGGTGCCCCTGCCCACCGGGACCATACTTCGGCACCCGGCGAATCCGCCTGTGGCCACGCGGTCAGCCCGCTTTCAAGCCGACACATCCACCGGGCTGGAGGGCCGCGCCCCGGCTTCGGCCCGGGCCGCTCCCCGGCGCATGAAAGATTGCGTGTCTCCGCTTGATCGCGGCCCGGCGCAGGCTCACTTTCCCGCAGCATTTCCCACGAGAGGGGCAGGACGGATGGATTTCGACCGACGCGGCTTTGCAGTAGCGACTGGCGCGCTGCTGGCCATGCCTTTCCTGGCCCGGCTGGGTATCTCCCCCGCCGCCGCCCAGGCTCCCGCCGCCGCCCCCGGCGCCACCCCGGCCCCGGCGCCGGATCTGGCCACGCAGCAGGCCCCCGGCTTCTATCGCTTCAAGGTCGGCACCCACACGGTCACGGTGGTGAATGACGGCTATGGCGCGCGGCCCGACCCCACCAAGGGCTTCGTCCGCAATGCCGAGCCCGATGCGGTGGAAGCCGCCCTCAAGGCCGCCTTCCTGCCGACTGACCAACTGCGCATCCCCTACACCGTCACCTTCCTGGAGACCGGCAACGGGCTGATCGCGTTCGATACCGGCACGGGCGGCCAACTGGGTGCCACGGCCGGGCGGATGGCGGCCAACATGCAGGCGGCGGGGCTGGACCCGGCCAAGGTGAAGCAGGTGATCTTCACCCACTTCCATGGCGACCACATCACCGGCCTGACCACGGCCGAGGACAAGCCGGTCTTCGCCGAGGCCGAGATCATCGTCCCCCGCGCCGAGTGGGCGTACTGGACCGATGAGGGCAATGCCTCCCGCGCACCGGATGCGATGAAGGGCGCCTTCGCCAACGTGAAGCGGCGGTTCGACCCCTACAAGGCCCGCATCCGCCAGATCTCCGGCGATGGCGAAGTGGCGCCGGGCATCATCGCGCTTTCCACGCCCGGGCATACGCCCGGCCACACCAGCTACCTGCTCTCGGACGGCAGCGACCAGGCGCTGGTGCTGGGCGACATCACCAACCGGCCGGAGCTGAACCTGGCGCATCCCGGCTGGCACCTGGTGTTCGACATGGACGCCGATGCCGCCGAGAAGACCCGCCGCGAAGTGCTGGACCGGGTGGCGACCGACCGCATCCGCTGCGTCGGCTACCACTTCCCGTTCCCGGCGAACGGCTACGTGGCGAAGGAGGCGGAAGGCTACCGCTTCGTGCCGGCCGACTGGTCGGCCGGCCTCTGACAGCCTGTTCAGAAGCCCGTTAGAAGGCCTCGGCCTGAATTCGTCGTCCCAGGTGAAAGGCAGCACCGGCCAGATGCAGGAGCATTTGGCCGGTGCGCCGACCGGGCTGGTCCGGGGGAAGGTGCTGCGGCTGGCCTGCCATGGCTTCTGAAGCTGGCATTGTGAGCCGGTCGAGATCGGCCAGGAAGGCTGGGGAAGGAATTCCCCAGACCCCATCTTTTCTCTGCGAGTCTTTTGGATGGGGCTGATGGGGCGTCAGCCTTCAGCGGCCGTTTCAAAAACCTGCCAGTCGGTCGCGGCGGACCTGTCCGCGTCAGCTTTGTCGGCGGCTTGGCCCAGTGTTTCTGCATCTGGCCTGCGTTGCCTCCGTGCAGCGCACAAAATTCCGACCACGCCCTCAGCCAGCAGGCATCTGAAACGATTTATCCGCCCGCGTGGCATTCAGAACCTGGCAAAAACTTCGCCTGTCAGACCGGAAGTCCGGGTTGAATTCGGACGGAGCCGATCGGTCGAATAAGGGAAAAATCCATTTCCCTGGCCGTCCTCCGCCAATGACGGATGGGCCTCCGGTCCAGCCACGCCGATAGGCGTTCCCTTGGCCAATGCTCCGGTCGGCACACACCGCCGGCGGAACCCTCATCCATGACCTGAAAAATGGGTTTCCAAAGGCCTCAGGCCTTTGGCGGGGAGAGTTTGAGAGGGGCGGCGCCCCTCTCAAGTTCTTTGCGAAGGGAGCCCGCAGCCGTAACGGCTCCGGCCCTCTCGACATGACTTCTCCGGCCCGTTCAACCCCGCGACGGCCACGCCCTGCACCGTCTGGCCCGGCAGCGCGGAACTTGCGCCCATATCGGTCGCGCGCCAGCGGCAGCGGCGCCAGGGAGAGAGTTCCCCACTGGCGACGCCGTCGGTATCACCCTGCCTGGAAGGTGATGTTCTTCGCGCCGTCCCACAGCACGGAGCGGCACACCTTCGCCAGCCGGTCCAGATCGTGCCGGATGGTCAGGAAGTGGTTGCCGGAGAGCTGGCCGGCCTTGCTGGCGAAGCAGCAGGGGCCGTAGGCCACCAGGATCTCGGTCTCGGACTGGTTGGTGACATGGCCCGGGTGGACGATGATCTGCCCCGGCGCCGGATAGCTGGTGGCGTTCTCGAAGCCGACGCCCAGGTCGCGCTCGCCCATCGGGATCCAGCAGGCCTCGCCGCTCCAGCGCACGTGGATGATGCGGTCCTTGTACGGCAGCATGGTGCGGAAGCGCGCCACGGTCTTCGGCGCCGCCTCTTCCTCGAAGAAGGCGCTGAACAGCTCGCCGCCGATGTCGATGGTGATGTCAGCCAATTCTCGTCTCCTCACACGGGTGTGGCGTTGTTCTTGGCGGAAAACCGGCGGACGCGAAAGTTCAGTTCAGCCCGTGGCATTCGGACAGCGTCTCCGCCCGGCCGCCCATGCCGCCGGCGGGCAGCACCTGGCACAGCACGTACTTGCCGCGCTTCTCCAACGTGAAGCCCGGCCCGGTCATGGCGACGATGCGCCAGCCGTCGTTCAGCAGCGCGTCCAGCGGCTGGTCCAGCTTGTTCCAGGTGGTGGGCAGCCGCAGCGGCTGCGGGCGCTCGGCCGGCCGGGCCGGCTGCTGGGCCAGCGCCGCGCCCGTGAAGGCGGTGGCAAGGGCGAGGGTGGCGAGCGCGGTGGTCCGCTTGTGCATCGGCAGCTTCCTGGTTGCGAACACCGATCGTGGCGCCGGCGGCGGCGGCGGGGCAACCCGGGGCCACGATGCCTCGCCAGGCTGTGACTGCGCCGGCCATCTGTTGCGCCGCGCCTTGCGGTCTGCCCCGGCCTCCTGTTCCATGCGCTCACAAAGCCGGGAGAGCTATCATGATGCATCGCCGTTCGCTGCTGGCGGGGGCTGGCGCCGCGGGCCTCGCCATCGCCGCGCCCTCACGCTTCGCCATCGCCCAGCCGGCCCGCAACCGCACGCTGAAGCTGGTGCCGCAGGCCAACCTGGCCAGCCTGGATCCGGTCTGGACCACCGCCAACATCACCCGCAACCACGCCTACATGATCCACGACACGCTGTATGGCATGGACGGCAACTTCGTCCCCCGCCCACAGCTGGCCGAAGGCGCGGTAGAGGAGGATGACGGCCGCACCGTCACCATCACCCTGCGCGACGGCCCCCGCTTCCATGATGGGGAGAAGGTGCGCGCGCAGGACGCCGTGGCCAGCCTGCAGCGCTGGATGAAGCGCAGCCCGATGGGCCAGAAGCTGGCGATGTTCGTCGATGAGCTGAGCGCCGTCGATGACCGCCGCCTGCGCTTCCGCATGAAGCGCCGCTTTCCGCTGCTGCTGAACGCGCTGGCCCAGGTCAGCAACAGCCCGCCCTTCATCATCCCGGAGCGGCTGGCCAGGACCGACGCCTTCACCCAGATCCGCGACACCACCGGCTGCGGCCCCTTCCGCTTCAAGGAAGACGAGTTCAACTCGGGCAGCATGGTCGTCTACACCCGCAATGACGCCTACAGCCCGACGCCCAGCGGCACGCCCAGCCTGACCGCCGGCCCGAAGCTGCCGAAGTTCGAGCGTGTCGAGTGGCACATCATCACCGATGCCTCCACCGCCGCCGGCGCGCTGCAGACGGGTGAGATCGACTGGTTCGAGCAGCCGCCGCCGGAAATCCAGATGCTGCTGAGCCGCAACCGGCAGCTCTCGATCGAGGCGATCGACCCGCTGCCGCTGGTCGGCGTGCTGCGCTTCAACCACCTGCACGGCCCCTTCAACGACAAGAAGGTGCGCCAGGCGCTGCTGCCCGCCATCAGCCAGACCGACTTCATGAGCGCCATCGTCGGGCCGGAGCCCGACATCTACATGGACAATGTCGGCGTCTTCACCCCCGGCACGCCGCTGGCCAACACCGCCGGCCTGGAACCGCTGATGGGGCCGCGCAGCCTGGACCGCGCCAAGGCCCTGCTGAAGGAAGCCGGCTACACCGACCAGCCGATGCGGCTGATCGGCCCGACCGACATCCTGGCGCCCACCGCCATGTCCCAGGTCGGCGCCGACCTGGTCCGCCGCCTGGGCTTCAATGCCGACATCGCGCTGAGCGACTGGGGCACCGTGGTACAGCGCCGCACTTCGCGCGAGCCGGTGGATAAGGGCGGGTGGAGCATGCTGTTCACCTCCTTCTCCTCCTTCGATTTCGTCGACCCCTCTGCCCACTTCCCGCTGCGCGGCAACGGCGCGGCGGCCTGGGTGGGCTGGCCGGACGTGCCGCAGCTGGAGACGCTGCGCGACGAATGGTTCGTGGCGCCCGACCTCGCCACCCAGAAGAAGATCGCGGAAGACATGCAGCGCGTGGTGATGGACGAACTGCCCTACATCCCCGTTGGCGCCTACAAGTCCATGACCGCCATCAACAAGAACCTCAAAGGCCGCGTGCCAGGCTTCGCCATCATGTGGAACCTGGAACGGGTCTGAGGATTTCGGCCGGCCGGCGCCGGGGGAACGGGCTCGTTCCTTGGGTGCCGGCCTGTTCTTGTTCAGGCGGGGGGTAAGGCCGGGGAATGAATTCCCCGGACCCCTTCTTTTGTTTCTGCGAGTTTGGCGTTGCGCTTCAGGACTGGGAGCGGACGCTGCCTGATGGTCATTAAAATGGGCCACGCGGGCTGAATCCTCAGTCGCCGGAGGTCTAGGACCTCCGGCGCACCCAGCCGCCTCTCAAGACCACACTCTCAACAGCGACCGACCCCAAAACTCGAAAAAAGAAAAGATGGGGTCCGGGGAATTCTTTCCCCGGCCTTCTCCGCCGTAACCCTCTGCAGGTACGGCCGGTGGCAACGATTGGCCGTCTCCCCCGCGCGGTGGTACAAGCCCCTTCATTATGTTGTTTCTCTCGTTGTGCCGGCGTGGGCGGGCAAAGGTGGTGCTGTGAGCTCGATGTCCGGCCCTGCAGGCGAGATGACGAAGACCAAGGATTTCGAGATTTTCCTCGCGGCGCCGCCGGGGCTGGAGGCGGTGCTGTGCGAGGAAGTGCGCGGCAAGGGCTTCAAGCAGCCGAAGGCGGTGCCGGGCGGCGTGGTCACCAAGGGGGGCTGGCCGGAAGTCTGGCGGGCAAATCTGTGGATCCGCGGTGCCGGGCGTGTGCTGGCGCGGGTGGATGCCTTCCATGTCACGCATCTCGCCCAGCTCGATGATCGGGCACGGCGGGTGCCCTGGGCTAGCGTGCTGCGCCCGGACGTGCCGTTCCGGGTGGAGGCATCCTGCGCCAAGTCGCGTATCTACCATTCCGGTGCGGCGGCGGAGCGGATCACCAAGGCCATTCAGCAGACCCTCGGCGCGCCATTGGCGGAGGAGGGCGGCATCCTGGTGCGGGCCCGCATCGAGAATGACCTCTGCACCATCAGTGTCGATACCTCGGGCGAGGGGCTGCACAAGCGCGGCTACAAGGAAGCCATCAACGCCGCGCCGATGCGGGAGACGATGGCGGCGCTGTTCCTGCGCCAATGCGGCTACATCGGCACAGAACCCGTGCTGGACCCAATGTGTGGCTCCGGTACCTTCGTCATCGAGGCGGCGGAGATCGCGGCACGGCTGAACCCCGGCCGTTCCCGTCCCTTCGCCTTCGAGCAACTGGCGAGCTTCGATGACGCGGCCTGGCAGCAGATGCGGGCGGTGAACAGCCAGCGCCCGCCGGCCGCGCGCTGCTACGGCAGCGACCGCGACGCCGGGGCCGTGGCCATGAGCCTGGCCAACGCCGCGCGCGCCGGCGTCACCGACACCACAGAATTCCACCAGGCGGCGATCAGCGAGATCCAGCCGCCCGCCGGGCCGCCCGGGCTGGTCATTGTCAATCCGCCCTACGGCACCCGCATCGGCGACAAGAGCAAGCTGGCCCCGCTGTACCGCGCGCTGGGGCAGACGCTGACCAGCCGCTTCAGCGGCTGGCGCGTCGGCCTCGTCGCCAGCGATCCGAAGCTGGCACACGCCACCGGCCTGCCCTTCCTGGCCCCCGGCGCACCCGTGCCGCATGGCGGGCTGCGGGTGACGCTGTTCCAGACAGGGCCCTTGGCCTGAACGCTTGGGGTACTTTGGGGCGGGGAGTAAGGCCGGGGAAGGAATTCCCCGGACCCCATCTTTTTTTTGCGAGTTCGGCGTTGCGCTTCAGGGCTGAGAGCGGACGCTTCTGATGATATTTAAAATGGGCCATGCGGGCTGAACCGTCAGTCGCCGGAGCTCCTAGATCTCCGGCGCGAACCGGCCGCGTCTTCACACCAAACCCGACCCCTCAACAACCACACCGGTAAAAACTCGAAAAAAGAAAAGAAGGGGTCCGGGGAATTCTTTCCCCGGCCTTTTTCAACCACGTCTCAGACCAGCGCCCGGTCCACCAGCACCACCGGCACCCCTTGGGAGCAGGCTTCCACGCGCGCCTCCACCCCAAAGGATTCCGCCAGTACGCCCGGTGTCACCACATCCCCTGGCGACCCGGCGGCGAGGAGGCGGCCGCGGGAGAGCACGGCCACCTGGTCGCAGGCGCGGATGGCCAGGTTGATGTCGTGGATGGCGATGATGCCGATGGCGCCGCTGGCCCGCACCGCGTTGCGCACCGCTTCGACGACGGAGAGCTGCCAGCGCAGGTCCAGCGCACTGGTTGGCTCATCCAGCAGCAGCAGGCGCGGGTCACGCACCATCACCTGGGCCAGCCCGACCATCTGCCGCTGGCCGCCGGAGAGCTCGCTCATCCGCCGCAGGGCGAGGGCGGAGATGCCCAGCCGCTCGAACGCATGGGCGATGGCGGATTCGGCCTGGGCAGGGCTGAGGTCCCCCCGCACGGCGCGGCAGGCGGAGAGGACGGCCTCATAGGCCACCAGCGGGCTCGGCGTCGGCAGGGTCTGCGGCAGGTAGCCGACCAGGGCGGCGCGTCTGGCCGGGGTCAGTGCCGGCAGCTCGGTCCCGTCCAGGGTGATGCTGCCGGCCTGGATCTTGCCGAGCCCGGCGACGGCCCGCAGCAGGGTGGACTTGCCGGCGGCGTTGGGGCCGATCAGCCCGAGCAGGGTGCCGGGCGGCACCGGCGGCAGGTCGAAGCCTTCGATGACCTTGCGGTTGCGGTAGCCGGCGGTGACGCCGTGCAGGACCAGCCCGCCCATCAGCCGCGCCCCCGGCCGAACAGCAGCGCCAGGAACAGCGGCACGCCGACCAGCGAGGTGACGATGCCGACCGGGATGATCAGCCCCGGCACCAGCATCTTGGAAGCGATGGAGGCGAGGGAGAGCACCACGGCCCCCGCCAGCGCGGCGCCGGGCAGGAAGAAGCGGTGGTCCTCGCCCAGCAGCAGCCGCGCCATATGTGGCCCGACCAGCCCGACGAAGCCGATGGTGCCGACGAAGGCGACAGCGGTGGCCGCCAGCAGGCTGGCGCGCAGCATGACGACCAGGCGCAGCCGGTTGGTGTCGATACCCAGGGATTCGGCCTGTGCTTCACCGGCGCGCAGGGCGGTCATTTTCCAGACCTGCAGCATGGAGAAGGGCAGGCACACCGCCAGCACCACCGCCACCACGGCGATCTTGGGCCAGCTGGAGCGGGCGAGGCTGCCCATGCCCCAGAAGACGATCTGCTGCAGCGTCTCGGCATCCGCCACGAATTGCAGCAGCGCCACGGCGGCGTTCAGCGCGAAGACCAGCGCGATGCCGAACAGCACGACGCTGTCCACCCCCGTGCCGCGCAGCCGCGCCAGACCCTGCACCAGTACGGAGGCTCCGGCGGCGAAGGCGAAGGCGCCGACCGGTACCGCGATGTGCTGCGGCACCCCGAACGGCGCCAACCCCATGACGATGACCAGCGAGGCGCCCAGCGTGGCTGCGGCCGAGACGCCCAGGGTGAAGGGTGAGGCCAGCGGGTTGTTCAGCACCGTCTGCATCTCGGCCCCCGCCAGGCCGAGCGAGGCGCCCACCAGCACCGCCATGATGGCGTAGGGCAGCCGCACGTTCCACAGGATGACCTGGATGGGCCGCGGCAGGCTCGCCGGGTCGAAGATGCCGGAGACGACGGTGCCGAGGGAGAGCTGCGCCGGCCCGGTGGCGATATCGGCCAGCAGCGCCAGCACCAGGGCCACCGCCAGCAGCGACAGCATGATGATGCGCTTGCGGACGAAGCCGGCATAGCCGGTGGCCAGGCTGGGCGTGGCAGCGGCGGGTGCGCGCTGGGCCAGGGTACCGTCGCTCATGCGCCGTGCCGCCGGGCGAGCGGAAGCCCGGCCACCGGCCATGCGGTGCGGGATGCTATGCGCGGCAGGCGGGCGCCATGCGGCAGGCCGGAAAGGCCGAGCGCCACCCCAGCCAAGCGCGACGAAGCCGCTTTTGCCGCACCGAGGAACATCGAGGTTAGATGGGCCGGCGTTCCGTGTGCCGCAGCCGTGGCGGGTCCTGCCGAGCGCGCCGTGGTCTTGAGCGGCAGGGTTCCGGACGCCGCAGCCTTGCGGGCCAAGGCCACGAGCGGCAGGGCCGCAGGGGCCAGGGCCACGCGCGCCGGAGCCACAGCCATGCGCGCCAGGGAACGGGCCGGACGGCCCGGCATGCTCCCCACCCAGGCGGTGGCCAGGGGCGGGGCTGGCAGGCGGGCGCCCAGCAGGGGACCGACCAAAGCACGGCGCGACATGGCGGCGTCTCCGAAAAGGGGAGGGAGGGATGCAGCGGGCGGGCTAGACCCAATGCGAACGATTTGCAATATCGGGCTTACGCGGTACGGCGCGCCGCAACACAATGCGCTTCGCCACGCCGGTGCCGCCTGGCACCGGTTGCCCAGGGCAGGCCAAGGCCGCCAGGGCATGGAGACTATCGCCATGACAACAGACATCTCCACTTCCCACCCCGCCGGCCCTGCTGCCGGAGCCGGCGCACCCGCGGCCACCCCCCGCGCGGCGGCCCGGCGCGTCCGGCATGAGCTGCGCTTCCGCCTGCTGCGCGTGCTGCGGGTCGAACAGCCCACTCCCGGCCTGCGCCGCATCACCCTGGGTGGCGAGGCGCTGGCCGGCTTCGTCAGCGCCGCGCATGACGACCACGTCAAGCTGTTCTTCCCCGCCCCAGGCGCCGCGCTGCCGGTACTGCCCGGCGTCGGCCCCGATGGCGCACCCACCTTCCCGGATGGCGCCCGCCCGATCGCCCGCGACTACACCCCCCGCCGCTTCAGCGACACGGAGCTGGAGATCGACTTCGTCCAGCACGGCGACGGCCCCGCCGCCACCTGGTCCGCCCAGGCCAAGGTGGGCGACGCCCTCGGCGTCGGTGGCCCGCGCGGCTCCTTCATCGTGCCCGCCGACCTCGACTGGTACCTGCTGGTGGGCGACGACACCGCATTGCCAGCCATCGCCCGCCGCCTGACCGAGCTGCCCGCCGGCACCCGCGCCTTCGTCCTGGCCGAGATCGCCGGGCCGGCGGAAGAACAGCCTCTTCCCTCCGCCGCCACGCTCTCCGTCCACTGGGTCCATCGTGGTAGCGCCGAGCCCGGGTCCCCCGAGGCCCTGTCCCAGGCCCTGGCCGCGCTTCAGCTACCGGCAGGCGACGGCTATGCTTGGATCGCTGCCGAATCCGACGTGGCCAAAACGCTGCGCCGCCAACTGCTGGAAGCCCGCCCGATGGATAAGAGCGCGGTAAAAGCGGCCGGCTACTGGAAGCGTGGCGCGGTTGCGAGCCACGAGACGCATTCGGACTGAGGATGTGCGGTTGGTGAGCGGGACGGGAAGAAAGGCTGGGGAAAGAATTCCCCAGGCCCGTCCTTCTCTTTTCGAGTTTTTTGCGCGGGGCTGCTGATGAGTCGCGCCTGAGGGACGGCTGGATGCGCCGGAGGTCCAAGACCTCCGGCGACTGAGGGTTCAGCCCTCGTGGCCCATTTTAAATATCATCAGAAGCGTCTGCTCTCAGTCCTGCAGCGCTGTCCCAAACTCGCAGAAAGAAAAGAAGGGGTCCGGGGAATTCCTTCCCGGGCTTTGCCTAATGCCTTCCCGCCCAGGATCTAGCCAAGGCGCGAGGGCAAGGCGCAGGGCCTATCGCTGCTGGTCCAGCATCAGGCCTTCCATGACCCCGCGCAGCAGGGCCACGCCTTCCTGCAGGCCTTCCATCCGCAGGGGGCGCCCGGCGGCGGTGCCGGTGGCGCGGCCGAAGGCCAGGCGGTCCTGGCCGAGTTCGGCGGAGGAGAGCTTGCCGTCGCCGTCGTAGTCCAGGCTTTCCATCATCAGCCGGGCCACGGCGACGCCACCCAGCATGCCGCCGCCGGCGGTGGCCAGCACGGCTTCGGGCGTCGCTTCGTCCGCGATGGCCAGCAGCCAGGTGGCGCCGCGCACCATGCGGGCGATTTCAGCGACGGAGAGCTTGCCGTCGCCGGAGATATCGCCTTCGCGCATCACGGTGGTGACGCAGGCTTCGGGCGCCGGGCTGCCGGTGCCGCAGGCGGCTTCCAGCCCTTCCAGAGCGGCCAGGAAGGCGACGCCTTCGCCATGCAGTGCGGCGACGGAGGCGGGGGCGGCGGGGCAACGGCGCCAGGCTTGCACCGGGGTGGCGCCGGGCAGGCGGTCGTCGCGCAGCTTGGCGTCGGGCTCCACGGTCTCCAGCGCGGTGGCGGTGCCACGCAGCAGGATGCGCGGGGCCTCCGCGCCACGGCCGATGCCCATGGTCCAGTTCTCCACCGTACGGGTCTCGGCGAAGCGGATCAGCCGGGCGTTGCCGTCGGTGGGCAGGCGGGCGGCGGCGCGGGCGGTCAGTTGCAGCGTCACGCTCGGGGCGCTGCACTCGCCCTGGTACCAGGCGCCGCGCAGCGCGTCTGGCACCGCCGGGGTGGCGACGGTGGCCGGGGCGGCGGCGGGCGGCGTGCGGGTCTGCGCCACGGCG
>NZ_JACTVA010000077.1 GCF_014490485.1 Teichococcus aerophilus | reverse complement strand
CGGCGCCGCCACGGCCGAGCAGGCGGCCCCGGCCGCGCGCCCCCTGGGCACTGCCCAACGCCCAGGCGCCGAAGCCGATGGCCAGGCCGCCGGCCAGCGCCGCCGCCAGCCCTTCCGGCCCGGTCAGCTGCGCCAGCACCCACAGCAGCCACAGCGCGGCGCCGTACATCGGGAAAGCCAGGCCCTGCTTCAGCCGCTCCATCCACAGGCCGGGGCGCGGCAGGCGGTTGGCGAGGCCAGGGAACAGCGCCAGCAGGGCGTACGGCGCGGCCATGCCCAGGCCCATGGCGACGAACACCGCCAGGGTACCGGTGGGCGGCAGCGCCATGGCGGCGCCGATGGCGGCGGCCATGAAGGGCGCGGTGCAGGGCGTGGCCACCAGCACGGCCAGCCCGCCGGTGGCGAAGCTGCCCAGGTGGCCACCGCGCCCCGCCAGCCCGCCGCCGGCACCGACCGGCCCGCCGAGATGGAACACGCCGGAGAGGTTGAGGCCGACGGCCAGCATCAGCCAGCCGGTCAGCGCCACGAAGATCGGGGAGGTGAACTGGAAGCCCCAGCCCGCGCTCTGCCCCGCCAGCCGCAGCGCCAGCAGACCGCCGCCGAGCAGCAGAAAGGAGAGGACGACGCCGGCGGTGTAGCTGGCGGCATGCCCACGCACCTCCGCCCGCGCTGCGCCGGAGAGGCGGGCGATGGCCAGCGCCTTCATGGCCAGGATGGGGAAGACGCAGGGCATCAGGTTCAGGATCAGCCCGCCCAGCGCCGCCCACAGCAGCGCCTGCCCCAAGGGCAGGCCGCTGGTGCCGGCCGCGCCCGGCAGCGCCGGCACCGGGCCGGGCGTGGCGGAGACGGTATAGGCGCTGCGTACCCCCGCCCCATCAGTGATGGCGACGACGCCGGCCAACTGCGCCGGCAGTTCCGCCGCGCCGCGTGGCAGGCCGATGCGCAGCGCGCCCGCTTCCACCTGCACAGGCTGCGCGCCGGCATGGTCCAGCACGCCCCATTCGGCCGGGAAGAAGAACGCTTCCTTCACCGATTGGGGCGAGATGTCCTCGCCCGAGAGCAGCAGCGCGCCCTGCTGGCCCTGGAAGCCGGCGGCGGCCTGCCAGGGGGCGGGGCGGGGCAGCTCGGCCTCCGCCTGCTGGAACAGCGGTGCCATGGCGGGGTCCGGCCGCGCGGCGGCCTCCACCGGCAGGCTGAGGGTGAAGCTGCCTTCCTCGGGGATGCAGACCTGCTCGCAGATCAGCCAGTTGCCCTGGGCCTGGATGGTGAAGCTCTGCCCCGGTTGCAGCCCGGCTGGCGGGGTTACCGTCAGCGGTAACAGGGTACTGCCCTCGTAGCCGTAGTTCACCAGCGGGCCGAAGGGAATCCGGTGCGGCGCCGGCCACTGGATCTCGCTGGCGGTGGCACCGTCCGGCAGGGTCAGGGCCAACTCGGGCGGCGTGCCGGCATCGCCGGGATTGGTCCAGTAGGTGTGCCAGCCGGGTGCCAGGCGCTGCCGCAGGCCGATGCGGAAGGGCTGCCCGGGCGCGACCGAGGCGGTCTCCGCCGCCAGGGTCATGGTCGCGCGCTCCGACCGCACCGGCGCGCTCTCCCCCGCCCAGGCGGGCGCGGCCAGGGCCAGGATGGCGGCGGTCAGCAGCATCGGGCGGAACATGGACAGATTGAAACCTATCTGGCGGCGGAGGGGGACTGGTTTCCGCGTTACGAAGCGTTTCGGCCGGACGGGGCTCGCGTCCCGCCAGAGCAGGTGTCCATCAGGTGGGGTCGCCTGATGGAGAGAAGAGGCCCTTCAGAACAACAAGCCAGAGCATGAGAAGTGCGCCTGCGCGAACGGACAACGCTTCAGCCTGTGGGACATAGCGGCTTGCGCCCGCTCCGGGAAATGTGTCGGCGCATGGCGCTGACAAGGTGGCGTATCCGTGGCTCATCCGCGCCGTGGCCCGAGGGCCGGACAACCCAGCGGAGAACATCTTTGCCTTTGATGCGCGGACTGACCCTGACCCTCTGCGCCACGGCCGCGCTGCTCGCCGCCCACGGCCCCGCAGAAGCGGCGCCGCGCCTGGCGGATATCCTGGTGCCCGCCATGCTGGACGTGCCGGTGGCGACGCTGGAGGCCAAGGCCGGCCGGGCGCGGGAGGTGACCGCGCTGCCCGATGGCCGCCAATCCCGCTACTACGCCGTGGAGGGCTGCGGCGTGACCGCCTATGCGCGCGGCGGCACCGTCGAGGCCTACAAACTCTCCCTCAGCCCGCAATGCGACATGGATGTCTCGCCCTTTCTCGGTGCACGGCTGCCGGCGGCGGGGCTGCTGACGCTGGAGACCTTCGCCGACACGCTCGGCCCACTGCCCACGCCGACGCGGGAGACCTTCCGCGCTCTCTGCATCTCGGATTGCGGCAACGCGGCGGACCCGGTGGTGGAATTCCTGTGGCGCGCGCCGCAGGGCCCGCGCCCGATCGAGATCAAGCTGGGCTTCGTGCTGGCAAGCGGCGCGGCGGCGGAAGCCGGCGATGAATGGCAACAAGTGATGGAGCAGGCCGAGAACGCCGAATACGTCTCGCTCGGCCGCTTCAACTGCGACGACCGGCACCAGGCGGAAGGTCTCCGCGCCTTCAACAACATCCAGCCGAACGAAGTCACTATCGGCCGCGGGGTGCGGGACGAATTGCCGCTTTACGCGGCGCTGTGCCGCTGAGGGGGGCTGTCCCGGTAGCGGCGTTGAAGAGAAGGCCGGGGAAGGAATTCCTCGGACCCCATCTTCTTTTTTCGAGTTTCAGGCGGGGCTGTTGATGGGTCTGGTCTGAGAGGCGGCTGGGTGCGCCGGAGGTCTTGGACCTCCGGCGAATGACGGTTCAGCCTGCGTGACCCATATTTAAAATCATCAAGCAGTGCCCATTGAAGCGTCACACCAAACGCGCAGAAAAAGATGGGGGTCTGGGGAATTCATACCCCAGCCTTCCTCTGGCTTAAACTTCCATCGGGTGATCCACCTGATGGAGATTTGCTCTAGGGCCTGGATGGCTCCGCCATCAGCGCTTCCACCTCCGCCCCGCTCATCGCGCCCCGTGCATAGGCGAAGTGGCCGTGGGTGAGGATGTCCTGCGCCGTGCGGGCGACGAAGCCCAGCATGGCGCGGGCGAGGGAGCCGCCGAGGCTGATGCGTTTCACCCCGGCCTCCGCCAGTTCCGCCACGGTGAAGGGGTGACCGGCGAGGCCCATGACCACGTTCACCGGCTTGTCCACGGCGGCGCAGAGAGTGCGGATATCCTCCAGCCGCGTCAGGCCGGGGGCATAAAGCACGTCGGCGCCGGCGGCGGAGAAGGCTTGCAGGCGGCGGATGGTGTCGTCCAGGTCGGCGCGGCCGTGCAGGAAATTCTCGGCACGGGCGGTCAGGACGAAGGGCTGGCCGCGCACGGCGTCCGCCGCCGCGGCGATACGCTCCACCGCATGGGCAAAATCATAGATCGGGTGGGCGGAATCGCCTGAGGCATCCTCGATCGATCCGCCCACCAGGCCGACCGCGATGGCATCGCGCAGCGTGGCGCCGCAATCCTCCGGCGCGTGGCCGAAGCCGTTCTCCAGGTCGGCCGAGACGGGCAGGGAGGTCGCGGCGACGATGGCGGCGGCATTGGCCAGGGTCTCAGCCCGGGTGGCGGTGCCGTCCCGCTGGCCCAGGGTGAAGGCCAGGCCGGCGCTGGTGGTGGCCAAGGCGGCGAAGCCCTGGGCGGCCAGGATGCGGGCACTGCCGGCATCCCACGGATTCGGCAGCACGAAGGCGCCCGGCGCAGCATGCAGGGCACGGAAGCGGGCAGCCTTTTCGGCCTGGTCCATGGTGGCGGTCCCTCTCTGATGGCATGAACAGATCAGGAACTGCGGTTTTCCGCAAGCCAGCTTTGCCTCAGCCGGGATGGTAGCAAGCCGGGGAATTCCTTCCCTGGCCTTCTCCCCGCCTCCCGCCACAGCCTGACGGCATTCCCCCCGCCGGCCAAGGCCCCCCCCCAAGGTTTGGCCTGATGCCCGATTGGACTTAGAGGGGAGGCATGTCGTTCGCCCTGTTGCCCGAATTGCCTGTCACCGAGGCCCTGCCGCGCCTGGCGGAGGCGTTGCGGCATGGCTCCAACGCCGTGCTGGTGGCGCCGCCCGGCGCTGGCAAGACCACCCTGGTGCCGTTGATGCTGCGGGAGGAGCCCTGGGCGGCCGGGCAGAAGATCCTTGTGCTGGAGCCGCGCCGGGTGGCCGCCCGCGCCGCTGCGCGCCGCATGGCCTCCCTGCTGGGGGAGGAACTGGGCGGTACGGTCGGGCTGGTGACGCGGCTGGAGCGTGCCACCAGCGCGGCGACGCGGGTGGAGGTGATCACCGAGGGCCTGCTGGTCCGCCGCCTGCAATCCGACCCCGGCCTGGAAGGCGTCGCGGCGGTGCTGTTCGACGAGGCGCATGAGCGGAACCTGGATACCGACCTGGCGCTGGCCTTCTGCCTGGATCTGCAGCGGGCGCTGCGGCCGGAGCTGCGCCTGCTGGCGATGTCCGCGACGCTGGAAGCCCAGGGTTTTTCCAGCCTGCTGGGCGATGCGCCGGTCATTGAGAGCCTGGGGCGCGCCTTCCCCGTTTCCATCCAGTACCGCACGCGGGAATTGAAGGAACACCGCGAACTGCCGGAGGCGATGGCGAGTGCCATCCGCGAGGCGCTGCGGGCCCACCCCGGCGACGTGCTGGCCTTCCTGCCCGGTTGGGGCGAGATCCGCCGCACGGCCGAGCGTCTGGGCGGCCTCGACGCCGACGTGCTGCCGCTGCACGGCGAATTGCCGCCGGCCGAGCAGGACAAGGCGCTGAACCCGGAGTACCGCACGCGTGGCGGCCGCAAGGTGGTGCTGGCGACCTCGATCGCCGAGACGTCGCTGACCGTGCCAGGGGTACGGATCGTCGTCGATGGCGGCTTCCGCCGGGCGCCGCGATTGGACCCGGCCACCGGCCTCTCCCGCCTGGCGACGCTGCGGATTTCCCGTGCGGCGGCCGAGCAGCGGGCCGGGCGCGCCGGACGTACGGAATCGGGCGTCGCCATCCGGCTGTGGACGGAGGCGCTGCATCGCGGCCTGCCGGTCTCCGACCGGCCGGAGATCCTGGAGAGCGAGCTGTCCGGCCTGGCGCTGGATTGCGCCGCCTGGGGTGCCTCACCGGATGACCTGCCCTTCCTGGATGCGCCGCCCACCGGCGCCATGGCCGCCGCCCGTGCCCTGTTGCGGGACCTGGATGCGCTGGATGCCGAGGGCCGGGTGACGCCGATGGGCCGCCGCATGGCGCGCCTCGGCACGCATCCGCGCCTGGCCCGCATGATGGCGGCGGCTGACAGCCCCGAGGAAGCCGCCCTGGCCGCCGAGCTGGCGGCGTTGCTGGAGGAACGCGACCCCATCCGTGGGCGGGAAGCGCCGGCCGACATTCACCTGCGGCTGGACCTGCTGCACGGCGCCGACGACCCAAATGCCGACCGCGCCGCGCTGGGGCGTATCCGCCGTACCGTGACGCTGCACCGGCGCCGCCTGGGCGTGCCGGGCGGCACTGAATCCGCCGGCGACCCCGGCCTGTTGCTGGCCGCCGGCTTCCCCGACCGCATCGCCGCCAAGCGCGGCACCATGGATGGCGCCTTCCGCCTTGCCGGCCTCTCCGGCGCCACCGGGGGCGGCCAGGGCGCGCGGCTGCCGCCGACCGACAAGCTGGGCAAATCCCCGCTGCTGGCGGTGGCGGACCTGGAGCTGGCCGGCACCGAAGCGCGCATCCGCATGGCCGCGCCGCTGGACCGCGCCGTGCTGGAAGCCCGTTTCCCCGAACGGCTGGTGCGGGAGGAAGGCGCGGCCTTCGACCCGCGCACCAATTCCGTGGTCGCCCGCCGCCGCCTGCGCCTGGGCCCGCTGGTCCTGGAAGAGGCGACCATCGCCCATGCCGACCCCGCCGCCGTGGCGGTGGAACTGGCCAAGGCCGCGGCCGGCCGCGCCTTCCGCGACCTGGACTGGACCGAGGCTGCGAAGCAGACCCGCGCCCGCCTGGCCTGGATGCACAAGATCGCCCCCGACGAGTGGCCCGACGTCTCCGACGCCGCGCTGGCCGCCGGGGATGCCGCCTGGCTGGCTCCCTGGCTTTCGGGCCTGACCAAGCTGTCGGAACTGCGCGGGCTGGACGCGACCGGCATCCTCCGCTCCCTGGTGCCGCATGCCCGGCAACGGGTGCTGGATGCCGCGCTGCCGGCGCGCGTGGAACTGCCTAAGGGCCGCTCCGCCGCCATCGACTACACCGGCGAGGTGCCGCGGCTGGAAGCGCGGGCGCAGTGGCTGTTCGGCCTGGCCACCCTGCCGCCGCTGGCCCAGGGGCGCATCCCGCTGCAGGTCGGCCTGCTCTCGCCCGCCGGGCGGCCCGTGGCCGTCACCGCCGACCTGCCAGGGTTCTGGCGCGGGGCCTGGGCCGATGTGCGGAAGGATATGCGCGGGCGCTACCCCAAGCATGACTGGCCGGAAGATCCGTCCAAGGGATGAGGGGAATGGGCAGAAGGAAGGCTGGGGAAGGAATTCCCCAGGCCCCTTCTTCTCTTTTTCGAGTTTTGGCGGTGTGGCTGCTGAGACGGTTGGTCTGGTTTGAGATGCGGCTGGTGCCGGAGGTCGGGGACCTTCGGCGACGGAGGCTGCCGCGAGCGTGACCCGTTTTGAATATCAAATAGGCGTCTGCTCTCGAGGCCGGCAGGATGTTCTGATGGCTGAGGGTGCTCTTATGCCGGCGCAGACTTGGCGCCTGCCAGATGCCGGGCATTCGCTGGACTGCCGATAAAGCCGACGCGAAGAGACCCCCGCAGCTGCCCCAGCCCAAATTTCTGAAGTCCCCATCCAGGCGCCACGCAAAACTCGAGGAAGAAAGAAGGGGTCCGGGGAATTCTTTCCCCGGCCTTTCCGCACCCTCCCCCGCAGCGCCCCTGCTGCACACAGCTCCCAGCGGCGCACGCCGAATTTGCGCTTGCGCATGTCCGGCCGGGGGCGGAAAGGTCAATGCTTCGTCCCTATATCCAGGGGGATGCGTTTTCCGGTTGAGGCCGTACCAGCGGCGGGCTGGCCGGGCCGTGTCGCAACCGGGGGTGGAAGCGCCCCGTTGAAGCCATCAGCCGTCCGCGTCACGATGAGGCCATCGCCAGGATACCCCCCTATGCCGTCGATTTGCCGTTCGCTGCCTTCTGCCTCGCCTGCCAAACCTGCCACGGCGGGGGAGGGCCGTCCTGCCTCCCGCCGCTTCGTGCTGGCGGGGGTGGCGTCTCTGCTGGCCTCGCCGCTGCTGCCTGCCGCCCCGGCACGGGCGCGCGGGCCGTTGCCGGATTTCGCCGACCTGGCGGAGCGGGTGATGCCCGCCGTGGTCAATATCGCCGTGCTGAGCGAGCAGACGACGACGCAGGTGCCGCCCGAGCTGCGCGGCACGCCGTTCGAGCGCTATTTCCGGGAACGGCGCGGCCGCCAGCAGATGCAGGGCGCCGGCAGCGGCTTCATCATCGATGCGACGGGCCTGGTGGTCACCAACAACCACGTGGTGGGCAATGCCTCCCGCGTCATCGTCTCGTTGCAGGATGGGACGGAGATGCCGGCGCGCGTGGTCGGCACCGATGACCTGACCGACCTGGCGCTGCTGCGCGTGGAAGCGCGCGCCAGCCTGCCTTTCGTGCCGTGGGGTAGCAGTGCGTCGACGCGCGTGGGGCAGTGGGTGCTGGCCTGTGGCAACCCGTTCGGCCTGGGCGGCACCGTCACCAGCGGCATCGTCTCCGCCCGCGGGCGGGAGATCGGTGCCGGGCCGTTCGACGACTTCATCCAGACCGATGCCGCCATCAACCCGGGCAATTCCGGCGGGCCGCTGTTCAACACGGATGGCGAGGTCATCGGCATCAACACCGCCATCTTCTCCCCCACCAACGCCTCCGCCGGCATCGGTTTCGCCACGCCGTCGGACCTGGCGCGCGGCGTGATCGAGCAGCTGCGGCGAGATGGACGGGTGGAGCGCGGCTGGCTGGGCATCGCCGTGCAGGATTATGGCACCGAACCCGGCGCCCGGCGCGGCGCGCAGATCCAGGGCGTGGAACGCAACAGCCCCGCCGCCCGCGCCGGCCTGCGCAATGGCGACGTGCTGGTGGCGCTGAACGGGGAACGCATGGATGGCTCCCGCACCCTCATCCGCGCCGTGTCCATCACCCCGCCGGGCCAGACCGTGCGGCTGACGGTGGTGCGGGATGGACGGCAGCAGGAAGTGGCGGTGCAGGTGGGGCGGCGGCCTCCCTCGGCGTCCTGAGTTCTGCGTTGTCGGGGCGGGGACGAGGGGGCGCTGCCCCCTCGAACTCCCCCGGCAGGGGATACGATCCCCTGCACCCGCGATTCATAAGGACGCTGCCATGCGGAGGCAGGGGCGCTGGAGTAGTTCTCCGTCAGATTGAATCACCTGACGGTATGCAGACGCTGTTCAGAACAGCAAGCTGGAGCATTTGCAGCGAGCCCGCGCGAACGGAAAATGCGCTAGTAAAATATCATAAATCAAAAACTTAAAAAGAGACCCGCTGCGCGTTCAGGCATTACCGCTGAAGCTCCCGCGACGGCCATTCCTGGCCCATTTGTACTCTTCGGACGATCGACGTCTTCGGCCGACCAGCTTGCGAAGATCGCCCCGCCACAGACCCAAACCCGGGTTTCCAAAGGCCTCAGGCCTTTGGCGGGGAGAGTTTGAGAGGGGCAGCGCCCCTCTCAATCAACCAGCACCGCAAGCCCTCACCATTCCGGCGCATCGCTCCCCAACGGCACGGAAGGGCGCGCGAAGAAGGCCGGGGTTGCCTCCAGCATCCCGGCGTGGCGCACGGCGGTGAGCCGCCCGAAGCCGGAGTCCGATTCCTCCAGCAGATCCAGCAGGTCTTCGCGCCCAGGGTCCGGCACGGCGAAGCCGTTCGCCACCTGGCCCAGCCCCCGCAGCCAGCGGCCGGTGGCGGCCAGGGAGACGTCCACCTGCCAGGTGCCGCCTTCCACCGCGCGGCGGTGCAGCGCCGCCAGGATGCCGAAGGCCAGCAGGTAGCCCGAGGCATGGTCCAGCGCCTGGGCGGGCAGCGGGCGGGGCTTGGCTTCGCCCGCTGCCTCGGCTTCGGCCAGGTTGAAGCCGCTGGCGGTCTGCACCAGGGAATCGAAGCCGCGGCGGCCATGCCAGGGCCCGGCTTCGCCATAGGCGGAAAGGCTGGCATGGACGATGCCCGGGCGCAGCTCCGCCAGCCTGGCGGCGCCGAAGCCGCGCGCGGCGATGGCGCCGGGCCGGTAGCCTTGCAGGAACACGTCGGCCTGCCGTGTCAGGGCTTCCAGCTGCGCCACGCCTTCGGCGCCGCGCAGGTCCAGCTGGGCGGAACGCTTGCCGCGCCCGGTATCGATCACCAGCGGCGCCACGGCGGGCAGGTGGGGGGCGGTGATGAGCATGACGTCGGCGCCATGCGCCGCCAGGGCACGGCCGGCGACCGGCCCGGCGATGATGCGCGTCAGGTCCAGCACGCGGATGCCCTCCAGCGGCCGGGCGGCGGCCGGGGGCAGCGGCAGCGGCGGTGCATCCCCGATGCGGGTGAGGCGCACCGGCCAATCGGCCACTGCCCGGCTCTGCGGGTGCGCGTCCCACTCGGCGAAGCTGCGCAGGGCGGAGACGCAGAGGCCGGCCTCGGCCGCGGCGGCCTCGAAGGCCTCGGCCTGCCAGGAGAGCAGGGCCTGGGCGACGGCGGCGCGGTCGTTCGGCACGCCCAGCAGCCGCAGCAGCCCATCCCGGTGGTGCGGGAAGTTCGTATGCAGGCGCACCCAGCCCGGGCCATTGGGGCCATCCGCCGTCGGGTAGAGGCCGGCGATGGCATCCCACAATTCCGGCGCTTCCAGCCCGTCGATGCGGAACAACCGTTCGGAGCGGAACTCGGCGGCGGCGTGGCGCAGGCCGACGGTCACGCGCTGGCGCGGTGCGCCGCGCTGGTGGTGCAGCTCGGCGGCGGCCAGCGCCATGGCGGCGATGCTGGCCTGCGCGGCGGTGCCGACGGCGAAGGAGGACGGCAGGGCCGCATCCACGCTCGGCCCCGCCCCTGGCAAGGCCAGCTTCGCCAGGGCTTCCACCGGCAGGCCGGCGCGGTGCCACAGGGCGCCGGTAACCTGGGCGGCGGCGCTGGCGGGCCTGGTGCTCATCCGAACATGGCCTGGATGGTGGTGGGGGAAACATCCTCGATGCGCGGCGGCGTCCAGCGCGGGGCGTTGTCCTTGTCCACCAGCAGGGCACGGACGCCCTCGGCGAAGTCGGGGTAGGGGGTGACGCTGCGGGCCAGGGCCAGGTCCATCGCCAGGCAGCCGGGCAGGTCCAGCCCACGGGCGCGGCGCAGCATCTCATGCGTCACGAACAGGCTGGTGGGGGAGACGCGGCGCAGCACCGCCAGTTGCTCCCGTGCCCAGTCGGTTCCCTCCGCCTCCAGCGCCGCGACGATGGCAGGGATGGAACCGGCGCCGAAGCAGCGGTCCACCACCGGCCGCAGGGCCGCGACAGGGCCGGGGGGCACCGGCTGCGCCGCCCGGTCGATGGCGCCGGTATCGCCGGCGAGCAGCGCTTCCCGTAAAGCGGGCAGCGCATCGCGCGGGACGAAATGGGTGGCGAAGCCGACCTCCACTGCTTCCGCCCCCCGCAGCCGGGCGCCGGTCAGCCCCAGCCACTCGCCCAGCGCACCGGGCATGCGGGAGAGGACAAAACTACTGCCGACATCGGGGAACAGGCCGATCGTCGTCTCCGGCATCGCCAGCAGAGCGTGCTCCGTCACTACCCGATGGCTGCCATGGACCGAGACGCCGATGCCGCCGCCCATGCAGACGCCGTCGATCAGGCTGACCCAGGGCTTCTCCAGCGCGGCGATGGCGCCGTTCAGGGCATATTCCTCGGCCAGGAAATCGATCAGCGCGGCGCCGTTGCCTTCCACCAGCATCTGCCGGCCCTGGCGTACGTCCCCGCCGGCGCAGAAGGCGCGGCCGCCCTCGCCCTCCAGCAGCACCAGCCGGATTGCGGGGTCGTCGCGCCAGGCGGCCAGGGTGCGGGCCATGGCCTGCACCATCGGGTGGTCCAGCGCATTCAGGGCGCGCGGGCGGTTCAGCCGCAGGTGGCCCACGCCATTCGCCTGTGCCGCCAGCAACGGTGCGTCCGTCATGTCCATGCCGCTCTCCCATCGGTTCTCTTGGACCGCAGCGTCGCCATGATGGCGCCGGTTGACAAGTGGCTGGCCATGCCCGCCACATCCTGGCTGGAATGCGTGCGGATGGAGGGTTCATGGCCGAGGCGCTGGTGCGGTTCGAAGGGGTGCGCAAGGCCTATGGCCCCGCCGCCGGCGGCTATGCGGTGAAGCAGCTGGACCTGGAGGTGATGCGGGGCGAGTTGCTGACGCTGCTCGGCCCCAGCGGCTCCGGCAAGACCACCACGCTGATGATGCTGGCGGGGTTCGAGCAGCCGAGCGAAGGCAAGATCATGCTGGAGGGCCGGGACATCGCCCGGCTGCCGCCACATAAGCGCGGCATCGGCGTGGTGTTCCAGTCCTACGCCCTGTTCCCGCATATGAGCGTGGCGGAGAACGTGGCCTTCCCGCTGGAAGTACGCGGCGTGCCCAAGCCCGACCGCGCCGCCCGCGTGGCCCGCGCCCTGGCCGCCGTGCGGCTGGAGAATTTCGGCGATCGCCGCCCGGCGCAGATGTCCGGCGGCCAGCAGCAGCGCGTGGCCCTGGCCCGCGCCATGGTGTTCGAGCCCCCCATCGTGCTGCTGGACGAACCCCTCGGCGCGCTGGACAAGGCGCTGCGCGAGGAAATGCAGTTCGAGATCCGCGACATCCACCAACGGCTGGGCGTGACGATGATGTACGTCACCCACGACCAGCAGGAGGCGCTGACCCTCTCCGACCGCATCGCGGTGTTCGAGGGCGGGCTGATCCGCCAGCTGGCGCCGCCGCGCGCGATCTACGACAGCCCGGCCAATGCCTTCGTCGCCGGTTTCGTCGGCGAGAACAACCGCCTGCCCGGCAAGGTGCTGGCGGTGGAGGACAACGAGGCCCGCGTGGCGCTGGATTGCGGCCTGGACGTGACGGCCCGCGCCGCCGACACCCTGGCCCCTGGCGCCCGCTGCCTGGTGACCATCCGGCCGGAACGCGTGGCCGTCGCCGCCGTCTCCGCCACCGAACTGGGCGAGGGCGCCATGCCCGCCGTGCTGCGCGAAGCGATCTTCCAGGGCGACCATGTGCGCCTGAAACTGGCCCTGGGCGACGGCGGCGAAGTGGTCGCGAAACGCCCGGCCGGCGGCGGCGCGCTGCCGGAGCCGGGGAGCGTGGCATCGGTGGCGTGGGAAGCGGGGCACGCGCTGGCCTTCGCTGCGGCCTGAGGGGCGGGGCTGGCGGTGAGGGAAGGCCGGGGGAAGGAATTCCCCCCGGGGCCCCATCTTTTTTCTGCGAGTTTGGCGTCGTGCCTCGGGGTCAGGGCGCGCATGGTTGGTTGTGGGAATGGTGGGCGGGCTGGGTTTCCGGGCGTCGGAGATCGGTACCTCCGGCGCATCCTGGTGAGATGCCGCGAGGGTGAGAGGCAGAGCCTGAGTGGTACTCAAAATGGGCCGCGCGGGCCGAGGTTATAGTCGCCTGGAGACTCCGGATGCCCGACGCATTTGCTGGACTGCGAGCCCGGATCGTATGGAAATTCGGTGCGTCCTGAGGCCTCGATCGCCGGTGGCCACGTATCTCCTGCACATCCCGAATGGGGCGCCCCAGGATTAGATCCTGATGCTTTTCAAAGCAGGCGGCGCGGGCCGTGCGCTTAATCGTCAACGGTTGTTGGCCTGCGGTGCTCCCCGGGGGGCCTCAAGCCCAGGACGCAGGGCCCTTAAGGCTACCCAAAATCGGCCATACGGGCTGAACCCTGATCGCTGAAGGCCCCGCACCCCGACGCACTCCCGCCTTCAGTCCCAAACCAGACCAACCCCTCAACAGCCACGCCCCGCAGAACTCGAAAAAGAAAAGAAGAGGTCCGGGGAATTCGTTCCCCGGCCTTGCCTTTCCCTTCCCTCGCCCCGCCGGCATCAGGCGCGCAGCGCGGATTGTCCCCGGGCATTTTCCCTTTGATGCAACGGCGGTGCCTTGCCGTGGCGATTTATGTTTGCATTACGAAACAGAATGGCGATGCTAGCCAGGCTTGGCCGCCGGGCGATGGCGGTGTTTCAGCCTCACCGATACGCGTCACCTGGAAACGGTGGTCATCATGGCATTGCGGTTTGCCTTGGCGCGGCCGGGCATGTTGGCGTTCGCTGTCTTGCTGCTGGCGCCGGTCATGGCGGCTGCGCAGCAGGCGGCGGCGCCAGCCGGCCTGAATGCCGAGCAGCAGTTGGAATGGCAGCGCAACGCGATACTGCTGGCGCGGGAGCAGGCGCGCATCGCGGAATCCCAGACCGTGCCGCCGGTGGTGTGGCTGGTGGCGGCGATGCTGTTCCTGTTCATGATCGGCGGCGGTTGGCTGGTGTACCAGCTAGGTGCCAAGGCGGATGCGCAAGGCCGCAACCCGCCGGGGACGCGGGACCGGTGGTTCGACCTGCCGCTGGGCGCACCGGATGGATCGGTGCGGGCGCTGATCTCCATCTTCATCGTCATCTTCGGCTTTCTGCTGCTGGCGTTGCAGTCCCGCCTGGGGTTGAGCAGCGGGGAGGCGGTGGCCGGCTTCATCGGTGCCGTCATCAGCTTCTACTTCGCCTCCCGGAATACCGAGCAGGCGCGGCAGGCGGCGGATAGTGCGGCAACGGCGGCGCAGGACGCGAAGACGGCGGCCGACCGGGCGGGCGAGACGGCGCGCAATGTCGGCACGCAGATGCAGGCTTCCACCACCGCCATCAGCGAGGAACTGCGCCGGCGGGACATCGGTACCAGCGTGGTGGGCGGCGGCGTGGCGCAGCCGGTGGCGGTGCCGCAGACCGAGGATGTCTCCCTGCTGGCGCGGGCGGGCCAGTTGCTGGGCACGGCGCGGGAGGTGACGCGCATCGCCGCCAGCCTGGCGCCGGGGGCGACGATCCTGCAAGGCACGGCGGCGGCGCTGGAGGCATCCGGCGCGCTGGTGCAGCGGGCGGAGGCGGCGTTGCAGAGCGGCGACCCGCGCGCCATCGCCGCCGCGGCGGGCGCGGCCAATGATGCGCTGCGCGTGGTGGTGGGGCGGGACAACCCGGCGACGGCGGTGATCGCGGATGCCATCGGCGGCTTCCAGCTTGGCAGTTCCGCCTTGGCGCTGCTGGGGATTTCCGGCCCGGCCGGGCTGGTGGCGGCGCTGGCGGTGGGTGCGTTTCAGGCGGCTGAGAAGGGCAACGAGTATTTCGAGCGCTGGAAGGCCCGGGTGCTGGACACGCGCTACACCACCCGGCTGTTCAGCCCCGGCCCGGTGGATGGCGCCGTGGCGCGCTCGGTGCTGGAGCAGTCGCCGATCTTCCGCCGGGTGCTGTGGGAAGCCTTGCCGGAGGCGCAGCGCTTTTCGGAAGCGGCGCGCATCGTCACCCTGGCCAAGCAGCAGACGCCGGCGTCGCGGGAGGCGCTGCTGGCGATGGGCGCCTTCGCCAGCGAGGACGAGTTCGACCAGGGCCTGCAGGAGGTCCTGGCGCGGCTGCTGGACAACCTGCTGAAGAATGCCGAGGCGGACGAGATCGATATTACCCGCCTGGGCTTCGCCGATGTGCCGAAGATCAGCCACCAGGCGCTGCGGGATTCCCTGGCGGTGATGCGGCAGGACCCGCAGACGCGGGACCTGGATACGCTGATCTTGCTGATCACCCGCCTGGCCAGCAGTGGCGAACTGAAGCGGGAGGACGTGCTGAACCTGTTGTCCCAGCAGATCCAGGTGGCCGGGCAGGTGGCGGCCGAAGCCGCGCCCGGGACCACCAGCACCTTGCCGGAGGCCGCGTGATGACCGACCGCATCGGGCGTTTGTTCCTGTCGGGGCCAGCAGCGCACGCGATGGCGTGGTCTGCGATGCCCTGGCCTGCGAAAGCGAGGCTCGTCATGGCGCAGCCCGTATCGTCCGCCGTTGCGGTCGATGGGGGCGCCGGGATCACGTCGTTGCCATCCGCTGGGATTTTGCCGGCCCTCCGCAGGTTGAAGCTGGCGTGGCTGGCCGCGGCTTGCCTGCCGCTCATGCTGCTGGCGGGGTGCGCCACGCTCGATGGCGCCACGGCGCGGCTGGAGGCGGACAAAGCCCTGCTGCAGGCAGGCGGCTTCGCCGAGCTGGCGGCGCAGCCGGCGCCGTGCGAGCGCGCCGAGCTGGTCTGTGGCCAGGCGCAGGAGATCCGCGGCGAGGCCTGCCGCGCCATGGCCGCGCAGGCCGAGCCCTTCTCCGCCGCGCGGCGGGCGCATCTGGAGTGCGCCGTGCTGGCCTATGGCGTCGCGGCGCGGGCGTTGCCGGTGGCCGCGCGTGGGCAGGCGCTGCGCAACCTGGGTGCCGCCGCCAATGATGCGGTGACGGAAGGGGCCGGGGACCCGGCGCGGCAGGTAGCGGCGGAGCTGGCGGCAGGCAACGGGCTGCTCGCCCTCCGCCCCGGCGATGCAGAGGGGTGTTACTACGCGGGCTCGGCCGTGCTGGCCCAGGCGCTGATGCAGCCGGAAGGGCCGGGGCGTTGCCCGGCGCTGCGCACCCTGCCCGCCGCCTGCGCCGGTGCGCCGGTGTGGGCGACGCGCGCCGAGCAGTCCCGGTTGCTGTTCCGCCAGATCGCTGAACAGAAGCAGAGGAGCCAGTGCCCATGAGCGACAGCCTGGCCACCGCCGGTGAATCGCGCGACGCCACCATGGCCGCGGCGCCGCTGCTGACGCGCACCCTGCGCTTCACCCGCCCGATGATGCGCGGGGACGACGTGGTGTGGTTGCAGACGCGCCTGCAGGCCAATGGCTGGGGCCCCGCCGTCGCCGGCAGCGTGCGCGCCATCGACGGCTTGTTCGGCCCGGGCACGGAAGGCGCCGTGCGGAACTTCCAGAAGGCCTACGGGCTGCAGGTGGATGGCATCGTCGGCCCCATAACCTGGAGCCGGTTGATGCTGGGCCCCTCGCTGGATACCGGCAGCCTGGACGCCGCCAACCTGGCGGCGGAGGCGCTGAAGCGGGTGCAGGCCAGCTTCCTGCCGCAGCGGCATTTGCAGCCGGATGCTCTGGCGGCGCTGGCCCAGTGGCATTCCCGCTTTTCCGGCGGCGGCCAGTGGCGGCTGACGACGCAGGGGCTGGAGGTGCGGAACGACAGCATCCCCGCCAGTGCCGGGCTGGATGCCAGGACCGCCCTGGTGCTGCGCGACTGGTTCGGCGCCGAGATCCGCACGCAGGCGCGGAAGTCCGGCGTGCCGGTGGAGCTGATCGTCGCCACCATCTGCACCGAATCCGCCGGCTCGGCCCGGGACCGTGCCAGCTGTGCCGCAGCGGAGCGGAAGGAGAAGGGCTTCCGCAGCGAGGCCGCCACGCCGCACCGCATCTCCATCGGCTGCATGCAGACGCTGATCTCCACCGCCTGCGGCACGCTGGGCCGCACCGTCAGCGGTGCGGAGCTACGCGACCCCGCCGTCTCCATCGAGGCCGGCACCGCCTATATCGCCCAGCAGGCGGGGCGGACCTTGCTGGACCCGCCGGTGGTGGCCTGCGCCTACAATGCCGGCAGCGTGCGGCACGAGCCCTCCGCCAGCAACCGGTGGCGGATGGTGCAGTACCCGGTGGGCACCAGCGCGCATGCGGACCGCTTCGTCAGTTTCTTCAATGCCTGCCTGCGCCTGTTGCAGCGGGAACCCGGCCTGGCGGCCGATGCGCCGAGCTTCGCCGCCGCGCTGGCCGGCGGCGGCCTGGCCGCGCCGCCCCCAGTTGCGCCACCTTTGGCGCCGCCACCCCCCGCCG
>NZ_JACTVA010000076.1 GCF_014490485.1 Teichococcus aerophilus | reverse complement strand
CCCGCCCTGGGCTGGGCCGCCGCGCTGGACGTGCCGGCGGAGGTGCGCCCCTGCCCGCGCCCCGCCCCGGCCCCGCCGCCGGAAGCCCGGCCGCGCGAGATCAGCGTCACCGAAGTCGCCGGGCTGATGGCAGACCCGTATGGCTATTACGCCCGGCGGGTGCTGCGCCTGTCGCCGTTCGACCCGCTGGATGCCGAGGTCGGCGCCAGCGACTACGGCAACCTGGTGCATGAGACGATGGCCGACTGGACCCGCCGCCTGGGCGCCGAGCCCTGGCCCGGGGAGGCGGAGGCCCGCGCCTGGTTCGACGACGCGGCCGAGAAGGCGCTGGCGCAGGCCGCCGCCCGCCCCGGCCTGCTGGCCTTCTGGCGGCCGCGCCTGGCGCGGATCGGCGATTTCGTCGTGGCGCAGGAAGCCGCGGTGGCCAGCACCCACCGCATCATGGCCCGCCATGCCGAGGTGAAGGGCGGCCTCAGCCTGGCTGGCGGCCTGTCGCTGAAGGTGCGCGCCGACCGGATCGACCGGCTGGCCGACCGCAGCCTCTCGATCATCGACTACAAGACCGGCACGCCGCCGACCAATGCCGAGGTGGCCGATGGCCGCGCGCCGCAGCTGCCGCTGGAAGCCGCCATCGCCGCGGTGGGCGGGTTCGAGGGGATCGAGCCGGAGCATGTCTCCGCCCTGACCTATTGGCGGCTGACCGGTGGCAGCACGGCGGGCGAGGTGCGCCCGGTGAAGGGCGACCCCGCCGCCCTGGCCGCCGATGCGCGCGACAATACCGAGGCGCTGCTGCAAGGCTTCCTGCTGGGCACCCGCCGCTTCATGGCGCGGCCCCACCCGCGCCGTAAGCCCGTCCGCAACGATTACGACCATCTGGCGCGGGTGGCGGAGTGGGGGAGCGAGGAAGGGGAGTAAGGCCTGCTTGCGCCGGGGCCGGAGGGGGCTTGGCCCCCTCTGGACGCCCCCCGGGGTGGAAAGTCCACCCCGGACCCCGCTGGCAGCCTTTTGGGGGGGGCTTGGTGCCAGGGCGTTATGCGGGTTGGTGGTGCCTTCCCGGGATTTTTAAAGGCACGCAGGCTGGGGCCTTAGTCGTGAAGCGTCGTGGCCCTCGGCGTGACACTGATTTCTGAAAACTGATGGCGGGGTCTGGGGTGACCCTGTCACCCCAGCGGGGGCCCGGGGGCAGCGCCCCCGGTAGCGCGCCAACACCGAACGGAACGATGCAGACCCATTTCCTCCTGATCACCACGGGCGCTTTGCTGATCGAAGCCCTGGTCGGCTACCCCAGGCCGCTCTACCGCCTCATCCGCCACCCCGTCGTCTGGTTCGGTGCCCTGATCGGCTGGCTGGACCGCCGGCTGAACCGGGACGGGCAATCCTTTGCCCGGCGGCGGGCCATGGGCATCCTGGCCCTGTTGCTGTTGCTGCTAGCCACGGTGCTACCGGCCCTGGCGATGCAGGAGGCGCTGCTGCGCCTGCACTGGGCCGGAATTGGGCTGCTGGCGCTGCTGGCCGCCACCCTGCCGGCCCAGCGCAGCCTGCACGAGCATGTCGCCGCCGTGGCGGATGGGTTGGAGGAACGGGGGCTGGAAGGTGGCCGTGCCGCCGTCGCCATGATCGTCGGCCGCAATCCGGAGAGCCTGGACGAGGCCGGCGTGGTCCGCGCCGCGACGGAGAGCCTGGCGGAGAACTTCTCCGACGGCATCGTCGCCCCCGCGCTGTGGTGCGCCGTGGGCGGCCTGCCGGGTGCGGTGTTCTACAAGGCGGTGAACACGGCGGACAGCATGGTAGGGCACCGCTCCGCCCGCCACGCCGCCTATGGCTGGGCTTCGGCGCGGCTGGACGACGTGGTGAACCTGCCGGCCTCCCGCCTCGCGGCGTTGTGGATCATCCTGGCGGCCAGCCTGACGCCGGGGGCCGATGTCGGCGGCGCCATGCGGGCCGTGTGGCGGGATGCCCGCCACCACCGGTCCCCCAATGCCGGCTGGCCGGAAGCGGCCATGGCCGGCGCCCTGGGGCTGCGGCTGGCCGGGCCGCGCATCTATGGCGACCAACGTGTGGACGATGGCTGGATGGGCGACGGCCGTGCCGAGGCAACGCCGGCCGACCTGCGCCGCGCGCTGTCCCTCTACCGCCTCGCCTGCCGGCTGCAACTGGTGGCGGTAGCGTGGGGGGCGGCGCTGCTGCTGGGCTGATGGGTGTTGGGGACGCGGCGAGGAAGGCTGGGGAAAGAATTCCCCAGGCCCCACCTTTTTTCTTCGGGTTTGGCGTGGCGCTGCAGGAATCAGAGCGGGCGCTGCTTGATTTTAACAATGGGCCGCGCGGGCTGAATCCTCAGTCGCCGGAGGTCCTGGACCTCCGGCGCAACCAGCCGTCTCTCAGGACCACGCCCTCAGTAACCAAACCCGCAAAGACTCGAAAAAGAAAAGAAGGGGCCCGGGGAATTCCTTCCCCGGCCTTCCTCTAACCTCCAAGCAGGCGCCCCGCCCTTGAAGACACGGCCCGGACCGTTCTCTGAGGCACCACCACCCGGAAGGCCTGCTGGCCGAGACGGGCCGGTATCCGCCGCCCCGGCCGGCGAGAGGGCTGTTGCCATCTCATACCAGGAATGCATAGGCTTCCTGACGAGGCCCGGATGAAACGGGGCCCGCAGGGGAGTCCAGAAAGATGCGCCAAAGCGCAAACGGGTCCGCGCGCCCGCATGGTGCCGGCTGAACGATGGCGACAGTCGATATCCGTGACGTCCGCAAGAATTTCGGTAGCACCGCCATCCTTCATGGCGTGAGCGTTGGCATTGAGGATGGCGAGTTCGTCGTGCTGGTCGGGCCATCCGGCTGCGGCAAGTCCACCTTGCTGCGCATGATCGCCGGGCTGGAGAATATCACCGGCGGCCAGGTGTCGATCGGCGACCGCGTGGTGAACGACGTCCCGCCGAAGGACCGGGACATCGCCATGGTGTTCCAGAACTACGCGCTCTATCCGCACATGACGGTGCGGGACAACATGGCCTTCTCCATGACGCTGGCGAAGGCGCCGAAGGAGGTCATCGAGACCGAGGTGACGCGCGCCGCGCGCATCCTGGGGTTAGAGAAGTTGCTGGACCGCTTCCCGCGCCAGCTTTCCGGCGGCCAGCGGCAGCGCGTGGCCATGGGCCGCGCCATCGTCCGCCACCCGCAGGTGTTCCTGTTCGATGAGCCGCTGTCCAACCTCGATGCCAAGCTGCGCGTGCAGATGCGGGCCGAGATCAAGGACCTGCACCAGCGGCTGAAGACCACCACCATCTACGTGACGCACGACCAGATCGAGGCCATGACCATGGCCGACAAGATCGTGGTCATGCATGGCGGGCACGTCGAGCAGATCGGCGCGCCGCTGGAGCTGTATGACCGGCCGGCCAATGCCTTCGTCGCCGGCTTCATCGGCTCCCCGGCCATGAACCTGCTGCCGGGCACGGTGCAGGGCGGCGCCTTCCAGCCGGATGGCGGCGGCGCGCGCTGGCCGCTGCCCGCGGGTGCGCAGGCGACCGAGGGGCTGCGCGTCACCTACGGCTTCCGGCCGGAGCACCTGCGCCTGGCGCCGGACGGCCTGCCGCTGACCATCACGCTGATCGAGCCCACGGGGTCCGAGACGCAGGTGACCGGCCGCAGCGGCGAGGCGCTGGTGGTGGGCGCCTTCCGCGAGCGCATCACGGCCCGGGTGGGGGAGGCGATCCATGTCCTGCCCGACACGGCCCAGGCGCATCTGTTCCACGGGGAGACGGGCAAGCGCCTGAACGCGTGACACAAGGAGGGCGCAGATAAAAACCAGCGCCCCACAAGGAGGATGACAAGAATGTATGACCTGACCCGCCGTGGAGCCCTCTCCATCGGTGCCGGCGCGCTGGCCGCGGGCATGCTGCCCGCCGGCCGCGCCCTTGCCACGATTCCCATGGCCAATGTGCAGCCGCCGCGCCAGCCGATTGAGAGCGGTGCGACGCTGCGCGTGCTGCGGCCGACCAAGTTCGTCGATGCGGACGAGACGATCTTCCGCGCCAATACCGCGAAGTTCACGCAGCAGACCGGTGTGCAGGTGCGCGTCGATTTCGCCGGCTGGGAGGATCTGCGGCCGCAGACGGCGGTGGCCGCCAATACCGGCGCCGGGCCGGACGTGGTGGTGGCCTGGGCGGACGACCCGCACATCTACGCCGATAAGGTGCTGGATATGACGGAACTGGCCACGTATCTCGGCCAGAAATATGGCGGCTGGCTGGCCCTGCCGCAGCGCTTCGGCAAGAAGTGGGGCACGGACCAGTGGATCGCGCTGCCGATGGGCGGCTCCGGCGGCCCCTGCGTCTACCGCATCTCCTGGCTGAAGGAAGCGGGCTTCGACAGCCTGCCGACGGATCATGCCGGCTTCCTGCGTGCGTGCCAGGCGCTGAAGAAGAACGGCCACCCGGCGGGCTTCGCGCTGGGCAACGCGGTCGGCGACGGCAACGCCTTCTGCAACTGGCTGCTGTGGAGCCATGGCGGCATGGTGGTGGACGAGGCCGGCAAGGTTGCCATCAACAGCGCCGAGACGTTGAACGCGCTGAAGTATTCCAAGGAACTGTACCAGACCTTCATCCCCGGCACGCTTTCCTGGGGTGACGTCAACAACAACCGCGCCTATGCGGCGGGCGAGATCGGGCTGACGCAGAACGGCGTCTCCATGTACTTCTCGCTGAAGAACGACCCGAAGACCGCCGCCATTGCCGAGGATACCGGCATGGCCCGCATGCCGCTGGCCCCCGGCGGCAAGATGGCGGAGAACGTGCTGCTGCTGAACGCGCTGGCGTTCAAGCACACCCGCTACCCCAACGCCGCCAAGGAATACCTGCGCTTCATGATGGAGGCGGAGCAGTACGACCCCTGGCTGGTCGGGTGCGGCGGCTACTGGGCGCACCCGCTGGCCGCCTATGCGGAGAGCGAGGTGTGGAAGGGCGACCCGAAGCTGGCCGTGTACCGGGATACCAACACGGTGGAGTTCTGGTCCGGCTACAAGGGCCCGATCAGCCAGGCCTCCGGCTCCGTCGCCGCCGACTACGTGGTGGTGCAGATGTTCGCCGCCGCGGCTTCAGGCCAGTCGACGCCCGAGGAAGCGGTGCGTGAGGCCGAGCGCCGCGCCCGCCGCTACTATCGCTGACGCCAAGGCGACCACGGGGGAAACCCCGTGGCTAGCCTGGAGGAATCCTGATCCATGTCCGTGACCACTGGACCCGTGACCAACTGGCGGCGCCCGCAGGTGCAGCAGGGATGGCTGGCGCGTCTGTTCGATTCCAAGATCTTCCTGATCATCGCCTGCCTGACGCCGGCCATGGGGTTGCTGGTGGTCTTCCTGACCTACCCCCTCGGCCTCGGCATCTGGCTAGCCTTCACCGATACGCATATCGGCCGCGGCGGCGTGTTCATCGGGTTCGAGAACTTCGAATCCCTCTGGTACGACCGCGTCTTCTGGGGGGCGGTGTTCTACACCGTATTCTACACCGGGGTGGCGACGGCGCTGAAATTCGCCCTCGGCCTGTGGCTGGCGCTGCTGCTGAACGAGAACCTGCCGTTCAAGTCGCTGCTGCGCGCCATCATCCTGCTGCCCTGGATCGTGCCGACCGTGCTCTCCGCCATTGCCTTCTGGTGGATCTTCGACGCGCAGTTCTCGATCATCTCCTACGTGCTGGTCGATAAGCTGGGGCTGCTGGACCATTACATCGACTTCCTGGGCACGCCCTGGGCGGCGCGCTGGTCCCTCGTTTTCGCCAATGTCTGGCGCGGCATTCCCTTCGTTGCCATCAGCCTGCTGGCAGGCCTGCAAACCATCTCGCCCTCGCTCTACGAGGCGGCGTTGCTGGATGGCGCATCCTCCTGGCAGCGGTTCCGGCGCATCACCGCGCCGCTGCTGATGCCGATCCTGGCGGTGGTGCTCACCTTCTCGGTGCTGTTCACCTTCACGGACTTCCAGCTGGTCTACGCCATCACACGCGGCGGGCCGATCAACTCCACCCACCTGATGGCGACGCTGGCCTTCCAGCGCGGCATCCCCGGCGGCCAGCTGGGCGAGGGCGCGGCCATCGCCGTCTCGATGATCCCGTTCCTGATCCTGGCCACGCTGTTCAGCTATTTTGCCCTCGCCCGGCGCAAGTGGCAGCAGGGAGGCGACGATGAGTAAGGCCGACACCGCGGACGAAGGGGCCGCCCTCTCCTGGCAGTCCAAGCAACGGCGGGTCGTCACGGTCTACGTGCCGCTGATCTGCTTCGTCATCATCCTGCTGTTTCCGTTCTACTGGATGACCATCACGGCGATCAAACCGAACGCCGAGATGTTCGACTACAAGACCTACAGCCCGTTCTGGGTGGTCAGCCCGACGCTCGCCAACATCAACAAGCTGCTGTTCGAGACCAGCTACCCACGCTGGTTGTTCAACACCATGCTGATCGCGGTCTGCGCCACGGTGATCTCGCTGGTCGCCTCGGTGCTGGCGGCCTACGCCATCCAGCGGCTGCGCTTCAAGGGATCGGCCTATGTCGGGCTGGCGATCTATATCGCCTACCTGGTGCCGCCTTCCATCCTGTTCATCCCGCTGGCCAGCATGGTCTTCAAGCTGGGGCTGTTCGACAGCCCCTTCGCGCTGATCCTGACCTACCCGACCTTCCTGATCCCGTTCTGCACCTGGCTGCTGATCGGTTACTTCAAGTCCATTCCCTACGAGCTGGAGGAATGCGCCCTCATCGACGGCGCATCCCGCCTGCAGATCCTGCGCCGGATCACGCTGCCCCTGGCCGTTCCCGGCCTGATCAGCGCCGGCATCTTCTCCTTCACGCTCTCCTGGAATGAATTCATCTACGCCCTGGCCTTCATCTCCTCCTCGGAGAACAAGACCGTTCCTGTCGCCATCCTGACGGAACTGGTTCAGGGCGACGTATACCAGTGGGGCTCGCTGATGGCCGGCTCCCTGCTCGGGTCGCTGCCCGTGGCGATTTTCTACTCGTTCTTCGTGGACTATTACGTGTCGTCGCTCACGGGGGCGGTGAAGGAATAAAGGTGAGGCCGGGGGAAGGAATTCCCCCGGACCCCCATCTTTGTTCTGCGGGTTTGGTTGGGCTTTGAGGGTTGGGAGGGGTCGCCTGGGGGCGGCCCCTTTTTTGTGAATGCACATGGCTGCGCTGTTGGGCCGGCTGTCACGAGGCCCATTGGCATTCATTTGAGCAGGAAGGCTTGGGAAAGAATTCCCCATGCCCCTTCTTTCTTTTGTGAGTTTTACGGGCTTGGCTGATGCGGCGTCAGCCCCTTGGCTCCGGCTTCAGGCTTTGTCGCCTTTGAATGTCATAATGGCTTCGCCTGCCAGTCTTGATGCCAAGACACAGGAGAATTGAATCAGGCGGGAGGTTCGATCAAAGAACCTCATCCCCTCACCTTCCTGCGTCAGTCTGAGGGTCGATCCGCCTGCGCATAAGGCTTGACCGAAAGCTTCACTTACTGTCAGCCAGTTTACTCATCCGGCCAGGGCCAAGAAGCCTTTCTTTCCCCACAGCCACCAAACTCGAAAAAAGAAGATGGGGGTTTGGGGGAATTCTTTCCCCCAACCTTCCCTCCCCTCTCGTCACCGGGCCAGAGCAATCAACGCATCCACATCCACATGCTGTTCCAGATGCGCCGCCAGTGCGTCCAGCGTCGCTTCCACCTCCGCATCGTGGCTGCGCGGGGCGGCGGTGGTGCCGAGGCGGGCGAGCCAGGCGGCGCGCTGGGCGTCGTGGCCGAACAGGCCGTGGGCGTAGGTGCCCACCACGCGGCCGTCGGCGGAGGATGCGCCATCCGGCCGGCCGTCACCCAGGCGCAGCACGGGGCGCGCCGTGTCGGGGCCGGTTGTGGTGCCGATATGCATCTCGTAGCCCGCGAAGGCCACGCCGTCGGCAATGCTCTCGCCGCGCACGGCTTCCAGGCGCTTGCTGCCGGAGAGGATGGTGTCGACCGCCAGCAGCCCCAGGCCACGCACCTCGCCCGGCGGGCCTTCGCTGCCATCCGGGTCGGCGATGCGCCGGCCCAGCATCTGGTAGCCGCCGCAGAGGCCGAGGATGGCGCCGCCGCGCCGCCGGTGGGCCAGGATGTCGATATCCCAGCCTTCCTGCCGCAGCGCCGCCAGGTCGGCGATCGTGGCCTTGGAGCCGGGGAGGATGACGAGCGCGGCCTCGGCCGGGATGGGCTGGCCGGGGCGCAGCAGCAGCAGTTCGATCCCGGGTTCGGCGGCCAGGGGGTCGAGGTCGTCGAAATTGGAGATGCGGGGCAGCAGCGGCACGGCGATGCAGGGCTTGCCGGGGCGGCGTTCCGGCCGGGCGTCCAGCAGGTCCTGCGCATCCTCGGCCGGCAGGCGGCGGGCATCCTGGAAGAAGGGCACGAGGCCGAGGGCAGACCAGCCGGTCAGGCGGGCGATCTCCGCCATGCCATCGGCAAACAGGGAAAGGTCGCCGCGCATGCGGTTGACGATGAAGCCCTGGATCATGGCGCGGTCAGCCGCCGCCACCACGGTATGGGTGCCGACGAGGCTGGCGATGACGCCGCCGCGGTCGATATCCCCCACCAGCACCACGGGCACGCCGGCGGCGCGGGCGAAGCCCATATTGGCGATGTCGCCGGTGCGCAGGTTGACCTCGCTGGCGCTGCCGGCGCCTTCCACCAGCACGATGTCGGCTTCATCGCGCATCCGCGCGAAGCTCTCCAGCACGAAGGGCAGCAGGGAGGGCTTCATCGCCTGGTACTCGCGCGCCCGGGCCGTGGCGTGTACGCGGCCCTGCACCACCACCTGGGCCCCGGTCTCGCTCTGCGGCTTCAGCAGCACCGGGTTCATGTGCACGCTGGGGGCCACGCGGGCGGCGCGCGCCTGCAGCGCCTGCGCGCGGCCGATCTCCCCGCCATCGGGCGTGACGGCGGCGTTGTTGGACATGTTCTGCGGCTTGAACGGGCGTACCCTCAGGCCACGCAACGTCAGCGCCCGCGCCAGCCCGGCCACCAGCATGGACTTGCCGACGCTGCTGCCGGTGCCTTGCAGCATCAGCGCCCTGGTCATGCGGCGGGAGCCATCAGAACTCGATGCCTTCCTGTGCCTTTACCCCGGCCGAGAAGTGATGTTTTACGAGTTTCATCTCGGTCACCAGGTCGGCGGCCTCGACCAGCGCGGGGGGGGCATTGCGGCCGGTCACCACCACATGCAGGGTGGCCGGGCGGGCCACCAGCGCGGCCACCACCTCCTCCACCGGCAGGTAGTCGTAGCGCAGGGCGATGCACAACTCGTCCAGCACCAGCAGGCCGAGGCCCGGGCGGGCCATCAGCTCCAGCACCTTCTCCCACGCCCGGCGGGCGGCGGCGACGTCGCGGTCCCGGTCCTGGGTCTCCCAGGTGAAGCCCTCGCCCATGCTGTGCCATTCCAGGCCGGGCCAAGGAGGAACAGACAATGCTTCCAGCGGGCCGCGCTCGCCCGTGCTCCAGGCGCCTTTGATGAACTGCACCACGCCCACGGGCCTGCCGCGCCCCAGCATCCGCAGCGCCAGGCCGAAGGCGGCGGTGGACTTGCCCTTGCCGCTGCCGGTGTGGACCATCAGCAGGCCCTTCTCAACCGTCTTGCCGGCGACCTCGGCATCCTGCACCGCCTTGCGCTTCTGCATCTTCTCCCGGTGGCGGGCGGCATCGTCCTCGGTCACGGCACGTCTCCCTTCAGGGCCAGCGGCAGGCCGGCGGCGATGAAATGGACCCGCCCGGCCAGCCGCGCCATCCGCTGGTTCAGCAGCCCCGCCTTGTCGCGGAAGGCACGGGCCAGGGCGTTCTCCGGCACGATGCCCAGCCCGACCTCGTTGGCCACCAGCACGGTCGGCGCTTCGCGGGCCGTCAGGGCGGCCTCCAGCGCCAGGGTCGCGGCTTCCACGTCGTGTGCGCCCAGCATCAGGTTGGTCAGCCACAGCGTCAGGCAATCCACCAGCGCCGGGCGGTGGCCCGCCGCGGCCAGCGCCGCCGGCAGGTCCAGCGGGGCGTCGATCGTGTGCCAGCCGGCATCCCGCCGGGTGCGGTGCTCGGCGATGCGGGCGCGCATCTCGTCGTCCCAGGCCTCGGCGGTGGCCAGGTAGGCCCAGGGGGCGGGGTGGCGGGCCAGCAGGGCCTCGGCATGGCGGGATTTGCCGGATCGCGCGCCGCCCAGCACCAAAGTCAGGTTCATGGCGGCCAGACCTAAAGCATGCAGGCCGCCGACAGAAGCGGTGTTCGCGCGTCCGGTTTCCCCCGGGGTTGCATGACCCACGCCCCCGGCCAGGGCCGCCTTCGGCGACCGCGCTCTAGCGCAACGCCCGCCCGGCTGGCTATCACCCGCGCAGACCCCGACCTCAGGAGGCCCACGCCATGTCCGATACCCCGCCCGACCGCCTCTCCAACGACCCCGCCAGCCCGTTCTACGACGAGAAGCTGCTGGAACGCGGGATCGGCATCCGCTTCAAGGGCGTCGAGAAGACCAATGTCGAGGAATACTGCGTCAGCGAAGGCTGGGTGCGCCTGGCCGTCGGCAAGGGCGTGGACCGCAAGGGCCGCCCGCTGACCATGAAGGTGACCGGGACGGTGGAGCCGTATTTCCGCGAGGCTTGAGAGCGGGCGCGTGCCAGGGGCTCTGCCCCTGGACCAAGCTGGGGTGACACTGTCACCCCAGACCCCGCCATTCGTTGAAGCGATGACGTGACTGTTTCGGAAGCCTGCTGGCTGAGGGCTCGGTTGGAGTTTTTCGTGCCAGCATGGAGGCGGCACAGGCCCAATGCCGGACATTGAGCCAAACCTCCGACAAAGCTGGCGCGGAGAGGGCGACCCGCCTGACCCAGCAGACTTCTGGGTCAGTCTCTCAGACCGGGTGCGCTAAGGGTCCATGACCCTCGGCGACTGAAGCCGCAGCCCGGACGGCCTTTAGAAAATCTTAAGGGCTCCTGCGCCCAGCATGCCCCCTTGAGTACCACGGCCCAAAAACAATCAGCGGGGTCCGGGGTGGACTTTCCACCCCGGCGGGGGCCTGGGGGCAGCGTCCCCAGCCTTCGGCGTGATCGTTTGACTTCCACCCCACCCAAGCCTAACGAACCGCCCCAGATGGTCCTTCCGCGAGGAAGGTGAAAAGGGAACGCGGTGCCAAGGCCGCGGCTGCCCCCGCAACTGTAGGCGGAGAGCGACCCGCCGCTCAGGCCACTGGGGTACACACACCCGGGAAGGCCGGCGGGGCGTGTTTGATCCGTGAGCCAGGAGACCTGCCATCGCCCAGAGATCGTGCCGCCGGGCGGGGTGCCCCGGATGGCGGAAGCGCGCGGGCGGTGGCCGCCGGTGCGTGGACCCGTGCCTGGCTGTGTGCCGGGCCCGGGCGGTCGGCACCTCGCGCGTGGTCGGACGAGGTGCGTCATCGTGGAAATCGTGGGCGGGGCGGCGAAGCCCGAGCTGCATGTCTGCATCACCTGCCGCATTGGGCGGGATCTGGTGCCGGGCGAGGATTGCGCCGGCCGCCGGCTGCATGATGCCGTGGCAGCGCGGCTTGCCGCCCACCCGGCGCCCCCGGTGGCGCTGCGGGAAGTGACATGCTTCTCCGCCTGCCAGCGTGGCTGCGCCATCGCCATCAGCGCGCCGGGCAAATGGACCTACCTGCTGGGCGGGCTGGAAGCCGGGCTGGCGGAGGACCTGCTGGCCTACGGTGCCACCTATGCCGCCAGCGCCAGCGGGGCGGTGTTGCCCTCCCGCCGGCCGGAATCGTTGCGCTCGGCCGTCATTGGCCGCATCCCTTCCTTTGTTCCGCAGGAGCCGTCCGCATGAGCAGCACGTTCGACAAGGTGCCCGCCACCATCATCACCGGCTTTCTCGGCGCGGGTAAGACCACGCTGGTGCGGCAGGTAATGGCGCAGGCGCAGGGCCGCCGCATCGCCATCATCGTCAACGAGTTCGGCGCGCTGGGCATCGATGGCGAGGTGCTGAAGAGCTGCGGCATCCCCGGCTGCGAGGACGAAAACATCGTCGAACTGGCCAATGGTTGTATCTGCTGCACGGTGGCGGAGGACTTCATCCCGACCATGCAGGCCCTGCTGGACCGCCCCAACCCGCCCGAGCACATCCTGATCGAGACATCCGGGCTGGCGCTGCCCAAGCCACTGATCAAGGCCTTCAACTGGCCCGCCATCCGCTCCCGCGTCACGGTGGATGGGGTGGTGACGGTGGTGGACGGCCCCGCCGTCGCCGATGGCCGCTTCGCCGACGATCCGGCGGAGGTGGAGCGCCAGCGGCAGGAGGACCCCAACCTCGACCACGACAACCCCCTGGCCGAGGTCTACGAGGACCAGCTGAGCGCCGCCGACCTGGTGGTGCTGAACAAGGCGGACCTGCTGGACGAGGCGGCGATCGCCCGCCTGCGCGGCGAGATCGCCGCGCACCTGCCGCGTCAGGTGAAGGTGGTGGCGGCGCGGGAGGGCGCGCTGGACATCGCCGTGCTGCTGGGCCTGGGCGCGGCGGCGGAGAACGACCTGGCTGCCCGCCCGTCTCACCACGATGGCGCCGACGACCACGAGCACGACGATTTCGACAGCTTTGTTGTTCCCATGCCCGAGGTCGCGAGCGCCGATGCGCTGGTGGCGAGGCTCGCGGACGTGGCCGGCGCGTTCGACATCCTGCGCATGAAGGGCTTCGCCAGCGTGCCGGGCAAGCCGATGCGGCTGTCGGTGCAGGGCGTCGGCACCCGCTTCAGCCACCGCTTCGACCGCGCCTGGGCGCCGGGGGAGGCGCGGCAGGGCCAACTGGTCGTCATCGGCCAGACGGGGCTGGACAAGGCGGCGATTGCCGCCGCCATCGCCGGATAGCCGCCGATGCATCTGCTGCCGCGCGAGACCCTGACCCTGGACGCCGCCGAACAGGCGGTGGACCTCGGCCACGCGCCAGCGGATGTGGTGCTGCTGTCCTTCACCGACAGCGACCTCTCGGCCGCCGCCGCTGCCTGGGCGTCGCTGCTGGAGCCGCGCTTCAGCCTGCGGCTGGCCAGCCTGGCGCGGCTGCGTCACCCGATGTCGGTGGATCTGTACGCGGAGGAGGTGCTGGCACACTCCCGCTGCGTCATCATCCGCCTCCTGGGGGGGCTGGATTACTGGCGCTACGGCGCCGAGGAAATATCCGCCCTGTGCCGCCGGAAAGGCATCCCGCTGGCTTTGCTGCCCGGGGAAGCGCAGGCGGATGCGCGGCTGGCCGAACTCTCCACCATGCCGGCGGAGACTCTGGCGCGGCTGGAGCGCTGCTTTCGCCACGGTGGCGCCGGGCACCTGGCCACGGCGCTGCTGCTGGCGGCGGGGGAAGCCGGGCTGGCCACCGCCCCGGTGGCGGAGCCCGAGCCCCTGCCCGCCTTCGGCACGCATGATTTCGGCCTGCAGGCCAATGGCCCGGCGGCCGCCATCGTCTTCTACCGCTCCCACCTGCTGGCGGGGGACATCGCGCCGGTGCAGCAACTGGCGATGGCGCTGTCGGCACGTGGGCTGACGCCGCATGGCTTCTTCGCCGCCAGCCTGAAGGACGACTCGGCAGCGCGGTTCATCGCCGGAGCGCTGGCGGCGCTGCACCCGGCGGTGGTGCTGAACGCGACGGCGTTCTCCGCCCGGCGGCAGGACGCCTCGCCGCTGGATGCGGCGGGGGTGCCGGTGTTGCAGCTGATGCTCTCTGGCAGTTCGCATGCGGTCTGGGCGGCGTCCTCGCGCGGGCTGTCCCAGGCCGACCTGGCGATGCAAGTGGTGTTGCCGGAGCTGGATGGCCGGCTGCCCACCACCGCCATCGGCTTCAAGGCGGAGGAAGACCCCCTGCCCGGCCTGGATTTCCGGCCGACGCGGTTGCGGCCGGATCTCGGTGGCATCGCCCTGGCGGCGGACCGCGCGGCGGGCTGGGCGCGGCTGCGCGGTACGCCGGTATCGGCGCGGCGGGTGGCCATCCTGCTCTCCGACTATCCGGGCGCGATGGGCGACGGGCAGGTGGGGCACGCCGTCGGGCTGGATACCTTCGCCAGCCTGGAAGCGTTGCTGGCCGATCTGCGCGGCGCCGGCTACGCCACGGGCGCGGCGATGACGGCCCCGGCCCTGGCGGCCGCGCTGGCCGATGCGGCGCCCACGCCATTCCTGAGCTTGCAGGACTATACTGGATTGTTCGCCACGCTGCCGGCCAGCCTGCGCGACGCGGTGCAGGATGCCTGGGGCGCGCCGGAGGCCGACCCGGCCTGCACACGTCAGGGCTTCGCATTGCGCCACCTGCGGCTGGGCGCGCTGCTGCTGGCGGTGCAGCCGGACCGCGGCCGGGCGGCGGACAAGCGCGCCAGCTACCACGACCCGGCGCTGCCGCCGCGCCATGCCTACCTGGCCTTCTACCTGTGGCTGCGGCAGGGCTATGGCGCGCATGCGCTGCTGCACCTGGGCACGCATGGCACGCTGGAATGGCTGCCGGGCAAGGCTGCCGCCGTCTCCGCAGCCTGTGCGCCGGCCGCGCTCGCGCGTGGCTTGCCGGTGATCTATCCGTTCATCGTCAACAACCCGGGCGAGGCCGCCTTCGCCCGCCGGCGGCTGGGTGCCGTCACGCTCGGCCACCTGACGCCGCCGCTGAAAAGCGCCGGCCAGCACGGCGCCGCTGCGGAACTGGAACGGCTGATCGACGAATACGCCGCCGCCGATGGGCTGGATGCCCGCCGCACCGCCCTGCTGCGGCAGGACATCCTGCGGCGCGCGGAGGAGACCGGCCTGCTGGCCGAAAGCGCCATCCCCCCCGGCCTGCCGGAGGAGGAGACGCTGGCGAAACTCGACGCCTGGCTCTGCGATGTGAAGGACATGCAGATCCGCGAGGGGCTGCATATCCTGGGCCGCCCGCCAGCCGGGCGTGCGGCGCTGCTGGCGGCGCTGCAGGCCGCCAACCCCGGCGCGGCGGACCTGCCCGGCCGCCTGGATGCCTGCGCCGATGCGGAGCGCCACGCGGTACTGGCGGCGCTGGATGGCCGCTTCATCCAGCCCGGCCCGGCGGGTGCGCCGACGCGCGGCCGCGCGGACGTGCTGCCCACCGGCCGCAACCTCTACGCCATCGACCCGCGCGCCGTGCCCAGCCGTTCCGCCATGCTGCTGGCGGAGAAGGCGGCGGCCGAGCTGCTGCGCCGCCACCTGCAGGACCATGGCGAGTATCCCCGCAGCGTGGTGCTGGACCTCTGGGGCAGCACCACGCTGCGCACGGGGGGCGAGGACCTGGCGCTGGCGCTGCTGCTGCTCGGCGCCCGCCCGGTTTGGGACAGCGGCTCCGCCCGCGTCGGCGGTATCGAGGTACTGCCGCTGGCGCTGCTGGACCGCCCGCGCATCGACGTGACGCTGCGCATCTCCGGCCTGTTCCGCGACACTTTCGCTGACCAGATCGCGCTGTTCGACGAAGCGGTGCGCGCCATCGCGGGGCGGGAGGAGGCGGCGGACTGGAACCCGCTGGCCGCCGCCGCGCACGGGCTGCAGGGCGCGGCGCTGCGGCAGGCGACCACGCGGGTCTATGGCGCCGCGCCGGGCAGCTATGGCGCGGGGGATTCCCCTGTGTCGGACTGGAAGGAGGCCGGTCAGGCCTATCTGGACGGTTCCGCCGCCGCCTATGGTGCCGGGCTCGCCGGGCAGGCGGATGCGCCGGGCCTTGCCGCGCGCATCGCCGCCGCCGATGCGTTCCTGCACACCCAGGACCATGCCGAGACCGATCTGCTCGATAGCCCCGATTACGCCGCGCATGAGGGTGGTTTCGCCGCCGCCGCGCGGTTGCTGGGTGCCGAACCCGCCTTGTACCACATGGATACTTCCAACCCCGACGCACCGCGCAGCCGGGCGTTGGAGGAGGAGATCATCCGCGTGGTGCGCGCCCGCGCCGCCAACCCGGCCTGGATCGCGGGCATGATGCGGCATGGCTATTGCGGCGCGGCGGAGATCGCCCGGCCGCTGCACAGCCTGTGCGCCTTCGCCGCCACCCTGCCCTGCCGGCTGGACCGGCAGTTCGACCTGATCTTCGACGCCACGCTGGGCGATGCCGCCGTGCGCGCCTTCCTGGAACAGCAGAACCCGGCGGCGGCGGCGTCGCTGCGCGCGGCCTTCGCCGGCGCCCTGCGGCAGGATCTGTGGCGGCCCCGCCGCAACAGCATCAGCCAGGAACTGAGCGGATGACGGCCCCAGCCCCGTCTCCACGCGGCTGGTGCCCCAGCCTGCATGAGCCGATGCTCTCGGGCGACGGTCTGTTGCTGCGGGTGAAGCCGCACGCCGCGCGACTGACGGCGGCGGAGGCGCGCCTCATCGCCCACCAGGCGGCACGCCATGGCAATGGCACCATCGACCTGACGCAGCGCGGCAACCTGCAGCCGCGCGGCTTCTCCACCAATGGCGCCAGGATGTTCGCCGACGCCATGGTGGCCGCCGGGCTGGCGCGGGCGGAGCCGGGGGTGGAACGCGGGCGCAACCTGCTGGCGCCGCCGCTGCTGGGCGTGGATGCCGGCATCGCCCCTGGCACCGCGGCCCTGGTCGGCGCCCTGGCCGACGCGATGGCCACCTGGCCGTCGCTGCCGGCCAAGTTCGGCGTGGTGGTGGATGGCGGTGGCCTGCTGCCCCTGCTGACGGAGCGCGCCGACCTGCATCTGCGCTGCCTTGGCCCACAGGTCGACATCCGCCTGGGCGGCGGCGATGCCGTGGCCACCTGCGCGGCGGAGGATGCTGTCGGCGCCGCCACGCGGCTGGCGCGGCACTTCGCCACCCTGGCGCCGGCGCGCCGCATGCACCAGGCGGTGGCCCTGCAGGGCGCCGCGAGCATGATGGCCGCCGCCGGGCTGGTGGCGCGGCCCGATGCTAACCCCCTGCCTGCCCTGGCGCCCTGCGCGGTCGGCCCGCTGCCCGGGCCGGTGCTGGGTGTCGCGGCCCCCTTCGGCCAGCTCCAGGCCGCGCAACTGGCGGCTCTGGCGGAACTGGCGGAACGGCAGGGCGACGGCACGCTGCGCGTCAGCCCCTGGCGCGCCCTGCTGCTGCCCGGCGTAACGGATACGGCTGCGGCGGCGGCGCTGGGGATGATCGTCTCCCCCACCGATCCGCGCCTGCGCGTGCTGGCCTGCACCGGCGCGCCGGGCTGCGGCGCCGCGATGCTGGACACGCGCGCCGCGGCGGCCTGGCTGGCGCCGCGCCT
>NZ_JACTVA010000075.1 GCF_014490485.1 Teichococcus aerophilus | reverse complement strand
CCGGCCCCCCCGGCACCGCCGGCCGCGGCGAACCCGCCCGCCGCCGCTAACCCTCCGGCTGCCCCTGCCGCGCCGCGTGCCGGGACCTCCACGCCGGAAACCCTGGCGGCGGCGCAGGACCTGCTGCGCGCCACCGGGGCCGCCGCGCTGGCCGAGACGACGATGACCCAGACCTCGCAGCAGATCACGGCGGCGCTGGCGCAGAGCAGCGGCAAGCCCGTCGCCGAGGTGCAGCAGATCGTCGAGGACGTGCTGATGCCGGAGTTCCGCGCGCGGATCCCCGAGCTGATGGCCTTCACCGCCGAGCTGTGGGCCAGCCAGATGACGGCGCCCGAGCTGCGGGAACTGGCCGCCTTCTACCAGACCCCGCTCGGGCGGCGGCTGACCGAGGTGACGCCCACCGTGGCCACCCAGAGCGCGCTGTTCGGCATGCGCTGGGGCCAGGAAGTGGGGCTGAGTGCGCTGAACAAGCACCGCGACACGCTGCGCTCGCGCGGCCTGAAGATCTGAAGCCTGCCGGGCGCGCCCCAAGCTGCGCCCGTTTTCGACCGACCCCTGATTAAAGGGACTGCGCCATGACCGACCTGCCCGTATCCGGCTTGCATGAATCCGGTGCCGACTTCGCCGAGACCTATGCCCGCAATGCCGCCCTGCTGGCAGGCGAGGCGCATGTGGATGTCACCGAGCACGATGCCTGCGGCGTCGGCATGGTGGCGACGCTGGATGGCACGCCGCGCCGCGACGTGGTGCAGGCGGGCATCGACGCGCTGAAGGCCGTCTGGCACCGCGGCGCCGTCGATGCCGATGGCAAGACCGGTGACGGCGCCGGCATCCATATCGAGATCCCGCAGAACTTCTTCGCGGAAGTGGTGGAGCGGGGCGGCGACCGGCTGCGCCCGGGGCGCATCGCCGTCGGCATGGTGTTCATGCCGAAGACCGACCTCTCCGCGCAGGAGCGCTGCCGGCAGATCGTCGAGACCGAGATCCTGAACGCCGGCTACAACATCTATGGCTGGCGCCAGGTGCCGATCGACATCGCCTGCATCGGCGAGAAGGCGAACGCGACGCGGCCCGAGATCGAGCAGATCCTGATCTGGGACCCGGAGCAGCGGGATGCCGACACGTGCGAGCGGGACATGTATGTCATCCGCCGGCGGATCGAGAAGCAGGCCATCGCCTCCCAGGTGGCGGAGCTGTACCTGTGCAGCCTGTCCTGCCGCTCGGTCATCTACAAGGGCATGTTCCTGGCGGAGAACCTGACCGACTTCTACCCGGACCTGAAGGACGAGAAGTTCGTCAGCCGCTTCGCCATCTACCACCAGCGCTACTCGACCAACACCTTCCCGACCTGGCGGCTGGCGCAGCCCTTCCGCATGCTGGCGCATAACGGCGAGATCAACACCGTCCACGGCAACATCAACTGGATGAAGAGCCACGAGACGCGGCTGGCGCATGAGCGCCTGGACGCGTTCATGGATGACATCAAGCCGGTGGTGCAGGCGGGCGGTTCCGATACCGCGACGCTGGACAATGTGTTCGAGCTGCTGGTGCGCGCCGGGCGCGATGCGCCGATGGCGAAGTCGATGCTGATTCCGGAGAGCATCGGCAGCAACGCCATCATGCCGCAGGCGCACCAGGACCTGTTTATGTACTGCAACGCGGTGATGGAGCCATGGGACGGCCCCGCCGCCATCGCCGCCACGGACGGGCGCTGGGCCGTGGCCGGGCTGGACCGCAACGGCCTGCGGCCGATGCGCTACACCATCACCGCCAACAAGCTGCTGATCGTCGGCTCCGAGACCGGCATGGTGAAGCTGCGCGAGGACGAGATCCTCGCCAAGGGCCGCATCGGCCCCGGCCAGACCATTGCCGTGGACCTGGAGAGCCAGGCCTTCTACACGGCAGACGAGGTCAAGGACATGCTGGCGGCCCGCAAGCCGTTCGGCGACTGGGTGCGCCGCACCACCAAGATCGACGGCATCGTCCGCAACGAGGTGGACGAGGCGGCCCAGGTGCAGGGCGAGGAACTGCGCCGCCGCCAGCTGGCCATGGGCTTCACGCTGGAAGACCTGGAGACGATCCTGCACCCGATGGTGGAGGAAGCGCAGGAAGCCATCGGCTCGATGGGCGACGACACGCCGATCGCGGTGCTGTCCGAGCATTATCGCGGGCTGCACCACTTCTTCCGGCAGATGTTCGCGCAGGTGACCAACCCGCCGATCGACAGCCTGCGCGAGACGCGGGTGATGACGATCAAGACCCGCCTCGGCAACCTGGGCAACATCCTCGACGAGGACCCGACCCAGTGCGACATGCTGCAGCTGGAAAGCCCCGTGCTGTCCAATGCCGAGTTCGCGGCGATGCGGGACTACATGGGCGCCACGGTCTGCACCGTGGACTGCACCTTCCCAGTGGAGGAAGGCGAGGCCGGCCTGCGCCGCGGGCTGGAGCGCATCCGGCGTGAGGCGGAGGAGGGCGTGCGCTCCGGCTGCGCCCACGTCATCCTGACCGACGAGGCGACCAGCGCCGGGCGTGCCGTGATCCCGATGATCCTGGCCGTGGGCGGCGTGCACACCCACCTGGTGAAGCATTCGCTGCGCACCTTCACCAGCCTGAACGTGCGGGTGGCCGAGTGCCTGGACGTGCACTATTTCGCCGTGCTGATCGGCGCCGGCGCCACCACGGTGAACGCGTATCTGGCGCAGGAGAGCATCGCGGACCGGCACCGGCGCGGGCTGTTCGGCCAGATGTCGCTGAAGGATTGCGTCGCGCGCTACCGCAAGGCCATCGACAAGGGCCTGCTGAAGACGATGTCCAAGATGGGCATCTCGGTCCTGTCCTCCTATCGCGGCGGGATGAACTTCGAGGTTATCGGGCTGTCGCGCGCGCTGGTGGCGGAGTTCTTCCCGGGCACGCAGTCGCGCATCTCGGGCATCGGTCTGTCCGGCATCGCCCGGCGGGTGCTGGCGATGCACCAGAGGGGTTGGGGCGCGGAGGCCACGGCGCTGCCGGTGGGCGGGCTGTACAAGCTGCGCCGCCGCGGCGAGGCGCATGCCTTCGAGGCCAACCTGATCCACACGCTGCAGCACGCGGTGGAAAGCGACAGCTACCAGACCTTCAAGCGTTACTCTGATGCCGTGCGGAAGCTGCCGCCGGTGGCGCTGCGCGACCTGCTGGATTTCCGCACCGAGGCGCGCAAGCCGATCCCGGTCGATGAGGTCGAGAGCATCACCGAGATTCGCAAGCGGCTGATCTCGCCGGGCATCTCGCTCGGCGCGCTGTCGCCGGAAGCGCATGAGACGCTGTCGATCGCCATGAACCGCATCGGCGCCCGCAGCGACAGCGGCGAGGGCGGCGAGGACCCGGAGCGCGCGAAGCCGCGTGCCAATGGCGACAACGCCAATTCCGCGATCAAGCAGATTTCCTCCGGACGGTTCGGCGTCACCGCCGAGTACCTGAACAACTGCAAGGAAATCGAGATCAAGGTGGCGCAGGGCGCCAAGCCGGGTGAGGGCGGGCAGCTGCCCGGCTTCAAGGTGACCGGGCTGATCGCCAAGCTGCGGCACTCGACGCCGGGGGTGATGCTGATCTCCCCGCCGCCGCACCACGACATCTACTCGATCGAGGACCTGGCGCAGCTCATCTACGACCTGAAGCAGATTAACCCGGATGCGACGGTGTGCGTGAAGCTGGTGTCGCGCAGCGGCATCGGCACCATCGCGGCCGGCGTGGCCAAGGCGAAGGCGGATGCCATCCTGGTTTCCGGCCATAGCGGTGGCACGGGGGCCTCGCCGGTCTCCTCCATCAAGTATGCCGGCCTGCCGTGGGAGATGGGTCTGTCCGAGACCCACCAGGTGCTGCTGCTGAACCGGCTGCGCCACCGCATCAAGCTGCGCACCGATGGCGGTATCAAGACCGGGCGCGACGTGGTGATGGCGGCTATGCTGGGCGCCGAGGAATTCGGCATCGGCACCGCCTCGCTGGTGGCGATGGGGTGCATCATGGTGCGGCAGTGCCACAGCAACACCTGCCCCGTCGGCGTGTGCAGCCAGGACGAGGCGATGCGCGCCAAGTTCACCGGCACGGCGGAGAAGGTGATCAACCTGTTCTCCTTCGTCGCTGAGGAAGTGCGCGAGATCCTGGCCAGCCTGGGCTTCCGCCACCTGGAGGAGGTGATCGGCCGCACCGACCTGCTGAAGCAGGTGTCGCGTGGGTCGGAGGATCTGGACGACCTCGACCTCAACCCGCTGCTGGTGCAGGCGGATGCCGGGCCGTTCCCGCGCCATTGCACGCTGGAAGGCCGCAACGAGGTGCCGGAGACGCTGGATGCCGACATGATCCGCGATGCCGCGGCGCTGTTCGAGCATGGCGAGAAGATGCAGCTGGCCTACAACGTGCGGAACACCCACCGCGCCATCGGCACCAAGATCAGCAGCAAGATCACCCGCAAGTTCGGGATGACCGGGTTGCAGCCGGGGCACCTGACGGTGCGGCTGCGCGGTTCCGCCGGGCAGTCGCTGGGCGCCTTCGCGGTGCGCGGGCTGAAGCTGGAAGTGCTGGGCGACGCCAACGACTATGTCGGCAAGGGCCTCTCTGGCGGCACCATCGTCATCCGCCCGGCGCCGTCCTCCGGCCTGGTATGGAGCGACAACGCCATCGTCGGCAACACCTGCCTCTACGGCGCCACGGCGGGCGAGATGTTCGCCGCTGGCCAGGCGGGCGAGCGCTTCGCCGTGCGTAACTCCGGCGCCACGGTGGTTGTGGAGGGCTGCGGCTCGAACGGCTGCGAGTATATGACAGGTGGAAATGCCGTCATCCTCGGCAGCGTGGGCGACAATTTCGGCGCCGGCTTCACCGGCGGCCAGGCCTTCGTCTACGATGCCGACGGAACCTTCGAGCAGCGGGTGAACCCGGAGACGCTGCTGTGGAAGCGCCTGTCCTCCGCCCACTGGGAGGGCGTGCTGCAGGAGCTGGTGGCGCGGCACGCAGCCGAGACGGGCTCGCGCCTCGCCGCCCGGCTGCTGAACGACTGGTCCAGCGAGCGCGGCAGCTTCTGGCACGTGGTGCCGAAGGAATATGCCAAGTACCTGCCGCAGCCGATGGAGGAGATCGCGCTGGCCGCGGAATGACCGAACAGGCCGCGCCGGTGCCTGTGGCGCGGCCGTCTTTCCCGGCTATGAAGACCGCGTAACGACCACCATAAACCCTCACGATCGCGTGAGGGCGATCTGGCGGCGTCATGCCGCACATGCGATAAGCGCCGCACTCCTGACACATTCCGGCACCTTTGCATGCGCATTCTCTACCATCTGCCTCTCTCCCCCTACGCCCGTAAGGTCCGATTGGCGCTGAACGAGAAGCGCATCCCCTTCGAGCTGAGGCTTGAGCGGGTGTGGGAACGCCGCGACGAATTCCTGGAAATGAACCCCGCCGGCACCGTGCCCGTCCTGGCCGAGGAAAGCGGGCTAGTGCTGGCCGACAGCTACGCCATCTGCGAGTACCTGGACGAAGCCTACCCCGAGACGCCCTTGCTGGGCCGTACCCTGGGAGAGCGCGCCGAAGTGCGCCGCCTGGTCGCCTGGTTCGACGGCAAGTTCGCCCGCGAGGTCACCGCCAATCTGTACTACGAGAAGCAGATGAAGCGGCTGATCGGCCGAGGCAACCCGGATGCCGGGGCGCTGCGGGCCGGCTACGCCAACCTGAAGCCGCATCTGGATTACCTGGGATGGCTGGCGGAGACGCGCCTCTGGCTGGCCGGCAACGCCCTCTCCCTGGCCGACCTGACAGCGGCGGCGCACCTTTCTACGCTGGACTATATCGGCGATGTGGACTGGTCCTTGAACGACGCTGCCAAGGACTGGTACGCCCGGGTGAAGTCCCGCCCTGGCTTCCGCGCATTGCTGGCCGACCGGGTGAGCGGCGTGAACCCGCCGCCCTATTACGCCGACCTGGATTTCTGAGGTCGCCCGGCGAGGTGCAAGGAAGGCTGGGGAAGGAATTCCCCAGACCCCTTCTTTCTTTCTGCGGGTTTGGCGAAGCGCTGCCGGTGAGGCGGGCGCTTCACGATGATATTTATATCGAACGGCGCAGGCTGAACCGTCAGTCGCCAGGAGGTCTGGGACCTCCGGCGCGAACCAGACAAGCCCCTCAACAGCCACGCCAATAAAACTCGAAAAAGAAAAGAAGGGGTCCGGGGAATTCCTTCCCCGGCCTTCCCTTCACCTCGCTCCTACCGCCGCCGCGGCCCCGCCTCGTTCAACGCCAGGTTCTGGCGGGCCAGGTCGGCGGCCGCGCTGTCGGGTGCGTTGGCGATGGTGCCTTGCCAGTCGGCGCGGGCGCCGGCGGTGTCGCCGCGCAGCTGCTTCAGGATGCCGCGTTCCAGCAGCGCCTCGGCCTGGCCGGGGGCCAGTTTCAGGGCTTCCTCGACCGCCAGCATCGCTTCCGCCTGGCGGTCCAGGTGGCGCAGGGCGGCGGCGCGGAAGGTCAGGGTATCCGGGCGGCCTGGTTCCAGCTTCAGCGCATGGTCCAGGTCCAGCAGGGCTTCATCGTACCGGGCCAGGCTGGCGGCGGCCAGGGCGCGGTCCACCAGCAGGGCCGGGTCCTCGGGCGAGAGGGTGAGGGCCAGGGTGCTGGCGGCGTAGGCGCGGCCGGGCTGGTTGGCCATCATCCAGGCCTGGGAGGCCTGGGCGTAGACGGCGGCGCGGGCCAGGGCGCTGGCGTGGGAGGAGGAGGCGAGGCGTTCCAGCCGCTCGGCGGCGCGGTCCGGCTCCCCGGCGGCGAGCAGGGCAAGGGCCAGGCAGTGGCGGGCGCCTTCCACGGCGATGCCGCGCTGCTCCAGTGCCTCGGCCATCGCGATGGCGTCTTCCGGCTCGGTGCGCAGCAGGGTGAGGCAGGCTTCGTATTCGGGGCCATCGGCCAGCCGGGGCGGTTCCGGCGGCAGGGGCAGGGCCTCGCCTTCACCGGGCATGGCCGGCGGCGTCGCGTTGGGGGAGAGGGCTTCGGGCGGCGGGGTCGGGGCTTCTGCTGCTTCCGTCAGGCCGGTAGAGGGCAGCAGCATCGCGCCACCCACCATCGCCACGCCCAGCAGGGCGGCGGCGGCGGTTCCAAGTAGCATGGTGCGCCACCGGTGTGCGGCGGGGGCTCGCGGGGGGGCTCGCATGTGGCGCAGTCTAGCCGTGGGCCGGCTTTCGCGCCACATGCGTGGGTATGACCGCTTCCATGCTCATTCTCGGCTTCGGCTATGCCGGCCGCGCCATCGCCGCGGAGGCCCTGCGCGCGGGCTTCGCCGTCTCCGGCACCGCCCGGAACCCTGCCAAGGCGCGGGTGCCGGAGGGCGCTACGCTGCTGCCGTTCGATGAGGCCGGGGCGGCGATCCGCGCGGCGACGCATCTGGTCATCACCGCAGGCCCGGGGGCGGAAGGCGACCCGGTGCTGGCGCGCTACCGGGATGACGTGACCCAGGCGGCGGGGTTGCGCTGGGTTGGCTACATGTCCACCACCGGCGTCTATGGCGACCGGCAGGGCGGCTGGGTGGACGAGACCGCCGCGCCCGCGCCGGCGCAGGAGCGTTCCGTCCGGCGGCTGGAGGCCGAGCAGGCCTGGCAGGCGCTGCTGGCGCCGATGGGCGTGGCGCTGGACCTGTTCCGCACCGCCGGCATCTACGGCCCCGGACGCAACATGCTGGAGGAAGCGCGTCAGGGCACGGCGCGGCGGGTGATCAAGCCCGGCCATACCTTCAGCCGCATCCATGTCGAGGATATCGGCCGCGCCGTGGTGGCCGCCGCTTTGCGGCCCGATGGCGACCGCGTGCTGCACCTGGCGGATGACGAGCCGGCCGAGGGCGCGGCAGTGGCGGTGGAGGCGGCGCGGCTGGTCGGCGTGCCGCCGCCGCCGGGCGTACCGTTCGAGACGGCGCTGGCCACCATGTCGGCCATGGGCCGCAGCTTCTGGGCGGAGGACCGCAAGGTGGCCTCTGCCCGGACACAGGCGGCGCTGGGGCTGCGTTGGCGCTACCCCACCTACCGGGAGGGCCTAGCCGCCCTTCACCAGGCCGAGCAGGCCGGCGAGGGTCTCGTCCAACAGGGCTAGGTCCTCGGGGCGGGACAGCCGGTGGTCGCCATCCTTGACGAGCAGGATGCGGACATCGTGGGCGTCGAGATGGGCGGCGAGGTCGGTCGCGGTCTGCCACGGCACCTCGGCATCCCGCATGCCCTGCAGCAGGCGGACGGGGCCGGCGAAGGGCAAGGGGCGGTCCAGCACCGACTGGGTGCGGCCATCCCGCAGCAGCTTGGCGGTGATCGGCACCGGCTCGCCATAGGGGTTGGGCTCCAGCACCAGGCCGTGCCGGGCCAGCTCGGCGCGCTGGGCCTCGGTGAAGCCGGGTTCCATCAGCCTGCTGGTGAAGTCCGGCGCGGCGGCGATGCCGAGCAGCCCGCGCACCCGGGCGGACCAGCGGCGGGCCAGCAGCAGCGCGATCCAGCCGCCCATGGAGGAGCCGACCAGCACCACGGGGCCGGGCGCCTGGGTATCGATGACCTTGGCGGCGTCGTCCGCCCATTCGCCGATGCAGCCATCCTCGAACCGGCCGCCGCTGACGCCGTGGCCGGAATAGTCCAGGCGCAGGAAGGCACGGCCTTGGCGGGCGCAGAATTCGCGCAGCGCCAGGGCCTTGGTGCCTTCCATGTCGGAGCGGAAGCCGCCGAGGAAGACCACGGTGGGGCCATCGCCGGGCAAGGCGGCCCAGGCGAGCTCGATGCCATCACCGCGATCCAGGCGGCCGGTGTGCTCCACAGTCATGCAGGTCGGGTTCCTTGAGGTTTGTGGGGGTGTTCTGCTGGGATCGACGGGGGCTCTGCCCTCTCGGGCTCCCCCGGCAGGGGATGCGATCCCCTGCACCCACGGTCTATTATAGATGCCTCGGATAGATCAGGGCATCCTGGATAAAATCATTAATAATTAATAACTTACGACTAAATCTGTCCCGTTGGGGGACCCTGCAAACGGGTTTCCAAAGGCCTCAGGCCTTTGGCGGGGAGAGTTTGAGAGGGGCAGCGCCCCTCTCAACAGTCACGCGCGCGGCAGGCCGCGCTGGCGCAGGTTCGCCATCAGCGCGCCGATGCCGAAGCGCCAGGGCGGGCAGAGGTCGGTCCGGTCCACCGTGTTGCACAGGGCGCCAAGGCGGGTGCTGGCGATGTGGACGACATCCCCCGGCTTGTGGGTGAAGCCCATGCCGGCGGCATCGCGGTCCTTGCTGGGGGAGAAGGGGGTGCCGAGGAACAGCGCCGCGCCATCCGGGTACTGGTGGTGCGGGCCGATCATCTGCGCCACCAGGTCCGTCGGGTCGCGGCTGATGGCGCCGACCTTGCCGGATTCGTGCAGCTTGAAGCCGTCCGTGCCCTCGATGCTCAGCACCGTCTCGGCCTGGCGGATGTCCTCCAGCGTGAAGCCTTCGTCGAACAGGCGGATGGCGGGGCCGAGGGCGCAGGCGGCGTTGTTGTCCTTCGCCTTGCCCAGCAGCAGGGCGGAGCGGCCCTCGACATCGCGCAGGTTGACGTCGTTGCCCAGCGTGGCGCCGAGGATGCGGCCCTGGCTATCGACTGCCAGCACCACCTCGGGCTCCGGGTTGTTCCAGGCGCTGCCGGGATGCACGCCGATCTTGGCGCCCGAGCCGACGGAGGAGAGCGGCTGGCCCTTGGTGAAGACTTCGGCATCCGGGCCGATGCCGACCTCCAGGTACTGGCTCCACCAGCCGCGCTCGACCAGCGTCTGCTTCAGCGTGGCGGCTTCCGGGCTGCCGGGGCGGAGGTTGGCGAGGTCGTCGCCGATGATGCCGCGCACCTCGGCGCGCACCGCCTCGGCCTGGGTGGCGTCGCCACGGCAGCGTTCCTCGATCACCCGCTCCAGCATCGAGCGGACATAGGTGACGCCGCAGGCCTTCAGCGCCTGCAGGTCGAAGGGCGAGAGCAGGCGGCCATCGGCCAGCAGCGCCGGCACGTCCAGTTCCAGCGCCTCGCCGCGCGTGGCGATGGCGGCGATGGGGTCGGATTCGTTCAGCCAGGCGCTGGCGGTGCCGAAGGCCGGCGTCATGTCGTAGGCCCGGCCCTTGGCCAGGGCGATCACCTGCGGGCCATTGGCCCCCTGGATGCGCAGCGCGAAATGGCCGTCGCGCCAGTCCTGCGGCAGTGCGGTATCAAGCGGCATTGGTACCCTCCCCGAAAAAGATTTGGCACAGGTCGTAGCGCGATCCGATCCCGCTTGCCATCCGGGGCCGGGCGGTGAAAGCATGGCGGTCCGTAAGGCCTGCGAAGCCGGGCCAGGGAGGAGAGTACATATGTTCAAGATCACGCGCCGCGGCGCGTTGCAGGGTGCTGCCGGGTTGCTGGCGATGCCGGCCCTTGTCGAAAAAGCCAATGCCCAATCCGCGTTCGACTGGAAGCAGGCGAAGGGCGAACGGCTGGAAGTAAGCCTGACCTCCAACCCCCGTTCGGTCATCCTGACGCAGAACCAGAAGGAGTTCGAGGAACTCACCGGCATCCGCGTGGGGTCCGAGCAGATTCCGGAGCAGCAGCACCGGCAGAAATTCGCCATCGAGTTCGCGACCGGCAAGCCGTCCTTCGACATCGTCGGCATCAGCCTGCATGTGAACAAGCGCCAGGTCGGCCGGGCGAAGTGGTGCGCCGATATCCGCCCGATGATGGCCGATGCCAGCATTACCAACCCGGATTTCGACTTCGCCGATTTCAGCGAGGGGGCGGTGGCCTATTCCACCCAGTCGGACGGCCGCATGGATACGCTGCCGGAATTCGCCGACCCGTGGATCATGTACTACAACAAGGAATTGCTGGCGGCGAAGAACATCGCCGTGCCCAAGACCTTCGACGAGCTGTACACCGCGGCCAAGGCGCTGACCGACCCATCCAAGCAGATCTACGGCTTCGTCGGGCGCGGGCTGCGCAATGCCAACGTGGTGCTGTGGACCTCCTTCCTGCTGGGCACCCAGCAGCGGGATACGGTGGATGGCAGCATGAAGCTGATCACGGACACGCCGGATGCCGTCTGGGCCGGGCAGATGTACCAGAAGCTGATGCGCGAATGCGCGCCACCGGGCTCGATCGGCTTCAACTGGAATGAGTGCCAGACCAGCTTCATGCAGGGCCGCGCGGCCTTCTGGATCGACGGCCCCGGCTTCGCCGCGCCGCTGGAGGACCCGAAGCGGTCCCGCGTGGCGGGCAAGACCGGCTACGCCGTCGCGCCTGCCGGTCCCGCACACCACCATGGCGCGTTGTTCGGCACCGGCTTCGGCATCAGCGAGGCCAGCAGCCCGGCGCGCAAGAAGGCCGCCTGGCTGTACCTGCAATGGGCGACGGGCAAGCAGAACCAGCTGCGCTACCTGACCGGCGGCGCCGGGGCGCCGGCGCGGATGAGCCCCTTCAAGCAGGAAGAGGCGCTGCGCGGTGCGGTATTCTCGATGGACTACGTGAACTGCCTGTCGGATGCGCTGAAGATCTGCCGTCCCGGCCTGCCAGAAATCGTCCCCGTCACTGAGTTCCGCGACACGATCGGCACTGCGCTGACCAACATGGTCGGCGGCGCCGATGTGGCGTCCGAGCTGAAGCGGGCGACGGATGCGTTCCGCCCGGTGCTGGAAGCGTCCGAGCGCGCGACCTGACCTGAACGGGGGGCTTGTCGGGACGTCCGACAAGCCCCTTGCCTCCGCCCTGGCAACGTGGCGCAATGGCGCGAAGGCCGCAAAGGCCCGTGGGCGATATGAGCCCCCGTGGGAGAAGAGAGAGATGTCCGAGATCACGCGCCGCACCGCGCTTCGTGGTGCCGCCGGCCTTTTGGCCGTTCCCGCGCTGGTGGAACGGGCCAACGCGCAATCGGCCTTCGACTGGAAGCGCTTCAAGGGCGAGCGTGTCGAGGTCAGCCTGGTGGCCAACCCGCGCTCCACCCTGCTGTTCCAGTACCACAAGGAGTTCGAGGAGCTGACCGGCATCCGTGTCGGTGCCGAGCAGATTCCGGAGCAGCAGCACCGGCAGAAATTCGCCATCGAGTTCGCCTCCGGCCGGCCTTCCTTCGATGTCATCAACATCAGCCTGCATGTGAACAAGCTGCAGGTGGGCCGGGCGAAGTGGTGCACCGACCTGCGGCCGCTGATCGCCGATGCGTCCATGACGGCGCCGGACCTGGACATGGCCGATTTCGGCCCGGCGGCGGTGACCTACGCCACCCAGGCGGATGGACGGCTGGACACCCTGCCGCTGGATGTGGACCACTTCATCCTCTACGTGAACAAGGACCTGGTGGCGGCGAAGAACGTCGCGGTGCCGCAGACCTTCGACGAGCTGTACACGGCGGCGAAGGCGCTGACCGATCCGTCCAAGCAGCAATACGGCTTCGTCGGCCGCGGGCTGCGCAACGCCAACATGACGCTGTGGTCGTCCTTCCTGCTTGGCACGCAGCAGCGGGACATGATCGACGCCAACCGCAAGCTGATCACGGACACGCCGGACGCCGTGTGGGCCACGCAGCAATATGCGCGACTGATGCGCGAATGCGCCCCGCCCGGCGCCAATTCCTTCAACTGGAACGAATGCCAGACGACCTTCATGCAAGGCCGCGCCGCCTTCTGGATCGACGGCGTCGGCTATGCCGCGCCGCTGGAGGACCCGAAGCGTTCCCGCGTTGCCGGCAAGCTGGGCTATGCGGTGGTGCCGGCCGGGCCGGCGCACCGGCATTCCGCCTTCTTCTGCACCGGCCTTGGTATTTCCGAAGCTTCCCAGCGGCGGGGCCCGGCCTGGTTCTACATCCAGTGGGTGCTGAACAAGCAGAACCAGTTGCGGATGCTGGCCACGGGCGCCGGCGCGCCGACGCGCCTGTCCGCCTATGCCAACGAGGAAGGGCTGAAGGGCAGCACCTTCCCGCGCGAGTACTTCACCACCCTGGCGGAGAGCATCCGCATCGCCCGCCCCGGCCTGCCCGAGATCGGGCCCGTCACGGAGTTCCGCGACACGATCGGTTCCGCTCTGGTCAACGTGCTGGGCGGCGCAGATGCGACGGCGGAGCTGAAAAAGGCCACCGATGCCTTCCGGCCCGTGCTGGAAGCGTCTGAAAAGGGGGCATGATGTCGGGCAACGCCGCAACCCACAGCGCGCCTTTGGCGCCGGCCGTGGCCACGCCACGCCGCCGCAACTATGCGCGCCGCTACTGGATGTTCGTCGTGCCGGCCGGCGTGGTGGTCATCAGCGTCATTCTGTTCCCGTGGCTGTTCACCCTGTTCATGTCCACGCATGAATGGAAGATCGGCGGCGGGCACCATTTCGTCGGCCTGGACAATTACAGGAAGCTGTTCACCGATGAGCGCTTCCTGTGGTCGATGGTGCGCACGCTGTACTTCACAGCGCTGGCCGTGATCGGGCCGATGGTGCTGGGCGTTGCCGCAGCGCTGGTGTTCAACCGCAACTTCCCGCTGCGCGGCCTGGCCCGCACCATCTTCATCCTGCCGATGATGGCGACGCCTGTTGCCGTCGCGCTGGTCTGGACGATGATGTTCCACCCGCAGCTCGGCGTGTTGAACTGGCTGCTCAGCCAGTTCGGCATCCCGCCCAGCATGTGGGTGTACGACGCCAAGACCGTCATTCCCACCCTGGTGATGGTGGAGATCTGGCACTGGACGCCGCTGGTCATGCTGATCACGCTGGGTGGCCTCGCCTCCCTGCCGCAGGACCCCTATGAGGCCGCCAAGATCGATGGCGCCAGCCCGTTGCAGTCCTTCTGGCACATCACCCTGCCGCTGCTGGCGCCGTTCCTGGTCGTCGCGCTCATCATCCGCACCATCGATGCGCTGAAGGCGTTCGATACGATTTACGTCATCACCCAGGGCGGGCCGGGCACCAGCTCGGAAACCATCAACATCTTCCTGTATCTGCAGGGTTTCGCCTACTACAACATGGGCTATGCCAGCGCCGTGGTGGTGGTGTTCTTCACCATGATCGTCGGCCTCGCCTCCCTGTTGCTGTGGACGCGCAAGAGGGTGAAGGCATGAAGCGCTTCCTTGAAAAGCTGGGCTTCGGCGTGGCGGTGCTGTTCCTGGTCTCGCCCGCTATCCTGGTCTTCCTGTGGATGCTGTCGCTCTCGCTGAAGAACGAGCTGGACAACACCGCCTTCCCGCCGATCTTCATTCCGAACCCGCCGGTCTGGGACAACTTCATCAGCGTGTTCGAGAACAACAACTTCCTGCTCTACACCTGGAATTCCATCGTCGTCTCCTTCACCGCGACAGGGCTGGCTATCCTGATCGGCGTGCCGGCGGGCTACGGCATCGCCAAGATGCAGGCAAACAAGGCGGCGATGCTCATCCTCATCGCCCGCATCACGCCCGGCCTGTCCTACCTGATCCCGCTGTTCCTGCTGTTCCAGTGGCTGGGCCTGACGGGGACGCTGACGCCGATTGTCATCACCCACCTGGTCATCACCGTGCCCATCGTCGTCTGGGTGATGATCGGCTTCTTCGAGGGGCTGCCGGGCGAGTTGGAGGAAGCAGCGCTGGTGGACGGCGCCACCATCTGGCAGGCCTTCCGCCATGTCGCCTTCCCGCTGGCCATGCCGGGCATCACGGTGGCGACGATCCTGTCCTTCATCTTCTCCTGGAACAATTTCATCTTCGCCATGGTGCTGGCGGGGCGGGAGACGCGGACGCTGCCCGTCGCCGTCAACAACATGCTGACCTTCGAGCAGATCTCCTGGGGTCCGCTGGCGGCGGCGGCGCTGATGGTGACGCTGCCGGTATTGCTGCTGACGCTGGCGGCGCAGAAGCAGATCATCGCCGGGCTGACGGCCGGCGGCGTGAAGGGCGGCTGACAGAAGCGGCGGGGGAGGCTATGCCCCCGCCCATGCCCGCTGATCATCGCCCCGCCATCCTCCAGGTGTTGCCGGCCCTTCGTGCCGGTGGGGTGGAGCGTGGCACCGTCGAGATCGCCGCCGCGATTGCCGAGGCCGGCTACCGCCCGCTGGTGGCCTCGGCCGGTGGGCCGATGGTGGCGGAGCTGGAAGCCGTCGGCGGCCGCCACTTCACCCTGGGGCTGGACCGGAAATCCCCCGCTGCCCTGCTCACGGGCGCCAATGCACTGGCGGAGATCGTGAAGGCGGAGGGCGTGCGCATCCTGCATGCCCGCAGCCGCTTCCCCGCCTGGTCGGCGCTGATGGCGGCCCGGCGCACCGGCGCGCATTTCATCACCACCTATCACGGCACCTACAACGAAGGCTTTCCCGGGAAGCGGCTCTATAATTCGGTGATGGCGCGCGGGGAGCGGGTGATCGCCATCAGCCAGCACATTGCCAATGTCATCCGCGCGCGGCATGGCACGGACGCCACGCGCATCCGCGTCATTCCACGCGGGGTGGATATGGCGCGGTTCGACCCCGCCCTGGTGCCGGCGGCGCGGGTGGAAGCGCTGCGCGCCGCCTGGGGCGTGCCCTCCGGCCGGCCGGTGCTGCTGCTGCCGGGGCGGGTGACGCGCTGGAAGGGGCAGGGGGTGCTGCTACAGGCGCTGGCGACCCTGCCGCGGCCGCGTCCCTTCGTGCTGCTGGTCGGCGATGAAGGCCGTGGCACCTACGCACAGGAATTGCGGACGCAGATCACCGCCCTGGGTCTGGGCGAGGATGTCGCCATGCCCGGCCATTGCGACGACCTGCCCGCCGCCCTGCTGCTGGCCGACATCGTCCTGCACTGTTCCACCGACGCCGAGGCGTTCGGCCGCACCATCGTCGAAGCGCAGGCGATGCAGCGGCCGGTCATCGCCTCCGACCTCGGCGCGCCGCGCGAGACGGTGCTGGAGGGCGAAACCGGCTGGCGCGTGCCGCCCGGGGACCCCGCCGCACTGGCCGCCGCCATCGCCCGCGTGCTGGCACTGACGGCGGAGGAACGGACGCGCATCGGCGCGCAGGGCCGCGCCATGGTGCTGGAGCACTACACCACTCGCGCTATGCAGCAGGCGACGCTCTCGGTGTACCGGGAGGTGCTGTGAGCGGCATGGCGGCACCCGGGCGCATCCTGGTCATCAAGCTCTCGGCGCTGGGGGACGTGGTGCAGGCCTTCGGGCCTTTCGCCGCCATCCGCGCCCACCATCCGCGGGCGCATATCACCCTGCTGACGACCCGCCCCTTCGCGCCGCTGCTCCGCCGCGCGCTCTGGTTCGATACGGTGTGGGAGGATGGCCGGCCTTCCTGGGGCGACCTGCCCGGGGTGGCGAAGCTGGCGCTGCGGCTGCGGCGCGGGCGGTTCGACCGGGTGTATGACCTGCAGACCTCCAGCCGGTCCTCCCGCTACCGCTGGTTCACCGGCGGGGTCGAATGGTCGGGGGTGGAGAGCCACCGCCGCGTCAACCCGGACCGCGATTCGCTGCACACGATGGAACGGCAGCGGGAGCAGCTGGCCATCGCCGGCATCCGCGACATCCCGCCGCCCGACATGGCCTGGCTGGATGACCCGCTGGACGGCTTCGCCCTGCCGCCGCGCTTCTGCCTGCTGATTCCCGGTGCATCGCCCAGCCGGCCTGCCAAGCGCTGGCCCGCTACCCGCTTCGCGGCGCTGGCGGCGCGGCTTGAGGTGCCGCCGGTGATCCTGGGAGGCCCGGCCGAGGCGCCGCTGGCAGCCGAGATCCTGCAAGCGGTGCCTTCGGGCGTGGATCTGACCGGCCGTACCAGCCTGGCGCAGATCGGCGCCCTGGCCCGCCGGGCGGATTGTGCCATCGGCAACGATACCGGGCCGACCCATCTGGCCGCCGCCGCCGGTTGCCGCACCCTGACGGTGTTCGGCGAGGACAGCGACCCCGCCCTCAGCGCCCCGCGCGGACCGGCGGCCAATTGGGTGCGGCATATTCCGCTGGCGGAACTGCGGGTCGAGACTGTGCTGGAGGCGTTGCGGGAGCCTGTGGGCTGACGGTGCCGGCGCGCTCATCGCCGCCGTTAACGCCGTGGTCGGCCAGCGCGGAGGGCCCGTGGCTGGCGAGGACCGACCGACGTTCGGCGAGGGAAGGTCAGGGGAATGAATTCCCCTGCGTAAACGTATACGTTTACACCGCCTTTTGTCTGTCAGTTGGCGTGGGCTTCAGGACTGGCCGGTGCGGCCATGAGCAGGAACACGAGTTATCCGGGCTGAACGATCGGCCTCCGGCGATCACGAACCCTCGGCGTAACCCCGGTCTGGCCCGGAATGACCGACGCCCCCACCTCCACACCCGAAAGACTTGTGGAAAAAAGAAGGGGTCCGGGGAATTCTTTCCCCGGCCTTCCTGCCCGAGGCTGACTGTCGATCCGCCCTAGAGGCTGTTATGGACCTTTGGGCGGGTAATGATCAGGCTGAGGGGCATGAGTGCCCGCAAGCCGTACCCCTCTG
>NZ_JACTVA010000074.1 GCF_014490485.1 Teichococcus aerophilus | reverse complement strand
TCCCCTGCATTCCCTCAACCCGCAGCCGGAAGATCCCGATCCCTTATGACAAGGTGCTCTACCGGCAGCGCCATCGCGTCGAAAACATGTTCGGCCGTATCAAGGACTGGCGCCGCGTCGCCATGCGCTACGACCGCTGCGCCCACACGTTCTTCTCCTCCATCTGCCTCGCAGCCACCGTCCTCTTCTGGATCAATGAGTCCTGAGCCTAGAGGCTGTTATGGACCTTTGGGCAGGTAATGATCAGGCTGTGGGGCATGAGTGCCCGCAATCCGTACCCCTCTGACGTTTCCGATGATGAATGGGCGCTGGCAGCGCCCTTCTGTAATCGGGTCGGTCGACGGCCGAATGGGGCGTCGTCTCGCGGGTGCCTCTCTTCTGTTCGTGGTCGGCATCACGCCGCCACAGGCTACGGTCAGGAAGGCTGGGCAGGTCAATCTAGCAAGCGAGCTCAGCGAATGCTGGCACGGAGGCTGTTGCGACCTCATCCGGCCTCGTCCCCTCGACGGGACTTCGAGTGCTGGCCTGTCGGAAAGGCGTCGGTGGACTATACCGCGATGACCTCCCGGCTCCAGCAGATCCCAGTGCCATCGCGCCGCATCCGGTGCAGCACCACGGCCAGCTTGCGGGCGACGGCAACCTTGGCTCGGCGCATGCCCGCGCGTCTGGCGACAGCGAGGCACCAGGCCTTAAGCGCGGACCACTTGCCTGTGCGGGTCAGCAGCACGTTCGCGGCCTCATAAAGGGCCTGTCGTGCCAGGCTATAGCCCTGCTTGCTGACGTGCCCGACGTGATCGGTCTCGCCCGACTGGTAGCGTCTCGGCGTCAGGCCAAAGTGAGCGCCGACGGCTCGCGAGCGGCCGAACCGCGTTGGATCATCGACGGCGGAACAGAAGGTCCGTGCCGTCCAACAATCCTTAGTGCCGGACGGGATGAGAAATCCCCCGGCGTTCACAGGGAACCCCGGGGGCGGAAATAGCAGCGAGATGGGTAGTTACCGACCTGCAGCTTTGGCAGCTGCTTCGATCCAGGTCGGCATGTTCTGATAGCCGTTGTCGTTCACCCAATCGTACGTATTATAAATTTGACTGAGCGGTACGTTTTTGCCGCTGTACTCTGCGGTCCAGTGGTCGAGTGGATTTTTGCCTTGGGCGTCCTTCCCGAGCTGCGGGTCTCTCACGTTATGAATGTCGATAGCCAAGATGCCCTTACCCAAAACATGGCTACGCATTATCTCATGGCGTACCCAAGGCCGATTAAAGGTTTCCGTACCAAACAGTACCACTGTTACCGAGGTTCCGGTAAGTTGCGCTTCGATCCATTTCTCGATGCCGCCCGCTCTCTTCTTCACTTCTTCAAATTCAGCTTTGTCGTAAAAGGGCGGCGCCTCACCGCCAGGGCGTACGACCCATGAATTGCGGACCTGCACGATGCGGCGAACATCACGTGAGTAGTGGAAGCTAAAGAAGACCCGACGAGCCATCCGCCTACTTCCTTGCCTTTATCGCGGCTTTCACCCAGTCCTCGATATTTTCAGTGATATGCTCATAGACAAAGGTGCTGGTCTTGTAAGGCGGGTCGTAAACAGTCCCAACCACGTCATGACCATCAACTTTTAGCCCAGCGAACGGATTTGATCCCTTTTCCGACTGCTCGCCGGCGGCGTCTTTAAGGTTATGTATGTGGATCGCCATTACGCCGAGACCCTTCTCCCACGCTTTCTTGATCTCGTATTTAACCCAGCGCCGACCGGCCGTTTTTGTGCCAACAAGCACAATTAAGCACTCTTTGTTATTCATGTTCCTGTCGATCCAACTCTCGACGGCCGTATCGCCTTCTTTTTTTATCTCTTCCCATTTATTAGCGGTAAGAATCGGCTGTTCGTCGATTGATCCGATATTTTTTACTTGCTGTACTCTCCAATTGTCCGGCTTGTAGTGGAAGCTAAGGAAGCATTGCTTGTTCGCCAAAACGAAACCCCTTCGTAAAAATTTTGATCCGAGCTTGCGTAAAATTAACAGGAATGCAACGATTGTCTACAGTGAGGCGCAGCCGGCGCAACTCAATTTAGCAAGCGAGCATAGAATGGCTCTCTACGAGGTCCTATTAATTGGGTCGCCCAGCGCAGTCCAAACGGAGGCTCTCACCACACAACTTGAAGATGTCGCCAAGATATTTTCGTTAGAGATGCCTAGAGATATAGCGATCCGCAACGCCGCTGACGTAACAAGCAGAAATCCTAAGGCGGCAACCGTGGCACTCTATTTCGGAGGCGACCCAAACGCCGATGCGAAAATCGTGGACCAGCTCGAAGCGGCAAAGGTGCCGATAGTACCTGTGGTTGAAAAAGGTGCATCGGTCACTGATGTGGTGCCGGCCGAGATTGCGCATACGAATGCCTGCTTACTTGAAGCGAACGACGCCACCTTGGAAGCGCTTGCGTCGGTCACGTTAGAAGCATTGGGCCTTCTACATCGCCAACGCCGAATTTTCATTAGCTACAGGCGCAGCGACGCGCGGGAGGCAGCTCTTCAGTTACACGATGAGTTGTCCAGTCGGGGATTCGATGTCTTCCTTGATACGCATGACATCCGTCCCGCCGTCTCCTTTCAAGAAATGCTGTGGCATCGCCTTTCAGACTGTGACGTAACCGTCATGTTAGACACTAAAGATTACTTTGGAAGTAAATGGACCGCCGAAGAGCTTGGACGTTCCCAAGCCTTAGGTATTCAGATATTAAGGGTGGTCTGGCCGGACCACAGCGGCTCGCGGCATCTGTCCCTTAGCGATACTGTGACACTAAGTAATTCTGATCTAGACGCCGGGAAAAAGCTCCAACCTGAACTTTTGTCCACTATCGCTAGACGTGCTGAGGCACTGCGTAGTCGGAGCATCGCCACTCGTCATCTCGACTTGGTTGGTCGTCTAAAGAGTGAGGTGACGCGTATTGGTGGCCGCTTCGAAGGCATTGGGGCTTATCGCTCAGTAAGCTTGACCCTTCCCAGGGGGCGGTCGCTTGAGGCCTATCCTATGGTAGGGGTGCCGACGGCAGAGATGTTGAATGACATTCAGGCCAAAGCTGGAAAGGCAGGCCATGGTAGGTTCCCATGCCTGGTTTACAATCATATTGGCATACGTCCTGCGTGGCTCGAACATCTACAGTGGCTCGACGCTCAAATTTCTTCCGTGCGGACTTTAAAAGTTTCGGATGCAGGTTGGGAACTAGTGGGATGGGATCAATGAAGCAGTACCGGTCTATCTTTCTCTCTGCAGGCGTCCCAGATCCGACGGCGAAGCATTTCATGGGCGAAGGCGATACCGCCGCGATTTCAGCTTTGGTGAGCGCGTTACTATTCGTTGCGCTGGGGCGGCGTCCTATAGTTTGGGGCGGGCACCCAGCGATAACCCCTATGATGTGGGCCTACGCCGAGGCTCTTAACGTCGATTATGGAAAGTGGGTGACGCTCTACCAAAGCGAGTTTTTTAGGGATGATTTCCCCGAGGAAAATGCGCGCTTCGGGAACGTGATCGTGACGGAAGCTGTCCAAGGGAATCGGGAACTAAGCTTGGAGATAATGCGGCATCGCATGCTTTCCGAAAGCTCTTTTGACGCAGCCATCTTTGCGGGGGGTATGAGAGGGATATTCGATGAATACCACTTGGTAGCAAAGTTGGCTTCTCGCGCAGCCATCCTGCCCATCGTCTCAACCGGGGGCGCGGCGGCAGCGCTTGGTGCCGAGATCAAAGCAGATAGCGAACTCAACGATGAATTAGATTATGTTGCCTTGTTGTTTAACCGACTATCAATCGATCCAAGCGAACCCAGAGGAGGACCTGGCTTCTGATGTGGTGAGGAACATTCTCTTGAACCCCTCTCTCTTGGAAGAATGTAGCAACCCTGCGCACCCTTTCCATCTCTCTGCTGGGCGAGTTGGCTCTGCAAACGGGTACCAAAACAGCTTCGGCACTGCACGCCCTTTCCAGTCGTGCGGCCGTCTATGCCACTCGGGCGCGGGGAGGGCACCTAGCGGGCGTACCGTAATGCTTGGCGTGCCTACGTGGCCTGGGCACTAACCTCGGCCGCGAACCGCTTGGCGCCGATCCCGACACGGTGGTCGCCATGTACGCAGTGCGCCTGGCCGGTGACGGCCGCTCCGTCGCCACCCTGCGGGTGCACATGGCCGCCATCAAGGCTATTCATAGCTGTAGTACATCACTCTATGGCGCCGGTGTCTGCAACATCGAGTCAATCTACCTTGTTCCAAGAGGCAGCGTGTCGAAAGATCGTCGTTGAGGCCAGATGGTCGATACCCGCACCCCTGAGCAGCGCCGTCGTATCATGCAGGCGGTCAAGACCGAACATACCGGTCCAGAATGGATCGTGAGGCGGTGGTTGCATGCGCATGGCTATCGTTATCGCCTGCATTCGCGAGACCTCCCCGGTCGCCCCGATATCGTCTTTCCGGGTCGAAGAGTGGCAGTTTTCGTCCACGGGTGCTTCTGGCACAGCCACGACTGCGCCAAGGGTCGCGCCCCGAAATCGCGCCTGGACTATTGGGGGCCGAAGCTGGAAGCAAACCGCCGACGCGATGCCCTAAAAAGGGCCGAGCTCGAGGCGCTGGGTTGGACGGTCCTAACCGTTTGGCAGTGCGAGACGACGGATCCCACAATGCTCGCGGCCAAGTTGACGTCGACCTTGGACGCAACCGAATCCCGATCGACGCGCCCTCGAAAATCGGCTATCGTCGCGTCGAACAGTTAGCGAACGAAGAGTAGTGCGCGTGAGACCTATCGGGATCGATTTATTTGCTGGGGCCGGAGGTCTCTCGCTCGGCTTCGAGCAGGCCGGCTTCGACGTCGTGGCGGCGGTTGAAGTCGACCCCGTGCATTGCGCCGTCCACAAGTTCAATTTTCCCGAGACCGCGGTCATTCCCCGGTCGGTCGTCGGCTTGTCCGCGGCGGAGATCCGCCTGGCGGCCGGCATCGGCGACCGGTCCATCGACTGTGTGTTCGGCGGTCCGCCCTGTCAGGGTTTTTCGCTCATCGGGCAGCGTGCGCTCGAAGACCCTCGCAATAGCCTAGTGCTTGAGTTCGTGCGGCTTGTTGCCGAGCTCGATGCTAAAACTTTTGTCTTCGAAAACGTCAAAGGACTGACGGTCGGCAAGCACAGAGCCTTCCTGGCGGAGCTGGTACAAGCCTTCGAGAAGGCGGGCTACAGCATCCGGCTTCCTTGGTCCGTCCTGGATGCGGCGAGCTACGGCACTCCGCAGCATCGGCAACGTTTGATCTTGATGGGCGCAAAACAGGGGCGGAAGATCCCCGATTACCCGATACCGACGACCGATGCCGCCGACACGCGCAAGCCGATTCCGGGCCTGCCGCGCGGCCCCAGTTGCGCCGAAGCGCTCGGCGACCTCCCGAATGCCGACCGCTTTGCCGGCCTTATCGAAAGCGACAGCGTACGTACGTCGGCTTTCAATCAACCGTCTGCCTATGCTGCCGAACTGCGGTGCTTGACGAACGATGCCTGGCATTATGGCTACGTGCGGGAGTGGCAACCGGGCTTTCTCACTTCTAGTGCCAGAACCGCCCATTCCGATATTTCTCGTCGGCGCTTCGCTGAAACTAAGCCGGGCGCGGTCGAGCCGATCAGCCGCTTCTTCAAATTGGCGCCGGAGGGGCTTTCGAACACACTGCGAGCCGGCACCGACGGCGCGCGAGGGGCATTCACCAGCCCCCGCCCCATTCACTTTCTGTATCCTCGCTGTATTACCGTGCGCGAGATGGCACGCCTTCACGGTTTTCCCGATTGGTTCAGGCTGCAAGCCACCAAGTGGCACGGTGCGCGGCAGATCGGCAACGCTGTGCCTGCTCCGCTCGCCAGAGCTATCGGCCGAGCGATTATGACGGCGTTAGGCGTTAAACCGAGCCGTCCGAAGAAGGTTCTGGCGTTGGGTGATCCGAGCCTGCTCTACATGGAAATGTCGGAAGCTGCCGAGCACTTCGGTGTGGCGCGGCCGAGCAGCAGGCGCGACCGGAAAAGCGGCGCCAAAAAGCGGAAGCAGCACGAGATCGAGGCAGCACGCATCCATTTGAGGCTGGTCCATGGCTAAGCCGGAGAAAGCGCGGAACCGCTACCTAGTCTTAATCGAACACATCTTTTTCGACCACTGGAAGGAAGGCGAAACGCAGTTCGAGTTCGCGCGGGACGAGATCGAAGCCGTCGCATCCCAGCTGGCGATCAAGCTGCCGAAGAACCTCGGAGATATTACCTATTCTCTGCGCTATCGGATCGGCTTTCCGGAACGCATCTTGGCCACGCAGCCCGAAGGCCTGGAATGGGTCATCGAAGGGGCAGGGCGAGCGCGCTATCGCTTCCGCCTGGTGAGGATAACGCGTATTCGGCCGAGGGAAGATCTCGCATGGACCGCGATCCCCGATGCGACGCCCGAGCTGATCCGCGCCTACGCTCTCGACGACGAGCAAGCCCTTCTGGCGATCGTGCGCTATAACCGCCTGATCGATACTTTTCTGGGGCTGACGACCTACAGCCTGCAGAACCATCTGCGCACTACGGTCAAAGGAATCGGGCAGATCGAGATCGATGAGCTGTATGTCGGCCTCGACAAGCACGGTTGCCACTATGTCATTCCCGTGCAAGCGAAGGGCGGGAAAGACCAAATCGGCGTCGTGCAAACCACCCAGGATATTCGCTTTGTCGAAGAGCGATTCGACGGCATGCGCTGCCGGGCAATCTCGGCGCAGTTTATGGACGAGGGGGTCGTCGCCCTTTTCGAACTAACCATCCAAGACGACCAGGTTAAGGTCGTAGAGGAGAGGCATTACAAGCTAGTCCCGGCGTCCGAGCTCGACCGAGAGGCCATTCGAGACTACCGATCCTAACGGGCCGCAGCGAAGCAGCCGGTGCGCACGCTTGGAAAGTCCGACGTTGTCTGCGACGTCACATGGTCAGCAAAGCGGCGACGACGGAAGAAGGCGAAGGGCAGCGGCTGAGCCTGCGTCAGAGCGCACCTTCTCGACCTCATCCTGCGTGAACCTCTCCCGGTGCAGTCGTAAAGCTTGATAGTGCGGGAGCTTTCATGTGCCACCATCGCCTAGATATGCGGCGATGCCAGCGGCCCGGAAGGTGTGGCAGCTGATCGGCGTGGCGATGCCGGCAGCGGCAGCGCGACGGCGCACCATCCGCCAGGCATCGGTCTGCGCCATGGGCAAGGTGGACAGCGCATCGCCGCGTCCCTTCGCCGAGCGGAAGAGCCAGCCTCTGCGATCCTCGCCGATGCCGGCGGCCTGCAGATAGGCATGCACCGCTTCCGCCAGGGTATGGTGACAGGGCATGACATGATGCTTGCCGCCCTTCTCATGTAGCCGCAGCACCCAGCCGGCGCCCTGCGGGCGGATATCCTCCACGCGCAGCGCCAGCGCCGCGCCAATCCGCGCCAAGGAATAGCTCAGCACCGCGATCAGCGCCCGGTCGCGCAGGTCCCGGACTTTTTCCCGCGGGATCGCCGCCATCAGGCGCCGCCATTCGCCGGCTTCCAGCGCCGGGGCCTTGCCAATGCGGACCACATGCTTCGGACCGCGCACCGATGCAGCAGGATTAACGGGCAGGATCTGGCCGGCGACCAGCCAGTCGCAGAGCATGCGCACCGCCGCCAGCTGCTGCTTCACGCTGGGCGCCGCTACAGTCTGCTGCAGCTGCTCGACCCAGGCCGCTACGTGAAAAGGCCGGATATCGACCGGATCCAGATTCTGCTGTTCGCACCAGGAGAAGAAGGTACTGCAGGCGCGTGCATAGGCGCGCCGCGTATTCGGATTTCGGATATTCGCTGTGAAGAATTCCATGTAGTGCCCGGCAGCCCGGTCGCCGGTCTGCGCGATCGAAACGGGAACAGGTAGCGACGCCGGCGGCGTCTGGATCGGCCCGCGCGGGGCAAGGTCGTTCATGCCGGTGCCGGCCGGTTCTGCATCAGGCCGCGCGAAGCGCCTGCAGACGCCGCTCCTGAAAGGCGGCAGCCGCTTCATCCCAGGCGGCGGTGACCGGGGCGAGGGGACGTACCATCATCAGCGTGGGGGCGATGCGGCCGCGATAGTAGTCGCCCTCCATCACCGCGAGCCAGCCGCCGGTATTCTGAGCGCGCAGCGCCTCGGCGACAGGAACGAGTTCGGCGTCCGAGGGATCGGAGTACCGGCCGACCGAGACATGGCGACCGTCCTCTCCGAGCACGATCCAGCGTCGTTCGCGCACCATTGGAGGCTCCTTCCGGCTGAGGCTGTGGGTCCCAGCTTAGCGGGCTTCTTACGCATGATAAAGGGCATTTATCATGCGTGAAGGTGCTGTCGACTACCCTGCCAAGGCTGTCGCCATTCCAACCCGGAACGGGCTGTGAGGCCCTTGCAGCAGTCGCGGCGTGGGGCTTAGCTATGCATGCCGCCTGCGATGCCAGCTACCTCATCTTGTAGAGCGGCAGTGCCTAGTGAAAGTCCCGGCTTCCCGGCATCCTGACCGGCCGTCGTGACCCCGGATCCGGCCGCCGCACCTCATCGGCTCGCCCCAGCGCCGCATCGCCCCAAGGCAGCCCCGCCTGCCGATGCATCAGCCCGTCCAGCAGGTCGGTGCGGTCGGCCAGGCGCTTGCAAATCAGGTGGGTGATCGGCACCTCGGCCCGCTCCGTCTCCCGCTCGATTGTCGCCTCCACCAGCATCAGCCGGGCGCCGAGCAGTGCCGCCCGATCCCGCGCGCCAACATCCGCCCAGACCACCAGATTGGCCGTGCCGTGCTCGTCCTCGACGGTGATGAACACCACCCCCTTGGCGGTGCCCGGCCGCTGCCGCATCAGCACCAGCCCGGCCAGCTTGACCCGCTGGCCCACCGGCATCCGGGCGATGTCGCGCGTATCGGCGCAGCCCAGCGCCTGCAGCTGCGGCCGCAGCAGCGTCAGCGGATGCTGACCCAGCGTCAGCCCGGTCGCCGTGTAATCCAGCACCACCCGCTCGCCGTCGCTTTCCGCCGGCAGCTCCGGCGCGGGCTCGCGCAACAGCGGCGGTTCGCCGACGGCGGCCTGCGCCGCCGCTAGCCGCAGCAGCGGAAAGGCATCATCGCGTTCCACCCCCTGCGCCGCCCAGACCGCGGCGCGCCGGTTGGTGCCCAGGCTGCGAAAGGCGTCCGCCTGCGCCAGCGCCTCCATCGCCTTGCGGCCAATGCCGGCGCGGCGCACCACTTCCTCCGGCGAGGCAAAGGGCGAGCCATTGCCGCCGCTGCGCGCCTTGACGACCTGCTGGCCATCCTGCGCCGACAGGCCGCTGGCCAGGCGCAGGCCGAGCCGCAGCGCATAGCCCTCGGCGCTCTCCCGCTCCGCCTCCAGCGAGCAGTCCCAGTCGCTGGCATTCACATCCAGCGGACGGACCTGCACGCCATGCTCGCGCGCGTCGCGGACGATCTGCGCCGGCGCGTAGAAGCCCATTGGCTGGCTGTTCAGCAGCGCCGCGGCGAACACCGTCGGATGGTGGCATTTCAGCCAGGACGAGGCATAGGCCAGGTGGGCAAAGGAGGCGGCATGGCTTTCCGGAAAGCCGTAGGAGCCAAACCCCTCGATCTGCTTGAACACGCGCTCGGCCAGCTCCGGGTCGTAGCCGCGGCGGACCATGCCGCCGATCAGCCGCTCGCGGTACTCGCCGACGCCCTGGGTGTGCTTGAAGGTCGCCATCGCCCGGCGCAGCTTGTCGGCCTCCTCCGGCGAGAAGTCGGCGGCGACCATGGCCACCCGCATCGCCTGCTCCTGGAACAGCGGCACGCCGAGCGTGCGCTTGAGCACGTCCTTCAGCTCGTCCGGATAGCCGATGCCCACGCCGGGGGAGGGATAGACCGGCTTCTCCTCACCCCAGCGGCGGCGCAGGTAGGGATGCACCATGTCGCCCTGGATCGGCCCGGGGCGGATGATCGCCACCTGGATCACCAGGTCGTAGAAGCGCTCCGGCCGCAGCCGCGGCAGCATGTTCATCTGCGCCCGGCTTTCCACCTGGAACACGCCCAGGCTGTCCGCCCGGCGCAGCATGGCATAGGTGGAAGGGCAGTCCTTTGGCACCTCGGCCAGGCCCAGCTCCATGCGGTGGTGCTGGCGCAGCAGGGCAAAACCCCGGCGCAGGCAGGACAGCATGCCCAGCGCCAGCACATCGACCTTCAGCAGGCCGAGCGCGTCGATATCGTCCTTGTCCCATTCCAGCACCGTGCGGCCTTCCATGGCGGCATTGCCGACCACCGCCATCTCGGTCAGCGGCCCGCGGCTCATGACAAAGCCGCCGACATGGGTGGCCAGGTGGCGCGGGAAATCCTGGATTTCCTCCGCTAGTTCCAACGCCAGGCCGAGGCGGTGGTCCGTGGGATCCAGCCCCTCTGAGGCTGCAACCTCGGCCAGGCTGCTGTCGCGCCCGGGCCCCCAGCTGCCCTTGGCCAGCTTGCCGGTGATGTCCTCCGACAGCCCCAGCACCTTGCCGACCTCGCGCACCGCCGAGCGGGCCCGATAGCGGATCACCGTGCCGGCGATCGCCGCCCGCTCGCGGCCGTAGCGCTCGTAGATGTGCTGGATCACCTCCTCGCGCCGCTCATGCTCGAAATCGACATCGATGTCGGGTGGCTCGTTGCGGTTGGCCGATACAAAGCGCTCGAACAGCAGGTCGTGCTTGGAGGGATCGACCGCGGTGATGCCGAGCACGTAGCAGCAGGTCGAATTGGCCGCCGAGCCGCGTCCCTGGCAGAGGATGCCCTCGGTGCGGGCAAAGCGGACGATCTCATGCACCGTGAGGAAGTAGGCGGCGTATTGCAGCTGCTCGATCAGCGCCAGCTCATGCTCGATGCGGCGCTGGATGTCGTCCGGCACGCCGAGCGGCCAGCGCTCCAGCGCGGCCGCCATCACCCGGTCGGTCAGCGTCTGCTGCGGCGTGCGGCCGGGCTCGAGGATCTCGTCCGGATACTCATGCCGCAGCTGGTCGAGCGAGAAGCCCTGGCCGGCCTCCAGCACCTGCAGGGTGCTGTGCAGCGCCTCCGGATAGCGGGCAAACCGTCGCGCCATCCGGGCGGGGCTGTGCAGCGAGCGCTCGCCATTCGGCTCGGCGGCGTGGCCGAGGGTCTCGACGGTGCGGCCGAGGCGGATGGCGCTTAGCACATCGGCCAGGCGCCGGCGGCCGCGGTGGTGGTAGCGCACGTCGCCGGAGGCCAGCAGGGCTGCCCCGGCCGCCTCCGCCGCCGTGGCGAGGTGCTCGAGGCGCTGCTGGTCGGCGCCATCGAGGCGGCACCAGACGCCGCAGAACAGCGGCAGCGCCAGCCGGGAGCGCAGCGCCGCCGCATCCTGGCGCAGCCGCGCGGCAAAGGCCGCATCGGGGCGTACCGCCGGCATCAGCGCCAGGCACCAGCCGCTGGCATGCTCGATCAGCTCCTCGCGGCTGAGCGCGCACTCGCCTTTCGGCGAGCGCATGCGACCCAGGGAGAGCAACGACGTCAACCGGCCATAGCTGGCCCGGTCGGTCGGCCAGGCCAGGTACTCGGCGCCGTCCACCAGCTGCAGCCGGGCGCCGACGAGAAAGGGCAGGCCAATCTCCTTGGCGGCGACATGGCCGCGCACCACGCCGGCGAGGCTGTTCGCGTCGCAGATCCCGATGCCGGCATGACCGAGCGCTTTGGCGGCGGCTACCAGCTCGGCCGGGTGCGAGGCGCCATCGAGCAGGGAGAAATTGGAGCGGGCGCCAAGCTCCGCATAGGCGGGCGGCATGGCTCAGCCACGGACGCGAGGGCAGGGCCGTACCGAAGGGAAGGAGCCCAGCAGTTGGAGAGGCCTAAACACGGCGTCAGCCGGCGCTGTGCGGTGGTGCGGGGCGCCGGCGCATCAGCACGAAGCCGGCGAGCTTGAGATGCTCCATCAAGCGCTCCGCGGCGAGGCTGGCCACCATCTGGCCACCGGTCGGCCGCGGCTTGCCCCGGGCGTCGTAGCGCAGCGCGTAGGACAGCGCCTCGGTGATCTCGTCCGGGGTCGCGGCGATGAGCTCAGCGGAAGGCAGGGCGGGCAGTTCTGACAGGGAGGGCGGGGCGACCATGGGCGTGACCCTATCAAGGAAAACGAACAAATCAAGAACGATTCGCGCGGCACCCCCGTTGCAAGTCCTGCTCGGCCACGTCCTCTTCGTCACAGCTTCGAGCGGGCGGATAGGATTAAGTTGACGACAGAATTCCTAGCGTGTACCCGTTATGTTCACGTGCAGGGAAGGAACAAACATGCTCACCCGGTTGGCTTCCAGAGCAGCCTATGTCCGCCTGCACGCTCGCATCAAAGCCCGGGACACCTGCGGGCTGGGAAAGCCCGGGCTGCTAGGGTCCTCGCCTAGCTGCCAGCCGATCAGGCGAGTCGCCAGGCCGGTCGGAATGGCGTCCACCCGTCCACGATAGAGATAGTCCATGCTGATGCCTGTGAGATCGCACAGCACCATCATGGCCCGCTCAGAGGGCAGGTTGTCGCCGCGCTCCCAGTTCAGATAGCGGGTTCGCCCGACTGACAGTTTTTTTGCCATCCCGCCGGGGTCCAGACCCAACTCAGCCCGGACCGCCTTGAGGCGATCGGCCACCAGTAATTCCAGCGTTGAGGCCATGACCCGCTTGCTCCCCGTTCCTCGACAGAGATGTGCCGTTTCGGCAGATATTCTGCAAGATGGTGCAGGGTGGCGAGCCGGGAATAGGGGGCGCCGCGGCCGCCTTCTCGGTCTGCGGCGCAGGAATAAGCACCCCATGACCTGCATCGAGATCTCGCCCCCGGACCCCCTTCGGGTGGGCGAGGGGCGACCCGCCGCCGCACATCCCCCAGCCCCCCGGCCGGGCGGCGGCGGGCGCCTGACATCCCTCCCGACCTGCTTCGCCTGGCTGAACGCCGGCACAGCCCCTGGCTTGAAAGGCTGACCATGGCGCGCGTTGCCACCACCGAACGACTGATGGTCCGCACCGTATCGGACCCCGGATTCCTGGACCTGCCGGAGAGGGTGCAGTTCCTCTGGTACCGCCTGCTCAGCTACGCGCTGGGGGCGCACGAAAAGGGGCGCATTCGGTTCTCTGGGTTATCCGGTTCGGTTTCCGCTGCGGTTTCCAGACAGGTACCGATGACGGAAACCGAAGTGGAAACCGCACTGGCAACCCTGGAACGTCTCGGCTGGCTGGAACGCGACGAGGAGACGCAGAGTCTCTGGATGCCCGGTGCGCGGGCCGGCGCCGCTCGCGCCGAGGCGGCCCGGATCAACGGCAGCAAAGGCGGCAAGCCCCGCAAGGGAGAAACCCGGGAGGAGGCGCGGGAGCGCCGCGAGGATCTGCGCCGGCGGCAGGGCCACCTGATGATGGGCATTCCCGGCGGCGCTGCGGAAACCCACGGAACCCACCACGAACCCAGCGAGGAAAGCTCGTGCGCGGTACCTACTACTACCTCTCTTCAAGAACTGAGTTGTAGTAGTACCGCGCGCGAGCACGACGACGTGGCATCCCTGGCGGTGGAACTGGCGCAGCTGGCCCGGCTGGACGCCCGGCGCTTTGATCTGCAGCCCGTGCAGGCGTGGCTTGAGGCCGGCGCCAGTGCCGCTCTGCTGCGCCAGGTGGTGCAGCGGGTCGCCAGCCGCGGCAGCTACGCACCGGAGCGGGTGAATGGCTGGGGCTATTTTACCCAGGCCCTGCGAGAAGCCTTGTCCACCACGACCGCGCCGGTGACGCGGGCCCCCATCGTGCGTCCCGCCGGCCCGAGTGGCCGGGAGCGAGGTTACGCCCGGCAGTATCTCGATCTGCTCAACGACAACCGCCCCGGCAGCGAGCAGGAGCGCTCCCGCCAGGAGAGCTTCATGCGCAACTATGCGCCGGCCGCCTGGAAGCTGGTGCAGGAAGCGCTGCGCCAGGATGCCGCGTAGGTCGTCGATGACCGGTCACGCAGCAATTCGCTTTGCGGTCCCGGCCGCCTGTGTATGTTGGCGCTGCGCCGAAGGGGGCTCCGGCGCAGGAGATGACGATGGCGGCCAAGGCCGTTGTGACTGTGACTGCGCCGGACAGCGACGATGCTGTTCCGGTATCCCGCACCACGCTGACCCTGCCGGTCGGCGCCAGGCCCCGGCCTGAGAAACCCGCGGAGGTGGTGGTGTTCCAAGAAGCCCGGGCGGATTTGCCCCGCCCCTATGTCACCAGCGATGCCGCTGCTGCCGAGGCCAGGAAGGTGGCCCTGCATCAGCGCGAATGGGAATCCCGCGTCCGCGCGCGCACCATCCTGCGACAGTGGCGCGCGGGCGATCCAGGTGCTGGCGGGCAGGCCATGCTGGCGCGGCCGCACAAGGACGTGCCGGTGGCCTTTCTGTCGCCCGACACGCTGGAAGCGGCGCTGACGCGTCGTTTCGCCGACAGCCACCTGATCGACCGCATGTGGGACAATGGCCAGTTGAACGACGGGCAGTATGCCGCCGCCAACAAGCTGCTGCAGCTTTGCGACGATGCCGGCATGCTGGCCTCGAAAGTCGCCATGCTGGGCCGCGTTGGCACCGGCTACGTCGAGATGAGCGATGGCATGGCCGCCGCCTGGTACGAATGGCACCGCTGCATGCGACTGGTCGGCCAACCGGCCGATGAGATGCTGAGCCAGCTCTGCCACGGCACCCTGGCCATCCGTGGCCAGGGCCAGCGGGCGCAGGCGATGCGCGACGGACTGCACCGGCTGGCCCGGCGCTGGGGCATCGATACGGCTTGACGCTCCGGCAGCGAAAACGATAAGCCTTTCGCACCGCCCTAGCTGCGCCCGGATCCTGATGGTTCCGGGCGCTTCGCGTTTCAGGCTCCTGGAATGCCGGCGGTCCACCGGAACATCCTGCCATGACCCCTTTACTGAGCGCGCCTGAGGGCGCCTCCCGGGGCGCGCGACCCTTCGCCTCCGCCGAGGATGCGTGGCACTGGACCATGGCCGCCCTGATGGCGCGGCGCGATGGTACCAGGCCCGTCCTCGCGGCCGCACGGGTCGCGCGCCCCTGCCAGCCGGACGAGGTGGTGCGCTGCCTCGACCGGCTGTACCGCCAGCGGCGCATCGACCTCGGCCATGTGCGTGTGCTGCGCCGCTGGGGGGAACGCCAGGCGGCCCCGGATCCGCTGCGCCATTCACGCGATTATCCGCTCTGGCGCGAGGCGATCCGCCGCCTAAACTGGCCGCTCCAGGTGCGCGGCATCGTCGCGACGCCGACGCCGGAGCCACAGGTGCAGGCTATCCCTGGCGCCCCGCATCACTCACCGCTTTGCCTTTTCTCGGCCAGCTCCTGATCCAGAAATGCCTGCATGCTCCGGAAGGCGCGGTCCTCTTCCAGGCACAAAGCCCTCCACTCCAGCGGGTCTGACCTCAGCCAGAGCGTCGCGGCATACGCCTCGACATTCCTGCGTGCCGACCGCCAGGCCTCGAACAAGCCCTTCCAGTGCTGCCGCAGGCTGTGATGCAGCTTCAGTTCAGGCGATAGGACCAAGGTCAGGGCCGTGCTGACGGCGCTTGCGATGGCGAGCGAATCGTCATCCCACCGGACCGGAACGCGCCATTCCGGCGACGTCTGCCTTGGATCAGGGAGTGCGAGGACTTCGGAGGTGCCGCTGACGGTTCCAGATCCCAGGATCGGATGGTTGACCCGATCCCCTTCCTGAAATGGGCAGTTCTCGTTGGTCGCCTCATCCATGCACACCCCCTTTCAATAAGTTCCTGGTCCAAAGTTCACAGCAATGAACCTACGGTCAGGTTCTCCAAGGCTGAACATTTCGTCAAACGGACGTTTGGAAGTGTTCAGCGCCCAGCACCTGCGACTGGCGGCTGGAATGGCCCACAAAGCCCGGTCACATAGGCTGTGAGCCGCGGACGGCGCTGCGGTTGCGGTGTGCTCGTAGAGCCAGGCAGGGCGCCAGCGGCTTTCAGCTGCGACGGTATGCGGAGCGCTTTAGCGTTGCTCCCGCTGCGAAGGCGTGACGAATGGCGCTACCCTGGACCCTAGCCTCCACCAACCTGCGCTACGCAGCCTCCCAGGGCCTCGCCAGGGCGGCGCAGGAGCCGTGACCCTGCCCAGGGACACCTGGACCTGCCCTAAGCGGCTACAACCCTCCCTGGATGGCCCCAGCGACCTGGCTGGCCGGCACCCCCCCCAGGGGGGTCTGATCCCAGGCAGTGAGGTGGGGGCCCCGCCGCTAGTGGGGCCACCCAGAGATTCTTGAACGTCCCTCGCGGGGCCGGAAAAACGTTAAGGTCTTGGGCTACAGGTTGGTGGCTCCGACCTTAATCTACTCCATTGAACTAAAATGATAAATCAGATGAGGGCCGCGACCTCGGATCTCAGAACCGGCGCCAGAAATGCTAAGCGATGTTAAGGTCGTGCGGCCCCTGTCGTGACTGCCTCTGGAGCAGACTGCGGGCCCCTCGACGCCCCCCCCCGGGAGGGGGAGGCCAATCTCTGCAGCCCCCGAGGGGGGATCACCGCTTAGGGGGCCCAGGCACAGAATTTTCCCCGAGCTTTGATTTCCAATAATCAAATTATTCAAACGATGCTGTGAAATACATGGCGGATTGATACTGGATCATGGGTCCTCTTTGGCTCATCTCACTTTCTGGAGGAATGAGCTAGAAATCCTCCTCTCCTCAACTCCACCGTTCTTCCATGCGGGTGGCGTTGCAGAACAGCGTATGGACGAGACGCTTTCATGTGCGCTATGTAATGTAACCAAAGGTGACCGGTTGCTGCCGCATGTCACTACTTCTGGGGGGGGAATCTATGCCGACTCAAAGCTTCCTGTCAGTGTATCAGCTTAATTCTCAGAATGTTGTTGTTGGATCAGCAACAAGTATCAATGTAGACAGCGGAGAAAATACCAATCTGACGTCGGGCGATATCGTCACAATGGAACGCAGCGGACAGAATTTCACGTTCGAATTCCAATATTCGAGCGGAGATGGTTTTGTTGCCACTCTTACGGCCGGATCTTTCCCACCCGGGGATTATTGGTTCACCAACACTCCTCAACCAAACGGCACCATTCCGGAGAATAACGGGAATTCTTATTATCTTTGTTTTCTTGAAGGGACATTGATTGCGACGCCGTCTGGCCAGGTGTGCGTCGAGACGCTGCGCATCGGAGACACTATTCTCACCCAGGACGGAAAAGTCGTGCCAGTGCGCTGGCTGGGTCGAAGGGCTGTATTCTCGCGCTTTGCTCCCCCGGTCCAGGCCTATCCTATCCGCATTCGCCAGGGTGCCCTCAGCGAGAATATACCAGCCCGCGATCTCTATCTTTCGCCTGGCCACGCGCTGTTGGTAGACGGCGTCCTCTGCCAAGCTGGGGCGCTGGTAAACGGTACGTCGATCACGCGGGTGAGCGAGCCGGACGAGCAGTTCACCTATTGGCATATCGAGACTGAAGACCACACCCTTATCATGGCGGAAGGCGCCCCAGCCGAGACATTCGTCGACAATGTGACGCGCCGTCGCTTCGACAATTTCGCCGAGTATCAGGCGGTGTTCCCGGAGGAGCGGGCGATCGCGGAACTGGACTATCCCCGTGCTTTGTCGGCTCGCCAAGTGCCGCCTGCGATCCGGGTGAGGCTCGCCGAGCGAGCGGAGACGCTGGGGTTTACCAAAGCGCTTGCGGCCTGAGACGCTCCAGCCGCAACAGCTGCCCGCTCCATCGCCGGGGCGGGCAGCTTGCCCATCCTCAATCGAACCGATGAGCGGCGCCATCAAGGGTGTCACGATCGAGCGCCTGCACTACGACAGCCACGACGACTCCCGGCGCCTCCTCGGAAATTTCCTTGAGACTACAATTCGCCCAACGCCTGGACGGTTGCGGGGCCGCACACCTTACGAACTCACCGTGCAACGCATGGACCAGAGAGTCGCCAGCGCCGCATGCAGAATCTGCACCATCGAATGCCGGGACCCAACATCGTCGGTCTTGTCTTCCGGACTCCGCCAACCCAGCCAAGATCCTTAGTCATACCAGTGTTTTGCAACTACAATGCTTTATCGGCCGACTTCACAAGGCTGAGTAATTTCGGGCGGACTTAGGCTGGTCATCTTCACGCTCGATTGTTAAATCGCGGGGGCTAATGACATGGATGCTGGGCTCCGAAAGCATCTCAAAGACAGCGAGAAAAGAGCGTCCGAAGGACAAGTCGAAGACGCTATCAAGATGGTGCAGGCCATCCTCGCCGTCACCCAGGAAGCCCTCCGCTTCATGGCCGATCTGCGCCTCCGCCTAGGGGATCGCGCGGCGGCTGAGGTTGCCCTTCGACAAG
>NZ_JACTVA010000073.1:4550-18339 GCF_014490485.1 Teichococcus aerophilus | reverse complement strand
CGCGCTGCAGGTGGCCCGCGCCGCCGGCGCCCGCATCGCCGCCACCGCCGGCAGCCCGGCCAAGCGCGCCTTCCTGCGCGCCGCCGGCGCCGAGCTGGTGCTGGATAGCCGCGACCCCGGCTTCGCCGACCAGCTCCGCGCCGTCTGGCCCGAAGGCGTCGATGTGGTCCTCAACTCCCTGGCCGGCGACGCCATGGAACGCAGCCTGGAACTGACCAAGCCCTTCGGCCGCTTCGTCGAACTCGGCAAGCGCGACTTCTTCGAGAATACCCGCGTCGGCCTGCGCCCCTGGCGCCGCAACCTCACCTATTTCGGCGTGGATGTGGACCAGCTGCCCAGGTCCCGCCCGGATCTCGCCAAGACGCTGCTGGAACAGATCGCGCAGCGCATGCAATCGGGCGCCCTGCACCCGCTGCCCCACGCCGTCCGCAGCCCGGCGGAAGCCGAAGCCGCCTTCCGCACCCTTCAGGCCAGCGGCCAGATCGGCAAGCTGGTCCTGCTGCCCCCGCCCGTGCCCCCGGCAGCCACCGAGTCCCTCGCCGCGACGGCCGAGGCCGCGCCGTCCGTCCCCGGCCCCGCCGGCTGGGCCCCGCCGGAAGGCATCATCCTCGTCGTCGGCGGCACCCAGGGCTTCGGCTTCGAATGCGCCAAATGGCTGGCCGCGCGCGGCGCCACCCGGCTGGCCCTGCTCTCCCGCCGCGGCGGCACCACGCCGGGGGCGGAAGCCGCCGTGCGCGCGCTCGCCGCCCTCGGCGCCGCCGCCACCGTGCATGCCGCCGATGCCGCCGACCCCAAGGCCCTGAAGGCCGCCCTGGCCGAGATCCGCGCCGAGGGCCCGAAGCTCGTCGGCATCGTCCACGCCGCGGCCGTGTTCGACGACGGCGCCGCCGCCTCCATGACGCAACAGCGCTTCGCCCGCGTCCTCGCCCCCAAGCTGGACGCCGCCCTGAACCTGGACCGGCTGACGCGGCGGGACCCCATCCAGCTCTTTCTGCTGTTCTCCTCCGCCACCACCGCCATGGGCAATCCGGGCCAGGCCAACTACGTCGCCGCCAACGCGGCGCTGGAAGCCCTGGCCCGCCGCCGCCAGCGCGAAGGCCTGCCCGCCCTCGCCGTCGGCTGGGGCCCCATCGCCGATGCCGGCATCCTCGCCGCCCACGCCAACACCGCCGAGACCCTGGCCCGCCGCCTCGGCGTCGAGTCGATGACGGCGGCCGAGTCGCTCTCCGCCCTGCCAGCCCTGCTGGCCACCGGCGCCCCCGTGCTCTCCCTCGCCCGCATCGGCTGGCGCCAGGCCGGCATGGCCCTGCCGATCCTGGAAGAGCCACTGTTCGACATCGTGCGCGGCCAGCGCGAAGCCACCGCCGGCACCAGCGACCTGCGCGCCGAACTCCTGGCCCTCTCGCCGGAAGAAGCCCGCGCCCTGCTGCGCCAGGTGGTGCGGGAGGAAGCGGCCCGCATCCTCCGCCTGCCGCCGGACGCCATCCCCACCGACGCCCCCGTGGCCGGCATGGGGCTGGACAGCCTGGGCGGGCTGGAACTGCGCGGCGCGCTGGAACAGCGCCTCGGCATGTCCGTCCCCCTCGCCTCCGTCACCGAGGACCTGACGGTGGACGTCCTCGCCCGCCGCCTCGCCGACGGCCTCGCCGCCGGCGGCCAGGCCGAGGACGCGGTGGCCGACCTCGTCGAACAGTTCGAGCCCAGCCGCGGCGCCCTCACGCCGGACGCAACCCCCGACGTCACCAAGGATACCCACTGAATGAGTGGCGGCCTCTCCACCACTGCCCGCCTCGCCCTGCTGGCCCGCCTCTCCAAGCGCCGCACATCGGATGAAGCCGCCCCCCGCCCCGATGCCGGCTCGGCGCGCGACTTCTCCACCCTGCCCGGCATGCGGGACTACGGCCTGCTCAAGACCGCCCTCGCCTCGCTCGAAATGCGCAGCCCGCTCTTCCAGCAGCATGACGGCCTGGCCGGCGCCCACAGCCTCATCGGCAACCGGGACGTGGTGAACTTCGCCAGCTACAACTACCTGGGCCTGAACGGCGACCCGCGCGTCCAGGCCGCCGCCAAGGCCGCCATCGACCGCTACGGCGTCAGCGTCTCCGGCGCCCGCATCACGGCGGGTGAGCGCGACCTGCACCTGGAACTGGAAGCCGAGCTCGCCGCCCTGCACGGCGCCGAGGCCGCGCTCACCTTCGTCTCCGGCCACGCCACCAATGTCACCACCATCGGCCACCTGATGGGCCCGCGGGACGTGGTGGTGCACGACGCCGCCATCCACAATTCCTGCACCGAAGGCATCCGCCTCTCCGGCGCCCGCCGCGTCCCCTTCGCGCATAACGACATGCGCGCGGCCGAGAAGGAACTCGCCGCCGCCCGCCGCGGCGCCCAGCGTGCCCTGCTCCTCCTCGAAGGCCACTACTCGATGGATGGCGACGCGCCCGACCTCGCCCGCGCCATCGAGATCGCCCGCCGCCACGATGCCTGGCTGATGGTGGACGAAGCCCACGGCGTCGGTGTCCTCGGCGCCACCGGCAAAGGCGTCGCCGAAGCCCAGAACGTCGACCCCTCGGGCGTCGACCTCTGGATGGGCACGCTCTCGAAAACCCTCTCCGCCTGCGGCGGCTACATCGCCGCGCGGCGCGACGTGATCGACTGGCTGCGCCACACCGCCCCCGGCAGCGTCTACTCCGTCGGCCTCGCGCCCCCGCTCGCCGCCTCCGCCCTCGCCTCCCTCCGCATCATGCAGGCGGAGCCCGGGCGCGTGACGCAACTGCAAGCCAACGGCCGCCGCCTGGTCGCCCTGCTGCGCGAACGCGGCTTCGATACCGGCGGCAGCATCGGCGCCGCCATTGTCCCCGTCATCATCGGCTCCTCCATCCGCACCGCGCGGCTGGCCAACGCCATGCTGGATCGCGGCGTCGCCCTACAGACCGTCCTGTTCCCGGCCGTGCCCGAGCAATCCGCCCGCCTGCGCTTCTTCGTCTCCTCCGACCACACGGAAGCCGACTTGCTGCACGCGGCCGACATGCTGGCTGACGCCTCCGCCAATCTCGGCGCAGTGGAATCCCTGCCGGGCTTCGGCTGACACACGGCGAAGGGAGAAGGCCGGGGAAGGAATTCCCCGGACCCCTTCTTTTATTTTCGCGCGTTAAGATCCGGGCTTTGAGGCCGCAGGCAGAACCCTGGCGAAGCCAAATATTTATAAAGCCACTTGAACGGAACCGTCAGTCACCGGTGGCCCCAGACCTCCAGCACACCTATGCCGGGTGCCACCTTCCGCAAAGCCCCAGCCTCAAACTGACAAAAAGAAGATGGGGGCTTGGGGGAATTCCTTCCCCCAACCTTTCTCCCCTGAAACGATCCGCCGCACCCAACAACGCCAGCCCACTCTCTGGCCAAGCGTTCCAGCTCCGGCGACGGTCGCGCCCTAATACACGCTCCCCGTCGTCACCGGCTTCGGCGCCGGCGGCGCGTCCTCGCCCAGCAGGGCCCGCATGTCCCGGCCATGCGTCGCCAGCCAGTTGTACAGGATGCGCACGTCCCACCCGATGCAGAAGTGCTTGACGCCCATTTCCATGTATTCCGGCGCCCGCTCCAGATCATGCAGCTCGATGCGCGGGTGCAGTCCCTTGCTCAGCGCCAGTTCGATCGTCCGCTGCTCCGCCTTCTTCACCTCGGGATGCGTGAACTGCCCGGCCATGCCGATGCTCATCGAGTAGTCGGCCGCCCCGAACTGCACCATGTCGATCCCGGGCACGGAGAGGATGCGGTCCAGGTCCTCCACGCACTCCGCCTTCTCCACCATCAGCGCGATCACCACCTGGTCCAGCGCCTCGACATAGGCGGGCCGGCCGACTTCCAGCACCATCCCCACGTCGCGCCGCATCCCCACGCCCATCCGCCCGCCCGAGCCCGGCGTCTCCGCCCGCACGGCGGCAACGCAGGCGCGCGCATCCTCCTCGGTCCGCACATCGGCGAACAGCACGGACTGGAAGCCGGAGCCGATGGCGCGCATGGCCTGGTGCGTCCACTGCGTCTGCTCCACCTTGATCATGCCGGTCAGGTCCTTCAGCTCCAGCGCCCGCCCCAGATTGTCCAGGTCGTGCAGGTCGAAGGGCGCGTACTCGGCGGTGAACTCGACATAGTCGAACCCTCCCGCCGCCCCCACCAGCTCCACCAGCGTCGGCCAGGTGGAGAGCAGGTGCGTCCCCAGCGTCGGCCGGCCGGCATTGAGCAGCTCGCGCAGCTTGTTGCGTCTCATCTTGGCGTTCCTCTTGCTTGCAGGCACGCGCACCAGGGCGCGGCGTCGTCGTCATTGGGCCGGAGCGTGATCCGATCGCGGAGTACGGTCCAGGCCCGGTCGCGTGCTTCATGCCTTCCGGCGGCCACGCTCTACTCGGGCTTGGCGCCGGACATCGCCACCGCCTCACGCCACTGCTCGGTATCGGCGCGGATGACCGCCTCGAACGCCTCCGGCGTAGTGCCGCTCGGGATCAGCCCGATCTTCAGGAAGCGGTCCAGATTGGCCGGGTCCCGCACCACCGTGTTCGCGGCGTCGGAGAGCCGCTGCAGGATCGGCCGTGGCGTCCCCTTCGGCGCGAACAGGCCGTTCCACCCGATCAGCGTCAACGGCACCTGCTGCTCCTGGAAGGTCGGGATCTCGGGCGAGAACGGCCACCGCCGCGTCCCCGTCACCGCCAGCCCGCGCAGCAGCCCCTCCCGCATCGGCTGGTCCCCGGTGGTGAAGTCGATGATCATCAGGTCCACCCGCCCGGCGATCACCTCCTGCACGGCGGCCGAGCCGCCGCGGAACGGCACATGCAGCAGCTTGATGCCCGCCGTGTTCGCGAAGAGCTCCGTATAGATATGGGAAATCGTCCCGTTGCCGATCGAGGCATAGGTCAGCTCCCCCGGCCGCTCCTTCGCGTAGCGCACCAGCTCCTGCAGATTCGTCACCGGCAGGCCGGCGCGCACGAACAGGCAGTTGGTGGAAAGGCCGAACTGGCTGACCGGGGCGAAATCCATCGGCCCGAACGGCACCCGGTTGTCGAAGAGCGGGTTCACCACCAGCCCGCCCGCCACCGCGACCAGCAGCGTATAGCCATCCGCCGGCTGCTTGCCGGCATAATCCATGCCGATGGCGCCACTCGCCCCGCCCCGGTTCTCGATGACGAAGGGCTGCGTGAAGCTCTCCCGCATCCCCTCCGCCACCAGCCGCATGGTGATGTCGGACTGCCCGCCCGGCGGCGCCGGCACGATGATCTTCACCGGCCGGTCCGGGTAGGCCGAGACGGCATCCGCGCGCGCGACGGCCGGCGCCGCCAGGCAGGCGCCCGTGGCCAGCAGCAAACTACGACGAGTGGTCATCCTGTTTCTCTCCCAAAGGCCGCGCTTCTTGGTCGCGGCTCATTCGTGTCTGTCGGCTACATCCGGCGCGCGTACCGCTCCAGGAAGTCCTCGCGCACGGTGATGCCCAGCCCCGGCCGGTCGGGTATCCGCACCGCGCCATTCTCCACCGGGAAGGCTTCCTCGATCAGCTCGTGCAGCATCGGGTTGTGGCCCAGCGAGTATTCCAGGATGAACCCGGCGCTCTGGCTGGCCGCCAGATGCAGCCCCGCCGCGAAGGCCGGCGCGCCGGACCACAGATGCGGCGCCAGCCGCAGGTTGAAGGCGGAGGCCAGCGCCGCGATCCGCACCCCCTCCGTGATCCCGCCGGCGATCGCCAGGTCCGGCTGCAGGATATCCGCCCCGCGCAGCTCTACGATGTCGCGGAAATCATGCCGGGTGGATTCGCTCTCCCCCGTGCTGATCGGCACGGCCGAACTACGCCGCACCTCCGCCAGCCCGTGCTTGTCGTCGGCCGAGACCGGCTCCTCCAGCCAGAACAGGTCGAGGTCCTCGACCATCCGGCAGAAAGCCTTGGCCTCGGACACCGTCCAGGTGCCATGCGCATCCGCCATCAGCCGGATCTCCGGCCCCAGCGCCGCCCGCGCCGCCCGCACCCGCGCGGCGGACATCGCCGGCGACCCGTCCATCACCCCCACGCGCATCTTCACCGCGCGGAAGCCGCCCTGGCCGCAATACCCCTGCAGCTGCGCCCCGATGCCATGCACGTCCGCCCAGCCGCCGGAGGCATAGGCCGGCATGGCCTCCATCCGCCTGCCGCCCAGCAACTGCCACACCGGCGCCCCCAGCGCCTTGCCCAGGATATCCCACAGCGCGATATCGATGCCGGCGATCGCGGAAACCGACAGCCCCCGCCGGCTGAGTTGCGGAAACCCATGCCCGCGCGCCACCGCATGACCCTGCCGCTGCAAGCTGTAGAGCGTGTCCCACAGGCGGGAGATATCCCGCGGGTCCTCCCCCACCAGCAGCGGCGCGAAATCCTGGTTGATGATCGCCGCCAGCCCGCCACAGGCCGCGCTGCTCCCCACCCCCGCCTTCGCCTCGCCCCAGCCGGTGATGCCGGCATCGGTGTCGATGCGGACGATCACGGAATCGAAGCTGCTCGCCACGCCGAAATCGCTCTTGTGCTGCCGCTCCACGGGAATCGGCACATGGCACCAGCGGGCATCCACCCGGGTGATCCTCATGGCTCCATGTCCTTCTGCGGGCGCCCGATCAGGGTCAGCCAGTAACTGCCCAGCGCCTGCAAATGCCCGCCCATCACCGCGGTCGCCCGCGCCACGTCCCGCGCGACGATCGCATCGCGCAACGCCATGTGCTGGGCGTGCGAAAGCGGCGCCCGTTCCCCATTCTCGAAGTAATGCACACGCCTTTTCCGCGTGAACAGGTAGAAGGAATTGACCAGCCGCCGGAACAGCCGGTTCCCCGCCGCATCCACGACCGAGAGGTGAAACGCCTCGTCCGCCGCCGCGAAATTGCGCCCGGTGGCCAGCGCCTCCGCCCCCAGCCGCAGCGCCGCGTCCAGCCGCGCCACATGCTCGGGCCGGTGCCGCTCGCAGGCCAGCGTCACCGCCTGCATCTCCAGCATCCGCCGCAGCTCGACGACCTCGCCGACCTCCTCCTCGTTCATCGGAATGCCAAGGTCGGAATGCAGCAGGATGGCGTCCAGGCTGCCATGCTCCTGCTCCGCCAGCAGGTACAGCCCGGAATTCGGCCGCCGCTCCACCAGCCGCAACGTCTGCAACGACGTCACCGCCTCGCGGATCGCGTTCCGGCCGACCCCGAATTGCTCCGCCAGGTCGCGCTCGGAAGGCAGCCGGTCCCCCGCCCGCAGTCGCCGCTCCGCCACATACCCCATCAATTGCTTGATCAGCGCGGAGGACTCTCCCTCCCCCGCCGGCACGATCTCAGGCTTCGGAACGCTCTTCACACCCAGCACCTGCCGCCAAAATTGGTCCCACCAATCTGGTAGGACCAATTTCCCGGCCCGTCAATTCGCTTCCGCCTCACGCCGCCGAACCGCTCCGCATCCCTCCGCCCCATCCCCAAACCGCGCTACACCTTCCCCATGCGCATCGCCCTCTTCACCCTGGACAGCGCCCTCAGCGCCCAGGCGGTCCTCGATTTCTGCCGCCTGCACCGGGAGAAGATCGTCCTGATAGCCCGCTCCGACCCCTACCGCCCCAGCGCCGGCGGCACAGTCGGCCAACTCCGCGCCCACTGGCGCCGCTCCGGCCCGCGCATCCTGCCCTTCCTGCTGGCCAATTACGGCCTGCCGCAAAGCCTCGGCAGCCTCCGCCGCGCCCTCGGCCGCGCCCCGCTCACCAACCTGGCCCGCCAGCACGGCATCCCGCAGCACAGCGTCACGGACCTCAACGGCCCCGCCACCACTGCCGCCCTCCGCGCCGCCCGGCCGGACCTCATCCTCTCCTTCCATTTCGACCAGATCTTCACCGCCGAGACCCTGGCCCTCGCCCCCCTCGGCGGCCTCAACGTCCACCCCTCGCTGCTGCCCCGCCATCGTGGCCCCCTGCCCACCTTCTGGGCCCAGCAGGACACCCCGCCGGCCTTCGGCGTCACCCTGCACCGCCTGGCCCCCCGCATCGATGCCGGCGCCATCCTCGCCCAGCAGCCGCTCGCCCTGCCCCCCGGCACCAGCGCCAGCGCCGCCGCCCGCCACCTGCACGCCGCCGGCGCCACCCTCGCCGCCACCGTCATCGCCCAGCTCGCCCAAGGCACCCCACCGCCCGAGACCCTCCCACTCCTGCTGCCCTACTGCCCCTTTCCCACCGCCCCACAGCTCCGCCACGCCGCCCGCCAGGGCCACCGCCTCATCACCTGGCCCGACGCCGCCGCCGCCCTCTACGCCCCCACCGGCTAGCCGCAATCCGGCACGTGGCAGGAAGGCCGGGGAAGGAATTCCCCGGGCCCCATCTTTTTCCTGCGAGTTTGGCGTGACGCTTCGGACGGATAGCGCGCGCTCGTTGATGATCTTGGAACCGGGGCAAAAGGACTGAAGCCAAAGCCGCAGAGGCCCAGCACAAATCCGCGTCCGCCTTCCGGTCGTGCCCGAGAGCCAGAGGCTTTCCAAATCCCGTTGAAACCTCGCCAGAGATCCGCACCCAGGCGACAGACCACTCAGTCCGGGCACCGCACGCCTGGCACATAGCTCCGCCCGCCTACCCCCAAGGCCCGGCACCAAACCGCAGAAAAAAGATGGGGTCCCAGGGGAATTCCCTCCCCTGACCTTCCCTCCCCCCCTTCACTGCAGGGGAGAGCATCGACCCGGCCCTAAAGCCGCGCCCCCACACCGGCTGAAACAGACCCGCCCCACGCCACAGCACCCGCAGACGAACACCCCACGCCCCGCCCACGAAGCATCCGTCACGCCACCCGCCCTCACCCGCAGCGAAACGCCTCCATCGCCCCGGCCCGGCGCAAAATCGCCACCATTCCCGCCCACGGTGTCCATCAGGACCGGCACGCCCCCGCCCCCTGCCCGATTGACAGCAGCGCCCGAAGAGGGTTTCCCATCTGACTGAATGTCCATGATTCCCACCCCGGCGCCGAAGCGCTTCCTCTTCCTGCAGGGGCCCGTCAGCCCGCTGTTCCAGGAAGTCGGCGCGGCGCTGCGGGCCCTGGGGCACAAGGCGCACCGCATCAACCTGCATTGGGGGGACCGCCTGTTCTGGCGTGGCCCCGGCGCCACCGACTACCGCGGCACCCTCGAAGCCTGGCCCGCCTTCATCGCCAGCTTCCTGGACCGCCACCGCATCACCCACATCGTCCTGCTGGGCGAGCAACGCGCCTATCACAAGATCGCCATCGCCGCCGCCGCCGAACGCCAGATCGAAGTCGTCGCCACCGACATGGGCTACATCCGCCCCGACTGGATCGTGCTGGAACGCGACGGCCTGAACGCCGCCAGCCAGTTTGTCCGGGACCCGGAAACCATCATCCGCATCGGCGCCGCCCTGCCGCCGCCGGACCTCGTCGTCCGCTACCGCGACAGCTTCCCGCTGATGGCGGCATGGGACGTCGCCTACAACATCGCCGCCCTCGCCCGCTGGCCGCGCTTCCGCCACTACCGCCACCACCAGATCTACCACCCGCTGCCGTTCTACGCCGGCATGGTCTGGCGCCTCATCCGCCGCTCGTCCGAGAACCTGCGCGCCGACGCCGTCCTCCAACGCGTCGCCGGCACCGGCCCGCTCTTCCTGATGGCCATGCAGATGGAGAACGACTTCTCCATCCGCGCCTATTCCCGCTACACGGACATGGACACCCCCCTGCGCGAGATCACGCAGAGCTTCGCCCGCCATGCCCCTGCCGGCACCCACCTGCTCATCAAGGCCCATCCGCTGGACCCCGGCCTCAAGAACTGGGGCCGCCGCGTCAAGAAACTGGCGAAGGAATTCGGCCTCGAAGACCGCCTGCACTACCTCGGCGGCGGCAACCTCGGCCAGATCGTCGAACAGGTGCAAGGCGTCGTCACCGTCAACAGCACCGTCGGCCTGCGCGCCATCATGGGCCAGACCCCCACCTTCTGCCTGGGCGAGGCCCTCTACCGCCTCCCCGGCCTGGTCTTCAGCGGCACGCTGGACGAATTCTGGACCCAGGGCGCCCCGCCGGACGAAGCCCTGCGCGAAGGCTTCCTCCGCAGCGTCGCCCACTCCCTCCACATCCGCGGCGTCTACCACGCCAAGGAGGGCCGCGCGGTCGCCATGCACGGCATGGTGCAACGCCTGCACGAAGAAATCCTCAACCGCCCCGTCCCCGAGGCGCTCGACCCCGAAACCGAAGGCGCCACCGCCGGCTTCTGGCCACCCCGCCCGAAAGGCTCTTTTGCGTCTTCTGCTGCTGCCGTTCCCGTCACGCCGCAGGGGGCGCCGCCCCCTGCACCCCCGCTGGGGTAGCAGTGCTACCCCAGACCCCGCCGCATGTTTCAACCCTTATATTTTCAATTACCAAAAGGGCACTGCCCGATCGGCAGATCCCCGATAATTTTGGACGCCGGTCGCAGTATCTGAACCGTCATTCAGTCTTAAAGAAGTAAAATAGCGTTCGCTGACCACTGTCTTTCTGAAGAATTATGCCAAGGCTTGGCTGGCTGGCTGGCTGGCTGGCTGGCTGGCTGGGGTGTGCGATAAAATGTGATATTTATGATAACAATAAGAGGTAGGGCGCGGTATCGGCACTCTCTTTTAAGTGCTGCGCCGACAACGCTCGATTAACGCGGCAGGAAACGTGATGGACGGCTCCTTACCGCTATCCCCGATACCATAGGTAAACACGGAGATCTTGGCGTTAGCCAGCGCAGCAACCATCGCCGGCTTTAGCGGCAACTTGTCAGGAATGAGAAGGGCAGGCTCTGGCTTGCCGTGAATTCCAACAAGGCTAGGATAGAGCTGCAGTTGTCCGACCGCCTCGTAGATGCAGTGTGCTGCTGTGCCTGTTTTAATTTCGATAAGTAGGTTAGCCGGCTCAATCATACCATCGACACAGTAGCCGTTTCTCTTCGGCTTTTTGAGATCTTTCCCAACTATCTTCTTAAGTTCTTGGTAGACGTAACCCTGAAGCTCTGTAATCTCAAGCGAACCGCCCGGCCTAACCCGGGTTGTAATCCGTCCCTTTTCATCCATGCCGTAGGTTAATCTTTTATTGTCTTCGTTCTCCGCGTCGCTTACGGACTTTCCACCACTGGCAAGGGCTCTTGCCTGCGCGCAAGCGTTAGAGAAATCAGCAGCCTGCGCCACGATCTCACTAGCACCTGCGTTGAGATTCGCGACGATGTACCAATGTCGCGTTGATCGCCGCCCATCGACCATCAACGGCACCTCAGTCAGCCCACTAAGATCGGCGAACTTATCCTTGATAAAGGTTGAAACTTTGTTTGCGACTAGACGACCTTCGCGGAGCAAATATTTGTTACCAGTGTCGTCGGTCGCAAGAACCGTTACCGGTCCCTTGTCGCGCTTTGCTGCGTTAGGCTGAACGATTTTCACAGTGGAGGATCCGGTATCCGGATCGAATCCGAGCATCACTTCTCTCGTAATCTCTCCGGGACTACCATGTCCGTAGTTGGTGAAAAGCACCCCCTTTCCCTCGATTATCCAGCCATATTCGGTAAGCTTGGTATTCTCTATTAGAGTGTTAGCCCAATGCCGAAAGGCAGCGTTGCATTCCGACTGACTGCTAACAATCTGCACGTCGCTCTCCTCGATCAATAGTTCGATGGCCCACCGCAACGTGCGCGACCACTATCCACTATGCAACCCAGCCGAGGTGCAAGCGTGCGTTTTGATTTTGTAGATGGGGTGACTGCAACCGATTTAGATACGAGTCAGCTGCACGCCTGGCCAGAGATGCTAGGCGCAACCCCCCCCCTCACCCCCTGATCCGAAACACCACCCGCCGCACCGCCGCATCCACCCACTTCGCCGGCACCAGAACCGCCAACCGCAACGCCCACGCCAGCACCCACGGAAACGCCACCACTGCCGCTCCGCGCTCCGCCCCGCGCAGCACCTTCCCCGCCGCCACATCCGCACTGACCGAGAACGGCCGCGCCCCCACCCACCGTTCCCCCATCGCGCTATCGAAGAACCCAGGCGCCACCAGCGTCATTCCCACGCCGCTCCCCGCCAGCCCGGCGCGCACCGCCTCGCCATACCCCCACAGCGCCGCCTTGCTCGCGCAATAGCCCGGGCTGTCCGGCAACCCCCGGAACGCCGCCACCGAGCTCACCAGCACAAAACGCCCCCGCCTCCGCCCCCGCATCCCCGGCAACAGCGCCTCCACCAGATGCACCGCCCCCATCAGGTTCACGTCGATCTGCGCGCGGAACGCCTCCAACCCCTCGGGTGATCCATCCGGCCGCGTCCCGGCCGCAATCCCCGCATTGGCAATCGCCAGATCCACCGGCTCATCCGCATCCCAGCCCAACAACACCGCGCGCATCGCCTCCGCATCGCGCACATCCACCAGCGCACACCGCACCGCCGCCCCCGCCGCCCGGCACGCCTCCGCCACGCCCTCCAGCGCCACCCCATCGCGCCCGATCAGCCCGAGCGAGACACCCGGCGTCGCCAGCCGCCGCGCCAGCGCCGCGCCCAACCCGCGCGACGCCCCGGTGATGACAACCACCCGCCGCGTCACCTCAATTCGAATCCTTGCCCTTCTTGCCGGCCCCCTTGGCGGCCTCCGCCTCCAGCGTCGCGCGCCGCTCGGCCAGGCTCGCCAGCGTGGCGTCGTCCGCCGCCGGGTATTGCGGGTCGGCCTCCTCCAACGCCTGCACCAGCGTCTCCGCCACGATCAGCCGCGCCAGCCACTTCCGGTCGGCGGGCACCACGATCCACGGCGCATGCGGCGCCGCCGTGCCGATGATCGCCGCCTCGTACGCCGCCTGGTACTCGTCCCAGTACTGGCGCTCCTTCACGTCCGCCGCATCGAACTTCCAGTTCTTGTCCGGCGTGTCGATCCGGTCGAGGAACCGCTGCCGCTGCTCCTCCCACCCCAGGTGCAGGAAGAACTTCAGCACCTTCACCCCCTGCCGCGCCATGTAGCGCTCGAAGGCAGCGATATCCTCCAGCCGCTCCTCCCAGATATCCGGCGTCACGCTCGCCTCGGGCAGCTTGCGCGCCTTCAGGATGTCCGGGTGCACCCGAACCACCAGCACTTCCTCGTACCAGGAGCGGTTATGCACCGCGATGTGCCCGCGCCGCGGCAGATGCGCCATGTGCCGCCACAGGAAGTCGTGCTCCAGCTCGTTCGGCCCCGGCGCCTTGAACGCCATCACCTGGCAACCCTGCGGATTGACGCCGGAGAACACGGCGCGGATCGTGCTGTCCTTGCCGCCGCCATCCATCGCCTGGAACAGCACCAGCACCGCCTGCCGGTCCTCGGCGTATAGCCGCTGCTGCAAATCATCCAGCCGCTCGCCCGCCGCCGCCAGCAGCGCCTCGCCTTCCGGCTTCTCCAGCCCGGCCACATCCACCTTGGTCGCCCGGTCCTTCAGGCGGAACTTGCCGCCCTTCTCCACCCGGCAGGCCTGTATCAGCGCGCGCAAGCCGTTCGCCGGCGCGGTGTCGTCCTTGGCCATGGCGCTTCCTCTCCGATGTCTCGCGGAAGACTGTGGCCCCCGCCAGCCCATGGCAACACCCGGCAACCCCGCCGCCCGGCAGCCGCTCCCCCCGGTACCGCGTCCCGGTACCGCCCCGGGGCGCCCGCCGCCCAACCGCACCCCCGGTACCGCTCGCCGTTGCGCCCAGTGCCCCCCGTGGCGCCCACCGCCGGCAGACGCTCCCTGGTACCGCTTCCCCAGGTGCTACGCCCGGGCGCCCGCTACCCGATGCCGCCCAACAGCCCCTCAAGATGCCGC
>NZ_JACTVA010000073.1:0-4540 GCF_014490485.1 Teichococcus aerophilus | reverse complement strand
TGTCATGCCCCCGTACCGCCGCTCCGGCAGCCGCCCCTCCGGTGGCCGCCGCACCGCCCCCCCCGCCTCACGCCGCCCCCTTCCCCCCGGCCCGCGCCCGTGGTTCCGTGCCAACCCCCGGGCCCGGCGCCCCACCACCGCGCCCCGCCCGTGCCCTGGATGGCGCGATCCAGGCCCGCCATCCCGCACGCGGCCAACGCGCCGGCCGCGCCGTCCCTTGGCGTGACCAGCCCGCCGGCCGTCACGCCCATCGCTTGGTTTGTCCGCGTGATCCAGGGGCCGCCGGCCCTCACGCCTGAAGCAGGAGCCACCGCATGCCCGATACCGCCACCGACGCCGTCCGCTGGGAACGCCGCACGGCGCCGGAACTGCGCGCCCTGGCGCAGCAGGATGCGCTGGTCGTCCTCCCCGTCGCCTCGATGGAACAGCACGGCCCCCACCTGCCGGTGTGGACGGACAGCATGATCGGCCATGCCTGCGCCCTGGAAGCAGCCGCCAAGGCCACCGACGTGCCCGCCATCGTCCTCCCCCCGCTCTGGACCGGCCTGTCGGAACACCACCTGCCCTTCGGCGGCACCATCAGCCTGGACTACAACACCTTCCACAACGTGCTGCGCGGCATCTGCCGCTCCATCCTGGCCGACGGCTTCAAGCGCCTGCTGCTGGTCAACAGCCACGGCGGCAACATCGACCCCCTGGCCGTCTCGGCGCGGGAACTCTGCGTCGAATTCGCCATTCCCGTCGTCGCCACCACCATCTTCCACGTCTCCGGGCCGGAACTCGGCAAGATCCTGGAAAAGCAGTCCGGCGTCATGCATGCGTGTGAGGCGGAAACCAGCTTCTGGCTCGCCATCGACGGCACCCAGGTCCGCCACGACAAGCTGGAAGAAGCCATCTCCCCCGGCGGCGACACCACCGGCAGCCCCTTCGCCCGCTTCTGGTCCTTCGCCGAACGCGCCCCCGTCACCGGCGTGATGGGCGACCCCCGCGCCGCCACGGCCGAGAAAGGCAGGAAGCTGCTGGACGTCGTCTCCACCGCCCTGGCCGACGCCATGCGCAACCCCAATCTGTGGCGCGCGCCGGACAGTGTCTGGGCCCCCGGCCGCGTCTGGGGCAGCCATGACGGCCGCCTGCCGAAGGATGCCCCCACCGGCGCCTGACACCCCACAACCGGCGGACATGGGAGCATGATGCGCCCGCATCGTTCGCGCCCCACGCTCCATGCCTTTGTCGGGTCGCGTGATTCAGGCTTTCGGCGATTCCACCGCAAGCCATCGCGCTCCAGGCAACCGAAGCCGCCATCCCCCGCTTCAAACCCGCACCACGCCCACCCGAACGACCCAGCTCAAGGAGAGCCCGACCCATGGCCACCCGCACCGTCGCCGTCCTCGTCGGCAGCCTTCGCAAAGATTCCTACAACCGCAAGCTCGGCCAGGCCCTGGCCCGGCTCGCCGCCCCTTCCCTCGAATTCCGCTTCGTCGAGATCGGCGACCTCCCCCTCTATAACCAGGACCTGGACGCCGCCTACCCGCCCGCCGCCACCCGCCTGAAGGAACAGGTCCGCGCCGCCGACGCCGTCCTCTTCCTCACCCCGGAATACAACCGCGCCATCCCCGGCGTGCTGAAGAACGCGATCGACTGGGGCAGCCGCCCCTATGGCCAGAGCGCCTGGGCCGGCAAGCCCGCCGCCATCGCAGGCGCCTCGGTCGGCGCCGTCGGCACCGCCGCGGCCCAGCAACAACTCCGCGCCATCCTCGGCTACCTGGACATGCCGACCCTCGGCCAGCCGGAAGTCTTCCTGCACTTCAAGGACGGACTGATCGACGACCAGGGCACCATCACCAACGAAGGTACCCAGAAGTTCCTTCAGGGCTTCGTCACCAAGTTCACCGCCTGGATCGAGCAGATCTCCCCCGCCAAGGGCTGAGGCGTGGAGCAAAGGCCGGGGGGGAAGGAATTCCCCCCGGACCCCCCATCTTTTTTCTGCGAGTGTTGCGGCGGCCCACACGGCATGCGGCCGCCATTCACCTGGCGTCCTTCCGGCTGCCCCGGTCGCATAACCCCTTCCGCCACCGTGGGCGCCATCATCATATTCAAGGCGTGGCCACCCGGGCGGAACCGTCAGCCGCCGGAAGTCGGGAACCTCCGGCGCGAACCAGCCGGATTCAAAGCAGGCCAAGATGCCTTCAGTCGCGTCCGGTAACCCTGAAGTCCGAAGAGCCGGCCAGGAACGCCCAAACGCCCTCAGGCCGCCATCCCTCCGTCAACCAGCCACCTTGCCAGCATCCGGCAGCAGCCGCCGTCACCCACACAAAGCCGCGGCAAACGGTGTGGTGGCGAAGCCTGGCCCCGCGCCAACACCGCACGCGCCACCGACCGGCAGGTACCAGACCAACCCGCAGAACAAGATGAGGGAGGTCTGAAGGGAAAATTCCTTCTCCCTCCAGGCCGAACCAGCGCCCGGCTTCATCCCCAAGCCCAGCCCAGCCGTCACGCCCCCAAGCCCAAGCCCAAGCCCAAGAGCCAGCCGCCGCATCGCACCAGCACAACCCCAGCCCGCCAAGCCCCCCCACGCCTCGTCCCAGCCGGAACACAGCATGGCCCTGCGCCGCATGAATGGCAGGGGGGCTGCCCTGCCGGTTGGCGCCGCACCCCCCCGCCTGCTATACGCCCCGCGAACCACGCCGGCCGCCACCGCCCGGCGCCGAAGAGGATTCCCGCACCATGGCCCGTCGCCGCCAGCTCTACGAAGGTAAGGCCAAGGTCCTGTTCGAGGGCCCCGAGCCCGGCACCCTCGTCCAGTATTTCAAGGATGACGCCACCGCCGGCAACGGCACCAAGAAGGGCATCATCACCGGCAAGGGCGTGCTGAACAACCGCATCAGCGAATACCTGATGCTGCGCCTGGGTGAGATCGGCGTCCCCACCCACTTCATCCGCCGCCTGAACATGCGGGAGCAGCTGATCCGCGAGGTGGAGATCATCCCGCTGGAGGTGGTGGTCCGCAACGTCGCCGCCGGCTCGCTCGCCCAGCGCCTCGGCATCCAGGAAGGCACCCGCCTGCCGCGCAGCATCGTCGAGTACTACTACAAGAACGACGGCCTGCAGGACCCCATGGTGTCGGAGGAGCACATCACCTGCTTCGGCTGGGCCTCCACGCAGGACCTGGACGACATGGTCGCCCTCACCCTGCGCATCAACGACTTCCTCTGCGGCCTGTTCCTCGGCGTCGGCATCGTCCTGGTCGACTTCAAGCTGGAATTCGGCCGGCTGTATGAGAACGACGAGATGCGCATCGTCCTGGCCGACGAGATCAGCCCGGACAATTGCCGCCTGTGGGACGTCAAGACCGGCGAGAAGATGGACAAGGACCGCTTCCGCCGCGACCTCGGCAAGGTCGAGGAAGCCTACCAGGAAGTCGCCTCCCGCCTCGGCATCACCCCCGAGGCCGGCGTGCGCGACATGAAGGGCCCCGAGGCCATGCAGTGACCGGCCTCTCCTACACGACGCTTGCCATGACCATGCCCGCCGCCTGCTACCCTGCTTCGACGATCCGGAAGGTGATCCCCCAATGAAGGCCTATGTCACCGTCATGCCCAAGAACGGCGTGCTCGACCCCCAGGGCAAGGCCATCGGCCACGCCCTCGGCACCCTCGGCTTCTCCGGCGTCGGCGAAGTCCGGGCCGGCAAGGTGATCGAGCTGGACCTAGCCGAGACCGACCCCGCCAAGGCCAAGGCCGTGGCCGAGGACATGGCCCGCAAGCTCCTGGCCAACACCGTGATCGAGTCCTTCAAGGTCGAGCTCGCACAGGAAGAACGCGCCTGAGCGCACCCGCGCTCCCCCGCAGCCAGGGAGGCCCACGCCCCCAGGGAGGCTCACGCCCATGGTAAAAGCCTCCCTGCTGCTGATGCTCCTGCTCACGGTCCTCATCGGCATGGGCCTGCGCTGGCGGGAGGACCGCATGGCCTCCCCCGCCCTCAAGGCCGCCCAGCAGGGCCAGCCCGGCCAACGCCGCGGCAAGCCCGCCAAGGCCCGCCCCGGCCTGCTCGCCCGCGGCAAGATCAGCCTCGACCGCTGGGTCACCGCCGCCGCCATCGCCGCCGCCGTCACCATCGCCCTCATGGGCGGCCTGCACTGGATCCGCGTATGGATCGGCTGAAAACCGTCGGCATCCCCATGCTCGGCCTCGTCGCCGCCGCCGCCCTGGTCATCGCCATGCTGCCCGGCCGCCCCGATGGCCCGCGCGCCCAGGCCGGCGCCAACCAGCCCGCCGCCACCGAGGCCGGCGCCCTCTCCAACCTCTGCGCCGGCTGGGGCCGCGCACGGCTGGACTGCGCCGCCTTCGTCACCCACTTCATGACCAACCTGGCCGAGCGCGACCCCGCCCTCAGCCTCTGCACCCCCACCCCCGCCAACCTGGCGGACTGGACCGTCACCACCCTGCGTGGCACCCCGCCCGACAGCCCCTGGGCGCCCACCCTGGAAGCCGCGCTGACAACGGGCCGCACGGCCCACCCCCTGCCCTGCCCCCCACCCGCC
>NZ_JACTVA010000072.1 GCF_014490485.1 Teichococcus aerophilus | reverse complement strand
GCCGCCGCGCCCGCCCCGGGCGCCGCCCCCGCCGCCGCCAAGCCGGATGAGGACGCGCCGCCGCAGGGCGGCCTGCTCGGCGCCGTGGCGGTCGGGTTGACCGATATCGGCCAGACGGTGCGGGACCAGGTGAACAGCGGCAGCGTCTACAGCCGTGTCCGTTCCGCTGCGTCCCAGGCCAGCACGCGCCTCTATAATGCCTTCGGCAGTGGCGATATCTGGGGCTTCCTGCTCTGGGCCTTTGCTGGCTGGGGCCTGGCCCTGGCCTTCCTGTACGGCTTGCGCACCTTGCCCTGGTTGCGCCCGCGCGCGGACCGCTTCCACCCCGACCGGCGCGCCGCCTTCTGGCGCACGGCGGGGCTTGAGGCGGTGCGGCGCCTGGTGCCCTGGCTGCCTGCCGTGGCCATCGCCATCGCTTGGCCGGCGGTGCTGCCGCGCTCGGGCGATGCCGCGCGCATCTTCCTGGCCGTGGCCATTCCCTTCCTGGTCGGCAGCTTCGTCATCCGCATCGGCGGGCCGTTGCTGTACCTATTGGGCCCGGTACGCGGCTGGCGCATCGTCCGCTATGCCGAGCGGCGCATCCTGCCCTGGATCGGCGCGCTGGCGACGCTGGCCGTCGCCAGCACCATGCTACGGGCGCCGGACCTGCGCTGGACCCTGGGCTTCGACGTCGCGGCGGTGCTGACCTTCATCGTCGATGTCGCCCTGGGCATCGTCGCGGTCATCTTCATCTTCAACCGCCGCCGGGGCGTGCAGCGCCTGATTTCGGACAGCGGCACCGACAAGACGCGGGACGGCAAGCTGTACAAGGCCGTCATCGCCCGGCTGGCCGCCAACTGGCACCTGCTGGGGTTGGTGATCGTGGTGGGGCACCTGATCTCCCGCGTCCTCGGCATCGGCGGCGGCTCGTTCATCGGCCGCGCCATGGTGACGCTGGCGGCCATCACCATCGTCACCACCCTGACCTACGCGCTCTCCGGCGGGCTGGCGAAGCTGGCGCACTCGATGCAGGTGGGCAAGAAGGGCGGCCTGGCCTACCGGCTGACCTGGCGGTACCTGGAGGCGGTGCGGCGGCTGCTGCGGCTGCTCGCCACCGTGTTGATCATCATCATCGCGCTGCGGATCTGGAATTTCGACGCGGTGGTGTGGTTCAGCACCGGCATTGGCCTGGCCATCGCGCGGCCCATCCTGTCCATCGCCGCCATCCTGATGGTGGGCTGGGTCGTCTGGATCGCGCTGGATACCGCGGTCGACTACGCCCTGCTGCCGAAGGACAATTCTGGCCGGGCGCGCGACCATTCCGCCCGCGCCCGCACCCTGCTGCCGTTGCTGCGAAACTTCGCCTTCGTGGTACTGGTGGTCATGACAGTGATCGCCATCCTCAGCAATCTCGGCGTCAACGTCACCCTGCTGCTGGGCGGTGTGTCCATCTTCGGTCTGGCCCTCGGCTTCGGGTCCCAGCAACTGGTGCAGGACGTCATCACCGGCCTGTTCATGCTGTTCGAGGACACCATCGCGGTCGGCGACACCATCGATACCGGTGACCGCAACGGCACGGTGGAAAGCGTCACCATCCGCACCGTACGCATCCGCGATGGCGACGGCGCGCTGCACACCATTCCCTTCAGCCAGATCAAGGCGCTGAAGAACCGCTCGCGCGGCCTCGGCGTCTACACGGTCAAGGTGGTGGTGGGCTACGACGCCAATCTGGACCGGGTGATGGAAGTGATGAAGGAGGTAGGCCAGGGCCTGCGGGAAGACCCGTCCTTCTCCCCGGACATGCTGACCGGGCTGGAGATCTGGGGCGTGGACCAGTTCACCCCGGATGGCATCACCATCATGGGCGGGCTGAAGACGCGCGCACTGAAGCAGTGGGGCGTCGGCCGCGCCTTCAACCTGCGGCTGAAGCAGCGCTTCGACCAGGAAGGCATCCCGCTGACGCCGCCGCGCCCGTCGCTGGTGATGCCGCCGGCACCGGCGCACCGGGAGTTGGAGCAGGATATCGGGGCTTAACGCCCCGGAGGCTGCCGGGTGGCCACAAAGCCGACGGGGCCGCCACCACGTATCGAAAAGGCCGGGGGAACCATTCCCCCGGCCTTTGTTTCATTCCGGCTTGATGTTCCGCTTGCGGATCAGCGCGCCCCACTTGTCCCGCTCCTGCTGCGCGTAGGGGCCGAACTGGTCCGGCGTACCGCCCACCGGGTCGATCGACAGCGGGGCCAGCTTCTCCCGCACCTCGGCCGACAGCATGATGGCGCGGGCCGCGTCCGCCAACTGGCGCAGGATCGGCTCCGGCGTGCCGGCCGGGGCGAAGAAGCCGAAATCGGTGGAGGCGCGGTAGCCGGGCAGGCCGCTCTCGGCCACCGTCGGCACGTCCGGCACTTCCTTGCTGCGCTCGGCGCTGGTCACCGCCAGGGCGCGCAACTCACCGGAGCGCAGATAGGGCACCGCCGTCACGGAATCGACGAAGGAGAGTGCGACCTCGTTGGCCAGGATGGCCTGCACGCCCTGGGCGCCGCTGCGGTAGGGCACGTGCAGCATCTCGGTGCCCGACATGTCCAGCATCAGCTCGACACCCAGGTGGTTGGCGACGCCGGAACCGGCGGAGGCGTAGCTGATGGTTCCGGGCTTCGCCTTGGCCGCCTCCAGCAGGTCCTGCAGCGTGCGGTACGGGGCATTGGCCGCCACGCAGATGAACATGGCGTTGGTGGCCAGCATGCCGATCGGGGCGAAGGCGCGGTCGTTGTCGTAGGGCAACCGCTCGAACATGAAGGGCGCCATGGCGAAGGTGCCGTTGGGCACCACGCCCAGCGTGTAGCCATCTGGCCGCGCGCGCGCGAGGAAGGACTGCCCCACCGTGCCGCTGGCGCCCGCGCGGTTGTCCACCACGAATTGCTGGCCAAGCCGGGTGGAGAGGTGCTGCGCCAGCAGCCGCGCCACGAAGTCGGTGGAGCCGCCGGGGGCGAAGGGCACGATCACCGACACCGGATGAGTGGGGTAGCCGGGGGCGGCCGCAGGGGCACTCTGGGCCACGGCACGGCTTGCAGGAATCCCGGCCAGGGCCATGCTGCCCAGCAGGGCATGGCGGCGTGTAACGCGCATCGAATCGTTCCTCCAAAGGGGCGCCATTGCCTGGCGCCTTCACTCGGGGGGTTATGGACGAACCGGTTGGTCCGTTCCATAGAATCCCGCAACGAAACGAACGGGAAACGCCATGAAGCAGACGACCGTGACCGTGCTGCGTGCCGCCGCCGCCTGGACCGGGCAGGACAGCGCCGTGATATCCCCCGCCGAGATCCATGTAGTGGCCGGGCGGATCGACTGGATCGGCCGCACCGGGGAACGGCCGCTGCCGGAGGGGGCGGTGCTGCGGGACCTCGGCAACCAGTGGCTGCTGCCCGGCTTCATCGACGCCCACCTGCATCTGTGGGGGCTGGACCATGCCGAGCCGGCGGCGCTGTGGGGCTGGCCGCTGTCGTATCGCGCCGCCTATGCCATCGCTGACCTGGGGCAGATGCTCCAGCATGGCATCACCGCCGTGCGCTGCCTCGGCGGGCCGCTCGGCCCTTCGCTGGCCCGCGCGGTGCGGCAGGGGCTGGTGCCCGGCCCGCATGTCGTCGCCGCCGGGGAGTTCATCTGCCCCCGCGCCGGCACCTGGGACCATGCTGCGTTCCCGCAGGAATGGGTCGAGGGCCTCGGCATGTACGCCGATGGCGCCGATGCCTGCCGCCAGCGGGTGCGCGAGCGCATCCGCCAGGGCGCCGACTTCATCAAGGTCGCCGGTTCCGTCGGCGAGCATACCGACCTGCTGCGCCCCTGGGGCAATGACCCGGCGCATCTGCGCCTGGCCTACAGCGACGGGGAACTGGCGGTGCTGGTCGAGGAATCGCACCGCAACGGCCTGCGAGTCGCCATCCACGCCATTGGCGAGCCGTCTGTCCGCCAGGCGCTGGACCACGGCGTGGACAGCATCGAGCACGGCCACGGCATCGGCGACGAGACCGCGCGGCGGCTGGCCGATAGCGGCGCCATCCTCGTGCCCACCCTCTCGCTGCCCGTGCTGCGCGCGAAGCACCCGGTGCCGGAAGTCGCGGCGGGCTGGCAGCGGCACCGGGACGCCCAGCAGGCCTCCATGCAGCACGTCCTGCGCCACGGCGTGCGCATCGCCTCCGGCACCGACTTCACCGGCCCGCCCTTCTCCCCCCACGGCCCCAGCCCGATGGAGATGGAAATCCTGGTGGAGGCCGGCATGACGGCGGAGCAGGCCCTGACCGCCTGCATCGTCACCGGCGCCGAAGTGCTGGGCCTGCAAGACCGCATCGGCCGTCTGGCCCCGGGCTTCGACGCCGACCTCGTTGCCCTGCCCGGAGACCCACGCGCGCAGATCAGCCTGGTGCGGCAAGTGGGCTTCGTCATGAAAGGCGGCGCGGTGATGCGGGATAATGCCCCGGCGCGCTGAAGCGTTTCCATGTGATGGGCGCCGAGAAGAGGGGAGGAGGAAGGCCGGGGAAGGAATTCCCCGGACCCCATCTTCTTTTTTCGAGTGTCTGCCGTGTGGCCGTTGAAAGGGTAGCGCTAAACGACGGCTGGGTGCGCCGGAGGTCCTAGACCTCCGGCGACTGAGGGTTCAGCCCGTGTGGCCGTTATAAATATCATCAAGCGGCGTCTGCTCTCAGTCCTGCAGCACCACACCAAACTCGCAGAAGAAAGAAGGGGTTCGGGGAATTCTTTCCCCGGCCTTCCTCCCTTAGCCCGGCGGCGGCACAGGCTGCCCCGCCAGCCATTCCGCCACGCCAAGCCCGGCGGTGCGGCCGGTGGCGAAGCAGGCTTGCAGCAGGTAGCCGCCGGTGGGGGCTTCCCAGTCCAGCATCTCGCCGCAGGCGAACAGGCCGGGGCGGCTGCGCAGCATGAAATGGTTGTCCAGCTCCCCCAGGGCGATGCCGCCGGCGGAGGAGATGGCGCGGTCCAGCCCCTGGGGGGCTTCCAGCCGCAGCGGCAATGCCTTGATCAGCGCGGGCAGGGGCGCGGTGGCGCCGGCGTGCAGGGCTTCCTGCACCAGCCCGATGGCGACGGGCGGCAGGCCGGCGGCCTTGCGCAGGAAGGTGGAGAGGGACTGGCCGCGGCGGGGCTCGTCCAGCTTGGGCGCCAGTGTGGCGGCGTCCAGGTCCGGGCGCAGGTCCAGCAATAGGGTGGCGTGGCCATGCGCGGCGATGGCGTCGCGGAGTGGGGCGGAAAGGGCGTAGACGGCGCCGCCTTCGATACCCTGGGCGGTGACGATGGCTTCGCCCCGCACCGTGCGGCCAGCGAAGGTGAGGGCGATGCGCTTGAGCGGCGTGCCCTCGAACTTCGTGCGGAAGATGGCGGACCAGGTAAGGCGGAAGCCCATGTTGCTAGGCTGGAAGGGCTGCATGGCCACGCCGGACAGTTGTGCGGCCCAACGCCCATCCGAGCCCAGCCGGGGCCAGGAGGCACCGCCCATGGCCAGCACCGTGGCGGCGGGGCGGTGGAGCTGCTCGCCTTCGGGAGTGCCAAGGCGCAGGGCGCCATCCGGCGTGAAGCCACGCCATTCGTGCCGGAGCAGCAGCCGCACGCCCTGGGCATCCAGCCGTGCCAGCCAGGCGCGCAGCAGCGGCGATGCCTTGAGCGCGCGCGGGAAGATGCGGCCGGAACTGCCGGTGAAGACCTCCTGCCCCAGTGCCTCGGCCCAGCCGACAAGGGCGTCTGGCGGGAAGGCGCAGATGGCGGCGGCCAGCGCGGCCTCGGCACCGGCATAGCGGGGCAGGAACGCTTCCAACGGTTCCGAATGCGTCAGGTTCAGGCCGCCGCGGCCGGCCATGAGGAACTTGCGGGCGGGCGAGGGCATGCGCTCGTACACGCGCACGGCGTGGCCGGCGGTGGCGATGGTCTCGGCGGCCATCAGCCCGGCGGGGCCGGCGCCGAGCACGGCGACGAAGGGGGGTTCGGTGTTCACGCGCGCCTTATGCGCCCGAATGCCGGGAATTGGAATTTGGTGCCTTGGCAGCGTGCGCCGCACGGCATACCCACCACGCTCCGAATGGCCCGAGGCGCGAGATGCCCGATACCCTGCACAGCTCCCATGTCCTGACGCTGAACTGCGCCAACCGCCCCGGCATCGTCGCCGCCGTGGCCGGAGCGCTGTTCGAAGCCGGCGGCGACATCCGCGAGGCGCAGCAATTCGACGACACCGCCACCAACCGCTTCTTCATGCGCGTGGTGTTCGACACGGTGCCCGCCACGACCGAGGCGGCGTTGCGGGAGACGATCAGCGCCGTCGCCCGCCGCTTCGACATGGCCTGGACGTTGCGGGACCGCGCGGTGAAGCGGCGGGTGATGCTGCTGGTCTCGAAGTTCGACCATTGCCTGGTGGACCTGCTGTATCGCTGGCGCATCGGCGAGATGGGGATGGAGATCGCCGGCATCATCTCCAACCACCCGCGCGAGACCTATGCGCATCTGGACCTGGAGGGCATTCCCTTCCACCACCTGCCGGTGACGCGCCAGACCAAGATGGAGCAGGAGGCCGAGATGTGGCGCCTGTTCCAGGCCAGTGGTGCCGACCTGATGGTGCTGGCGCGCTACATGCAGGTGTTGTCGGATGGGTTGGCGGCGAAGGTCTCCGGCCGCTGCATCAACATCCATCATTCCTTCCTGCCGGGCTTCAAGGGTGCGCGGCCTTACCACCAGGCGCATCTGCGCGGCGTGAAGCTGATCGGCGCGACGGCCCACTTCGTCACCGCCGACCTCGACGAAGGCCCGATCATCGAGCAGGATGTCGAGCGCATCACGCATGCCGACACGCCCGACGACCTGATCCGCAAAGGGCGGGATATCGAGCGCCGCGTGCTGGCACGCGCCATCGGCCTGTTCCTGGATGACCGCGTCATCCTGAACGGCAACAAGACCGTCGTGTTCTAAGCAAGATGGTTCCCGACGCAGGCTGAGCCGCCTGGGTCCTGCGCGGTCGGCCCGGCCATGAACGGGGCCACTGTTGCCCGCGGCGAAGCCTCCTGCCCGGCGCGCGCACAAGCGCGTGGGGTTGGCTTGGCCTTGGCCGAAGTCACTGTTACCCCTGCGGTATGCCGCTGGACGGGAACAGATCATGCAGGATTTTCGCCCTGGCCGCCGTGGCCCTGCCGACCCCGAAGCCGCCGCGCATCTGCAGCAGCAGCTTCAACCGGGCGAGTGGCTGGTGTGGACCGGGCAGCCCTCGGCGGAGGCGTTGGTCCTCTCCCGCCTGTTTCCGGCGGTGGTCGGGTTGACTTTCCTGGCGCTCCTGCTGCCCATGGCCATCGGGGCCCAGCATGTCTCACTGCTTTCCGTTGAGGTGCACGGGCAGAAGGCGTTTCCGCTGATCGCGCTGGCTTTCATCGGCGTCGCATCCTGGTACGTCGCCTCTGCCCCGCTGGCTTGGTTCGGCGCGCAGCACATCTACTACGGCGTCACCAACCGGCGGGTGCTGCGCCTATGCCTGTGGCCGATCCGCTTCACCACCTCCTGGCCACCGCAGGACATCAACGACCTGCACCGCAAGCCAGGCATCGACGGCACCGCCACTGTCATCTTCCATCGCAACCGAACCTACCAGGCCCTGCGGCAGGACGCCTTCCACGGTGTGACCGACGCAGATGGCGCCGAAGCCGCGCTGCGCGCCCTGCGTGACGGCTGACGCACGGCCTTCTCGGCAGGGTTTTGGTTGGTCTTGGCGGTGCGAAGGCCGGGGACTGAGTTCCCCAGGCCCCCTTCTTTCTTTCCGCGAGCTTGGCGTTGGTGCTTTGACTAGGAGCAGGTGCTTTTCGATGATGTCCATCATGGGGCGCGCGGGCTGAACCCTCGGCCGCCGAAGGTCTTGGACCTCCGGCGCACCCGGCCGTCTCTCAGGATCACCTTCTGAACAGTCACGCCCGAAACTCGGCAAAGGGAGAGGAGGCGCCCGGGGAATTCCTTCCCCGGCCTTCCTTCAGCCCCAAGCGCTACGGCGCCCGACGCGGCACCACCGGCAGCACGACATGGGAAGGCCGGGACGCATCGACGAACAGCGTGTTCGTCGCCACCCGCATCCGCCGCCATGCGCCTTCCGGTTCGCCGGTCTGCGGGTTGATGTCGTAATGCGGGAACTCGCTGGAGGCGATGTCCAGCCGGATGCGGTGGCCGGCCTTGAACAGGTTGGCGGTCGGGAACAGCTCGACCGTGATGCGTACCGGTACGCCGGGTTCCAGCAGGCTGGGGTTGGCCGGGTCGTCGCGGTAGCGCAGGCGCAGGATGCCTTCCGTCAGGTTCATGGCGAAGCCCTGCGGGTAGTCGGCACTCGGCGGGTGCACATCGACAAGCTTGGCGGTGATATCGGTATCCGGGGCGTCGCTGGCCACCCAGAGATGGGCCATGACGGGGCCGATGATCTCGACATCGCTGTCGAGGACGGGGGTTTCGAAGACGACGACATCGGGGCGGGACGCCAGCGGCAGGTACGGCGCCGTGTGGGCGAACATGCCCTCCCGCTCCCGCTGGTCATAGGCGCCGCCGGAGATGAGCGGCTCCATCGAGGTGATGGCACCGCCCACGGTGGGGATAGGGTGTGCCGGGTCCGCAGTCCAGGAGATGGGCGTGGCCCGGGGGGCGGGCGTTGCCTCGCCTAGCGCGCCGTCGGGGTGCAGGTGGTAGGCGGTGAAGCGCGTGCCGGGCAGCGGCCAGTTCTCCGCCTGGCGCCAGTAGCCACCATGTTCCAGCTTGCCCTCCGCATTGCGGCGGCCGGAGCCGCCGCCCATGACGAAGACGCGGACGCGCGGGTCGTCCTCCACGCCATTCGGCAGGTCGCGCAGCCAGCGGTCGAAGAAGCGCAGACGGAAGGCGCGCCAGTCGCCGGCCCAGGAATCGACGGTCGCTTCGGGGCCGAACTCCACCTCGCCGAACGCGGTCTGGCTGCGGTTGCCGTGCGTCCAGGGGCCGAGGATGAGGAAGGGGCGGCCGCGTCCGGCATCGCGCAGGCCGCAGAAATTCTCGACCGCGGTGCGGGGGTAGGGGTCGTACCAGGAGGACATGTGCACCATCGGCACATCGGCATACTGGTGGTGCCAGCCCTGTGCGTAGATGCCCAGCTTCTGCCAGAATGGGCCGAAGGCGCCTTCGGTCCATTGCTCGAACAGGTAGTCCTCGTAATCCGGGGCGTGGCGCACGGGCGAATGGCCCGGCTTCCAGGGCCAGCGGGCAAACCAGGCGTGCAGGTCCTCGGCCGCGAAGGCGGCTGCGCGCACCGGGTCCGTCACCGTCTCCGGCGCCAGCTTGCCCTGGTTGAAGGCCCAGGTGGCCTGCTTCAGCTCGAACGCCCCGCCCCGGCGGATGCCGCCCTGCCAGGCGTTGGAGAAGCCGCCGGAATCGAGGATCTGCGCTGCCAGCCCGGGCGGGTTGAGGCAGCCCAGCGAGGCCTGGGTATGCGCGGCGTAGGACAGGCCCATCGTGCCGATGCGGCCGTTGCACCAGGGCTGCCGCATGATCCAGGCGCAGCAATCGTAGCCGTCCTCGCCATCCGCCAGATATTTGACGAACTCGCCCTCACTGCCCCAGCGGCCGCGGCAATCCTGGTAGACGACGGCGTAGCCGTGGGCGACGAAATAGCCGGCGATATCCTCCCGCAGCGCCGGCTTCGGATCGGCGGCGGTGCGCTCGGAGCGCGAGACCTCCCGCTTGCCGTAGGGGGTGCGTTCCAGGATGACCGGGAAGGGGCCGTCGCCGTCCGGCAGGTAGAGATCGGTGGCCAGCCGCACGCCATCGCGGCAGGCGACCATGTGTTCGGTGCGGTTCATCGTCTCAGGGCTTCACATTCAGATGCTGGGTCAGGGTGCCTTCCTCCAGCCCGGCCTCGTAGGCCAGGCCGGCGCGATGCGCCCAGGTGTTGTTGGGGACGTGCAGGGGCAGGATGCCGGCATCCTCCCGGAAGGCCAGTTGCTGCGCCTGCCGCAGCAGGGCGTCGCGCTGGGCGGCATCCGGCACGGTGCGCGCCTGCTCCAGCAACGCATCGAAGCGCGGGTTGGAATAGCGGCCACGATTCAGCCCACCGAGGCCGCGCTGCTGGTCGAAGCTGTGCATGACCTGGGAGAGGCCGAGCCAGGAATCGCCGGTGGTGTGGCCGAAGCCGATCAGGAAGGTGGAGAATTCCCGCTTGCCGGCACGGGTGAAGAACACGTTGGAAGGCATGACCTCCACCCGTGTCTCGATGCCGATGCGCGTCCAGAACTGCGCCACGGCCTGGGCGGTCTTGTCGTCCTCGATATAGCGGTTGTTGGGCGAATGCAGGGTGATGCGGAAGCCATCCGGGTAGCCGGCTTCCGCCAGCAGCCGCTTCGCCTCGGCCGCGTCAAAGGCGGGCGCGGCCAAAGCGGGGTCGTAGCCGATCTGCCCTTCCACCGCGAGTTGCCCGGCCGGGCGGGCGGCGCCGGAGAGCACGCGCTCCACGATCGCCGTGCGGTTGATGCCGGCGGAGAGCGCGCGGCGCACCCGCGCATCCCGCAGCGGGTTATGCGGCAGTGGCTTGCCATCCTTGGCAGTGACGAAGGGGGTGGTATCGCCGCTCTGGTCCAGCGCCAGGTAGATCATCCGCGCGGAGGTGGAGGAGGAGATGCCGACCGCCGGATTGCCGCGCAGGCGGGCAATCTCGGATGGCGGCACCGCGTCGATCAGGTCGAGGTCCCCGGCCAGCAGGGCGGCCAGCCGGCCGGCATCGTTGCCGAGCGGCCGCAGGCTGGCGCGGGCGAAGGCCGGCTTCTCGCCCCAGTAATCGTCGTTCCGTTCCAGCGTGATGCTGGAGCCGGGCTGCCAGCCACGGAAGCGCCAGGGGCCGGAGCCGATGGCGGCGCGGCCGCTGTTGAAATCGGCCGTGGTGGCGTCCCGCGCCACATGGGCGGGCACGACATAGGCCGTCATCGCATTCAGCACCACCGAGGGGTCGGCGCCGCGGGAGCGCAGGCGGATGGTGCGCGGATCGACGATCTCGATGGCGGTGACGGCACCCTGCATGCGGATGAATGGCGCCGGGCTGTTCGGCACTTTCGGCATCCGTTCCAGCGAGAAGCGGATATCCTCGGCGGTAACGGGGGTGCCGTCGTGGAAGCGGGCGCCCTCCCGGATGCGGAACTCCCAGATGTCGGGTTCCGGGTTGGTCACGCTGGTCAGGCCCGGAACCGGGCGCAGGTTGAGGTCGGCCGAGAGCATCGGGTCGAAGATATGCTGCGCCACGGTCTGGTTGGCGCCGACCAGGGCGAAATGCGGATCGATCGAGGAGGTCTCGGTCTGCAGCCCGACCCGTGCTTCGCGCGGCTGGCCCTGGGCGTGCAGCACCCCCGGCGTCAGGGCCGTGCCAGCCAGCAGGCCAGTGAGCAGCAGGGGAACGCACGGCGTGCGGGGGGTGCGCATGGCGGAACCTCGTTACGGGTACCGCTACGCTAAACTACATTGGTACCAATGAGGAAGGCGGTACCGGATTACTCCAGCTTCACGCCCGGGCGGCTGGCATGGCGCAGCAGGTCCGTCATCCAGTACAGCAGGGCGCGCCAGAAGCCGAACAGCCCCAGCTGGTGCCGTCGGTAGAGCGAGGCATAGCTGAGCTGGGCGAAGCGCCCCTGCACGAACAGGCCGCTATGGCCCAGCAGCCCGCGCTTCCCCAGGCTGCCGAAGGCGTTGTAGCGGCCGAGCGCCACCAGGGCGCCCTTGTGGTTGTACTCGAATGGCTTCAGCTCCTGCCCGGCCAGGGCCGCTTGCAGGTTGCGCGTCAGGTGGATGGCCTGTTGCTGCGCCACCTGGGCGGTGGCACCCAGCGGACGCTCCTCCCCCGGCGGGGTGAGGGAGGAACAATCCCCGATGGCGAAGATCGCGTCATCCCGCGTCGTCTGCAGGGTCGGGCGGATGACGAGCTGGTTGTTGCGGGTGGTCTCCAGCCCATCGATCTCTTTCAGGAAGGAGGGTGCCTTGATGCCGGCCGCCCACACCTTCAGCGTGGCGGGGATGCGGCGGCCATCCTTCAGCACCAGCGCATCCGGCTCCACCGCCGAGACCTGGGCGTTGGTCAGCACCGTCGCGCCCTCCCGCTCCAGCTCCGTCTGGGCGGAGGCGGCCACCCGCTCCGGCAGCGCGCCCAGGATGCGCGGGGCGGTCTCCACCAGGGTCAGCCGCAGGCGCTTGCGCAGGTCGGGGAAGCCGTAGCCGCTGGCGAGGTCGAGCGCCGTGTTCAGCTCCGCCGACAGCTCCACCCCCGTGGCGCCGGCGCCGACGATGGCGATGTCCAGCGTGCGATCCGGCGGTCCGTCCAGGGTGCGGAGCACCTCGGCGCGCAGGGCTTCGTAGAAGGCGTCGGCCTGGTCGCGGCTGTCGATCAGCCGCGCATTCTCAGCCACGCCGGGGATGCCGAAATCATTGGCAGTGCTGCCGACGGCGATGACCAGCAGGTCATACGGCACTTCCCGCGCCGCCAGGATCTCACGCCCCGCAGCGTCCTGCAAAGCGGCGAGACTGACGCGGCGATTGGCACGGTCCAGCCCCACCATCTCCCCCGGCCAGTAGCGGAAGCCGCTGCGGTTGGCCTGGGCGATGTAGCCCAGCTGCTCCACCCCGGTATCCAGCGTGCCGGCCGCCACCTCGTGCAGCAGCGGCTTCCAGATATGGGTGGATGCGCGGTCGATCAGCGTGATGGACGCGCGCCCCTTGCGGCCCAGCCGGCGCCCCAGCCGTGTCGCCAGATGCAGGCCGCCCGCGCCGCCACCGATGATGACGATGTTCTTCTGGTCCATGCTGGTTCTCCTCGGCTGAAACGAAGAAGGGGGCACCCCGTTGCCGTGGTGCCCCCTTTTGGCTCAGCGAATGGCGGGGCGCATCAATGCGCCGTGCCGGGTGCCTTCTTGTCGTCCGGGTTGGCATGCTGGCCACGCCCGAACTTCCGGTGCGTCGCTTCACGCATCCGCTGGAACACCACGTAGAGCATCGGGATCAGGAAGATACCGATGGTCGAGGCCGCGATCATGCCGGCGAAGACCGGCGTGGACACCGCGCGCCGCGCCAGCATCGCCGCGCCGCTCGCCCACACCAGCGGCACGAGGCCGAGGATGAAGGCGATCGACGTCATCATCACCGCGCGGAAACGCAGGCGTGCACCCAGCTCGGCGGCTTCGACGATCGAATGGCCGGCCTCGCGCTGCTCCTTGGCGAACTCGATGATCAGAATGCCGTTCTTCGCCGCCAGCGCGATCAGCACGATCAGGCCGATCTGCGCGTAGAGGTCCATCGACAGGCCGGAGAGCGAGATGCCCCAGACCGCCGCCAGCACGCCGACCACCACCGAGAGCAGCACGGGAATGGGAATGACCCAGCTCTCGTACAGCGCCACCAGGAACAGGAAGGCGAACAGCACGGCCAGCGCCAGGATGTAGACCGTCTGGCCCTGGGCCTGGCGTTCCTGGAACGCGGTACCCGTCCATTCGAACGAGTAGCCGGCGGGCAGGGTGTTGCGGGAGACCTCCTCCATCGCCTGCATGGCGACGCCGGAGGAGATGCCCGGTGCCGGGCCGCCGTTGATGGTGATGGAGCGGTAGTTGTTGTAGCGCGTGATGTTCTGCGGCCCGACGACCGTGCGGACCTCGGCGATCGCGCGCAACGGCACCATCTCGCCACGGCTGTTGCGGATCTGGATTTTCCACAGCGCGTTCTCGTCCCGCCGGTCGGCGGCCTCGCCCTGCACCAGCACCTGCCAGGTGCGGCCATACAGGTTGAAGTTGTTGACGAAGCTGCTGCCCAGCGTGGCCTGCAGCGCCGAGAACACGTCCGTCATGCCAAGGCCGAGCGCCTGCGCCTTGTCACGGTCGATATCCAGGTAGAGCGAGGGGGCGCGGGCGGAGAAGGTGGAGAACACCTGCGCCAGCCGCGGGTCCTGATTGGCGGCGCCCACCAGGGCTTGCATGACCTGGCCGATCGCCGCCGGGTCCGCGCCTTCCAGCGACTCAAGCTGGTACTCGAAGCCGCCGCCGGTGGAGAGGCCGATGATCGGCGGCAGGTTGATCGGGATGATCTGCGCGTTGCGGATCTGCTGGCTCTCCTGGAAGATCCGGCCGATCAGCGCCTGCACGTTGTCGCCCGGCCCGGTGCGCTCCGCGAACTCCTTCAGCTGCACGAACATCGTGGCGGCGGAGGAGGAGTTGCTGCTGTCGAGCAGCGAGAGCCCGACGATGGCCACGGCGTCCCGCACCTGCGGCAGCTGCTTCAGGCGGGCTTCCATATCGGCCACCACGCGGCTGGTCCGCGGTTGGGCCGCGCCATCCGGCAGCTGGAAGGCGATGATGAAGGCGCCCTGGTCCTCGGACGGCAGGAAGCCGCTGGGGACCTTGCTGGCGATGGTGAAGGCGCCGAAGCCGAAGGCCGCGACGAGCACGAGCCCGACCAGGGAGAGCCGCAGCAGGCGGCGCACGATGCTGGCATAGCCATCGCGCACGTTGTCGATGCGGTTGCCCACCCAGCCCATGATGCCGCGCCGTTTACCAGTATGGCGCAGGAACACGGCGCAGAGGGCGGGGGAGAGCGTCAGCGCGTTGATGGCCGAGATCACCATGGCGACCGAGATGGTCACCGCGAACTGGCGGAACAGCACGCCGGACAGGCCGGGGATGAAGCCAATCGGCACGAACACCGAGAGCAGCACCAGGGTAATGGCGATGATCGGCGCGGTGATCTGCGCCATCGCCTTCTTGGTGGCATCCCCCGGCGAGAGCTCCGGTTCCTCCTCCATGATGCGTTCGACGTTCTCGACCACCACGATGGCGTCGTCGACGACGATGCCGATGGCGAGGACCATGGCCAGGAGCGAGACTGTATTGGCCGAGTAGCCCATGACCAGCAGCACCGCGAAGGTCGTGATCAGGCTGACCGGCACGGCGATGATGGGGATGATGGTGGCGCGCGCGTTGCCCAGGAACAGGAACACGACGACGGCCACCAGCACGAAGGCCTCGATGAGGGTCTTGATGACCTCATGGATGGTGTCGTTGACGAAGATGGTGGTGTCGAACACCGGGCGCACCGTCATGCCCTGCGGCATGCGGGCACGCACGCGGTCCAGCGTGGCGTTGACGGCCGCGGCCGCGTTCACCGCGTTGGCGCCGGGCGCCAGGTAGATGCCGAGCGCGACGCCGGCCTGGCCGTTCAGCCGGGTGCTGACGTCCTGGTTCTGCGCGCCCATCTCGATCCGCGCCACGTCCCGCACCCGCAGCACGGAGCCGTCGGGGTTGGCGCGCAGCAGGATGCTGCCGAACTCTTCCGGGGTGGAGAGGCGGCCGCGGGTCTGCACGTTCATCTGGACCTGCTGGTCGTCCGGCACCGGCTGGGCGCCGATGCGGCCGGCCGGCGCCTGCACGTTCTGCGACCGGATGGCCGTGACCACGTCCGACGGCGAGAGGTTCAGGCTGACCAGGCGCTGCGTGTCGAACCAGATGCGCATCGCGTAGTTCTGGCGCGAGAACAGATTGGCCGAGCCGACGCCCGGCGTGCGGGCGATCTCGTCCAGCAGGTTCAGCGTGGCGTAGTTGGTCAGGAACAGCGGGTCGTACTGGTCCGCCTGCTCCGCATACAGGAACAGCACCTGCAGGATGGAGGAGGACTGCTTGCGGACCTGGATGCCTTGCTGCTGCACCTCGGTCGGCATCAGCGACATCGCCGCCTGGACGCGGTTGTTGACGTTGACGGTGTTGATGTCGGCGTTGCTGCCCAGCGTGAAGCTGACGTTCAGCGTGTAGCTGCCGTCGCTGCCGCTGTTGGAACGCATGTAGATGGAGTTCTCGACGCCCACCACCTGCGCTTCAAGCGGCTGGGCGACGGCCTGCTCCACCACCTCGGCCGAGGCGCCGGGATAGGTCGCGGAGACCTGCACCTGCGGCGGCACGATGTCCGGGAACTGGGAGACCGGGATGCGGGTGAGCGAGAGCGCGCCCGCGATGGTCATGACGATCGCGATGACGATCGCCAGCCTTGGCCGGTCGACGAAGACGGATGAGAGCACCTATCAGCCCCCCTGCCGCGCGGGCGGCGCGCCATTGCCGCCGCCGGCCGGCGCTGCCACCGGGCCCGGCGTCACGGCGGCGCCGGGGCGAACGCGCTGCAGGCCCTCGACGACGACCTGCTCGCCTTCCTTCAGGCCATCAGCCACTGCCACCAGCTGCGGGGTGGACTGGCTGCCGATGCGGATGGCACGCCGTTCCGCCTTGTTGTCGGCGCCGACGACGTAGACGAAATCGCCACGCTGGTCGGTCATCATGGCGGAGCGGGGCACGGTCAGCACCTGCACCGGCTCCACCGAGGCGAGCTGCACCGTGACCAACTGGCCGGCCGTCAGCTCACGCCCGACGCCACGCCCGGCGGGCAGGGGCGGGTTGGGCATGCGGCCACGCATAGCGATGCTGTCGGTATCCCGGCCGACATCGATGTCGATGAAGTCCAGCTTGCCGGTCTGCTCATACATCTGGCCGCTGGGCAGGCGCAGCCGCACCGCCACGGCATCCCAGCCGCCACGTTCCGCATAGCGGCTGCGCAGTTCCAGCATGGTGCGAACCGGCACGGTGAAGTTGGCGTACATCGGGTCCTGGCTGACGATGGTGGCCAAGGCGCCGGAGGAGGGGGTGACGACGTTGCCCGGCGTCACCGAGGCACGGCCGATCCGGCCGGCGACAGGGGCGCGGATCTCGGTGTAGTTCAGGTTGATCTGTGCCTGCTGCTCCTGCGCCTGGGCGGAGAGCAGCTGCGCCTGCGCCGAACGCGCCGCCGCCGTGGCGTTATCCACGGTGGAGCGCTGGCCGGCGGGGGTGCTGAGCAGGGACTGGGCACGGCCAAGGGTCAGGTTGGCGTTCTGCAACTGCGCCTGCGCCTCGGCCACGCCGGCCTTGGCGATCTGCAGCTGCGCCTCGAACGGCCCGCGCTCCAGCCGGAACAGCAGGTCGCCCTGCTTCACCTCGGCGCCTTCGTCGAACAGGCGGGCTTCCAGGAAGGCGGTGACGCGGGACTGCAGGTCCACGCGGTCCACCGCCTCGATCCGGCCAATAAATTCGTTGGTCTCCGTCACGGGACGGCGCGCCACGGGTGCCACGCCTACGGCTGGCGGGGGGCCGCCAGGCTGCTGCGCATAGGCTGAAACAGAAGAAAGGCCGAGCAAGGCCAGAAGGCCGAGACGGGCCAACCCGCGTCGGTGGGTAAACGGCATGAAGCCTCCAGGATGACAAGCGCCTGCGTCCTGGCAGGCTTGAATATATACGTGGCCGTATGTATATAAATTAGAGTTGTTCGTACGCAAGGGGATAGATGGCGCGCCGCACAAAACAGGAAGCCGATGAGACGCGTGAGGCGCTTCTGGACGCTGCCGAAGAGGTCTTCCTGGAACGTGGCGTCTCCCGTGCGTCGCTGGACCAGGTCGCGCGCGCGGCTGGCTGCACCCGCGGCGCGGTGCATTGGCATTTCGGCGACAAGCTGGGCTTGTTCCTGGCCCTGGACGAACGTCTGCTGCTTTATCAAGATGAAGCATGCCAGATGCTGGACGGCGATGGCGGGTGCGAGCCTACATCGATGCCGCAGATGTTCCAATGGATTGGCGATGCGATGGAGCGGCTGGAGCGTGACCCGCACCGCCGGCGCCTGCTGACCGTCATGTTGCAACGCTGTGAATATGTGCAGGAAATGGCCCCGGCGCTGGACCGGCGGCGAAATGCTGATATGGCCATGCGGGAGCGCCTGCTGGGCTTCTTCCAGCGGGCGGAGGCACGGGGCGAGATCTCGCCCGCCTGGCAGCCGGACCAAGCGGCCCGCTTCCTGCATGCTTTGATCAGTGGCCTTTTGACCGAGTGGCTGAACAGTGGCGGCCAGTTCAGCCTCTCCGCCCAGGTGAGGGAAAGCCTGGGACTGTTCCTGAATTGCCTTTGCGGGGTCGCGCAGCGCGAGACCGCGAAGGTCGCGTCCCCGACCTGCTAGGAGTGGCCCCCATGGTGGCTCGTCTCGTCATCCTTCCCCTGCTCGCCGGTCTGGCGCTGGCGGGGTGTTCCTCCACCCGCACCGAGGACTCCGTGCTGGGCGCCCGTGGCTCCACGGTGAACACAATTCGAGGCGGCGAGGCCACACAGGGCGAAGTTCTACGCCCTGAGCCTGGCAATATCTGGTCCGAGGGCTTGCAGTCCTCCCAGCCGACCCCCACCCGTTGAGCAGCTGCCCGCTATCCGCAGGGCGTTAAGGAAGAGTACCGATGAAGAAGGTGATGTCGGCGTCGGGGCTGCTGGCGCTGCTGGCGGTGAGCGGCGCGCAGGTTGGCGTGGCGCAT
>NZ_JACTVA010000071.1 GCF_014490485.1 Teichococcus aerophilus | reverse complement strand
GCACCCGCGCCGGCCGCTGCCGCCCCGGCGGCCGCCGTCGCCGCCGTCGCGCCCGCGGAAGCCGCCATCACCGCCTCCACGGCCGGTGCCATCACCTCGCCGATGGTCGGCGTCGCCTACTTGGCGCCGGAGCCGGGCGCTGCGCCGTTCATCACGCTGGGTGCCACGGTCGCCGCCGGCCAGACGGTGCTGCTGATCGAGGCGATGAAGACCTTCAACCAGATCAAGGCCCCGAAGGCCGGCACCGTGACCCGCATCCTGGTCGAGAGCGGGTCCCCGGTCGAGTACGGCGCGCCGCTGCTGGTGATCGAGTAAGGCACAGCATCATGTTCAAGAAGGTGCTGATCGCCAACCGGGGCGAAATCGCTCTGCGCGTCCACCGCGCCTGCAAGGAGATGGGCATCCGCACCGTCGCCGTGCACTCCACCGCGGATGCGACCGCCATGCATGTCCGCCTGGCGGATGAAAGCGTGTGCATCGGCCCGCCGCTGGCGCGCGACAGCTACCTGAACATGGCCGCCATCCTCTCCGCCGCCAGCATCACCGGCGCGGAGGCCATCCATCCCGGCTACGGCTTCCTCTCCGAGAACGCCAATTTCGCCGAGATGGTGGAAGCGCACGGCTTCGCCTTCATCGGCCCGACGGCCGAGCACATCCGCATGATGGGCGACAAGATCGCCGCCAAGCAGGCCATGGCGTCGCTGAACGTGCCGCTGGTGCCCGGCAGCGACGGCGAGTTGACCAGCCTGGAAGAGGCGCGCGAGGTCGCGGCGCGGGTGAAGTACCCCGTGCTGATCAAGGCGGCCGCCGGCGGCGGCGGGCGCGGCATGAAGGTGGCGCATTCCGAGGACGAGCTGGAGGAAGCCTGGCGGGTGGCCCGGACCGAGGCCAAGGCCGCCTTCGGCAACGACGCCGTCTATCTGGAAAAGTACCTCGACCGTCCCCGGCATATCGAATTGCAGGTGATGGCCGATTCCTACGGCAACGTGGTGCATTACGGCGAGCGCGACTGCTCCCTGCAGCGCCGCCACCAGAAGCTGGTGGAGGAGGCGGGCAGCCCCGCCTTGACCCCGGCGGAGCGCGAGGCGATCGGCGCACAGGTGACCAGCGGCCTGTCCAAGCTGGGCTACCGCAACGCCGGCACGCTGGAATTCCTGTGGCAGGACGGCCAGTTCGCCTTCATCGAGATGAACACCCGCCTGCAGGTGGAGCACCCGGTGACCGAGATGGTCAGTGGCATCGACCTGGTGAAGGAACAGATCCGCATCGCGGCGGGCGAGAAGCTTGGCTACACCCAGGAGGATGTGAAGTTCGAGGGCCACGCCATCGAATGCCGCATCACCGCCGAGGACCCGGACACCTTCATGCCCTCCCCGGGCCGGGTGAACACCTTCCATGCCCCGGGCGGGCTAGGCGTGCGGGTCGATAGCGCGTTGTATTCCGGTTATTCCGTACCGCCGAACTACGACAGCCTGGTCGCCAAGCTGATCGTGCATGGCAAGACACGGGCCGAAGCCATCGCCCGCATGCGCCGCGCGCTGGAGGAGATGGTGGTGGACGGCATCCGCACCACGCTGCCGCTGCACCAGCGCATCATGGCCGACCCGCAATTCCAGAGCGGTGACTACACCATCCACTGGCTGGAACGCTTCGTTGGGCTGAAGGACTGAGGGAAAGGCCAGGGGAAGGCATTCCCCTGGACCCCATCTTTTTTCTGTGGTTTCGGGTTGGCGCTGCCGGACCGGAAGGGCGCGCTTCTGCTGAATGTCGGGGGCCGCGTGGGCTGAGCGTTTAGCCGCCGAAGGCGTCCGACCTGCGGTACAGCCGCAGCCCAGGCTTTAAAGAGCCGACGCAGCATCAGCCACACCCAAAAGACTCGCAGAAATAAAGAAGGGGCCCGGGGAATTCCTTCCCCGGCCTTGCTTCCTCTGCCGCCACATGCCGCCAGCCCGGCTTTGCCCTGGCGCTGGCACACCGCCTTCACGCTTTTGCCACTTGAGGCAGGCATCCATAGCTTCACCGTACCGTTCTGTTGGTAAGGGCGATTGGCGCCCAGGCCGATGAAGGACATGGGCGCCAAGATGATGCCTGCCTGGAGAGCCTTATGACCGGCTTCTCGCCCACCGAGTCCACCGAGGCCCTGCGCCGCCTGCGTGAGGAGCCGGCGGAGATCCGGACCGCCGACCGGCTGCGCCGGCTGGCGGTGCTGAAGCCATGGCTGTGGCTGGCGGCCGGGCTGGTGCTGGCGGCCATGGCCGTGTTCGCCCTGCACCATTTGTCGGAGGAGCTGGACTACAACGCCGTGGCCACCGCCCTGGCGGCGAAGAGCTGGGGCACGATGGCAGCGGCGGTGCTGGCGGCGGCCATCAGCTACGCGGCGATGGTGGGCTACGACCTGTCGGCCGTACGGCATGTCGGGCCGGTGCCGCCGGTGCCGCGCCGCATCGCCGCCCTGGCCTCCTTCTGCGGCTTCGCGCTCAGCAACAGCATGGGCGTCGGCGCCTTTACCGGCAGCGCGGTGCGTTGGCGCATCTACGCGGCGGCGGGGGTGGACCCCAAGCAGATCGCCCGCATGCTGGTATTCGTCACCGTCAGCTTCAGCCTGGGCATCTTCTTCGCGGCGGCGCTGGGCGTGCTGCTGGCCGCCAGCCACATGGCCGAATGGTTCGGCCTGACCGCGCGCTGGCTGCGGGTCGGGGCGGCGCTGGTGTTGGGCGCCATGGCGGGCGTGGCGGTGCTGGGGCGGCTGCAGAGCGGCCCCATCCGCATCGGCCCGCTGACGCTGCGGGTGCCTTCCTTCAAGCTGATCCTGGCACAGGGGCTGATCTCGGTCGTCGATCTCGGCGCGGCGGCGGTGGTGCTGTGGCTGCTGCTGCCGCAGGGGGCGGTGGACCTGCCCTCCTTCGTCGCCCTGTATGTCGTCGCCATCGCCATCGGTGCCGCCAGCCACCTGCCGGGCGGCATCGGCGTGTTCGATGCGGTGGTGCTGATCGCCTTCCGTGGCACCGGCGTGCCACTGGACCAGGTGGCGGCCGCCCTGCTGCTGTACCGCGCCATCTATTTCGCCCTGCCGCTCGGCGCCGCCATTCTGCTGCTGACCGGGTTCGAGATCCGCCACCGCGTACCCGCCCTGGCTGGCGGCGCGCGGGCGTTGCGGGCTTCCACCCGGCTGATGCCGCGCTTCCTCGGCGTGCTGGCCTTCGCCGCGGGCACGGCGCTGCTGCTGGGCGGCATCGCCCCGCCGGTCGAGGGTTTTGCTCCTGGCTTCAACCTGCCCAACCTGCCGCAGCCCTTGTTCGAGGCCTCGCACCTGCTCTCCTCCGTCGGCGGGCTGGCGCTGCTGTTCGTCGCCTATGGGCTGGTGCACCGGCTGGATGGCGCCTGGTGGCTGGCGCTGCTGCTGGCCGGTGGCGGCATCCTGCTCTCCGCCGCGCGCGGCAGTGGCCTGCTGGAGATCGGTCTGCTGGCCCTGCTGGCTGTGGCGCTGCTGACCTCCCGCCGCCGGTTCGACCGCCGCGCCGCCATGCTGACGCTGACGCCCGGCTGGTGGCTGGCGGTGGCCTGCGTGGTCGCCGCCGCCACCTGGCTGCTGTTCTTCGCCCACCGGGATGTCGAGTACTCCCGCCAGCTCTGGTGGCGGTTCGAGCTGGACGAGAATGCCCCCCGCGCCATGCGCGCCACCCTGGCGGTGGCGCTGATCGCCGGTGCCGCCGGGCTGTGGAGCCTGTTGCGCCCGGCCCAGACCCGCACCTACCGCCCCATGGCCTCCGAGCTGGTGACCGCCGTCGCGGTGGTGGAGAGGCAGGAGAGCGCCGGCGCCAACCTGGTCCGCATGGGGGACAAGGCGTTGCTGATGTCGCCCGGCAATGACGCCTTCATCATGTATGGCCGGCGCGGCCGGTCCTGGATCGCGCTCTACGACCCGGTGGGGGAGAAGAAGCAGCGGGTGGAGCTGGTCTGGCGCTTCGTCGAGCTGGCCGACGCCCAGGGCGGCCGCGCCGCCTTCTACCAGGTGCGGCCGGATACCCTGCCGCTCTACATCGATGCCGGGCTGCAGCCGCTGAAGCTGGGCGAGGCCGCCCGCGTGCGCCTGGAGGCCTTCGAGCTGAAGGGCAAGGCACGGCAGGCGCTACGAACCGCCATCAACCGGGCGGAGCGGGAAGGGATGACCTTCGAGATCCTCCGCCCCGCCGAGGTGCCGCCCATCCTGCGGGAGCTGGAGGAAGTCTCCACCCTCTGGCTCAGCCAGCACAATGCGCGGGAGAAGGCGTTCTCCCTGGGGGCGTTCGAGCCCGCCTACGTCGCCAGCCAGCCGGTGGCGGTGGTGCGCGGGGCGGACCGCCGCGTCATCGCCTTCGCCACGCTGCTGGATACGCCCCAGGCCCGCACCGAGATGTCGGTGGACCTGATGCGCCACCGGCCGGACATGCCGCCGGGCACCATGGATTTCCTGTTCACCCGCCTGCTGCTGGTGGCCAAGGAACAGGGCTACGCCTTCTTCGACCTTGGCATGGCGCCGCTTTCCGGCCTCGCCGCCCACCGCCTGGCGCCGATCTGGTACCGGCTGGGCGGGCTGGTGTTCCGCCGGGGCGAGCGCTTCTACAATTTCAAAGGCCTGCGCGCCTTCAAGGAGAAGTTCGACCCGGTGTGGGAGCCCCGCTACCTCTGCACCGCCGGCGGGCTGGACCCCTGGGTGGTGCTGGCGGATGTCGCGGCCCTGCAATCCGGTGGATTGCGCGGCGTGATCGGGAAGTAGGACGATGATGAAGCGACGCATGCTGCTGGCGGGCACCGCCGCCACCCTGTTGGGCGCGCCCCTGGCCCGCCCGGCGCTGGCCGCGCGCGATACCTCCCGCTGGCTGGTGGAGATGCCGGCACGCGGGCAGGGGCGGAAGGACGTCTTCGCCCTGATCCTCTCCGGCGACGGCGGCTGGCAGGATATCGACCGCACCATGGGCCGAAATTTCCGCGACCGCGGCGTTTCCGTGCTTGGTTTCGATTGCTTGAACTGGTTCTGGACCCGCCGCCAGCCCGAGGAAGTCGCCGCCGAGATCGACCGCGTCGTCGCCCTCTACGTCGAGAAGTGGGACATCCCGAAGGTGGCCATCATCGGCTACTCCTTCGGCGCCGACATCATGCCCGGCACCTGGCCGCGCCTGAAGCAAGAAACGCGGGACCGCGTGGTGCTGATCTCCCTGCTGGCCTTCGCCAAGGAAGCGGCCTTCGAGATCCGCATCGGCGACTTCCTGGGCATGAGCCGCCCGACCGCCGTGCCCACCCTGCCGGACGTGCCCAACCTGCCGCCGGAGCTGGTCCAGTGCGTCTATGGCACGGACGAGACGGCCGATACCGGCTGCCTCGCCTTCCGCTCCCCGCCGGCGCAGATCATCGGCATCAAAGGCGGCCACCATTTCGATGAGAACTACCACGCGCTGGCGGACCGTATTTACGCCCGCCTGCCGCCCCGCCCCGCATGAGACCGGCGTGAGGCTGGCGCCCGCATGGCTTCCGGGCCCATCATGAACCCTGTGACACGGCACCCGGTGCGGATCACCCCCGAATTGCTGCTGCGGGCCTACAGGGCCGGCCTCTTCCCCATGGCCGAGTCACGTGATGCCGGCCGGCTCTACTGGCTGGACCCCGAGATGCGCGGCATCCTGCCGTTGCAGGGCTTCCACCTGCCGCGCCGGCTGGCCCGCACCGTCCTCTCCGGCGGCTTCACCGTCACCGCCGATACCGCCTTCAGCCGCGTCATCACCCTCTGCGCCGCGCCCGCCCCGGGGCGGGAGGACAGCTGGATCAACCCGGAGATCGAAGCGCTGTTCACCGCGCTGCACGAGTTGGGCGTCGGCCACTCGGTGGAAGTCTGGCAGAACGACCGGCTGGTCGGTGGCCTGTATGGCGTGGCCATGGGCGGCGTGTTCTTTGGCGAGAGCATGTTCAGCCGGGTGCGCGATGCCTCCAAGGTCGCGCTGGTGCATCTGGTGGCGCGGCTGCGGCTGGGTGGTTTCGTGCTGCTGGATACCCAGTTCATCACCACCCACCTGACCCAGTTCGGCGCCCTGGAAATCCCCCGCGCCAGCTACCGCCAACGCCTCTCCGCCGCCCTGGAAACCGATGCGCGCTGGCTGGTCACGCCGGACGGGCTGGAGGAGGAGATCCGGGCGCTTCGGGTCTGAAAGGTCTTTGGTGGTGGAGGGGAGAAGGCCGGGGAAGGAATTCCCCGGGCCCCTTCTTTTGCTTTTTCGAGTTTTCGGGCAGGGCTGTTGGGCGGTTGGTCCTGAGACCCGGCTGGATACGCCGGAGGTCTGGGACCTCCGGCGACTGGGGGTTCAGCCCGGGTGGCCCATTGATGAAATCATCAAGCAGCGTCCGCTCTCAGTCTCCAGCGCCGTCCCAAACGCGCAGAAAAAAGAAGGGGCCCGGGGAATTCCTTCCCCGGCCTTCTCCGCTCGCTTCCCTTATCTGAAAGCCGGCGGGGTCCCTGGCGCGGTACGCCGGGCACAAAAAAAGGGAGCACCGTGGGGTGCTCCCTGTCTTTGCCTCTCCGGGGAGAGGCGGGGCGGGGCCGGGGCCCCGCCGGTATCAGCGCGAGTAGAACTCGACGACCAGGTTCGGTTCCATCTGCACCGGGTACGGCACATCGGACAGCTTGGGGGCGCGCAGGTAGCGGCCCTTCATCTGGCGGTGGTCGACTTCCAGGTACTCGGGAACGTCACGCTCGCCGGACTGCGCGGCATCCAGCAGCACGACCAGCTGCTTGGACTTCTCCTTCACCTCGATCACGTCGTTGTCCTTGACGAGATAGGAGGGGATGTTGACGCGCTTGCCGTTGACCGTGATGTGGCCGTGGTTGACGAACTGGCGGGCAGCGAACGGGGTCATCGCCAGCTTCAGGCGGTAGACCACGGCGTCCAGGCGGCGCTCCAGCAGCTCGATCAGGTTCTCGGAGGTGTCGCCCTTACGGCGCACGGCCTCCTCGTAGTACTTGCGGAACTGCTTCTCGCCGATGTTGCCGTAGTAGCCCTTGAGCTTCTGCTTGGCCATCAGCTGGATGCCGAAGTCAGTCGGCTTCTGCTTGCGGCGCTGGCCGTGCTGGCCGGGGCCGTACTCGCGCTTGGCAACCGGGGACTTCGCACGGCCCCACAGGTTCACGCCAAGGCGGCGATTGATCTTGTACTTGCTTTCCGCGCGCTTCGTCATGCGGCGGGCTCCTTCTTCGTACGCGACCCGTCCTTATGAACAGATGTCGCTGCCCCGAGGGGCGATTTGTCCCGGTAGTCCCGAGGCGGGCATGCCAAGGGCGGGCGCGCAGGACAAGCCTGCGTCCGCTTTCCCGGAAGGGAGCGCGCCTTTACCCGCCCGGGATCAGGCTTGTCAAACCTCCAGCCGCCGCCTACTGCCGATTCCATGGTGACGCGCGAAGAAATACTGGTTCTGGGCCTGAAGGCCGGGGTGACAGGTAGCCTGGTGGGCGGCCTGATGCTGGGTATCGGCTTGGGGCTGGTGGTCAACAATGTCCATGCCGGCTGGGTCCTGGTGCTGCCCGCCGCGCCCATCAGCGGCATGCTAGGCTATTGGATGGCCCGCGGGCTGTCCCGGCGGGCGGCTAGCAGGGACTGAATGCTGGGTACTGGCCAGGGGCGCTGCTCCTGGACCCCGCCGGGGTGAACGTCCACCCCGGACCCTGCTGCAAGATTGTCCTGGGCTTGGGCGGCCCTGTGCTGCCGTTGCCAAAAGCCCCTTCAATGAATCCCAATAGCCCAAGCAGGCCAGACATTCATCGCCAGGGGCACAACCCTCAGCGCAACCGCAGAGTGTCGAATGCCAAACTTATGGCGGGGTCTGGGGTGACCCTGGCACCCCGGCGGGAGGGGTCCAAGGAGGGCAGAGCCCTCCCTGGCGTGCGCCATATAATAGAGAAAGGGGGCCGCGATGACCGCGACCCCCTTTCCCGAACTCACCGAGGCTGAATTGCCTCACGCGGCCATCAGTGCCTCGGACTGGCGGCGCACCATGTCCTGGTATGGGCCGGGGCGGCGCACCAGCATCTCGGGCGAGCCGTCCTGCACCACCTGGCCACCTTCCATGACCACGATGCGGTCGAAGTTGGACAGGGTGGCGAGGCGGTGGGCCACGGCAATCACGGTGCGGCCTTCCATCAGCCGGTCCAGCGCCACCTGCACCTCGGCCTCGCTCTCCGAGTCGAGCGCGGAGGTCGCTTCGTCCAGCAGCAGGATCGGCGCGTTCTTCAGCAGGGCGCGGGCGATCGCCAGCCGCTGCCGCTGGCCACCGGAGAGCTTGGCGCCACGGTCGCCGACGATGGTGTCGAAGCCTTCCGGCAGCGCCTCGATGAACTCGCGGCAGCGGGCGGCCTCGGCAGCTTCCAGCACTTCGGCATCGGTGGCGTCGGGGCGGGCGTAGCGGATGTTCTCCAGCACCGTGCGGTGGAAGAGCGAGACGTCCTGCGGGACCACCGCGATCATGTCCGCCAGGCTCTCCCGGGTACCGTTGGCGATGTCCTGGCCATCGATGGTCACGGCGCCTTCCTGCGGCGCGGCGTGGCGCTGCAGCAGCGTCAGCAGCGTGGACTTGCCGGCGCCGGAGCGGCCGACGACGCCGACCTTCTGCCCGGCCGGGATATCCAGCTGCAGGTTGCGCAGGATCGGCGCGCTGCCGGCGGGGGCGGCGGGGTAGCGGAAGGTGATGTTGTTGAAGATCACCTCGCCACCCGTTGCGGCCAGGCGGCCGGCATTCTGCGCGTCCGGCATGTCGTGCGGCACCAGCAGGGCGCCCAGGGCCTCCCGCATGCGGGCCACGTATTGGGTCAGGTCCACCAGCGCCATCGCCAGGTCGCGGCTGGCATGCAGGATGGTGAAGCCCAGGGTGCAGACCAGCACGATGTCGCCGGTGGTGGCGCGGCCGATCTGCCACAGATGCACGGCCCAGCCGAGCAGGCAGGCGGTCAGTACCGCGGTGGCGGCACCGTGCACCAGGCGCAGCTTCTCCAGGTAGCGCAGGCTGGCGCGGCGGGCGCCGGTCTCGGCGCCGAGGGCACCGTCCAACCGGGCCGACTCGCGGCCGAAGGCACCGAAGGCGCGGACCAGGGCGAAGTTCTGCACGACGTCGACCAGCTGGCCGTCCACGGCGGCGGCACGGCCGGCGAAGCCGTCATGCAGCTTCTCGCCCTTGCGGCCCAGGAAGGCCACGCCGGCCGCCAGCGCACCGGCCGCCAGCACCAGGCAGCCCGCCATGATGGGGTCGACCGAGGACAGGAAGCCGATGGCCAGCACCACCGCCACGGCGGGCGGCACGGTGTGCCAGGTGAAATTCTGCAGCAGGGTGAAGCCCGCGGTGCCCGTCGCGCTGATCCGGCTGGCCAGCGTGCCGGCGGAGCGGTTGGCGAAGTAGCCCGGCGCGTGGCCCGCGAGGTGGCGGAACAGCTCGGCCCTCATCGAGGCGGTGGCGCGCGGGAAGCGGTCCGCCGCGATCCAGCCGCCGACGCGCCACAGCATGTTGTCCGCCGTGATGATGCCGGCCAGGATGGCGAAGGCCGTCCACACTGCCGCCGCCGCCACCTGGGACGGGTTGCCGGACAGCGTGTCGATCAGGTTCTTGACCGCGTAGTTGGCGCCCACCGAACAGCCGACCGCACCCAGCACCGACAGCATGATCGCGATATGCGACCCGGCATGCGGCTTCATGTGGCGCAGCAGGTAGGCCACCGGGCGGTGCGCGTAACGCAGCACATCGTCCTTCTGCGCCTGGCGCGTGGCGGTATCGGGCATCTGGGACTGGGTCTCGGTGGGCTGCATGGGGGCCAGGGCCTCCTGTTCATCCGCTGTCAGCACATGCTCGTGAGTCACGCCGCATCTGCGTTGATATGCATGGAACAACGCCATCACGTCGAAATCGTGGCGAACTGTGCCGAATCCCTACCGTATTCGTGACCCAGATTGCGGATCAGACCCCCAAGGGGGCCATGTCATTGACGGAGTACCGACCCGATGCGTATCGCCCAGATCGCTCCCCTGACGGAAGCCGTGCCCCCGAAGCTGTATGGTGGCACCGAGCGGATCGTGTCCTACCTGACCGAGGGCCTGGTGGAGCTCGGCCATGAGGTCACGCTCTTCGCCAGCGGCGATTCGGTGACGGCGGCGACCCTGGCGCCGATGAGCGCCAAGGCCCTGCGCCTCGACCCCTCCGTGCGCGATACCAATGCGCCGCTGGCCCTGATGCTGGAGACGGTGTACCGCCGCCGGCACGAGTTCGACATGCTGCACTTCCACCTGGACTACTTGCCGTTCTCGCTGTTCTCCCGCCAGGGCACGCCGATGGTGACGACGCTGCACGGCCGGCTGGACCTGCCGGAGCTGCAGCCGGTGTTCGATGCCTTCCGCGACGTCCCGGTGGTCTCCATCTCCAACGACCAGCGCAAGCCGCTGCCGCAGGCGAACTTCGCCTCGACCATCTATCACGGCCTGCCGGAGCACCTGCTGACGCCGCGCACGGATACCAAGCCGGGCTACCTGGCCTTCCTGGGCCGCATCGCGCCCGAGAAGCGCTGCGACCGCGCCATCGAGATCGCCATCGCCACCAACACGAAGCTGAAGATCGCGGCCAAGGTGGACCGGGCGGATGTCGACTACTACGAGCAGAAGATCCGCCCGATGATGGACCATCCGCTGGTGGAGTTCATCGGCGAGATCAACGAGCAGCAGAAGCCCGAATTCCTCTCCGGCGCCACCGCCCTGCTGACGCCGATCGACTGGCCGGAGCCGTTCGGCCTGGTGATGATCGAGGCGATGGCCTGCGGCACGCCCGTCATCGCCTTCCGCCACGGCTCGGTGCCGGAAGTCGTGGACGAGGGCATCACCGGCTACGCGGTGGACACCATGCAGGAAGCCATCGCGGCGGTGGACCGCGTGAAGGCGCTGTCCCGCGCCCGGGTGCGCCAGCAGTTCGAGGCGCGCTTCACCGCCCGCCGCATGGCGCAGGACTATGTGGACCTCTACGAGCGCCTGGCCCATGGCCGCGCGACGGAGCTGCTGGTCGCCGCCGAGTAAGCGCCCACAGCCACTCCATGACCCAGGCCCGGGCGAGGAATCGCCCGGGCCTTTTTCGTGCGCGGCGCCCGCCGCCGCCGCCGGGTCGGAATTTACGTTCCAGTTTTGCATTTATCGGTGTCGTTACGACCCCGGAGGCAATAATTGCATGGCCGCAATGCGTAATTTCGCTCGTTGCGAGACCTGCTAAAAATAACTCCGCTGTTGTGCACCGGAACGAGCCACCCCCATGTCCCGCACCCATGGCCAGCTACCGCGTCACCACGCCTTAGCGCATGGGTGGAGGCCGTGGCGTTGAGCCCGTTTCCGCAGAACCAGCAAGGCTGGGTGCTGCGCATGGCGGAGGACCAGGATGCGCCCGGCATCCTCGCCATCCTCAACGACATCATCCTGACCACCACCGCCGTCTATACCGACCGGCCCGAGTCGCTGGAGGAACGGCTGGTCTGGCTCCACCACCGCCGTGCCCTGGGCTACCCTGTGCTGGTGGCGGAATGCCTGCGGGACGGCAGCATCCTCGGCTTCGCCAGCTTCGGTGACTTCCGCGGCGGCTGGGCCGGCTTCCGCCACACGGTGGAGCACTCCGTCCATGTCCGCGCCGACGCACGCGGCCGCGGCGTCGGCCAGACCCTGGTGGCCACGCTGGTCGAACAGGCCCGCTCCCGCGGCAAGCACGTCCTCGTCGCTTCCGTCGATGCAGAGAACGCTCGCTCCCTGCACATGCACGAGAAGCTGGGCTTCACCCGCGTCGCCCACATGCCGCAGGTGGGCTGCAAGTTCGGCCGCTGGCTGGACCTGGTGGTGCTGCAACTGGTGCTGAGCGACGATACGCCCTGCTGACGGGGCGGGGATGAAGGGGAAGGCCGGAGAACGAATTTCCCGGACCCCTTCTTTTTTCTGCCAGTTCGGCGTTTCGCTGCAGGAATGAGAGCGGACGCTTTTGATGATACTTAAAATGAGCCATTAGGGCTGAACCCTCAGTCGCCGGAGGTCCAGGGCCTACGGCGCACCCAGCCGTCACTCAGCACCATGCCCTCAGCAGCAACCCCGGCAGAAACTCGAAAAAGAAAGAAGTAAGGTCCGGGGATTTCCTTCCCCGGCCTTCCCTCCACTTCTCAAACCTCTCAATCCCTCTTCAGCAGCTCCGCCACCCGCCGGGCCAGGTCCGCCTGCCGGAAGGGCTTGCGCAGGAGTGGGAAGGTGCGGGGCACGCTGGTGGGGTCGGCGTAGCCGGAGAGCATGAGGATGGGCACGTCCGGCCGCCGGCTGCGGAACTGGGTGGCCAGTTCCAGCCCGCTCATGCCCGGCATGGCGTAGTCGGTGACCAGCAGGTCGATCGGCTCGCCCTTGTCCAGCAGGGCCAGGGCGGCGGTGGCATCTCCGACCTCCACGGTGTGGTGGCCGAGTTCGTTGAGGAAGGTGGCGGTCACACCGCGCACGCCGGGGTCGTCATCCACCAGCAGCACGCGTGCGGTGGGGCCGTGCGGCGCGCCGCCCTCGCCGGGCTGGTGGGCCGGGCGCAGCGGCTTGGTGGAGCGTTGCAGCACCATCTCCACCAGCGTGCCGCGGCCGGGCTGGCTGGAGATGACGACGGCGCCGCCCGATTGCCGCACCAGCCCGTAGACCATGGAGAGGCCGAGCCCGGTGCCCTTGCCGACATCCTTGGTGGTGAAGAACGGCTCGAACGCCTTGGCGATGATGTCCGGCGTCATGCCGGTGCCGGTATCGGCGACGCCGACGACGACATAGTCGCCGGCCGGCAGATCCTGCACCTCGGCCTCGGCCAGGGTGGCATTGCGGCTGGAGAGGGTGATGGTGCCGCCGTCCGGCATGGCATCCCGGCTGTTGATGCACAGGTTCAGCAGGGCCAGGCTGAACTGCTCCGGGTCGGCGATGGCGGGCCAGGGCGCTTCGTCCAGGGCGTAGGCCAGGCTGACATCCTCGCCCAGGCTGCGGGCCAGCAACGCCTCCATCTCCCGCACCATGGCGTTGACGTCGGTGGGGCGCAGCAGCAGCTCACGCTTGCGGCTGAAACTCAGCAGGCGGCGGGTGAGGGCGGAGCCGCGCTCGGCGGCGGTGATCGCCGTCTTGAGCAGCATCTCCTGCCGGGCATCCTTGGGCCCGCCATGCATCATCAGGTCCAGGCTGCCCATGATGGCGGTCAGCAGGTTATTGAAGTCGTGCGCGACGCCGCCGGCCATGGTGCCCAGCGCCTGCATCTTCTCCGCCTGGTGCAGGCGGTCTTCCAGATTCCGCTGCTCGGTCAGGTCGTGCTCGAAAGTGGCCAGATGGGTCAGCGCGCCGTGCCGGTCCAGGATGGGCAGGCGCTGCACGCGCACCCAGCGGGTCTGCGCGCCATCCTGCTTCTGCACGATGTCGTCGGTGCCGTGGCCGCTCTCGATCACGGCGGCCTCGGCCAGCGCCAGCTCGGCGCCCTGCTCGGGCGGCAGCAGGCTGGTTTCCTGCTGGCCGAGCAGGCTTTCCGTATCCCCGCCCAGCGCCTGCGCCTTGGCGCTGTTGAGCCGGACGAAGCGGCCGGAGACATCCTTGAAGGACAGCGCGTCGGACGAGGCATCCAGCAGGCCGCGCAGCAGGGCGCGCTCGGTCTCCAGCGCGCGGGCCAGGCGGTGGCGCTCCATGGCGCTCATCACCATGCTGCGCAGGGAAGCCGGGTCCCAGGGTTTGGGGGCGTAGAAGGCGATGCGGCCCTTGTTGACGGCGCTGATCACCGCCTCCAGCTCCGCGTAGCCGGTCAGCAGCAGCGCCTCCGCCTGCGTGATCTCGCGTGCCTGGGCCAGGAAGGCGTCGCCGGTCATGCCCGGCATGCGCTGGTCGGAGATGATGACATCCACCTCCGGCGAGCGGCGCAGAATATCCAGGCCCTCCGCGCCGGACGTGGCCGCGTGGACGCGGAAATCCTCTTCGAACAGATCTTCCAGCGCGGTGAGGATCTCGGGCTCGTCATCGACGACGAGCAAGGTTCCCCGTCGCAGCTTGCCACTCGTCCGGTTGGTCATGGCATCCATCAGCTCAGGGTTCAGTCCGCATCGGCACGCTGACCGTGAAGCAGGCGCCGCCCTCCGGCGACGTGCCCACGGTGATCGTGCCCTCATGCGCCGAAACCACATTGTAGGCGATGGCGAGCCCAAGGCCAGTCCCTTGGCCGATCGCCTTGGTGGTGAAGAAGGGTTCGAAGACGCGGTCGCGCAGCGCCTCCGGCACGCCGGGGCCGCTATCGGCGATGGTGATGGTGTAGCTGCGCCAGTCGCTGCGCGTGCCGATGACGATGCGGCCCTGGCCGGGAATGGCATCCGCCGCGTTGCTGACGAGGTTCATGACCACCTGGTTGAACAGGGCGGGCAGGCAAACCAGTTCCTCCACCCCGCGCAGGTCGCGCTCCACGATCACCCGGTCTCCCAGCTTGGGGCCGAGCAGGGTCAGCACCGTCTCCACCGCCTCGGGCACCTTCACCAGCTGGAAGGCGCCGTCATCCTGGCGGGAGAAGCGGCGGAGATTGGCCACCAGGTCCTGGATGCGTGCCAGGCCCAGCGTCATGGACTGGGCGCGGTCCCGGCCACGGGCCACCAGAGGCGCGGCCTCGCTCTCCGCCGGCAGCAACGCCTCCACCTGGCCCAGCAGGCGCTCCACCGTGCCCTGGTGCGCCTGGATGAAGGCGAGCGGGTTGTTGATCTCGTGCGCGATGCCAGCCACCAGCTCACCCAGCGACGCCATCTTGGCGGATTGCACCAGCCGCGTCTGGGTTTCGCGAAGTTCCTTGTTGGTGGCTTCCAACTCGGCATTCGTGCTGGCCAGCGCCTCGGCCATCGCGGCCTTCGCCTCGGCGTGGGCGATGGTCAGCGCCTGTTCGCGCAGCGTCTCCGCCGCGCGGCGCTCCTCCTCCAGCAGCAGCTTGCGGCGCAGGGCGGCGCGCAGCCGCACGCTGAGCACCTCGGCCGGGGCCGGGCTGGGGATCAGGTCGTCCGCCCCGGCGGCGAACAGCCGGGCGAGCAGCGCCTGCTCCTCCACCCCCGCCACGCCATCGCGCACCAGAGCCACGATCTGGAAAGGGGAGGCGGCCTTGGCGCGGAAGCCATCCAGCCGCGCCGCCAGGGCGACGCCGTCGAAGCCGGCGGTGGCGGCGTTCAGCAGCACGCCGTCGAACGCCCCGGCCTCGGGGCCGGGCTTGGCGGCCAGGGCGGCCAGGGCGGCCTCCGGCGTTGCCACGGCCTCTACCGCGTGGCCTTCCCGCTGCAGCTGGGCGCTGAGGGCGAGGCGCTGGGTCGGGCTGTCCTCCACCACGAGGATGCGGGTGCGGCGGAAGGTGCTGCCGGAGGGCTCGGCCAGGGTGGCGTCCACGCGGCCGCGCAGCAGGGCGCGCAGCCGTGCCAGCAGCAGGTCCGGCGCCGCCGATTTCGGCACATAGGCGTCGGAGCCGCTTTCCAGCCCGTGGCGCTCCAGGTCCCGCTCCCGCGCCTCGGTCAGCATCAGCACGGGCAGGGTGCGGGTGCGGCTGTTCAGGCGGATCTGCCGCACCATCTCGTCGCCATTCATGGCGGGCAGGTGATAGTCGGCGATGACGAGGTCCGGCAGCGGGCCGTTCAGCGCTTCCAGCGCCGCCTCGGCCGTCGCGGCGCGCTGCACGCCGAAGCCCTCGGCCTCCAGCAGGTGGCGCATCTGCAGCGCCTGGGTCTCCGAGTCCTCGACCAGCAGGATGTCGTGGCGTCCGGCATTCATCCGAAGGCCTCCTTGCGTGCGAGTTGGAGCAGGCGCGGCCCGATCGCCGGCAGCGGCAGGCTGAGGCTGGACCCGCCGAGGCGGACCGCCGCCGCCGGCATGCCGTAGACCACCGCGGTACTCTCGTTCTCGGTGATGGTGTAGCCGCCGGCCTGCCGCATCTCGGCCAGCCCGATGGCGCCGTCCTCCCCCATGCCGGTCAGCAGCACGCCCAGCGCCCGCGCGCCGGCGGCGGTGGCGACGCTGCGGAACAGCAGGGTGGCGGAAGGCCGCTGGCTGGCGATGGGCTTCTCCAGGCTCAGCCGCAGCGTGTTCTGCGGCGAGAGCAGCAGGTGCCGGTCTCCTGGCGCGACATAGACATGGCCGGGTTTAGGGACAGTGCCTTCCTCCGCCAGGCGCACCGGCAGCGGCACCAGCCCGTCCAGCCAGTTCGCGAACCCTTCCATGAAGGCGGCGCCCATGTGCTGCACCAGCAGCACCGGCAGCGGGAAATCCACGGGCAGCGCGCCCAGCACCTGGGCCAGCGCAGGCGGCCCGCCGGTGCTGGCGGCAATGGCCAGCACCGCCGGCGCCTGGGCCGGGCGCGGCGCCGCGTCCGGCAAGGGCGGGCGCAGCCGGGGGGCAATGGAGGGGCGCTGCCGGATCACCGGCACCTGGCTCATGATGTAGAGCTGGGTGCAGATGGTCTCGGCGATCTGCTCGTGCCCGCCCGTCTCGATGCCCACCGGCTTCTCGACGACCGAGAGCGCGCCGGCCCGCAGCGCGTTCATGGAAATGTTGAAGCTCTCGTCCTGCACGGCGCCGGCGATGACGACGATGGGCGTCGGGTGCTCCGCCATGATGCGGCGCGTCGCCTCCAGCCCATCCATGCCGGGCAGGCGGATATCCATCGAGATGACGTCCGGCCGCACGCGCGGCAATTCCTGCAGCGCTTCCTCGGCCGAGGCCACGGCGGCGGCCAGCGCCAGGCGCGGATCGCGCGAGACGATGTGCGCCAGAAGCCGTCGCATGACGAGGGAATCCTCGACGATCATGACGCGCACAGGGGAGAGAGGGAGTCCGGACTTCATCAAAGCATCTGGCCGATCGTTGCCAGCAACTCCCGCTGGTCGAATTTCTGCTTGGCTATATAGGCACCCGCACCGAGATCAAGCCCGCGCCGGATATCTTCCGGATCGGTGCGGGAGGTCATCAGGATTACCGGCAGAGGCGCCAGCCTCGGGTCGTTCTTCACCGCCTGCAACAGCGCGAAGCCGTCCATGCGCGGCATCTCCACGTCGGCGACGACGAGGTCCACCACGTCTTCCCCGCCACGCAGCAGGTTCAGCGCGTCCAGCCCATCGACGCTGAGCAGCACGCGGTAGCCCTGGGCTTCCAGGATGCTCTTCTCCAGCGTGCGGGTGGTGATGGAATCGTCCACCACCAGGATGGTGCGCGTCGCCTGCCGCTCCGGCACCGGGGCCAGGCCCAGCGCGCCGGCGCCGACATGGCCTTCGTCCCGCAGCCAGCGGCCGACCAGCCCTTCCGGGCTCAGCACCAGCACGGCCAGGTCGCCCTCCCGCGGCGCCACGCCGCTGACCAGCTCGGCATCCAGGCCGGGGGCCTCCAGGCTGTCCACCAGCAGGGTCTGCACGTCCCGCGCCGCCTCCACCGCCACGGCGCAGCGGCGCTGGCCGCGGCGCAGCAGCATGGCGTTCACGTGGCCGCCCTCCACCGGAATGGTGGCGGAGGACGCGCCGAGCAGGGCGGGCAGGGCGATCACGGGAACCACAACGTCCTGCCCGCCCGCTTCGATGCGGATGACTGCCTGGCCCTCGACGCTTTCCACCGTCGAGACAGGCAGGCGCAGCAGGCGCTCCACGCCATGGCTTGGCACGCCGTAGGTCTGCCCGTCCGCTTCCACCAGCAGCAGGCGCTGGCGGGCGGCGGAGAACGGCACCGCGATTTCCACCAGCGTGCCGCCGCCGGAGTGGCGGGCGCGCATCAATGCGTCGCCGCGCAGCCGCCGCGCGGCCTCCGCCACCACGGACAGGCCCATGCCGCGGCCGGACAGCCGGTCGATCTCGGCGGCGGTGGAGAAGCCGGGCTCGAACACCAGCGCCAGCAGGCGGTCCGGATGCGGCGGGGGCGCGCCGGGCGCACGTTCCGGCAGCAGGCCCTGGCGGATCGCCGTCGCCTCGATCCGCGCGAGGTCGGGGCCGCGCCCGTCATCGCCGACCGTCAGCACCAGCAGGCCGCCACGGCCGGACAGGCGCAGGACGATCTCGGCCTTGGCCGGCTTGCCGCGCGCGGCGCGTTCCTCCGGCGCTTCCACGCCGTGGCTGATGGCGTTGCGCAACAGGTGCAGCACCGGGTCCTTCAGCGTCTGCAGCACGCGGCGGTCGGCCTGCAGGTCCATCCCCTCCAACCGCACGGAGACATCCTGCCCGGCTTCCCGCGCCAGTTCCCGCGCCATGCGGCCCAAGGGGCCGAGGATGGTCTCGGCCGGCACCAGGGCGATGGTCTCCACCTGGTCGCGCACGCGCTGCGCGGCGGCCTCGGCGGTCCAGCTATGGGCGCGGTGTTCCCGCCGCAGCCGCGCGGCGGTTCGGGAGAGGCGGGCCAGCCCGCGTTCCGCCTGGCGCAGGCGCGGGTCGGCCTGGGTGCGCAGCAACGCCTCCCATTCCCGCCGCAGCCCGTCCAGCTCGCCTTCCAGCCCGCGCAGCCCGGCTTCCAGCCCGGCCTGGCGGGAGACTTCCTCGGACAGCGCGTGCACGGCGGTGGAGAGAGTCTCGATCTGCGTCGCGTTGATGCGGAGATACTCGACCGGCGCGGCGTCCGGCACAGCGGCATCCGCGACAGGGCCTGAAGCCGCCTCCGGGATACTGGGGGGCGGCGGCGCCATGGGCGCTGCCTCCGCCGCCGGGGCGGCGCCGGGCAGCACCGCCGCCAGCGCCCGCAGCGCCTCGGCG